>NZ_JBQEPV010000012.1:0-213845 GCF_052045935.1 Paraburkholderia sp. 22098 | reverse complement strand
GCTGGATCGCCTGCGACTGCGCGGTCCAAGCGGTGCTCATGATGAGTTCCTGATGGCAGCAACCGCGCAAAATCTGCGAAGAATGGCCAAGTGGCTCATGCCAGCAAGCAAGCAGATGACTCAGGCCGCTACATGACCAGCAACGGGGGATCGCTGCCTGATTCAAGTTCGCCACTTCGCTAAGCGCCACAACTCGGAAACGTGTCGCCAACTTCTGCGCCCCCAACCACAACACGACTTTTTCAACAGAATCGGCCGCACCCAGCCTTTCACCAACCGGCGCAACCCAAGCGCTCTCAAACTCCGGCAAATCCAATGAATTCGCATCACAAATCCGGCGAGTCCAGTTTACGGGTTCTGAGTCATCTGGCGCGTAATCGGATTCCTTACTAAGACCTTGATTTGCAATAAGGCGTAGCCCAACCTATCCCGTTTCCCTGCAATTTTGAGCCGCGCTTTCCCAATCCGCCGCGGCCCCGGTTACACTGCGCTTCATGCGCCTTCGCCAAACACTCCGACTCTGCTCGTCGACCGCAACCCGGTCCGCTTTCGCAAGCGTTGCGAATGCGCGCGCGCGCCGTTCGCTCGTTGCCTCGCAGAACGGCGAGCAGTTGAGCCGTGAGTTCAGCGTTAAAGCCAAAAAACAGCCGCTCATCTGACCGGAGCACGCTGTTCCGTCAGATGCGACGGAACGGCGGATCAAGCGCTTCAACGGTTCTTCCTGTCTTTCTCCTTCGCATGCTGCCGGAATCGATACGGTCGCTCATCGACGTAAGAGGAAAGACATGTCCATTTTTTCGGGTATCTGGGTTCCGCTCATCACGCCATTCGGCGACGCCGCGGTCGATCACGCCGCCCTGCGTGCGCTCGTGCGCCGCTATGCCGACGCGGGCATAGCCGGGATTGTCGCGTTAGGCACGACCGGGGAGCCGGCTGCGCTCAGCACCGCCGAGCAGGACGCCGTGCTCGCAACGATCCTCGACGCGGCGCAAGCGGGCGGCGCGCGTGCCGACGCAAGCACCGATCCCAAGCCAGCATTGCCCGTGGTCGTCGGCGTATCCGGCAATAACACGCAGAGCATGCGCGAGCGCATCGCACAGTTGAATTCGCTGCCGATTGCCGGCGTGCTGATGGCCGCGCCTTATTACATCAGGCCGTCGCAGGCAGGCATCGTCGGTCACTTCACGGCGCTTGCCGATGCGAGCGAAAAGCCAGTCGTGCTCTACGACATTCCGTATCGAACCGGTGTGCGGCTCGAACTGGACACGCTGATGACGCTCGCCGCGCATCCGCGCATTCAGGCGGTAAAAGATTGCGCGGGCTCGCTCGACACCACACTCGCGCTGATTCGCGACGGTCGTTTGCAAGTGCTTGCAGGCGAAGACATGCAGATGTTCAACACAATGTGCCTTGGCGGCAGCGGAGCGATTGCCGCATCCGCGCATGTGCAGCCCGAGCGGTTCGTCGCGCTGTATCGCGCGCTCGCGGCCGGCGCGCTGGAGGAAGCGCGGCGCATTTTCCACACGCTCGCGCCGCTGATCGACACGCTGTTCGCGGAACCGAATCCCGCGCCGGTCAAAGCGATGCTCGCTTCGCAAGGCCTGATACGCGACGAACTTCGCCTGCCGATGACGCGCGCGAGCGAAAAACTGGTGGAGCGCCTCGCCGCATTGGAAACAGCCTGAGCGAAGCGGGCGGCCGCGGACCGCGTATTTGAGATGCTTCTTGCGGCGGCAAGGCGATAATCGGCGCCCTCTATCGATTACCGCCGCCGGCATCTGCCCGGTCGATGCCGAATGCAGTCAGTTGAGTTAGCCCGTTTCATGTCCGCTTCACATACGACGCCAGCGCGCGCTGCGCTGCGCCATGCGCGCATTGTGCTTGGTTCGCGGCGGGGCACGCGCTGATGTCGTCGGTGTTACGCGCACGCACTCGGCTCGCTAGCGGCTCCGTCGGCCTCGTCACCCGCCGGTTTGCGTTGACACGCGCGCTCGGCGCTGCCGGTGCGGCCGCGGTTCTTGCGCTGGTCGCGGGTATCGCGATCGGCCTGCGCTGGTCCGCGCGCGATGCGTCTGGAATGCAGACGGCGAACCGCATCGAGCGCGATTATGCGATCGACCAGCTCGGTAAGCTCAATGCGTCAATGGCGCAAATCGAGCCGCGCATTGCGCGTCTCAGCGCACAAGTCGGTGCGTTGCGGGACTTCGAAGCGCGTCTGAATACACCGCGCTCGGCGCCGGTTGCGCAGGGCGCGCCGGTTCCTGCATCGCCCGCTTCGGGCGGCGATGGCGACGCAACCGATAGCGAAGGCGAGGGCGGTCCGTCTCTGCCGCCGCGTCGGTGTAGCAGCGTCATGCGGCATCTGGGTGCCCGCGCGGATGCAAAAGACACCGGCGAGCAGATCGATTGCATGGCCGCCACGCTGCGTGCACTCGAACGGCAGACCGCCGCGCACGCGATGGCCTATGCTGCATTTCCCGGCCGCATGCCCGCCGACGGCGCGCGTTTCGGTTCGCCGTTCGGCAACCGCGTCGATCCCTTCACGCATCGGCTGAGTTTTCATCCGGGTCTCGACCTGGTCGCCAGAACGGGCGTGCCGATACTGGCCGCGGCAGGCGGCCGCGTGGTCTTCGCGGGCGAGAAGTCCGGCTATGGCAACGCGGTCGAAATAGATCATGGCAACGGACTCATGACGCGCTATGGCCACGCGTCGCGCATCGTCGTGCATGTCGGCGATCTGGTGCTGCCGCGCCAATATATTGCCGACGTCGGATCGACGGGACGCTCGACGGGTCCGCATCTGCACTTCGAGGTGCTGGTCAACGGTGCGCCCGTCGATCCCGCGGCCTACCTCGCGCTCTTCGCCCCTGCATCTCATGGCTGATCCCATTCTTTCCCGCCATGCCGACGCTCTGACGCGTCGCGCTTACACGCTTGCGCCGGCGCGCTCTGTGCGTTTTCGCATCGCCGTATGGGCGCTGGTTTGCACGCTCAGTGCGCTCGCTGGCGGAGCGGGCGTGGTCATCGGCCAGACGCGCGGCAGCGGTAGGCCGCTCACTCAATGCCCCCCGGCTTCCGACGATCAGCGCGCAGAGCAGATCGAACTGGCCCGCGCGCGCCTTGCTTTAGCGCAGGAGTCGGCGGCGCGCGCAGCAGTGCAGAAAACGGCCGATAGCGCCGCGGCCGACGTCGCGCGACTCAACGAAGAATTGCAGTTCCTGCGCGGCCAGAAGAGAAGCGCGCCGCCCACGCAGACGCTCGGGCAGACCGCGGCGTCTCGTCGCTAGGCGCCCCTAGCCGCCACTAGAAGCCGGCGCGGCATCGCCCTGATCCACGCGACACACCTCTACATTTCCGGAGTACTTATGTTCAGCAAGAAAAAAACCGCGGGCATCCAGCAAACAAAGCTCGCCACACTGATCGCGCACGACGTGCGCATCGCGGGCGATCTTCAATTCACCGACGGACTGCGCCTCGACGGTCACGTGAAGGGCAACGTCAGCGGCGAGCCCGGCGGCCAGACGCTGCTCGTGCTGAGCGACCGGGGATCGATTGAAGGCAACGTGCACGGTTACGACGTGATGATCAACGGCAAGATAGTCGGCGACGTGATTGCCGATCATTTCGTCGAGTTGCAGGTCAATGCGCATGTGACGGGCAACATCTACTATCAGCAATTGCGCATGGATTGCGGCGCGACGGTGGACGGCAAGCTCACTCGGCACGACGTCGCTCACGCGCCGGCATCGCTTACCTCGATAGCCGACGTCGCGCGCGACTGAATCTGATCTCATCAAAGCAGCAACAGGCGTTCGCCGGTTGCGCCGTTTAGCAGACCTCCTCCGTCACCGCGGTTCCCCGCAGGAAATCGCCGAAGTCGTCCGCCGTCAGCGGCTTGCCGAGCAGGAAGCCTTGCATCTCGTCGCACCGCATCGCCTTGAGCATGTGCAGTTGCGACTCGGTTTCGACGCCTTCGGCCACCACATCCATTTCGAGCGAATGCGCGAGTGCGATGATCGCCGAGACGATCGCGCTGCCTTCGGCGCCGTGCGCATCGAGACCGTTGGTGAAGAAGCGGTCGATCTTCAGTTGCTTCACGCGAAACCGTTGCAGATACGCGAGGCTGGAGTAGCCGGTGCCGAAATCGTCGATTGCGATTTCGAAGCCGCTTGCCTGGAATTCCCGAAGCATGTCGATGGTTCGCGCCGCGTCATGCATTGCCACCGTTTCGGTGATCTCGAACATGATCTGTTCGCATCTGACGCCCTCTGCCTTCACGATATCGAGCATGGTCGGCACGAGATCCGCCTGCAATAGCTGGCGCGGTGACAGATTGATCGCCACCTTGACCGGCGGCAGGCCTTGCGCGGCCCAGCGGCGAATCTGCCGACAGGCCTCGCGCAATACCCAATAGCCGATCTGCACGATCTGCCCGGAGCGCTCCGCAATCGGAATGAATTCGAGCGGTGCAAGCGTGCCGAGTTGCGGATGATGCAAACGGATCAGCGCTTCGGCACCGGCAAGCGACTCGCTCTTGCCGTCGAATTTGGGCTGGAAGTGCAGCGTGAAATGACGCTCCGCCAACGCCTCGCGCAACGCGTTCTGGATCTGCAGCGTGCGAGTCGCGGCTTCGTTCATGCTCCGTTCGAAGAAGCGGTAGGTGCTGCGGCCGGCGCGCTTCGCTTCGTACATCGCGGCGTCCGCATGCTTGAGTAGCGTGTCGACCGTGTCGCCGTCCTCGGGAAACAATGCAATGCCGATGCTCGGCATCACCTGAAGCGGTTGCGAGTCGGCCCATGTATCGCGCCGCATGCGCTCGAGCACACCTTCGGCGAGCGCGGCCGCGTCGTTGCGCGAAGCCAGGTTCTCCGACAGCACCACGAATTCGTCGCCGCCGAGGCGCGCGACGGTGTCGCCGGCGCGCACGCAAACCAGCAGGCGTTGCGCGAACGCGGACAGTACCTGGTCGCCGGCCGAGTGGCCGAGCGAGTCATTGATCGTCTTGAAACCGTCCAGATCCATGAAGAGGATCGCGAAGAGCGAGCGTTGCCGGCGCGACGCATGAATCGCGCGCTCGATGCGATCGGTCAGCGTGGCGCGGTTCGGCAGTCCGGTCAGCGTGTCGAGCGTGGCGAGACGCAGAATCTGCCCGTTGAGTTTCGACACCGCGCCGACGAGAAAGCTCGTGCGCGCATCGAACCGCGACAGCAGCAACGTGACGATCAGTATCGCGAACGTGAACAGGATCACCGAAGTGGCGAGCCATGCGGCATTCACGCCGGCCGCCGCGCCGCAGATCGCGTCTGGCGCGAACTCGGCGGCGGCCATGCCGGCGTAATGCATGCCGCTGATCGCGACGCCCATTACGAGGGCTGCGCCGAAGCGCTTGCGCAGCACGTGTCGTGCGTCGTCGTTACTGAGCGCGCGCGCCATCCACAGCGCGGCCGTTGAAGCGCCCACGGCAATTGCGAGCGAAGCAACGAACCACGCCGGTCGATAGCCGATGCCGGGCGACATGCGCAAAGCAGCCATACCGCTGTAGTGCATGCCCGCGATGCCTGCGCCCATGAAGGCGCCGCCTGCCAGCAGTCGCGTGGCTGTAATTCGAGCCTGAGTGGTGAGGCACAGCGCGAGATACGACGCGCCCATAGCCAGTGCGAGTGAATAGGCCGTGTCCGCGAAATCGTAGCCGAGCGGAACGGGCAGCGAAAATGCCAGCATGGCCACGAAGTGCATCGACCAGATGCCGACGCCGAGCGCCGCCGCGCCGCCCATGCGCCAGACGTGCCGCAACCGCGGCGACGCCAGCACGAAGATGCGTCCCGTGAGATCGAGTGCCGTGTACGACGCGAGCGTCGCCACGACAAACGACATTGCCACTAGCCAAGGGTTGTATGAGCTCTGCATGTAAAGTCCAACCGCAACGGAAAAGCGGCTGAACCTGTTATCGACACATCGGGACGTTTATTTAATTATTTTCAATGTGTTAGTGACGGTGTCGTGCTCTGGCCGCGAGGCTTCCGGCCGGAAAGCCAGTCGCCCCGCGAGTGCTTGTCAGACGGTTTTTCCCGCAGCGGCCGGGAACGGCAAGTCGTAAAGCCGTTTGCCCGTGGCTGCAAAAATCGCGTTGGCAACTGCCGGTCCAACGGGCGCGACACCGGGCTCGCCGACGCCCGTCGGTGCTTCGCCTGACTGCACGATATGCACCTCGACCTTCGGCATTTCGGCGATTCGCAGCACCTGATAAGAGTCGAAATTGTTCTGCTCGACCTTGCCGTCTTTCAACGTAATCGCGCTGTGCAACGCCGCGCCGAGGCCAAAACCGATCCCGCCTTCCATCTGCGCCGCGATCACGTCCGGATTGATCGGCGTGCCGCAATCCACCGCACAGACAACGCGCTCCACTCTCACGTTGCCGTCCTGATCGACGGAAACCTCGGCCACTTGCGCGACGAACGTCTTGAACGCTTCGGCGACGGCGATGCCGCGCCCGCGGCCCTTAGGCAACGGTTTGGCAGGGTCCCAGCCGGCTTTCTGCGCGGCGAGTTCGAGCACGGCACGCATGCGCGGTTCGTGCGCGAGCAGATCGCGGCGGAAAGCGAACGGGTCTTTGCCTGCGGCGTGCGCGGCTTCGTCGATGAATGCCTCGACCGCAAATGCCGTATGCGAGCTGCCGACCACGCGCCACCACAGCACCGGCACACCGGTCTGGGTGGTCGTCAGTTCGACCGAGATGTTCGGGATCGCGTAGGCCAGGTTGGCGGCGCCCTCGACCGAGGTCGCGTCGATCCCGTTTTTCACCATGACGCTCGCGAACGGCGTGTCGCCGAGGATCGACTGGCCGACAATGCGGTGCCGCCAGCCGACGAGCTTGCCGTCCGCTGTCAGCCCTGCGTCGAGTTTGTGGAAATACATGGGCCGATACAGGCCGCCGTGGATGTCGTCTTCGCGGGTCCATTGCAGCTTGACCGGCGTGCCGTTCGCGCCCAGCGCCCGAGCGATCGACACGGCCTCGACGATATAGTCCGAGCGCGTATTCGCACGCCGGCCGAAGCTGCCGCCCGCATACAGCGTGTGAATCTTCACCTGCTGCGGATCGAGCCCGGCCGTGCGCGCGGCATTCGCCTGGTCGACGGTCTGGAACTGATCGCCGGCCCAGATCTCACAGCTGTTGGCCGTGAGCTTGACGACGGCGTCGAGCGGTTCCATCGGCGCGTGAGCGAGATACGGGAACGAGTACGATGCGGAGATTTTCTTCGCCGCGCCCGAGAGCGCCTGCTCCGCGTTGCCGTCCTTGCGGGCGGATGCGCCCGGCTGCTCGGCGAGCCGCCGGTATTCGGCCATGATGGCGTCCGAGCTGCGCTTTTCCGCTTTCGAATCGTCCCATTCGACCTTGAGCGCATCGCGGCCCTGTTTCGCCGCCCAGAAGCCCTTTGCGACCACCGCGACACCGCCCGGCACCTGCACGACCGACACGACGCCGGGCACTGCCTTGGCCGCCGACGCATCGAACGACTTGACCGTCGCGCCGAAGAGCGGCGGACGCTGCAGCAGCGCGACCAGCATGCCGGGAAACGTGACGTCGAGCGTGAACTGCGCGGCGCCGTCGGTTTTCGGCGGCACGTCGACGCGCGGCAACTGATGGCCGATCAAACGGAAATCTTTCGGCGATTTGAGCGCAACCTTCTGCGGCACCGGCAGCCGTGCAGCCGCCGACGCGAGCGAACCGTAGGTTGCGCTGCGGTTCGTGGCCGCGTGATGCACGCTGCCGTCGCGCGTCACGAGTTCCGTTGCGGGAACCTGCCATTGCGCCGCGGCGGCCGAGATCAGCATTGCGCGCGCTTTCGCTCCCGCTTCGCGCAGTTGCATCCACGAGTTCGCCATGGCCGAGCTGCCGCCCGTGCCCTGCATCGTGCCGAAGGCCAGATTCGCGTAGCGCTTCGCGTCGGCGGGTGCGCTTTCGACACGTACGTCCTGCCAGTTCGCGTCCAGTTCCTCGGCGACGATCGTCGCGATACCGGTGTACGCGCCCTGGCCCATCTCGACGTGCTTCGCGATGACGGTCACGCTGTTGTCCGGCGCGACCCGCAGAAAGGCGTTGGGTGCAAACGTCGCGTCGGGCATGGTGGCCGCGAGCGCGCGGCGGCCCAGGCCGGCCCACTCGAAGCCGATAGTGAGGCCGATGTTCGCGCCGACGGCAGCGACGGCGCCTGCTGCTTTGAGGAAGGTCCGGCGCGACGGGCGCACTGCGTCGGTGAGATCAGATCCGGTCGTCATGGTCAGGCCTTCAGGGTAGCGGCGGCTTCGTGGATGGCCGCGCGTATGCGGGAGTAAGTTGCGCAGCGGCACAGATTGCCGTTCATCGCGGCGTCGATGTCCGCGTCGGTGGGCGTGGCATTGTGTTCGAGCAAGGCTGTGGCCGACATGATCTGTCCGGACTGGCAGTATCCGCACTGCGGCACCTGCAACTTGACCCATGCTGCCTGGATCGCCTTCGCAGGCCGGCTTTCGATACCTTCAATGGTCGTGATGCGCTTGCCCGCCACGGCGGCGAGCGGCAGCACGCACGAACGCGTGGCCTCGCCTTCGAGATGAACCGTGCAGGCGCCGCATTGCGCCATGCCGCAGCCGAACTTGGTGCCGTGCAGGCCGGCGTTCTCGCGAATGGCCCAGAGGAGCGGCGTGGTGGGATCGGCGTCGAGCGTGACGTTCTTGCCGTTCAGGACAAACGATGTGGACATGGAACCTCTCCGTGGGGAAAGCCCGAACTTGGCGCCGGGTGTACGCGGCAGTGTGAACGACGGCTGCGCGTTCTGCTTACACAATCCTGCAAAAATATTGAACAATTCTGCAAATCCAACGAGCCGGCGGTGGCAGTCCGGCAGCGGTTGAGTATGCTCGCTTCCGTCAACGGAGTTCAATGCACATGAATCTGGCTTCTTCCGGGATGGATCCCTCGGCGTCGCGCGAAGCGGCACGCCGCGAACTGGCTGCGCTCGTCAGCCGGTTCGCTCCAGTCGACGGCGCGCATCAGACGGCGATTCCCTCGCTCGCTTTCTACCGGTACTCGGCGCCCGCCGATCTCGGCTGCGGCGTGACGAACTCCGCGTTCGTGTTCGCGGCGCAAGGAGCCAAGCGGGTCGTGGTCGCGGGGCAGGCTTACGACTACGATCATCTGCATTGCCTCGTGACGTCCGTCGATCTGCCGATGACATCGCAGGTCACGCGAGCGTCGTCCGAAGCGCCTTATTTATGCGTGAAGCTCACGCTCGATCCGCAGGCCATCGCGGAACTGGCGACGCAGTTGTGTCTGCCGGAACCGGGGGCCGTGTCGGCGGGCGAGGGCATCGCGGTGGGCTCGCTGTCGGCACCGGTTTTCGACGCGGCGCTGCGGCTCGTGCGATTGCTCGATACTCCGGATGACATTCCGGTTCTCGCGCCGCTCATCGAAAAGGAACTGCTCTACCGGTTGATGACGAGTGAGCAGGGCAAGCGGCTCAGGCACATTGCCGTGAATGGGAGTCAGACCTACCGGATCGCGCGCGCGATCGAGTGGATCCAGAATCACTACACCGAGATCTTGCGGGTCGAGATGCTGGCGCAAGAGGTGAACATGAGCGTGTCGTCGTTCCATCATCACTTCAAGAACGTCACGACGCTGAGTCCGCTGCAGTATCAGAAGCAACTGCGGCTTCACGAAGCCCGCAAACTGCTGCTTGGACAGAAGCGAGATGTCGGGTCGGTGGCTGTCCGGGTTGGGTATGACAGCCCTTCGCAGTTCAGCCGCGAATATAGCCGGCTGTTCGGGGCGCCTCCGCTTCGCGATGTCGTGCAGTTGAGGCGCCGCAACGGCGTGGGATATGGGGAGTAGTTTCTTGGGCTTGCCGGCTCATGTTGAGCCCTTCAACTCGAAGATGCTGTCGATCTCGACGGGGATGCCCATTGGCAACGTGTGCACGCCAAGAGCGCTTCGCGCAGGCAGCTTGCTCTGGCCGAACAACGTCAGCAGAAGGTCGCTCGCGCCATTGGCCACTTGGGGATGCTGCGTGAACGATTGTTCAGCACGCACGTAGACAGTCAGCCGGCTGCATCTGTCTACGTTGTCGAGCCCGCACGCCTGATCGACACAGGCGAGGATCATCAGCATGGTCAGACGCGCCGCGTGCTGTGCTCTTTCGACAGACATGTCGCCGCCGACAATGCCGACGATCGGCTTGCCATCCTCGAACGGACCGAGACCGGAGACGTAGAGCTGATTGCCTGAAACAGATACCGTTCGATAGGAGCCGAGCGGGTTGATCGGCGGCGGCAACTGGAGTCCCAACTGAGCAAGGCGTTCGGATACGTTCATGTGTGGCTCACGGTAATGTGGAACGACGATAGAGGCGACTACAAGTTGCGCTTCGCCTGTTCGTCGAACCTCAGGCTACAGCGCGCCTCGTCCGGTGAACACCTGCAGCCCGTCATTTATTCCCGCTCATGTTCAACCATTCATTCGGTGGTGCGGATTGGGAGATCGCACTCCCGGATTCGAGGGCACGCAGTCGCCGCCACGCGGCGATGCGGCCATTCGATTAAGGCTGATCAACCGCCGTCGGCCGAGACGCGCGCCGATTCGCTTATCAATGCGCCGCTATAGGTGTTCTCGCTCGCCGGACTCGCGTGACGAGCCGCATGCGCGCGGCGCATTGGCTTCAGCACCAGGAGCGCGAGCAGCGCGGAGGCTGCCGCCATGCCGGACGCCAGCATGAAGACGGCATGCCAGCTGCCGGTTGCCGCCGTAATGACGCTGGTGAACGGCACGAGCAGCGCAGCCGTGCCTTTTGCCGTATAGAGCAGGCCCGCATTCGTAGCGGCGAACTTTGGTCCATACGTATCGCCGCACGTGGCGGGGAACAGGCTGTAGATCTCGCCCCACGCGAAGAACACGATGCCGGTCAGCACGACGAACGCCACCGGGCTCTGGCCGTATTTCGACAGCGCCAGAATGCCGACTGCTTCGATCGCGAACGCGATGAACATCGTATTTTCCCGGCCGATGCGATCCGAGATCCAGCCGAAGAACGGCCGCGTCAAACCGTTCAGCACGCGATCGATCGTCAATGCGAACGTCAGCGCCGGCAAGGTCAATCCGAGCAAGGAAACTGGAGAGTCGTGCAGGCCGAAATCCTTTGCGATCGGTCCGAGCTGCGCGGTGGCCATCAGGCCGCCCGCAGCCATCATCACGAACATCAGGTACATGACCCAGAACACCGGCGAGCTGACCACTTCGCGCGGCGTGGCGTTGTAGACCACGCGTTTGATCGTGCTTTTTGCGGTGGCGAGCAGGCTGGCCGGCGGCGCGAGCAAGGCGAGCCCGAGCAGGACGACGATGATGCCCTGGCCGAGGCCGAACGACAGGAAGGTCGCTTCGTACCCGCTGCTCTTGATCATGTTGGAGATCGGAATGACGGTGGCCGCGGACCCCGCACCGAAACCGGCTGCCGTGATCCCCGCTGCAAGGCCGCGACGAGTGGGAAACCACTTGAGCGCATTGCCCACGCAAGTGCCGTAGACCGCGCCCGCGCCGACGCCGCCGATCGCCGCCGCGATGTAGAGCAAGGGCAGCGACGACGCCATCGAGTTAAGCACCCACGCAATTCCGCATAGCAGGCCGCCCCCGACTACGACCGGACGCGGCCCGTACTTGTCGACCAGATAGCCTTCAACGGGCACCAGCCACGTTTCGGTGACAACGAAGATCGTGAACGCGACCTGAATCGCCGCGCGACCCCATTGATATTTCTCGTTGATCGGATTGACGAACAAGGTCCAGCCGTACTGCATGTTGGCGATCATTGCCATGCAGATCACACCGAATACGAGTTGCACCCACGGTGACGCTATCCACGACGACGCTCCTTCCTGATGATCCGTTTTCATCACTGTCTCCTTTGGCATGCCTTGTCTTTTGATTGCGGTAGGTGGCACCGCGGCCGACCTTTAGACGTCGTGAAAGCGTTGGTCGAACCCATACAGTATGTGATATATCAAGTAAGTCAAGCGAAAGAAACACTAGTCTCGTAACGCGACTTTCCTGATATGAAAGGTAAATGAAGGAATTCTGGCGACTCATGCGTATGAGTCAAAAAAAGCCCGCCGGCAAGGCCGGCGGGCAGAGGGCATGCGGCAAGACAAGGCTGTTCGCCGCACTCCTGCTTTTATAGATGAAAGTGTTCTGTAATGTTAGTTTTTTGTTTGTAGGGATTTCGATAATGCGCGACGCTCGCTGGACGCGGTAGAAAGCTCGGTGCAAACGCGTCCATGTACGAGGCGCGAGGCACTGCACTCACCACGCGCGCGGAGTATCGTGGTCGATGCACGCGCCGCACTCCGGAGGCCCGCCATGAACGAAGCTCAACGACTCGCCGCCTTGCGTATCGTCCTGATCGTCGTAGGTCTGATCGCCCTTTTCGCGTTCGGGCCGCTCATGATCCTGTGGCCGTCCGGTTGGGCTTGGCACAGCGGTCACTCCGACTATCCGCTGATGATGGTCGGCATCTACGCGACGCTCGGCGTGTTCCTGCTGAGGGCGTCGCGCGATCCGCTCAAGCATCTGAGCCTGATCTGGTTCACGGTATGGTCGAGCGTCGTGCACGGCGCAATCATGGCCGTGCAGTCTTTTGGCGTCGAGATGGACGGAGCGCGCCATCTCGGCCATCTGGCGGGCGATGTCCCCGCGCTGTTCATTGTCGCCGCAGTGCTCGCTGTGTTGACGCCGCGCGGCGACAAAGCGCGCGCGCTGCTGGTTTGACACTGTAGCCGTTCATGTAGCCGCTTATGTAGCCACTGACCGCGCTACACGCGACGCCACCCCGACATCACAATGACTGCGCCGAGAACGTATCGCACTGGCGGACATCGCCCGTCGTGAGGCCGCGTCGCAGCCACCGCTGCCGCTGCTCACTGGTGCCGTGCGTGAACGCCTCGGGCACGACGCGTCCCTGCGATTGCCGCTGCAACCGGTCGTCGCCGATCGCGCCCGCAGCGGTCAGCCCCTGCTCGAAGTCGCCCGGTTCCATCAGCTTCGCATTCAACTGCTGTGCGACCGCTGCCCACACGCCGGCAAAACAATCCGCCTGCAATTCGAGCCGCACGGACAGCGCATTGGCGCGCGTCGGCGACATGCGCGCACGCGCCGCTTCGTACTTGTCCGAGATACCCACCACGTTCTGTATGTGATGCCCGACCTCATGCGCGATGACATACGCCTGCGCGAAGTCGCCGCCCGCGCCGAAGCGCTCGCGCAACTCGCGGTAAAACGACAAGTCGATATAAACGGTGCGGTCTGGCGGACAGTAGAACGGCCCCATTGCGGACTGTCCCGTACCGCATGCCGTGGGCGTGGCGTCGCTGAAGAGCACGAGCTTCGGCGCCGGATAGTCCTGATTCAACTGCGTGCGAAAGATATGCTGCCAGGTGCGCTCGGTGTTGCCGAGCACACGGCGCACGAAGTGACTGCCGGCATCTTCGGCGGGCGGTGCGTTTGTCGTCGCACTGCGCTGCGGCGCGTTGCCTTGCAGCACTTGCGCACCGTTGATTATGGTCATCGGATTGATGCCGAAGAAGTACGACGCGGCCAGTGCGATCACAATCGTCCCAATGCCGATGCCGCCGCCCATCCGCATGCCTCCGCCTCGCCGGTCTTCGACGTTCTGGCTTTCTACTTCATCATCGAGGCGCATGTGCTTTCTCCATTGTGTCGCGCGACAAGCCGTGACGTTTTGCGGTCCGTGCTCGCGAAGAAGCAGTAAGCATACCCGCTGGGCGTTTCTGTGAGCGGTCGCGCACGCAGGAAATCGGGCGTGTTTGTTCGTGCGCAGTGGTTGTCAAACTTCAGACGTGGGGAGCGCGGTTTTCACCTGCCGCCGCCCGCTGTTTGTTCCGGTGATGCCATTTTCAGCACAGCCGGTCAGCCCGCCTTGCTGAGCACGAACTGCATGACGTCGGTGCGGCCCTCGTCGAAACCTGCTTCGCAGTAAGCCAGATATAGCCGCCATGTGCGCATGAAAACTTCGTCGAAGCCCAAGGTGCGGATGGTGTCGACCTCCGCTTCGAACGCAAGACGCCAGCGGCGCAAAGTCTCCGCGTAGTCGCGACCGAATGACAACGATGCGTGCGCTGAGAAATGGTTGCGCTGCGCCGCGTCGATGAAACGCTGCGGGCTCGGCAACATTCCGCCCGGAAAAACGAACTCGCGAATGAAATCGCTGCTTGAGCGATACGCGGCAAAGTGCTCGTCGCCGATCGTGATGGTTTGCACCAGCGCGCGAGCCGCCGGCCGCAAACGGTCATGCAAAGTGCGAAAGTACATGGGCCAGAATTTTTCGCCGACCGCCTCGAACATTTCGATCGACACGATGCCATCGTACTGGCCGCTCAGCGTGCGGTAGTCGCGCAGTTCGAGGTGCACGCGCTCGCTCAAACCCGCCTCGCTAACACGCTGTTTTGCGAACTGCAGTTGCGCCGACGAGATTGTCACGCCATGAACATGAATTCCCTGGCGTGCTGCAAACATCGCAAAACCGCCCCAGCCGCAGCCGATTTCCAGAACATGCATGCCGGCGCGCAATTCGAGTGTATCGACGATGCGCTGATATTTGGCCTGCTGCGCCATTTCGAGCGTCCGCTCGAAATGGCCGTCGAATAGAGCACTGGAGTAGGTGAAGGTCGGGTCGAGCCAGCGCGCGTAGAACGCATTGCCGAGGTCGTAATGCGCGTGAATATTGCGCCGGCTTCCCGCGCGGGTGTTACGCCTCAGCCGATGCCTGAGTCCATACCAGAGTTGGGCAAGCCAGTTGCCATACACAGTGCGCTGCAAAGCATTCTGATTGCGGATCGCTATTCGCAGTAGCGTGACGAGGTCGGGCGTATCCACCCAGAACGCGCGCCAGGCATCCGCGAAGCCGATGTCGCCTTTGCGCAGGATCGCGCCGCATGCCCGCCAATCGCGAAGTTCGAGCCGGGCGCGCGGCGTGCCATGGGGATCGCCGAAGGTGCGCTGCTGGCCATCGGGTGTAACGACGACCAGATGTCCGGCCTGAATCCGTTCGAGCAAGGACAGGAATAGACGCGCCGACGGCGGCGTGGCCTCGTCACCGCAAACGGTTCTCGAAAGCGCCATAAATGAAACTCCTCATTCGGACGAAATGGACTGTGCTGCGCAAGACGGTTTCGCAGTCACGACTGCGTCGATGACTTGTCAGTGACGGGATCAGCCACAGGGCGCTTGCCATGGAACGGCACTTTCTTCATGGCCAGACGCAGCGCCTGCCAATGAATGCGGAAGACCACGCCGAGGCACAGGAACGGCTGACGCGCGAGCGCGGTTAGCGCGCTTGTGCCTGTTAGCGGAACGAGCGCTCCATGCAGCGCTGTGCGAATCAGGAGTCCCTGCGCGTCGTGGTAATCGATGGCGATCGATGTGTTGCCGCGCGTCTCGCCGACACGAAACACGTAGCCGCCCTCGACACGGCAAAACGGCGACACGTGCAGCACCTTCTTGCAGCGCAGAACGGTGGAGCGGGTGATCGCCTCACGATCAGGCGCATGCAGCAGATAACAGTGGCGCTCGCCAAACGTGTTGCGCACCTCAGCGAGCAACGCTCGCAGGCCGCCATCGCGGTCGTGGCAAAACCAGAATGCGATCGGGTTGAACGCATAGCCGAACACGCGCGGGAATGCTTGCAGCCAGATACGGCCATCCGCTTCGTGCAGGCCGGCGGCACGTAGTTGCGCCCGCATCCATATTGCGAGATCGCTGCCGTCGCATGGACCGTGGTCACGGCGGCGCAAGCTGAGCGGCCGGTGACGATCGACACCGAACCACCCATTGCCGATCGAGTGGAGCCGATCGAGGTCGACGCGCACATAGAACGCTGGATAAACGAAGCGATGACGCTTTGGCCGCAGACGCTCGTGCACGATCCTGCAGTTGAGCAGCCAGGCGAATGGCTCCGGAATAGCGGCGGCGCTCGCGCTGCCATCGGCGGTGCCGGGCTTCACAGCTTTGCCCATGCAGGAAACGAGTCGAAGTCGGCGGCCACGCGCAGCGCGGATTTGAGGCCGTCCTCGTGAAATCCATAACCGGTCCATGCACCGGCGAACCACGTGCGTCGCTTGCCCTGCAGCATCGGCAGGCGTTGCTGCGCGTCGATCGCGCCGAGATCGAGAAGCGGGTGATCGTAGACAAAACGCCGTAACTCAGTACCCGGCGCAGGCGGGGTCAGTGGGTTCAGCGTCACGATGAGCGGCGTCGTAAAAGACAAGCGCTGGAGCTGGTTGACGAGGTAACTGACACACACTGGCTGTGTACCGTCGTGGCAGCGGCTGCCCAGGTAATTCCACGCCGACCAGACGCGCTGACGCCGCGGCAGCAGACCCGTGTCCGTGTGCAACACCGCCACGTTGGGCCGGTAAGCGATTGCACCGAGCACGCGTCGCTCGTCGGCATCGGCGTCTTCCAGCATGTGCAGCGTGGTCGGCGCGTGCGTTGCAAGCACCGCTGCGTCGAAGTGCTGCGTGCCATCGTCGGTGAATACGTCGACGCCCTGGTCGCCGCGCCGGATTCCTCGCACCGAGGTTCTGAGCCGCACGTCGTCAAGCGTTGCGGCAATCCGCTGCACGTAACTTCGGCCTCCACCGATCACCGACTTCCACTGCGGCCTGCGGTTCACCTGAAGCAGCGCGTGGTTCAGACAGAAGCGCAGGAACGTGCTGGCGGGGAAAGTGAGTATGTCGGCCGTTGCGCTCGACCAGATCGCCGCGGCCATCGGCAGTAAATAGTGACGCTGAAAGGCATGGCCGTAGCCGCCCATTGTCAGCAGTTCGCCCATCGACACGCGTGTTGCTGTGGCGATTTCCAGGTTGCGCTCCGCGCTGCCGTTGAAGCGGAATACATCGCGCAGCATGCCGATAAATGTCGGCGAGAACATGTTGCGCCGCTGAGCGAATAGCGTATTCAGATTGGTGCCCGCCCATTCGAGGCGGCCCTTGTCGAGCGAAACGGAAAAGCTCATATCGGTCGCATGCGACTTCACGCCCAGTTCCGCAAACAGCGCGATCAGGTTCGGATAGGTGCGATCGTTGAAGACGAGAAAGCCGGTATCGACGGGATGACTGTGTCCATCGAGCCTGACATCGACGGTATTGGTGTGACCGCCAAGGTAGCCTGCGGATTCGAACAGCGTCACCCGATGGTTGCGCGCGAGCAGATAGGCGCTCGCAAGGCCGGCAATACCCGCACCTATGACCGCCACGCGTGAGCCTCGCGTCAATGGGACGGTCCTGCTGGCCTGACTCATGTGCGCATCTCCCGATCATGGGACGCGCGTGGCTATTGGAAGTTAAAGGGGAGTGCGCGTCCTCGGGCAGAGTTACGAACGACAAGCGAAACCGGATGCAGCATGTGTGCCGGATTCGATGAAAGCACGCGGTGAGTCGGGATTTGCGTCATGCAAGGCGTCCAACCGACCCGCTCAGTCGTAGATAGGGATTCACGACACGAGAGCAGGAGGTCCCTTCATGCTTGATACGCGGCCTTCGTTGACTGGCAGGCCAGGTGTCGGGCCGACTGTCGGGCCAACCGCCAGTCCACCGCGACCGCGGCTGTCGATGCTATATTGCGCGAGGTTAATCCGTGAGGGCGATGCACGCCACTACCCGCGCATGAATGATAAGTCGAATAGCGCAGACAACGACGAACCGGTCTCGCCTACGCAGGCGGACCAGGGCGAACGCGGCAATGACGCGCAGCGGCGGGCGCACCTGAACGGATTGCTGCAGGCCACGGCGCACGGCAATCAAGCCGCATTCGCCGAGCTGTACCGTCTCTCGTCGAGCCGGGTGTTCGCGGTCATCTTGCGCATGACACACGACCGCGCCGAAGCCGAAGATCTGTTACAGGACGTTTTTACTGCCGCCTGGCGACGCGCCGATGTGTTCGATCCCGCGCGCGGCGGCGCGATGACGTGGCTGGTGACGCTGGCGCGCAACCGCACGATCGACCGCTTGCGTCAGCACCGCGAGACACCGCTCGATAACGAGTCCGCGGAGGAAATCGTCGACGAAGGACTCACGCCGGTGGCGCTTGCCGAGGCGAGCGAAGAGCGCGTGCGACTCGAGCGCTGCATGGAGCAGCTTGGACCGCAGCAGCGGGGCGCGGTCCGCGAGGCGTTCTTCAGCGGCATTACCTATAGCGAGCTGGCTGCTCATCTGAGCGTGCCCCTCGGCACATTAAAAAGCTGGATCAGGCGCAGCCTGATGCAGCTCAAGACCTGCCTCGAGCGATGAATACGCCCGCAGAAAACGAATCCGAACTGCGCTGCGCAGAATATGCGTTGGGCGTCCTCGACGCCGACGAACGCCGCGCGCTCGAAGACGCCGTGGCCACCGACCCCGTGCTTGCGTCGACCCTTGCGCGATGGCAGAACCGGTTTGCGCCGCTTGCCGAAGACCTGCGCCCCGTGGCCGTACCGGAGCGCGTGTGGACTCGCATCCAGCGCGATCTCGGCTTCTTGCCGGCGCGGTCGTCAGCCTCGGACGGCGAGCGCGGGCAGGGCTGGTGGAATAACCTGGGCCTGTGGCGCTTCGTCGGTATCGGAGCGAGCCTCGCGACACTCGCGCTCGTCGCGGTGAACCTGGTCTCGCTACGCGAGGCGCCGCGTCCCGCGAACGTCGCCGTCAATCCGGTGCAGGGCTATATGGTCGCGACGATCGCGCGCCCGGATGGCGTCGCCCACTGGACAGCGACGGTCGATCTGCTGCGTCGCGAGATGGTCGTGGTGCCGGCCGTCAAGCCGACGTTCGCCGCAGACCGCGCAACCGAACTGTGGCTCATTCCGCCAGGCGACAAACCAATCTCGCTCGGTGTGTTTCCGGCTGATGCACCGGCGCGCATGACGCTTGCCGACGCCGTCGTTGCGCAACTGAGCGCACGCGCGGTGCTGGCCGTCTCGCTCGAACCGCTGGGCGGGTCGCAGACGGGGCAGCCTACCGGGCCGGTCGTTGCCACAGGTCAGGTCCGCTCGGGCGTCTGATAAGAAGAGAGCGGCGCGTTGCATCCGTTTGACCGCGGCATCCGTAGATTCCGTTATTCGTCGCTTCGGAATTCTGCATGCCAGTTGCCGCCACCCTTGCGCTCGCATTCGAGGGCCTCGTCATAACGTTTGTCGGTGTCTGGGTCGTTCAGTTGCGTACGCGCAATGCGGGGATGATCGATCCGGTCTGGGCGGGCACGCTTGGCGGTGTCGCGGTTTTTGTCGCGGCAGCCGGGCCCGGCGCGTCGCTGAATCGCGCCGTGGTTGCAGTCAGCGGAGGCGCGTGGGGACTTCGGCTCGCGATGCATCTTTGGCGCCGTAACAGCGGACACGCCGAAGACGCCCGTTACGCGGCGCTACGCGAGCGCTGGGGCGCTGCCGCCCCGCGCAACATGCTGGCGTTCTTCCTGCTGCAAGCGGTGATCTCGATGGTGCTGTCCATTGCATTCCTGGTGCCTTCGTACAGCGAGGCGATACCCTCGTTCGGGTTTATCGTCGCGGCACTTGTAATCGGCTTGACGGCGCTCGCAGGCGAGGCTGCCGCCGACCGCCAACTTCGGCGCTTCGTCGCCGATCCGGGCAATCGCGGCCGCGTCTGCACTGTCGGCTGGTGGCGCTACTCGCGACATCCGAACTACTTCTTCGAATGCCTGCATTGGTGCGCCTATGCGGCGTGGTCGATCAGCCTGCCTTGGGGTTGGGCGACGCTCGTGCCGCCCTGCGCGATGGCCTGGCTGCTCATGAAGGTATCGGGTGTGCCGATGCTCGAAGCGCGACTCGTCCAGACCCGCACCGGCTACCGCGAATACATGACGACGACAAGCGCGTTGATCCCGTGGCCGCCACGCGCGGGCGCCCGCGTACACGGTAACGATCTGGATTCGGACGACCGACACTCGAAGAGGAACTGAGATCATGACCTATACCGTCACGCCCACGCCTGCGTCCCGACGCGTCGAACCGGCATCAGGCAGACCGGCCGCGAGCGCCTATGACCCGAACTGGACAATTCGCTGGTGCGAGCGCGGCTGGCTGCCGGACTTCGCGATTCGCGCCGGCATGCGGGCGCTGATGGCCAGGCGGCTCGCCGATGAACATGCAAACGACGGAGAGCGCCGTGGCGAAGCACTCGAACTGCTCATCGACGATCTGCGCGCAAAGCCGATCGCGATTGAAACGCAGGCGGCCAACGCGCAGCACTACGAAATCCCCGGCGAGTTCTTCGAGGCGCATCTAGGCCCTCGTCTCAAGTACTCCTGCGGCTATTATCCAAGGGGCAATGAAACGCTATCCGAGGCCGAAGATTGTATGCTGGCGCTGTACGCTCAGCGTGCAGGTATCGAGGACGGGCAGTCCATTCTCGACCTCGGGTGCGGATGGGGCGCGTTATCGCTGTGGCTCGCACAGCGGTATCCGCGTGCACGGATCGTCGGGCTTTCGAATTCACATGGGCAGCGCGCGTTTATCGAGCACCGCGCGACCGAGCGCGGACTTTCCAATTTGCGCGTGGTGACGGGCGACGTCACGACCTTCGAATTCGCGCCGGGCGACGCGGGCTTTGACCGCGTCGTTTCCGTCGAGATGTTCGAGCACATGAAGCACTATGGCTTGCTGCTCGCGAAGATTGCGCGATGGCTGCGTGACGACGGGCAGCTTTTCGTTCACATCTTCGCGCACCGGCTGCTCGCATATTCTTTCGACGTGCGCGACGGCAGCGACTGGATGTCGCGCCATTTCTTCACCGGCGGCACGATGCCTTCCGCAAACCTGTTGCTGCGTTTTCAGGACGATCTCTGCGTGACGCGTCAGTGGTGGATTGACGGCACGCATTACGAACGGACCGCCAATCAGTGGCTGGCTTCTCTCGACTCTGCGCGCGAGCGCGTGTTGCCGCTTCTCGCGGCAAGCGGCAATGCTCGCCTGGCGTTCCAGCGCTGGCGCATGTTCTATATGGCCGTCGCCGAACTGTTCGGCTATGCGCACGGACAGGAATGGGGCGTCGGGCATTATGTGCTGCGTAAGAGGGCTGGGGGGGCTTCATCCTTTTAGCGCAATGCTTTTCCAGACTGTGCCGGATTCCGGGCACGTCGCGCCCGTGCACAGGTCCATGTAGCCGTAGGTCTGCCGCTTTTTCTGGTTCTGTTCCTCACGCTTTTTCTTGCGCATCGCGGGCGTGAGATAGGGGTAGACGCGATGAATCGTGATTCGATCAAGCCGCAACTTCCCTGAGGGATTATTGGGCGCGGGATCGAGGAAGAAAAACTCCACGTCCACGGGAAAACGTCCGTTCTCGCCATCATTAGCCCGGTACCAGTAAGAGTGCAGCAGGTTTTCGGGCGGAGGACCGACCCCCATGTCGTTTCCTTCTTCCCTCACGCCCTTCTCGTCTACCCAGTGGCTTGCAAGATCAAGGCGTTGTTCAAGCAGGCGGCGACTGATTCCGGCGAGAGCGTTGTGGAACCATAACTCAAAGTAGGCGGGGACCGCTTGCACGCGCGTCCTGTCGTCAGAATAGTCGAGTGGGTCGGTCCACATCGACAAATCTACTTTTGCATCAGGAAAAGCATTATTCGCAAACGAGTAATGTACTCCAGCCTCTCCTGGTCTTATGAAATAGGACGATTTGAGTTTGCCGAAGGCGGGGTCCTCCGGACTGAACGGCCTGTCATCCCGCATGATCTCCATGACCTTTCCGAGCAGTTGCAGGAGTGCCTGTTCCTGGGACGGGGTAATGTCACCACTCATGTCACTTTGCTCCGATTGACTGGATAACGTGAGCGTAGACGCTTGTGCATGTGCCTGGGTTACGCAACTGAGAACGGCCAGTCCAGCAATACTGGACCACTTCACCACACAAGAATGCATCCTGTTCATGTAGGTAACTCGCATACGTGGAAGACCAGGCGCCTTCGCTTATCCCTTCAGCGCAATGCCTTTCCAGACGGTGCCGGATTCCTCATTGACATTGCAAAGCCAGTACCACTGGCCGCGAATCATCGGACATGAGCCCCCTTGTTCCAGCGACACGGAGCGTACAGCATCGAACTTCTGCCCGCGTTCGACCTTCATCACGTCGGTCGGACCGTCCTTTGTCCAGCCTTCCCATATGCCGGATTCCGGGCACGTCGCGCCCGTGCACAGGTCCATGTAGCCGTAGGTCTGCCGCTTTTTGTGGTTTTGTTCCTCGCGCTTTTTCTTGCGCATCGCGGGCGTGAGATAGGGGTAGTCGCGAGTGATGGTAATTTGATCGAGCCGTGCCTTCCTCGACAGATCATCGGGCGCGGGGTCTATGAAGAAGAACTCGACATCAACGGGAAACCGGCCGTGTTCGCCCGCATTCGCCCGGTAGCGATAACGATGCTCCCGCGCAAAGGGCGGCAGACTGTGGCCGATGTCGTTGCTTTCCTTCCTCAGCCCGTCCGCATCTACCCAGTAGTTTGCAAGATCAAGGCGCTGTTCAAGCAGGCGGCGACTAACTCCGGCAAGGGCGTTATGGAATGCCAGTTCAAAGTAGGCGGGGACCGCTTGCACGCGCGTCCTGTCGTCAGAATAGTCGAGCGGGTCGGTCCAGGTTGTCAGTTCCACCGTCGCATCAGGAAAAGCGCGGTTCCGGAAGGAGTACGCTATTCCAGCTTCCCCAGGGACAAAGTGTTCCGCCGATTTGAGGTTCCCCAGATCGGGATCGTCGGGATTGATCGGCCTGTCATCCCGCATCACTTCCATGACCTTATCAAGCAGTCGGAGTAGCGCCCGTTCCTGCGATGGCGCAATGTCGTCACTCATTTCAGTGCGCTCCGATTGACTGGATGACGTGGGCGTAGGCGCTTGTGCATGTGCCTGGGTTACGCAACTGAGAACGGCCAATCCAGCAATACTTGACCACTTCACCACACAAGAATGCGTCCTGTTCATGTAGATAACTCGTATAGGTAACTGCCATCGTTCGGGCCTGCTCCGGTGTGACGTTTCTCACCTTGCAGACTTCGGCCTCGACTTTTTCCAGATCGGCCTGAATGAATTGCCCGTCAGCGATACCCTTCGTCTTGGTAATCACCCAGTAGTAATAGAACACCAGCATCGCATGGATGCCTGCGCGGGCGAGACTGTCATTCGGGAAGGGTGTAGCGCAGGCCAGATCGAATATCTTCTTGCCAGCGATCTGCTTGAAACATTCCCGCATATCGGAGAATTCCCTGTAATCGTCGGGAAATGCACTGAGTAACGCGATCTGCCAGAAGAGCTGCTGGCAGTGCCGCGCTTCGTGATAAACCGTGTCGGCGAAATCAATCAGTGTGACGTTTGTTTCTGGAACGCCTTTAACGCTCCTGATAATTTCATCAATGTCCCATCTCGACAGGCAGAGTACCCATTTTGAGCCTTGAAAAACCCCATGCGCGCCAATTGGAAAGCTATATTCTGCAGCGTTGCTAGCCGACACAATCACGATGTTGGGCATTGCACCGCCTTGCTTCGCGACCCTCTCCGGCAATCCGAACGGACCCGCCTGCAACGCATTCCAGATTGGCCCCTGGATCGCCGGCACGACGACTGCCGCCAGTTCTTTGTCCGTCTTTCCCCCGAGACTCGCCCACTCAATTCTGCAAAGACTTTCCTTCACAGCGGCCGTGTAGCTCTTTGCAACCGGATACTCGATATCGCTCCGATACTGCAACGCCGGCGGCGTATCTGCGGCCTTCGCATTCCTGAGCAGGTGACAGGTCCGCAAACCCCAGTTCATCGGATCACACCCAACGAACACAGGCGGCTTGCCATCCCCAGTCAGCCCTTCTCCCGGCGTTTCGGCTGACTTGCCGCCCACCTTCGTCGTGCGCTTTTCCGGCATCTCGACCGTTTCTGGTGTCGGCAGACTGTCATCGCGCCACACCGTTGTCGTGCTCGCCGATATGACCTTATCCGGTTCGCTTTGCGACATGAGTTCCACAAGGCCGAACGAGACAGCGTTGCTCGTCGCCACCTGCATCTCGCCGCGCCCGTTCGTCACGCCCTCGATCACCTGACCGTCATCCAGCGTGATCCGGTATGGTTGGCCACCGAGGATGAACCCGCCCCCGTCCTCAACCAGAACATGATGCGCAGCCAGCCGCCCCGGGTTCTCCTGCGTCACTGGCAATGTGACCGGCGCAGCCTGCGGATCGTCTGTCGCATGGCTCGCTGCGTGAACGAGGTAATGCCCGTTCGTGTGAACTGTGACGCCTTGCGGCGTCAACCGCAGCAGGGTTCCGCCCGCGTTGATTTCAATACCCTTCAGCGCGGCCAGCCGCAGCCATCCGTTCTGGCTGGTCACCGTCACGTCCTCCCGCGCGATTGCCTGGAGTGCATCGGTACGCGCTTCGAGGTGTATGCGCCCGGTCGCGGCGATCATTGTTATCGACTTGCTGGCATAAAATGCAATCGCTTCGCGCACGGAAGCAAACAGCGATTTAAGCGCAGCAATCGCGACGTTACCGCCCGCCGTCAATGCCGTATGTTTCCCGCTGGCGATATGCGTGTTGTCCTGCGCCGCCGTGTGCAGATTCGCCGCGCTGGACACTGCAATGTCAGGCTGCCCGAACTCGGGGAAGTCATGGGCACCGTCCGACGCCCTGCCACGTAGCGCGGCGTTTGCATCGCTGAGCGCCTTCACAACATCCCGTTGCGCCCCTGTGGCTTGCTGGGCGCCGTGCTGCTGTGCAGACAGCGCAAGTTCTTCGTGGATGCTGCGCGCCTCGGTCAGCCGGGCATGTGTCTCGTCCATGTCCTTGACCTTGCCCGCTGCCCCCGAGCGCCCCCATGAAGTGAATAGCAATCCCATCGAAGCGCGCAGAACGCCCCAGCGATCACTACGCAATTCGAAGCCTTCGCCGCGTGCGTCCTGTCGTCCCTTGTTACCGTCGATCCGCGTGATGTGCCCCAGGCTAAGACTCGACTTGGCGTGGTCGCTCGCAAGTTGAGCCTGAAGTTTTCCCGCTGTATCGTCCAGCGCCAGGTGGTTCGACTGCGCGCCGTGGTCAAGGCTCTTGCTTCGTATGCCGCTTAAGGCAGCGTTCGCGGGCAGTTCCCACGGTGGCGTATTGAAACGGTCAGCGACGAAGCCCGCTACAACGGGCCGGTCCGGGTCGCCGTGAACGTGTGAAACCACGACCATCTGCCCGGCGCGTCCCGGCGTCACAACGCCGAGTTCGCCCCCTTGCCATTGCGTGACGACCCGGACCCAGATCGACGTTGCGCCGTCGAACCGGGCCTCGCGGTCCCAGTCAAACTGTATTAGCAGGCGGTTCCGGCTGTCGATCCACATTTCCCGGCCTTGGGGCGCGACGATCACCGCATACTCGTAACCCTCGACGCGCGGTTTCGGCGTCAGTTGCGGCAGGCGGTAATACTCGCCAACCGGATGGAGTTCGAACTCTGCCGCTACCGCATAGGTGCGCCACGCGCTCGTTGACGTGCCGACTTCGCTTATATCCAGTTCGCAGGCGAGCACCAGATACTCGCGGTTTGCGCTGTCCTGCGGATAATTGACAAGCCTGAATGTGCGACCCGGCTGCAGCCCCCGCAGACGACCCGTGCCCTTCGCACGCAATCCCTTGCAGCGCGCTGCTTCCACCTTCACGCGCGCCAGATACTGGCCTTCCTCCCTCGCGTCGTGGGGGTAGGACGATGGGAACGTATCGGGCTGCGCGAACTCGGCCGGCGCGTAAATTTCGATGTTCGGGTCGGCTGTGCCGCCAGCCGCTTCGTATGTCTGCCGGTTCGGCGCATTGGACCGGCGCAGACGTGGCTGCATGTAGTCATGGTCATTGACGCACGCCTTCCCCGCCGTCACGGTATGCGTTACGGCCAGGCTGCTGATGTGTTCCTCGTCAATCCGGCCACCCGTGTGAAAACGCAGTGCCTCATAGGCCATGCCGTGCCGATGGAACCCGCCTGACGTGTCGGACACGACGAGAGTATGCCGGTCCTTCGCGTGTTCGAACCAGAACACCAGACCCCACTCTTCCATGAGTCGGAGTGCGAAATTCCAGTCCGACTCCCACGCCTGTCGCACCATATCGCGCATCGGGTAGCGACGCATGCCGTTCCACGGGCCGCCAATCCGCCAGTCGACCGAGCCCAGATATCGCCCGAACACCTTTTGCAGAATATCCACGACAGTGCCGCTAAAAATTCGAGAGTCGGAATTCTGCGTAGCCCGCCACATGAAAGGCCGCAATACGAACTCATAAACGGCCGCGCGGTCTTCCACACACTGAATGCGCGCCGAGACGATTTCACCGTTGATGTAACGGACATCGGCACCGATGTTCGAACGCCCGATGTCGCCCGGCTGGCCCGCTATAAAAGTGCCAATGCCTGAAATTTCGATTGCAACAGTGCCGTCAGTGCCGACAATCTGCGTCAGATCGATCTGCGTCGCATCAGTGGCGTTTAACAGAAGAGCAGTTTGGCTTTCCGCGACGACCACATACTCAAACAGTTCTCCCACCGCTTCACGCCCGCGCACACTACGCACGGCGAGCATCGGCTCGCGCACCTCATTGCGGGCGCTGGCAATGCCGACTATTTCAGGAAGGGCGCGCCCGCTGAACGTGATACTTCGCGTGTTGACATGCCAGATCATAAGTTCGTCACGCCCGGATGAGCGTGGCTCCGCATGCAGTCCTGTCGCCAATGAGCGCGACGCGGCGGCCTGCATGCGTGGTTTTGCCGGTAGCGATAATTGGCCAGGCGCCGCCGCAGTCCGGGCACTTCACAAGGTGTCCGTCCAGTGCGACGCCCACGCCGAGATGTGTGAGGTTTGACGCTGCCTCGATGACTTCGCCGCCGTGGTCCGTCGAGTCGCCAAGGCGGCCCATTTCTCTACCGGTTGTTGCATCCTTCATCCACGATTCCTGTTTTATCAAGTGACCGACAGTCGAAAGCGGCGTGTCCTGCCGTGTCGAGGTGGTTGTCTTACTGGACAGAGCCCGTTTAAGACACGCGCAGCCGCGATCGTCGGCTCATGCCGCAATGATGTTGGACGTAGTGGCGGACCGCGACTATCAGACTAGGATTAAATAGGGGCGGTACATATCCGCGCGGCATATTCCATCGGGGAGTGTGGTTCGAACGCCGCTCGCAGCTCAGCGTTTAACGCCTTTGATGAGAGACGAAGGCGTCAAGATATCTTCGATAGGCTCGCATCCGTGGGACCGCTCGCCTGAGCGTATTGCGCTGACGCGTGACGACGGTTCGCACATCGAAGAGTTCTGGTGTGGGACAGAGGCGGATCGTCGCTCGCCGAGCGCCTCAGGAAGGCGCTAGAACGCGCGTCCATGAACACTGGAGTAGGGCAGTTGAAGGCGACGATAAGTCTGGGTCGCGAGCCTGCTGGATGCCGCGTCGCTGCTGCAAGAGTTGTTAGCACGACGATGTTTAACTATCGTCCTTGCCCTTCCCGCTGACGGTCTCTGATGCGTAAGACCAGACACTTGCGTGCGAGGAGCCCTGTGTTTCCCAGAAAGCGGGAAGGCCGCCGATGCGTGACAAGCGACGACGTTCCACGCGTACTCACTGTCCGGTCTTGACCGACTCTCCATTGCCGTCAGGCGACATGTTCTGCTTGTCCTTATCGGACCTTTTCGGCTGATTTGTCATATCACCGGGAACGCGGTTCCATGGACTCGAGACGGGCTCGCTGTGATAAGTCATGCCTGCAGTCGCTGCTCCATGAGATCCACCGCTGCCGTTGCCGCCATTGCCATTGCCACCCGCCTGAGCAAAAGCGGCGTTGCACGCGCAGACCGTGGCGACAGTGATGCTGGCCCAGACCAGGTTTTGCCTCAACTTTTCCATGATTTCTCTCCATTGAAACCCGGCGCGGGCGGTGCCAGCGTCTGAGCCTTTTGTGCCGCTGCAAAACGCCCGGTTGCCACGCGGCGAGGTGCAACCAGGTGCGCGTCGACGAGCAACGCCTTGTCTTCCGGCTTTAGGACTGTATCGACGAGGCCGGCCGGCAACGCGGCCCCATGACGGATATACGGTCAGACCTCCGCTCCGGATGCGCGGTGTTATCGCGGGCGTGTCAGAGCTTGCTGTGCAGGAGGTCGCGACGACACCAGGCGTTATGCGTTCCCCTGCTAAGCATAGTTAAAACGCTCGCTTATCCGTGCGATCCGTCGTTGCTACGATCGCAGTTTGATCGTATCGACCTCATCGGAATTTCGAGCCGTGACACTTTCTATCTTTCGATTGCTCGCCCGCGTGGCGTTGAGCACGTTGCTCGCTGTCGGCGCAGCCCAGGCGCAAACCACAGGTAATGTTCCGGCTCCGTTGAAGTTGCGGATCGGCTATCAGAAGTCTTCGACGCTCATTACCATCCTGAAAGCGCGCGGCTCGCTCGAGCAGGCACTGGCGCCGTTGGGCGTGAGCATTAGCTGGAACGAGTTTGCGAGCGGCCTGCCGTTGACAGAGGCGCTCAACGCCGACGCGGTCGACTTCAGCGCCGACGTCGCCGACACGGTTCCCGTGTTCGCGCAGGCGGCTCACGCGCGCTTCGTATATGTCGCACAAGAAGCGCCGTCGCCAGGCGCGCAGGCGATCATCGTGAAGCGCAACGGCCCCGTGCGCACGCTCGTCGACCTGAAAGGCCGGCGCATCGCGGTGACCAAGGCCGCCGGCAGCCATTACCTGCTTCTCGCCGCGCTCGCCAAGGCGGGCCTCGCACCCGCCGACGTGCGCATCAGCTATCTCACGCCCGCCGACGGACGTGCCGCATTCGAGCGCGGCAGCGTGGACGCGTGGGTCACATGGGATCCGTATGTCGCGTCTGTCGATCAGGCACCGGACGTACGCATCCTCGCCAACGGGGCCGGCCTTGCCTCGTATCAGCGGTACTACCTCGCGTCGAGTAGCTTTGCCGCAGCCCACCCGGAGGTGATCAGCACCGTGTTCGCGCAGTTGTCGTCGGCGGGAGCCTGGGTGCGCAGCCATCCCGACGATGCAGCAAAGCTGCTCGCGCCCATCTGGGGATTGGATGCTGCGACGATCGAGCGCGCGAACGCACGCCGCAGTTACGCGGTGCGCGCAGTGGAAACGCAAAACTTCGGTGAACAGCAAAAGATCGCCGATACGTTCTACCGGGCGGGGCTTCTGCCGGCGCCCGTGGAGACATCCACTGCGCTGCGTTGGAATTTTGTCGCGAAGCGCGCGGAGGTGGCGGGGGTGGCGCTTACTGCCCGTTGAATTGAGCCGTCACATTAGAAGCGGGCGTGGCCCGTGAAATCCTGCCACAGACATAGTGGTGACCTCTGCGGTCAGAAGCCGTGCTCTGCTGACTCGCAAGCAACGTAATGGGAAAGGCAGGTCTTGGCAGTCGATTAGCACATTGCGAGGCTCCACCATCGCGTCGCATTTCCGCTAACGCGCGACTGAACAATGCATCGGGCATGCGTTGAAACGGCATGCCAGCACCGCTCCAGACAAACCCTGATTGCTGCGTCAAAGAGGCCACTGATATTGTTCGCGAGCGTTGTGTGGAAGCGCTTCCACTTCCGCCTGCGCGGATGTCAACGCAGTCGCTCCTCGTATCTCGCCGTACCCGGTTCACTCAACTCAGCCGAGCATTCGCTTGCATGGAGAATCCGTGGCACACGACGCACTTTCCTCTCATTCGTCCGCCGATCCGTTTACGCCTGCCACCGACTCGGCACTGTGGCGCAATAACTTTCTGTTGGGTGCAGCCACCGCTTCGTATCAGATCGAAGGCGCCGTCAACGAAGACGGCCGCCTGCCATCCATCTGGGACACTTTCTGCGCGACGCCCGGCAAAGTGCTCGCCGGCGACAGCGGCGCCGTGGCATGCGATCACTATCATCGCTGGGAATCCGACGTTGACATGCTCGTTGGCCTCGGGCTCGAAGGCTACCGCTTGTCAATTGCGTGGCCCCGTGTGATGGACGCCAACGGCGCACCGAATCGCAAGGGGCTCGACTTCTACAAGCGCCTGCTGACGCGTCTGAAAGAGAAGGGCATTACCACCTTCGTGACGCTGTATCACTGGGATTTGCCGCAGCATCTGGAAGATCGCGGCGGCTGGCTCAATCGCGAAACCGCATACCGTTTCGCGGATTACGCGGATCTGATGAGCCGCGAGCTGGCCGGCACCGTCGATGCATGGGCGACGCTCAACGAGCCGTGGTGTTCCGCATATCTCGGCTATGGCAACGGCCATCATGCGCCCGGTCTCGCCAACGGACGCTTCGCCACGCAGGCAATGCACCACCTGCTGCTTGCGCATGGGCTCGCGTTGCCTGTGCTGCGCGAGAACGATCCCTCTTCGCAAAAGGGCATCGTCGCGAATATCGGGCGCGGCACGCCCAACAGCGACAGTGCCGAGGATCAGCGCGCCGCGCAACTGTTCGAGATCCAGCACAATGCGTGGATTCTCGATCCGTTGCTGAAAGGTGCTTATCCTGAGGCGCTTTTCGAATTGTGGCCGGGCACCGAGCCGTTGATACTCGACGGTGACATGCAGATCATTTCCGCACCGCTCGATTTTCTCGGCATCAACTATTACTTCCGCACCAATGTCGCGAGCGACGGCGCACACGGCTTCACGGAAGTGCCGCTCGAAGGCGTAGAGCGCACGCAGATGGGATGGGAAGTGTATCCGGACGGCTTGCGCGATCTGCTGATCGGCTTCAGCCACGAGTATTCGAACCTGCCACCGGTGTACATCACCGAGAACGGCATGGCCTCCGACGACACGGTGATCGACGGACGCGTGAACGACACGCAGCGCATTTCGTTCCTGAAGCGCCATCTTGCGGCGGTGGACGAAGCGATCAAGGCCGGCGTCGATATACGCGGCTATTTCCTATGGTCGCTGATGGACAACTTCGAGTGGGCATTCGGCTATGAGCGCCGTTTCGGTATCGTACACGTCGATTACGTCACGCAGAAACGCACGATGAAGCGCAGCGCTGAACTGGTGTCGCAATTCCTCGAGGAGCGCAAAGAGAGAAGCCAACGCGCGTAAGAGTGAACGAAAAAGCAAAGCAAAGAGCAACGATAGAGCAACGAAGAAGAAACAGAAGCCGATTTGCATGTCGACCTGAAACACGGGCGCGAGCCTTTCGAGGAGACGGGATGAACAGCAGAAAAACGGTCTTGCGAGCCATGGTTGCGGCATTGGCGATGCATGGAGTGCTCGCGTATGCTGAGCCTTTGAAAGCCAACGTCATTCACTGGTGGACGTCGGGCGGCGAGTCCGCCGCGATCCGCCAGTTCGCCGATGCCTATAACAAGGCCGGCGGTCAGTGGATCGACAACGCAGTTGCAGGCGCAGATCAGGCGCGCTCTACCGCGATCAACCGTATCGTCGGCGGCGATCCGCCCACGGCAGCGCAGTTCAATACGTCGAAACAGTTTCATGATCTGATCGATCAGGGGCTGCTCAACAATGTGGACGACGTCGCCGCGAAAGAGAACTGGAGCGGGGTGTTCCCGCAGTCGATACTCGACAGTATCAAGGTGAAAGGGCACTACTATGCCGCGCCCGTCGACATTCACATGCCGGCCTGGTTTTTCTACTCGAAACCCGCGTTTCAGAAAGCCGGCATTAGCGCCGAGCCGCAAAGCTACGACGAGTTCATCGCCGATCTCGGCAAGCTGAAAGCCGCGGGCGTGATTCCGCTCGCATTCGGCGGTCAGCCGTGGCAGGAAAAAATCACTTTCGATGCCGTGCTCGCCGATGTCGGCGGCCCTGATCTATATCTGAAGGTGTATCGCGACCACGACGCGAATGCGGTGAAATCCGACGCGTTCAAAAAGGTGTTGATTGCATTCAAGCGCTTGCACGATTTTGTGGACGCCGGTTCTCCGGGCCGCAACTGGAACGATGCGACTGCACTCGTCATTTCCGGCAAGGCCGGTGTGCAGATCATGGGCGACTGGGCGAAGGGCGAATTCTCGGCGGCGAAGCAGAGCGCGGGCAAGGAATTTGGCTGCTTCCCTGGCTTCGGCCCGCATTCGCCATACCTCGTCGCGGGCGACGTATTCGTGTTTCCAAAGAGCGATAACGCCAGCACTGTGAAAGCACAGAACCTTCTTGCCACAGTGATGACCTCGCCGCCTGCGCAAGTCGCATTCAGCGCGAAGAAAGGCTCAATTCCGATTCGCCCCGATGTGGATGCGGGCAGTCTCGACATTTGCGCGAAGGAGGGCATTGCAATCATGAAGGACAAGTCGCGCCAGTTGCCGAATCCGGAAATGCTGCTTTCACCCGATACGCAAGGCGCATTGATCGACGTCGTCACCAACTTCTGGAACAAGAACCAGTCGGTCGACGACGCGCAGAAAGCGTTTGCCGGCGCGTTGAAGAGCTAGGCGCAATATGCACGCGCTCAAGCTGCATGCGTCGCGGTCCGGAGCCGGGTCCGGATCCGGGTCGCCGAAAAAGCCCTTAAAAAAGCCGCTAAAGAAGCGTTTTTCGATTGCGGCATGGCTCGCACTGCTGCCGATGATCCTGACCGTCGTGTTCGCCTATCTAGGCACGATGGTCTGGACCGCGCGTGTTTCGCTTAGCAATTCGCGCACGTTTCCATCGGGCGACTTCGCGGGGTTGACGCAATACGTGAGGCTCTTCAACAACGCCCGGTGGTTGTTGTCGCTGCAAAACATCGTGATTTACGGTGCATGTTTCATTGTCGCGTGCATGGTGATCGGTCTGCTGCTCGCCATCTTTATCGATCAGCGTGTCGTCGCTGAAGGTGCATTGCGCACAGTGTTTCTGTATCCGTATGCGATGTCGTTCGTGGCTACGGGCCTTGTCTGGCAGTGGATTCTGAATCCGGAACTCGGCGCGCAGGCAGTGCTGCACAAGCTCGGTTTCGTTCATGCACGCTTCGACTGGATCGTCGATCAGGACTGGGCGATCTACACAATCGTCATTGCCACCGTATGGCAGGCGTCGGGTCTCGTGATGGCGTTGCTGCTGGCGGGCTTGCGCGGAATAGACGACGAACTGTGGAAGGCCGCGCGTATCGACGGCATTCCGCGCTGGCGGGTCTATGCGAGCATCGTCGTGCCCATGCTCGGACCGTCGATCTCCACCGCGTTCGTGCTGCTCTTCGTAATGGTCGTCAAGCTCTACGACGCCGTCGTGGCGATGACGCAAGGCGGCCCCGGCACCGCGAGCGAGGTGCCGGCGAAGTTCATCATGGACTATCTGTTTGGCCGCGCGAACATTGGCCTCGCGTCGGCGGCTTCGATCGTTCTGCTCGCAACCGTGCTCGCGATTCTCACGCCGTTCTTCTATGCCCGCAGCCGCGCGGCGTTGCGCAAGGAAGTGTGATGAACACCCTCAGTTCTCCGCTGAAAAGCGCCGCGCCGCATAGCGCGTCAAAGCGGCGCCGCCGTACGGCATTCACACCGGCGCGCGTCGGCGTCTATCTGTTTCTACTCAGTGCGGCACTATTTTTTCTGCTGCCGCTCTACGTGATGCTAGTCACGTCCTTCAAACCGATGAGCGAGATCCGCCTCGGCAATCTGCTCGCTCTCCCAGCGCATTTCACGCTACATGCGTGGAGCGCAGCGTGGGAGTCGGCGTGTACGGGGCTCGATTGCAATGGCATTCAGGTCGGCTTCTGGAACTCCGTGCGTATCGTCGTGCCGAGCACCGTGTTCTCTATTGCGATTGGCGCGGTGAACGGTTACGCGCTGTCTTTCTGGCGTCCGCGCGGCGCAGGCGTGCTGTTCGGCGTGTTGTTGATGGGCGCATTCATCCCTGTGCAAGTGATGGTCTATCCGCTCGTGCGAGTGCTCGCGAGCGTGCATCTGTTCAGTTCGCTGCCGGGTATCGTCGTGATTCATACGATCTTCGGCATGCCCGTGATGACGTTGCTGTTCCGAAACTACTACGCTTCGATTCCGCAAGAACTTTTCAAGGCGGCGCGCATCGACGGCGGCGGTTTCTGGCGTATCTTTGTTCAGCTGATGCTGCCTATGTCGACGCCGATCATTGTTGTGGCGGTCATCATGCAGGTGACGGGCATCTGGAACGACTTCATTCTCGGCCTCGTGTTCGCCGGCACGAAGAATCTGCCGATGACCGTGCAACTGAACAACATCATCAATACGACGACCGGCGAGCGGCTCTATAACGTCAACATGGCGGCGACGATCCTGACTTCGCTGGTGCCGCTTGCTGTGTACTTCATTTCGGGCCGCTGGTTTGTCCGCGGCATTGCGTCCGGTGCGGTCAAAGGATAATGCGATGACCTACGTGGGTAAACAGGCGAACACGCTCGCAAGTCCACTGACAGGCGCGGCTGACATGACAGAATCCGCGGACACGGCACGAACAGACAACATGCCTGGCGTCGCAGACGCCGCCGACACCGCGCACGCGGCGAACGTTGCGGTGCGCAATCTGACCATCCGGCTCGGTGGCAACACAGTGATCGAAAATCTCGATCTCGACGTGCAACCCGGCGAATTCGTCGTGCTTCTCGGACCTTCGGGCTGCGGCAAGTCTACGTTGCTGCACAGTATCGCCGGGCTGATCGACGTGACCGACGGCAGCATTGAAATCGCCGGCGAAGACATGACGTGGGCCGATCCGAAAGATCGGCGCATTGCACTCGTATTCCAGTCATACGCGTTGTATCCGACGATGAGCGTGGAGCGCAATCTGTCGTTTGCGTTGCGCATCAACGGTACGCCGAAGGCAGAGATCGCGCGGCGTGTGGGGCGTGCCGCCGAGATGCTGCAACTCGGCCCGCTGCTCAAACGCAAGCCGGCGCAACTGTCGGGCGGCCAACGGCAACGCGTGGCGATCGGCCGCGCGATCGTGCGCGAAGCCGACGTGTTTTTATTCGACGAGCCGCTGTCGAATCTCGACGCCAAGCTGCGGACCGAACTGCGCCGCGAGTTGAAGCAATTGCACCAGCGTCTCGGCGCAACGATGATCTACGTGACGCACGACCAGGTCGAAGCGATGACGCTCGCCACGCGCATGGCCGTGATGCGAGGCGGCGCGATCCAGCAGTTCGGCACACCTGCCGAGGTCTATGCGCGGCCAGCCAATCTCTTTGTCGCGACGTTTCTCGGCACGCCTGCGATGAACCTGGTCAACGGCACGCTGGAGCAGCGCGACGGCGCGCTGCATTTCTGCACGGAGCAGTGGCGGCTCGACGTGTCGAACTACGCGTTCGTCGATCGATCCGGCGAGTTACAGCCGCAACCACAGCCGCAATCACAACCGCAATCGCCACCCCGCCCATGCGTGCTAGGTGTTCGCGCAGAAGACGTGCGCATTGGTCCGACGCAGGGCGAAGGCGCTGGCGAGCACGCGAAAATTTCACTCGTTGAGCCGATGGGCAACCACCGCGTCGTCTGGCTCGACTATCATGGTGTGCAGATCGCGTCGATCGATCAAAGCAAGACGCCGGTAATGCCCGGCGATACGCTGGCGTTCTCGCTCGACAGCACACATGTCTCGCTCTTCGACGCGGCGAGCGGCGCGCGGTTGTAGCGCGCCGGTGTGAGAGTCGTTGAAAACGGCAAGGTGTGACGGAGAACCGTGTGGCAACACTGAAAGATGTCGCGGCGCTGGCTGGTGTCGGCATGTCGACCGCGTCGCGCGTTATATCCGGTAAGGGCCCGGTCTCAGCCGACGCCGCGTCGCGCGTGCGGGCTGCAATCGAGCAGTTGAACTTCCGCCCGTCGTCCATCGGCCGCGCGATGGCCACGCAGTCGCTCGGCATGATTGGTATTTTCGTGCCGACGTTTTTCGGCTCCTATTACGGCACCATCCTCAAACAGACCGATACTGAACTGCGCGCCGTGCGCCGGCATGTGGTGGTCGCAACCGGCTGCGGAGAAGTGTCGCCGCGCGAGCAGGCTATCGAGGCGGTGCGTTTTCTGATTGGCCGCGATTGCGACGGCGTCGTGGTGATCAGCCATGATCTGCACGATGAAGACCTGATCATGCTGCATCGAATGCATCCGAAAATGGTGTTCCTCAATCGAGCGTTCGACCAGGTCCCGGAGGCGTCGTTTTGCGCGGATCATCGGTACGGCGGGGAACTGGCGGCGCGCACGCTGCTTGAGCACGGGCACCGCGATATCGCCGTGATTTCCGGGCCTTTTACGGCTTCGGACAACCTGACACGGCTCGAAGGCTTCTTCGCGGAACTCGAGCGCGCCGGCATTTCGCGCAGCGACGTGACCTTGATCGAATCAGACTTCTCGCCGGAAGGCGGCTACGCTGCCGCGCAGAAACTGCTCGATTCGAAGCGGCGCTACACGGGTCTATTCTGCGCGAACGACACAATGGCGGTCAGCGCGCTCGCGCGTTTTCACGAAGCCGGCATTTCGGTGCCGGACGAATTGTCGGTGATCGGTTACGACGACGACTATTCCGCCGCCTACACGGCGCCCGGCCTCACGTCGGTGCACATTCCAACCGCCGAACTGACGCAAAACGCGGTGCGCTGGCTTCTCAACCAGTGTTATCGAACGACGTGGGAGATATTCCGCGAGTTTCCGGTGAGCGTCACAATGCGCGAGTCGGTGGGGCCGGCGCCGGGCGCCAAGCCCGCTTCGATTAGTGCGTCGTGCTTCGGCGGCGCTTGATCGTCTCTTCCGGAAGGCCGCCGGCAGCCCTTGCTGAGCGTTAGGCGCCGCTGCGCAGCGCTTCTTCATGGCGCTGGCGCGCCTCTTCTTCAAGCCGCGTGTCTTCGAGTTCCTGCAGCACCGCTTCCAGATCGACCGGCGTCGTATCGGCTTCGACGTGACCCGTCAACTGCACATCCACGTGCAACGCGCCGGCTTCATAAAGCGACCAGATTTCCTTGCCGTACTTCGTATTCAGCAACGCCGGCGCGAACTGGCCGAAATACGTGGCGAGGTTGTTCACGTCGCGTTCCAGCATCGCGGGTGCTTCCAGGTTGCCGGCGGCGTCTACCGCCTGCGGCAGGTCGATGATCACGGGGCCGTCGGCGGCAAGCAGAATGTTGTATTCGGACAGATCGCCGTGAATCATGCCGGCACACAGCATACGCACGACCTGATTGACGAGCAGTGCATGCAGTTCAAGCGCGCGCGCCTCGCTCATATCGACATCGTTCAGACGCGGCGCCACATTGCCATCCGCGTCGGTCACGAGTTCCATCAGCAATACGCCGTCGCTGCAAATGAAGGGTTGCGGAACGCGCACGCCGGCGTTTGCCAACTGGAAAAGCGCACTGACCTCGGCGTTCTGCCAGGCCTGTTCCTGCACTTCGCGGCCGTAGCGGCTGCCTTTTTCCATCGCGCGTTGCTGACGGCTGTTCTTGACCTTGCGACCTTCGCGATACGAGGCAGCCTGACGAAAACTGCGCTGTTTGACATCCTTATAGACCTTCGCGCAGCGCGTGGAGTCGCCGCTGCGCACCACGTACACGGTGGCTTCCTTACCGCTCATCAATTGGGATATGACTTCGTCGATCAGGCCTTCTTCGACTAGCGGGAGCAAACGTTTCGGCGTTTTCATGCGACCGCCCGGATGTGGCGGCAAGCGTGGCAGCCGTGCGCGGCGGGAGGCGGGGAGAAGTGGTGCGGGATTCGAGTCATGCCGGATTATAAACGCTGCGCCCGCGCGGCTCTTTATTGACGCGAGCCGCTGCTGCCACACGTTTCAGCACGATTCGCGGATGCCCGCGTCCAAAACACCTTCCTCGCGCACTGAACTGGAATGTTGGCGCTCCTTGCCACGCGGTAGTCGCGACAACGTTTGCGCGAGCCCACTAACACCACCGGCATCTGCTCCGACGAAACGCTTTGCACCTTTAGCCGCTATTTCACGGGCTAAAATGCGCCGGGGCCTGGCACTGGTGTAATAGTCCGCAACAGTGCTGTGCGGTTTTCGCGCATTGTCTCCGCGAGCTTATCGCGTAGACTCGTGAGCAACGAAAACTGGTTACGGGGTGTGAGATGTTGGCGGTTTTCTTTATCGCCTGTCCGATCTGCATTGCGGCGCTGTTCGGTTTCGCGCGGCATGTCGATCCGCGCACGGGTCACTTCAAACGTTGATTCTCAACGCTGCGATTTTCGCCGACACCGGCAGGTAAATGCCGTTGCCGGCGTTCAGTTGTGGCCGCTCCTGTCTGCGGGCCTTGCCTTCAGGTACCGAATCGCGGCACGATGCGCGATAACCTGAGTTTGGGGCGGCATCGCGTATGCAAGACTTTCTGGGGAATCTGGCGACACGCGCAGGCGTGCTCAAGGGCGTGCTTCCATTGAGCCGCGCGGCGGCGTTGCGCGATGCGCTGGCGGGCGTGCAACTCGCGTCGATGGACATCCCACAGGTGCTCGGCTACGCGCGCATTGCTGGCATGCCTGCTGTTACCGGCCTTTACACCGTCTTTCTGCCGCTTATCGCGTTTGCCTTCTTCGGTGCATCGCGGCATCTCGTCGTCGCAGCGGATTCAGCCACCGCCACCATCTTTGCGAGCCGCCTGTCGACCATGGCGCCGGTTTCGAGCGCGGAATACGCGTCGCTCGCCGCAATGGTCGCATTGCTCACCGCTGCCTTGTTGTTCGTCGCGCGCATCTTCAAACTGGGCTTTCTAGCTGACTTCCTGTCGCGCACTGTGCTCGTAGGCTTTCTTGCCGGAGTCGGCGTTCAAGTGGGCATTGCGATGCTGGGCGACATGCTCGGCCTGACAGGACACGCGGCGCGCAGTGTGGATCAGCTTGTTCTCGTCGCGCGTGACTGGGCGCGACTCGATGTCCCGACGTTTGCGATTTCCGTGCTGGTCGTCGTGGCGGTTCTATTCTTCAAACGTGTGTGGCCGCGTTTGCCAGTGCCGTTGATTGCGGTCGTGGCGGGAATCGCCGCGAGCGATATGTACGGCTTCGCCGCGCGCGGCATCGCAGTGCTCGGCCCGGTTGCCGGAGGCTTGCCGCCGCTGCGCATGCCGTCGGTGACGTGGGAGCAGATGCTCGATCTCGTGCCGGTCGCCGCCTCGTGTTTCGTGATGATCGTCGCGCAAAGCGCCGCGGCGAGCCGCGTGTTCGCCGAGCGTCACCACGAAGCGACCGACACGAATGCCGACCTGCTCGGCATCGCCGCGGCCAACGCAGCCGCTGCGTTTTCCGGGGCGTTCGTGGTGAACGGCAGTCCGACGCAGACCGCAATGGCCGATCGGGCAGGGACGCGTAGCCAGTTCGCGCAGATCGTATTCGCGGCCGTCGTGGTAGTCGTTCTGCTGTTTTTCAGCCGGTTCTTGCAGTATCTGCCGCGCTGCATTCTGGCAAGCATCGTATTTACGATCGCGGTCGGGCTGATCGACCTAACGACCTTGCTCGCGATTCGCCGCGAGAGTCCGGGTGAGTTCGCGCTCGCGGTGTTCACGGCCGCAGCCGTGGTGCTGATCGGCGTGGAACACGGCATTCTGGTGGCGGTCGCGTTGTCGTTACTGCGCCATGTGCGCCACAGCTACCGTCCGCATACGATGATTCTCGCGCCCGGCGACGACGGCGTCTGGGTGCCGGTGCCCGCGATTCCCGGCTCACAGACTGCGCCGGGTCTGATCGTTTATCGCTTCGGCGCCGACCTGTTCTATGCGAATGACCACTTTTTCGTCGACGACGCCCGGCGCCTGATCGACCACGCGCCGAGCACGGTGCGCTGGTTCGTGGTGGATGCGAGCGCGATTACCGACCTCGATTATTCGGCGTCGCGCTCTGTGGGCGAGCTATGCGCGCTGCTCAAACGAAGCGGCATCAACGTGATTTTCGCTCGTGTGAACCCCTATTTACGCTCGGATATGGACCGGCACGGTATCACGCCGATCATCGACGGAAGCTGTATTTTCGGCACGTTGCACGAAGCACTGCGCGCGGCAGGCGTGGACCAGCCCGTGGCGAAATGAACGCGTTAGCTTTTCGACGTCAGCATCTTCAGGCCCGCAATGCCGAACATGATCGCAAGAGAGCCGTCCAGCCAGCGCCGGATTGCAACATAGACGCGCCGCGCGGATGCCGTTGAAAACAGCAGCGCATAACTGCTGAACACGGACGCGCCAATGCACATGCAGCCGAGCACGATTGGCGCGATGTGCGACGTACCGCCTGCTGGCGACATGGCGAGCGACACGATAGACATCCACACGAGAACGGCCTTCGGATTGGTCAGATGCAGCAGCAGGCCACGCAGATAGAGCCGCGTGAGCGGCTCGTCGCGGCGAGCCTCGCTCGCGGGCATTGCACGGGGAGCGAAGGCCGAGCGCGCCGATTTAACGCCTAGCCACAGCAGATAAATGCCACCGGCGACCTTGATCGCGGCGAGGCATTCCGAGCACGTAGCAAGTACCGCCGACAAACCGAGCGAAGCCAGCAGCGCCCAGAAGAACGATCCCGACACCACGCCCAACGCGAAGGTGAGCGCCGAGCGGCGCCCTGCGCTCATAGCAAGAGACATGATCGCCAGATTGCTCGGGCCGGGGCTTGCCGTGCCGACGAAGTAGGCGCTATAGGCGATCAGGACATCGGCGGTGAGAAAAGCAGTAGGCGTCATGGGCTGCGGCTCAGGGGCGGACAGTGGGAACGACGATTCTGCGCGCTGAAGCATGCAGCGCACAGATACAGTTGAACGCGCGTCGATCGGCACACTCGTGCGCAACTCTTCATCTACGCCGCGTTTTTATTGGTTCGCCGCCGTGCCGATGCACTCGGCGAGCGCACCCGCCACAGCCTGCCGGCTATGCCGCGGACGCTGTACGAGGCCGATCTCGCGGTGAAACGTAGCCTCTTCGAGCGATAGGGCGACCACGCCGGCGGGCCACTTGCCGAGGCCCGCAGTGTCAGGGATCAATGCGACGCCGATGCCGCGTGCGACCAGTTGCACGATAGCCTGCAATTCGTCGAGTTCCAGCACGTCTTGTACATTCAGCCGCGAGCGCCGCAGAAAGCGGTCGACCAGGCGCCCGCCGAACGAGGTGCGGTCGTAGCGGATAAACGGCTCGCTTTTCAACAACTCGCGCCACGATCGCTTGCCGCGCGCAAGCGCTTTCGGTACGAGCAGCACGAACGGTTCAGTGACGAGCGTGCGCCATTCCAGTTCCGATGGCAGTGCAAACGGCGGCTTGATGATGACGGCCAGATCCAGTTCGCCCGAGTCCACCTGCCCGAGCAGATTGAGCGATACGCCGGGCACGACGCGAATTCGCCAGCCTGGACGGTCCACCCTGAAGTGCGACAGTGCATCCGCGAGAAATGACACTTGCGCCGACGCAATGGCGCCTATCCGCAGCATGCCGCTCTCCGCTGCGACCGCGCCCCGTTCGGACAGACGCGCGTAGAGCGTCATCATTTCTTCGGCGAGGGCGAGCGTTTCGCGTCCCGCATCGTTAAGCGTGGCGGAGCGGCCCGTGCGATCGAACAGCGCGAAGCCAAGCTCTTCTTCGAGCCGCTGCATCTGCGCGCTAACGGCCGACTGCGTGAGCCCGATGCGAGCCCCCGCGCCGGAAAAGGTGCCGTACTGGCTCACGGCAATGAAAGTCTTGAGTTCGGAAAGCATGCTTCGATTGATCGATTCTGATGTTAGTCAGATCAAATATATATCGTTTTTCACCAATTTTAATTGTGGTTAAGCTAATGGTGACTTAGGCAACTCGCTCAGGCAACTCGCTCAGGCACGTTGCCGTCGAAATCATCAACCGTAATACCCACTCAACCAGCGAGCCTCACATCATGAGCGTTGCCGACACCGTTTTGCCGCCGTTTCACCTGGCGTTTCCTGTTCATAGTCTCGCCGCTGCGCGCGAGTTTTATGGCGAGTTGCTCGGCTGCCCCGAAGGACGCAGTTCCGAGCAATGGGTCGATTTCAATTTTTACGGGCATCAGATAGTCGCGCATCTGGCGCCCGAAGAAACTGGCCACCGCCAGACCAGCAAGGTGGACGGCGACGCCGTGCCGGTGCGCCACTTCGGCGCCGTGCTTTCAATGGAGCAATGGCAGGCCGCCGCGGACAAGCTGCAGAAAGCGGGCATCGACTTCATCATTGAGCCGCATGTGCGTTTCAAGGGCGAGGTCGGCGAACAGGCGACCATGTTCTTTCTCGATCCGTCGGGCAACGCGCTCGAATTCAAGGCGTTCGCCGACATGTCGTCGCTGTTCGCGAAGTGAAGGTATGAAAAAAAGCGTAGGCTGACTGAAATATGACGGCGGCCGGCCCTAACGGACGGCCGTCCGTCCTTGGCTTTTCCTTACGATTAGCTTCCTGACATTCTCGCCATTTTCGCGTCATGCAGGTGTTGGTGCTAGCGATCTAGCATAAGCGCCAGTTCCCCATCCTTACCTGCTCCCGGCAGTCACCTGCACTTTACTCAGGCGCGTTTCATGTGGATTGTCAACGTTGCGCTTAAGCGGCCGTACACGTTCATCGTGATGGCCATTCTGATCGTGCTGGCGACGCCTTTCGTGCTGTTCACCACGCCGGTCGACGTGCTCCCGGAAATCAACATTCCGGTGGTCAGCATCATCTGGACATACAACGGCTTGTCCGCCGAGGACATGGCCCACCGGATCGCCTCGGTCAACGAACGCAGTTTGACCACCACCGTCAACGACATCGAGCATATCGAGTCGCAATCGCTCGCGGGTATCACGATCCTGAAGGTGTTTCTGCAGCCGACCGCGAACATACAGACCGCGATTGCGCAGACGGTGGCCGTTGAACAGGCGCAGCTCAAGCAGATGCCGCCGGGCGCCACGCCGCCGCTGGTGATCAGTTATTCGGCCTCCAGCATTCCGGTGATTCAACTGGGCCTGTCGAGCACCAGGCTCTCCGAGCAACAGCTCAACGATACCGCGCTGAACTTCCTGCGGCCGCAACTGGTGACGATCCCCGGCGCGGCCGTGCCGTATCCGTATGGCGGCAAATCGCGGCTGATCTCCGTTGACCTCAATACACGCGCGTTGCTCTCCAAAGGTCTAACGCCGCTGGACGTGGTCAGCGCGTTCAACGCGCAAAACCTGATTCTGCCCACCGGCACGGCGAAGATCGGACCGAAGGAATACACGATCAACATGAACGGCTCGCCGGCCACGCTCGAAGGGCTCAACGATATTCCGGTGCGCACGGTCAACGGCGCGACGACCTATCTGCGCGAAGTCGCTCACGTGCGCGACGGTTTTTCGCCGCAAACCAACATCGTTCGTGAGAACGGCCATCGCGGCGTGTTGATGTCGGTGCTAAAAAACGGCAGTGCGTCGACGCTCTCGATCGTCAACACGCTGCACGGCTTGCTGCCCGCTGCGCGCGCGGCGCTTCCACCGGATCTGAAGATCACCGCGCTGTTCGACCAGTCCGTGTTCGTGAAGGCGGCAGTGCAGGGCGTAGTCCGCGAGGCGGTGGTAGCCGCGGCGCTGACCGCCGCGATGATTCTGCTTTTTCTCGGCAACTGGCGCAGCACCTGCATCATCGCAATTTCGATTCCGTTGTCGATCCTGTCGTCGCTGATCGCCTTGCATGCGCTCGGGCAGACCATCAACATCATGACGCTCGGCGGCCTCGCGCTCGCGGTGGGTATCCTCGTCGACGATGCGACCGTAACGATCGAGAACATCGAACGGCATCTGCATATGGGCACCAACCTGCATGATGCGATTCTGGAAGGCGCAGGCGAAATCGCCATTCCGGCACTCGTCTCGACGCTATGTATCTGCATCGTCTTCGTGCCCATGTTCTTTCTGACAGGCGTGGCGCGCTACCTGTTCGTGCCGCTCGCCGAAGCGGTGGTCTTCGCGATGCTTGCGTCGTACGTTCTGTCGCGCACACTCGTGCCCACGCTGGCCATGCTGCTGATGGGCCACGCGCACAAGCCGAAGGCCGATACGAAGCCGAGTTTGTTCGCACGTCTTTATCGGCGCTTCGATAACGGCTTCGAGCGCATGCGGGCTGCCTACATTGTGATTCTCAGCAGTCTGCTCGTGCGCCGTGCCAGCTTCGGCAGCATTTTTCTCGGCTTTTGCGTGGTGTCGATGGGGCTCGCATTCGTGCTGGGCGAAGACTTCTTCCCGAGTGTCGACGCGGGCAATATCCGCTTGCACATGCGCGCGCCGACGGGCACACGGATCGAGGAAACCGCGCGTCTTGCCGACGAAGTCGAAAAGGTGATCCGCGAAGTCGTGCCCGAGAAAGAACTCGGCACGATCCTCGACAACCTTGGGTTGCCGTACAGCGGTATCAACCTTTCATACAGCAATGCGGGGACGATCGGCACGCTCGACGGCGAGATACAGATCGCGTTGAAAGAAGGTCACGAGCCGACGCAGCTCTATGTTGACAAGCTGCGCGCCATGCTGCCGCAACGTTTTCCGGGCGTGGAATTTTTCTTCCAGCCGGCGGACATCGTCACCCAGATTCTCAACTTCGGGCTTCCGGCGGCCGTGGACATACAGATCGCCGGCGCGGATCAACAGGGCAACTTCGACGTCGCACGCAAGCTGCTCAAACAGGTGCGCATGATTCCAGGCACTGTCGACACGCACATCCAGCAGAAACTCGACGAGCCCGCCATCAACCTGCAAATGGACCGAACCCGTTTGCAGCAACTCAATCTGACGGCCAGCAATGTCGCGCAAAACGTGCTGATTTCTCTATCGGGAAGTTCGCAGACGTCGCCGGGCTTCTGGTACAACGACCGCAACGGGGTCGAGTACAACGTTGCAGTGCAAACGCCGCAGTACAGCATTTCCTCGATCGACGACCTGTTGCGCACGCCAGTGTCGGCCTCCGCAACGGGGCCGACGCAATTGCTCGGCAACCTTGTGCGCGTGCAGCCGCAAAACCAGTTTGCGGTAGTCACACACTACAACATCAGGCCGGTCATCGACCTTTACGTGAGCGTCGATAAACGCGACCTGGGCAGCGTCGCGGCTCAGGTCGACAAGCTCGTCGAACAGGCGCGCGCGTCACTGCCGCGCGGCAGTCAGATCACCGTGCGCGGCCAGGTACAGACGATGCGCAGTTCCTATTTCGGGCTCGGCCTCGGCGTGGCGATGGCGATCGTGCTCGTGTACCTGCTGATCGTCGTGAATTTTCAGTCGTGGGTCGATCCTCTCATTATCGTGAGCGCTTTGCCTGCGGCTCTCGCCGGCATTGTTTGGATGCTGTTCCTGACCGGCACGCATCTGAGCGTGCCGGCGCTCACGGGCGCGATCATGACGATGGGCGTCGCTACGGCCAACAGTATTCTGATGGTTGCGTTCGCGCGTCAGCGGCTTTCCGCCGGCGCGCCACCGCTGACCGCGGCGCTCGAAGCGGGAGCGAGCCGCATCCGCCCGGTGCTGATGACCGCGTTCGCAATGATCATCGGCATGATTCCGATGGCGCTCGGTCTCGGCGAAGGCGCCGAGCAGAACGCGCCGCTCGGCCGCGCGGTGATCGGCGGATTGCTGTTTGCGACCGTGTCCACGCTGTTTTTCGTGCCGCTGGTGTTCGCTGGCATTCATACGCGCCTCGCGCGTCGCCATCGCAACGATCACGAAGAGAGTGGCAACGGCGACGCCGGACAACCGGCCTGAATTCGAACAGGCACGAACAGACACATTGCCGAAACGTGAAGAAAACGGCTACCCAGGCTAACGGAGCTAGCTAACCGAGATGGCTAACTGAGATGACCGAAAAAACTCATGCATCGCTGGCGATTCCGTCGCGAGAGACCGAAAGCGGCCATGCACTGCCGCCGCGCAATCGCGAATGGAAGCGCGCGAAGATTGCCATCTGGATCGTGCTGGCATTGCTCGCATTGGGAGCCTTGCGCACCGTAATTGCAAACCTCATGCAAAACCGCACCGTCGAGCAAACGACGAAGCAGAACGCCACGCAATACGTGACCGTGACGAGCCCAACGCGGGCCGAGGGCGGTGGCAGCACCACATTGCCGGGCACATTGCGCGGCAGTGTCGAATCGCCGATCTTTGCGCGCTCGACCGGCTATCTGCTGCGCTGGTACGCCGACATCGGTACGCGCGTCAAGCAGGGGCAGTTGCTCGCCGAACTCGATACGCCGGAAATCGATCAGGAACTCGCGCAGGCACTCGCGCAGCGCCAGCAAACCAGTTCGAGTCTTGCGCTTGCGAAAAGCTCGCTCGAACGCTGGCAACAATTGCGTCAGCGTGATGCGGTCTCGCAACAGGAGCTCGACGAACGGCAGAGCACGTATACGCAGGACGTGGCGAACCTGGCCGCCGCCGACGCCAACGTGCAGCGCTTGCGCCAGCTCGAATCGTTCAAGCGGATCGTCGCGCCGTTTGCGGGCGTGGTCACGCAACGCAACGTCGACGTAGGCGATCTGATCGATGCGGGTAGCGGTACGAGCCGGGCGTTGTTCGCGCTTGCGCAGTCGGACCCGCTGCGGGTTTATGTGCAACTGCCGCAGGCGTATGCGCAGAACGTGGCGGTCGGGCAGAACGTGGTGGTCACGCAGGCCGAACTTCCCGGCCAGCAGTTTCATGGGACCGTCACGCATATCTCGGGCGCGATCGACGTGCCGACTCGCTCGCTGCAAGTCGAAGTGACATTGCCGAATCCCGATAGCAAGCTGCGCCCGGGCGCTTATGTGCAAGTGGCGCTGCCGTCGGCTGCCCGCGCGCAATGGATGGTGCCTGGTAACGCATTGCTGTTTCGCGCCGAAGGTCCGCGGGTTGCAGTCGTCGACGCGAAAGGCATTGTGCAGTTGCGCAAGATCGTGATTGCGCAGGATCTCGGACAGACGCTCGAAATAGAAAGCGGGATTGACGGAAACGACAGAGTGATCATCAACCCGAGTGATTCGATCGCGGACGGCGATCATGTCCAGATCGCGCAACCGCAGAAGAACACGAAGGGGGCGTCGTGAAACCCACGCGCGGCGGCAGGGGCGTCGTCAGGGTTGCCGCGGCGGTCGGTGCGGCTGCCAGTGCGGCCATGCTCGCCGCGTGCACGGTGGGTCCGGATTACAAGCGGCCGCAGGCAGAGGTGCCGCCCGAATGGAAGACCGATTCATACTGGCGTGTCGCGGCTCCGTCGCATGCGCCGATGGACCCTGACTGGTGGAACGTCTATCGCGACTCCACGCTCGCCACGCTGGAAACGCAGGCACTCGCACAGAATCAGACGCTCGTGGCCGCGAGCGCGCACTACGCTCAGGCGAAGGCGACGCTTGCGAATACGCGTGCGCAGCAGGTTCCCGAAGTGGACCTCGCCGCAACGGCGTCACGCTTCCGGATTTCTCGCGACAGACCGCGCACGAACTACGGCGTGCCGACCACGTCGACGGTGCAGAACAATCTGCAGATCGGTCCCACGATCAGCTACGACACCGATCTCTTTGGCCGCATACGCCGTCAGGTGGAAGGCGCGACGGCGTCCGCCGAACAATCTGCAGACGACCTCGCCAACGCGCGGCTCGTGCTCACAACCGAGGTGGCGAGCGACTACTTCTCATTGCGCGAGCTCGACACCGAAATCGACGTGTTGAACCAATCGGTCGCGCTGCAGCAGAAAGCACTCGATTATGTGAACTCCGAACATGAGCTCGGTGCCGTGTCGGGGCTCGACGTCTTGCAGCAAAAGTCGCTGCTCGACACGACACGGGTACAGGCGCAGTTGCTGCTGAACCAGCGCGCGCAATTCGAGCACGCGCTCGCGGCGCTCGTCGGCGTGCCCGCGCCTCAATTCGCAATCGAACCGAAGGTACTGAACTTCCAGGTGCCGGCGATTGCGCTCGGCGTGCCGAGCGACGTGTTGCAACGGCGGCCCGACATTGCGTCGGCGGAGCGCGCAATGGCAGCGGCCAATGCGCAGATCGGCGTTGCCAAGGCGGCGTTTTTTCCGAGCCTCACGCTGACGCCCGGCATCGGCTGGGAAAGCACGCAGTTCGCGAGCTTGCTGAGCGCGCCCACGCTGATGTGGACGCTCGGGGCGGCAGCGAGCCAGGTTCTGTTCGACGGCGGGCGGCGCGCGGCCAACGTGCAGTTCGCAAGCGAAGGTTATAAAGCGACCGAGGCCGACTATCGGCAAACGGTGCTCAACGCATTCCAGCAGGTGCAGGACGGCATTACGGGGCTCGCCGTGCTCGACGGCGCGGCGAAGCAGTCGGAGCAAGCGGTCGCGGATTCGCAACGTCTGCTTGCGCTTGCTAACGACCGTTATTCGGGCGGCCTCGTTGCGTATCTGGATGTCATCACCGCGCAGCAGTCGTTGCTCAACAGCAAGCGTCAGGACGCGCAGATTCGCGGCCAGCAGATGACGCTTTCCGTCTCGCTCGTCAAGGCGCTGGGCGGCGGCTGGGACGCGAGCACAGGACCGGCGAGCGGCGAATCAAGGGTTGGACAACAGGACGTGCAGCCGGAGGGCGCCGGGCCCGTCCAGACGCGTGCCGCTGCGCAGTGAGGCGGCATAGTGCACGGAAGCAATACGAGGCGTTTCGTATAATGCAGACACTAGGGGACGCGCATGAAATTGCTGATTGTTGAAGACGAGCACAAGGTGGTGGACTACCTGCGCTCCGGTTTGACAGAGCAGGGCTGGGTCGTGGACGTCGCGCTCGATGGTGAAGAGGGCATGCATCTGGCCACCGAGTTCGATTACGACGTGATCGTGCTCGACGTCATGCTGCCCAAACGCGACGGCTTCAGCGTGCTGAAGGCGCTGCGCATGCGCAAGTCGACGCCCGTCATCATGCTGACGGCACGCGATCATGTGAACGACCGCGTGCGCGGTCTGCGCGAAGGCGCCGACGACTATCTGACCAAGCCATTCTCATTCCTCGAACTCGTCGAGCGTTTGCACGCGTTGGCGCGCCGTACGCGCTCGCAGGAGTCCACGCTCATTTCAGTCGGCGATCTGTTCGTCGATCTGATCGGAAGGCGCGCGACGCGAGAGGGCGTGCGTCTCGATCTCACCGCGAAAGAATTCCAGTTGCTAAGCGTTTTGGCCCGCAGGCAAGGCGATATTCTGTCGAAGACCGCGATCACTGAACTCGTCTGGGATGTCAACTTCGATAGTCATACTAACGTCGTGGAAACGGCGATCAAGCGATTGCGCGCGAAGCTCGACGGCCCGTTTTCTTCCAAACTGCTGCATACCGTGCGCGGCATGGGCTATGTGCTCGAAGTGCGCGAAGAGGCGGAACAGCCATGAACCGTTCAATAGCACGGCGCCTCGCACTGATGTTCGCGCTCGTCGCGCTGTTCGTATTTACGCTCGTCGGCGCGGGGCTTTTTGCGGTGTTGCGCTCGCAACTCGAGAACCACTTGCGCGAGTCGCTCGACGACCGTGCCCAGATCGCGCGGCTCATCTGCAATCACGGGCTGACACCTGAAAAATGGCGCATGTCGCGCGAGAAGCTCACCGACATGACGCCTCATGACCGCAGCACCGTATATGCGGTAACGAGCATCGAGCCGTCCTACAACTATGGCAAGCCCATCGAGGGATCGACCGTGAAGACCTGGCCCGGCGGCTACGCGCGCGTGAGGCCGGCGGGCGGCGGTGAAGACATGCTCACCACCACGGTGTCCATTCCCGGCTATTCGACGCGGCCCCCCATGCAGTTGCAGGTTGCATCGAGCTATTCGCCGAACATTCGCACGATGCGCGTATTCGGTTTCGCGCTTGCGGCGCTGTCGGCGCTTGGCAGCCTCGCGGTGCTGCTGCTCAGTTATTCGGTGACGCGCATCGGCCTCGCACCGTTGACGCGTCTCACCCGCGACGCATCCGCCGTCAGTCCGAACAATCGCTCGCAACGGCTGAATACCACGTCGTTGCCGCATGAATTGAATGACCTCGCTAATTCTTTTAACGGCGCGCTTGAACGTCTCGACGGTGCGTACTGCCGCCTCGAATCGTTCAATGCGGACGTCGCGCACGAATTGCGTACGCCGGTCACGATCCTGATCGGGCAGACGGAAGTGGCGTTGACACGCAACCGCTCCGTGGACGATTTGCGTCATACGCTACAGTCGAATCTCGAGGAATTCGAACGCATGCGCGCGATCATCAACGACATGCTGTTCCTCGCGCGAGCCGATCAGGGCGAGCGCGCAACGGGCCTGGTGGAAGTATCGCTGGCGGCTGAAGTTGCGCACACGCTGGAGTTTCTGGAAATTCCACTTGAAGAAGCTCGCGTGCATGCGCGCTTGCATGGCGACGCCGCAGCGCATGTGAACCGCTCGCTGTTCGGTCGCGCCTGCACGAATCTGTTGATGAACGCGATCCAGCATTGCCAGCCGGGTGCGCAGATCAACGTGCGCATTGTGCGGGACGGGCAACAGGTGCGCATTGAAGTTGCAAATCCCGGAGAGCCGATCGAGCCCAGCGTGCTCGAACATCTGTTCGACCGGTTTTATCGTGCTGAAGCGTCGCGCACCAATAGCCGCGAGAACCACGGCCTGGGTCTCGCCATCGTTAAGGCGATTGCGGAGATGCATCGCGGCAGCGTGTCGGTGCAAAGCGCGAACGGCGTCAATACGTTTGCATTTTCGATTGCTGCTTCGCTTGCGGACAGCGTCACGCCGTCAGTACGTTCGAATGCGGCGAAACTGCCGGGGAATGGCGTGGGAAATGGTGCGGCGAACGCAAACACTCCACCGGCACCGGCACCGGCTTCATATTCGTCACTGGTAAAAGGAAAGTCTGCCTGAACGGGTTGCCACCGCTTCGGCGCTCCGTGTCACGCTGCATGCAACTGAACGCACGAACTAGAAATCAAGCGTGAACTGAGCCGGCTCGTCACGCGGAACCTGTCCGGCGGGTTGCAGGTTGCCGGCCTTGACTCCGAGCAGCCTGATGGATTTAACGAGCTCCACTCTTTTCAGGCAGTCGGTCGCCGCGCGACGCAACGCTTCCGCATTGGCAATGGGTTCGGGAAGCGTGATGTCGCGCGTGACTGTTTTGAAGTCGTTGAAGCGAAGCTTGATGCCGATCTTCTTCGCCAGATAGCCTTTTCTCTGCAGATCGGCTGCCACCTGTTCGCACAGACGGGTGAATGCGGCGCCCAGTTCCTGCCGATGCCGTACGGCATGAAGGTCCCGTTCGAATGTGGTCTCGCGGCTCATCGAGACCGGTTCGCTGTATGTCACCACGGGCCTCTCGTCAAGACCGTGGGACACTCTGCGAAGCCATGCACCGTAGCTTCGGCCAAAGTGCTCTATGAGCCACGACTCGTCGCGCTCAGCGATTCCGCCGATGGTCGTTATTCCCAACGACGCAAGTTTCGCGCTGGCCTTGGGGCCAATACCGTTGATCTTATTCGCGGCCATTGGCCAGATCCTGGACTGCACGTCTTCGAACTTCAGGATCGTGATGCCGTCGGGTTTTTGCATGTCGGAGCACAGCTTTGCAAGCAGCTTGTTGGGTGCGATTCCCACGGAGCACGTGAGGTTCGTTGCTTCCAACACCGCCGACTTCAGCTTGCGCGCTACTTCCTCTGAACTGCCGCTCGTGAGCGAGACGTCCGCGTACACTTCGTCGATACCGACGTCTTCTATGCTCGAAGTGACTGACCGCACTGCATCTTTGAACAATCGCGAATACGTTCGGTAGAGGTCGAAGTTCACCGGAAGGATGATCGCATCCGGCGCTAACCGGGCGGCCTTCATGGTGGGCATGCCGGAGTGAACTCCGAACGCGCGCGCTTCGTAGGTGGCGGTGGTCAAGACGCCTCTGCCTACGTAGTCGCGTAAGCGCGAAAATTCGCGTGTGCCGTCCGGGTTGGTCCGCGGCGCGTCCGTGCGACGACCGGCAACCACCATGGCCTTGCCTCGTAGTTCTGGATACTGCGACAGTTCACAAGACGCGAAGAATGCGTCCATGTCGATGTGGGCTATGCGCCGTTCATCTGGCATGCCGTGTTTGCTCGTTAGTGGCGTTCGGTGGTGCCGCCCGGGCCTAAGGGGCGCTCGTCCGCACCTTCAGAAAAGAGCGTGCGGACGAAGGTGCGTGCGTTTGACGGGTATTTTACCGGACTGTACGTTTGTACAGTATTTTTTGTCAGGGTTCGTGGAATCCGGTCTGCGGATTTGTCGGGAAGGCGGATTCGTTGGACTGATGCGTCAACCGAGTGCCGGAGGCATGGTCATGCGGCGAGACCTATCTCCAGGTTGGCCCGCCGCCTTCCGATCTACTGATGTGCGCGCCTGCAGATCCGCGCAAGTGAAGCCCGCAGCACTGCCGCGCCTCATCTGGCGGCGAATACCGACACCCCGCCGTTGACGAACCCGTTTGCCGCGCAACCTGGGCATCCCGCCGGCGATGTCGCGGAAGAGTATGGAACGAAAATGAGCCCGGTTGCCGGGTCGATTGCAACCGAATGCGCGTTATTGCCCGTGTTAAGACGGGCAACGACACTGCGACTGCCCGCGTCGACGATGGTCAACACGGGCGTGCATGGCGACGCGGCCGAGCAGGCGCCGTTCGTCGACGCATTGCCAGAAGACGTCCACCGGCTCGCCGCGTTGTAGTAGCGATTGGTGGGCGCATCATATTCAAGCTGATCGCCGCCGCCAGCGTTCAGGGACGCCGCCAGTGCACCGTTCGAACGGTTGAAGATCTGCATGAGCAACGGAGCGCCAGTCGTACCTTCGCGACACCCGACCGCAATATCGTTGCCGGGGCCCAGTGCCAGCCCTGTGGGATCGCAATTGCCTTCCGGGTACATCGCTACGCCCGCAAGCGACGTGTAGTTTTGACTGCCACCGGTCGGAATTGCTCGAATGGACGCTCCCGGCAATTTCACCAGTTCGCCATGAGGATTCGCTGTGCTGCCGTCAACGTTCACATAGAAGTTGTCGCTGGCGGCGTCGTACCGGCACGCTTCGAGGCCCGCGGTGGGCTTGCCCGAGAGATCCGTGAACGTCACCTTGGCGACGACGGTCTGCGTGGACGTGTTGATGAATGTTGCGAACGGGGGCGTCTCTTCCGGGCTGGAGATCATGAAGATGCCATGCGTGGGATCCAGACAACCTTCATCTGCGCGAACGCCCGTCGTGCTAACCGTGATTTTGTTCGTCACGGCGCCAACAGCGGGATCGACCACCTTCACAGAGTTCACGTCGCCCACGTAGATAAAGTTGCCGACAGCCGTCGCGCCGTCCGGACCCGCCTGCGAATTCGGCCCGGGGCCAAGCCCTGTGAACGCGAGAGGCCCGCTTCCCTGAATGGCTTTGACGAAGGTCTTCGACGGTATGTCGATCTGATCCAGAGATGCGTTATTCCTGTCGGTGAAATAGTATCGGCTACCCGAGACGACGCCGATGTCGAATGAGAAGTTTACGCCTGCCTTGATGTTGGGGACCGCGATGTCCGATACATGGTGCGGGCCGCTAATGCTGAGTTCGTCCCCGCCACAACCCGCAATCGCAATAGCCGCACACGCCACCAATGCATTCGCCAACAGGTGCTTCGGCATCGTACACCTCCCATCATCGTCGTTGGAGCGGACCTATCTCAACGGCGCGCCGGAAGAGATAGTAGACGTTGCTATAGCTTATGCATTCCCGTAAGCAGTTGTCCTTATCGTTTTCCCAGGTAGGCGGTACTGTGCTTAAGATTCCCATAAGGTTTGATATTTTATCTGTGCATACCTGACGCTTGAATGCCATCTGGAATCAGAAAACCATGGCTGTTTGCTATGAGTGAATATGCGCGCTATCTGGGAAAACTCGTTCTGGTTTTCAAATGTGCCAGCGCGCGCCCGCATTTGAAACGGAGCGCTTATTGGATACTTTGCAATTAGACAATTGGTCGTATAACCTTTCCCGTGCCTCGTCCATCCGGAAACACGATGACCGATCTGCACGTCGCTCCTCGCCCATCAGATCGCGACGGCCCGCTGCTCGTCGATTTCGCGCTGCAGGGCGGGGGCTCGCATGGAGCCTTCACGTGGGGCGTCCTTGACCGAATGCTCGAAGAATCCCGGTTGCAGATCGACGGTGTATCGGGTACGTCGGCGGGGGCAATGAACGCAGCGGTGCTTGTCAGCGGCTTCGAGCATGACGGCCGGGCCGGCGCGCGCAAGGCGCTCGAACACTTCTGGCGGCAAGTATCGGATGCCGCCATTTTCAGTCCCTTCCAACGTAGTGCGCTCGACAGGCTCATCGGCCGCTGGACGCTCGATCATTCCCCACTCTTTCTTGCGATGGAAACGATCTCGCGGCTCGTTTCGCCGTACGATCTCAATCCGACCTCGTTCAATCCGCTGCGCAACATTCTGGCAAAGACCATCGATTTCGACTCGGTACGCGCCTCGCGTATAAAGCTTTTTGTTACGGCGACGCATGTGCGTACCGGTCAGGGCCGCGTGTTTCGCAATGCTGATCTGAACCCGGACGTGCTTCTTGCATCGGCGTGCCTGCCGACAATGTTCAAAGCCGTGAATATCGACGGCGAAGAGTACTGGGACGGCGGCTACGCAGGCAATCCGACAATCACGCCGCTCATCCGTGAAACGGATTCGACAGATACCTTGTTAGTGCAGGTTAATCCCGTCGAACGTCCTGACGTGCCGCGTTCGGCACGCGACATCATCAGCCGGCTCAACGAGGTCGCATTCAACGCGCCCTTGCTGAAGGAGTTGCGCATGATCGCACTGCTGCACAAAGTCGCCGACCCGGGCAGCGACGAAGGCCGCCGTTGGGCAACCATGCGTATGCACCGGATCGCGAGTCCGGTCATGACGTCGCTTGGCTATTCGTCGAAACTCAATGCCGAATGGCGCTTTCTCACTATGCTGCGCGAAGAGGGGCGACGTGCTGCGCAGGTGTTTCTCGACGAACATGGCGGTGCGCTCGGCGAGCGTTCGTCACTCGACCTGGATGGGCTCCTCGAAGGAATGATCCAATGAGCGATCCCGTGTTGTCGTCCACTGCGCTGGGCCTCGGGCTCGTGGGTATGTTGGTGAGCCTCGGGTTGTTGATCTGGTTCGCATATCGCGGCTGGAGCGTACTGCTGCTCGCGCCGATTGCAGCGATGCTGGCCGCCCTGGTGTCGGGCGAGCCCGTGCTCGCGCACTGGACACAGACCTTCATGTCGAGCGCCGCGCGTTTTCTGGCGCAGTTCTTTCCATTGTTCCTGCTCGGCGCACTGTTCGGCAAGTTGATGGAAGACAGCGGTTCGGTCAATGCGATCGCGCAGTTCATGACCGACAAGCTTGGACCGCGCCGCGCAATCCTCGCCGTAGTAATCGGCGGTGCGGTTGTGACGTATGGCGGCGTGAGCCTTTTCGTCGCTTTCTTTGTGCTGGCGCCGATGGCGCAGGCGCTGTTCCGTGCGGCGAACATTCCGCGCCGCTTAATGCCCGCTGCAATCGCGCTCGGCACATCGACATTTACGATGTCAGCGCTGCCGGGCACGCCTGCGATCCAAAATGCGATACCGATGCCGTTCTTCGGCACGACACCGTTCGCGGCGCCAGGGCTTGGCGTTATCGCGAGTGTTGTAATGATTGGATTTGGCCTGTGGTGGCTTTCGCGTCAGGAGGGCGCGGCACGGCGCGCGGGTGAGGGGTTCGGCGAGGCGCCGGACGCGTCGCCGAGTGCGCGGGAATCGAGCCTGGTGCGCGAACGTGCGACTGTCTCGCAGTCGTTCGATCCGGCCGAAATCGAACGCGGCCGCGTCAGCGAGCGACTGCCGCCGATCGGCATCGCGATTGCGCCGCTCGTCGTCGTGGTGTGCGCAAACTTTGCAATGAACATCTTCGTGTTCCGACATTACGATGCGTCGTATCTCGCCGAAGCACGTTGGGGCGGGACGACGCTGTCTGCTGTAAGCGGCGTGTGGAGCGTGTCAGTGGCGCTGGCGCTCGCCGTGGTGGTGCTCATCAGCATGAACGGCTCGCGGCTTGGAACGCTGAGAGAGAGCGTCGATGCGGGCGCAAATGCTTCTGTATTGCCCATTTTGAGTGTTGGTAGTCTTGTAGGATACGGCGCGGTAATCGCGGCACTGCCGGCGTTCGAGTTGGTGCGGGCGTGGGTACTCGGCATCGGCGGCGGGCCACTGGTGTCGCTTGCCGTCGCGGCGAATCTGCTCGCGGCACTGACGGGCTCCGCGTCGGGCGGCTTGACCGTTGCACTCGATGCGCTCGGCGGCACCTATCTCCAACTGGCTGCGCAACATCACATTGATCCGGCGCTGCTGCATCGAGTCGCAGTCATGTCGTCGGGCACGCTGGATAGCCTGCCGCACAACGGCGCTGTGGTAACGCTGTTGTCGGTATGCGGTACGACGCATAAACAAAGCTATCGGGATATGTTGATGGTCGGAGTGGTTGGCGCGCTGGTGGCGCTGGCTGTGGTGATTGTGTTGGGATCGTTCGCCGGAAGTTTTTGAGTTCTTTTTGTGTCCGCGACGATTATTGCTCTGGCTTGTCGCGCGCAAGATTCGCCAGTGGCGGAGCGACGCGAACTGAGCGTTGCCGGTGCGCGCGAGGTGCGCAACGTGCAGAACTCGCTCGCCGGCACGCAGGCATCCGCGGAACTGTAATCGCCTGGTGCATGTAGACAGGCCTTACATCTGCACGGGCATCTGCACATCGTTCAATGATTGACTGGCTCTGACGATGGCGCGAGACAGCCGTGCCACCTCGTTGAAATGCTCGATCATGTCATTCGCCAGACGGAAAATGACTGCACCTTCCTGACTCTGTAGTTGAAGCTCGGACATCATGTACTGTCGCGCAGTGTCGGCCAACACTTCAATCTCGGGCTTTGCATTGAGAATGCGTGTCATGACTTCCGCTTCCGGATGCGCGATCGCCCTCACGGCAAGCGCGAAATGTTCAATCACAGCCGTGACGAATCGCGAGGTTGCGGCGTTGCGTAACCGGGCAGTGTCGGCACCTTGCGCGAGCCGGCGCTCGCTCAGCGCAAGCATGCTGGTAGTGGCAACCTCGCGTATCGCGTCGAGGCAGGTCGCGATACGCGCCAGGTCTACCAATTGCCTCCCTTCGTCACCGGTATGTGTCGCATCCGAAAGTCCGCCGACATAGGTGAGAATGGCCGTGCACAGAGTATCGGCGGCTTTGTCATCGTCCAGCAGCGTGCCGGCAGTCTGCGTGCTGCCTTCGACGACGAGCGTTGCACTACGATTGACGAGATTCTCGACCTGCTTGCCGAGGGAAACCAGTTCGAGCTGCACACGGCTAATTGCTAGCGCCGGCATTTCCACCAAGGTGTCATCGAGATAGCGCGGCACGCCCGGATCATGCCAGCCCTTTTGTTTCGACGGGGCAAGCCGTTGTGCAAGCTTGCCGATGGGGCCCGTGAACCATATCAGGAAGGCGGTGGAGAACACGCTGAACACAGTATGCGCATTAGCTGCCTGACGCGGCGTTTCTGCTGCGAGGCGGGCAGCGCCTGTCAATTCGGGTGCGGATGGGGAAATCTGCCGAATGAAGTCCGCATACTGCGGGATCACGAAAGCGAGTAACAGCACGCCGAGCAGATTGAAGAGCAGGTGGACGATACCTACTTGTGCGGCTTCCGCTGATTTACCAATCGACGCCAGCAGCGCCGTGCCGCATGTGCCGACGTTAGCACCCAGAATCAGCGCGATGCCGGATTCAAGTGGAATCAATCCCTGGCTGCCTAGCGCAATCACGATCGCCAGCGTGGCAGCGGAGCTTTGCACGATCGCCGTAAACACCGCGCCAATCACGATACCGACCAATGGACTCTGCGCATATCCTGCATGGCAGCGATGAATGGCTCGTAATTGCGCAGGGGGTGCGTGGCATTGCCCATGAACTCGATGCCGAGAAACAGCAGGCCGAGGCCAAGCAGAACGCCGCCGAGTTCGCGCACGAGTTCGCGTCTGGAGAAACCGTACAGCAAAAAACCGCCCGCGAGCAGGAATGGCGTAATCGCCGAGATATTGAATGCGATGATCTGCGCAGTCAGCGTCGAGCCGATATTGGCGCCCATGATCACTGGAATCGACTGCTGCAACGTCATGAGCCCGGCGGATACAAATCCAACCAGGAGTACGGTGGTAATGGTCGATGAATTCAGCAGCGCCGTAATGCCCGCGCCGGCGAGCACGCCGCGAAACCGGTTCGCCGTCAGCGTGCCGAGCAGCGCCTGCAGACGAGAACCGGCGATGGCCTTCAGCCCTCCCGTCATCAGTTCCAGTCCGAACAGGAACAGAGCAAGGCCGCCGACGAGCAAGCCAACGACTTCGATCAGGTTCAGATTGGCACCGGGCTGCATGGCGATGCGGACCCCTCAGATTGGAATCATTCCCCAATTGTACGAGGTTCTATCACCGATACCAGTAATGGAGCCGCCGCTTGAACGGCGGGATGGCGGCAACCTGATTACTTGTCCTTCGGCGCAGTCAACGGATCACGGATCCCACACGCGTTCCTGATGAATATCAGAGCTCGCTCGCAACCGGGTATCAAGAGAACCAGTCGGAGTCGAATCATGATCACCATTAGCATTGCAGATAGCGTTGTCTCGCCAATCACCCGGGCGAAAGCGAGTCCAACGGCGCCGTAGTGGGGAGCGAGCACAAGCGCGAGGATTATGTTCACGAACGCGGATGCGATTCCGACCGTGGCAAGCAGGCGATCCTTCTTCCGCGGCAAAAACACGTAACCGGCGATGAACTCGTTGAATGCAGCAAACGGGAACATCAAAGCAAAGATTTGAAGTATGTGAGCGCTGTGAGCGAAAGAATCACCGAGTATGAGAGGCAATACAAGAGGGGACAGGGTAAGCGCGGCGCAACATACTAGCAATCCGTATCCGATAAGCAGCATTGCGCCGCGCCGAGTGGTCTGGTTCGCGCCTTCCTTGTCGCCGTGGGCGAGTTGGCGCGTGATGGTAGGAATGAACACTTGGGCCGCCGGCCCCATCAATCCAAGGCTTAATGCTGCAAAGCGTTCTGCCGCGCCGAAATAGCCCACCTGGGCGGGCGTAGATAGCAGCGTCAAAAGATAAGTGGATGAAGCTGTCAGAACCCTCGACGCGGAAGAGTAGATGAACAGCATCGTTGATTTCCGTATCAGGGAAATGGTGCCTGTCCATCGGAGGCGTGGCCACCCCAGTTGTGAGATTGCGAGCCCATAAGAAATAACCGATGACGCTACACCTGAGATGAGTAGACTCGCGACGACCCATACTGCGTCGCGAGGGCCTCTTACGATTGTCAGCACCAGAACCAGGCTCAACGCGAAACCGAAGACTTCGATGATGATGGGCGTTCGAAACTGGTGACGGCCCTGAAAAAGCCAACCGAGGTTGGCCCCGGACACAATTCCCAACAGCGTGGCCATCACACCGATTAGAGGTGTCTGGGACAGTACAGGAGAGCACATTGTGGCGACGAGCCCGGCGCAGCCACCCACGATTGCATGCACCAGACGCGCGCTCAAGTGCAAAGACAGAATCTCATTACATTCTTCGGTCGTCTGGGCTTTCGATATGTCTCGCATGCCGACGGGCTCGAAGCCATAGGCGACCAGCATCCAGATCACGCTCATCAGCGACATGGACGCCAGCACGCGGCTGTATCCGTCAACGCCAAGCGTCCTGCTGTAAAAAGGTACGACGATGATGAGGTACAGATATCTCAACACGTAGCCGCCGTACACGAATCCAACGGTACGGATGCTCTTTCGTCTATCCATTCTGCTTCTCCGGCTGGAGGGTGCCTTCTCAGCGCAACACAGCGCGACGGCGGATCTGACGGGTTACTGCCTGGAGCAGGAAGCTAACAAGGGACCGCACGTCTGCTTGTTTTCATCCACGCCGTTGACATCGTGGAGTCGCGGAAGTACTGCTACGCTGCATGGACTCCGTTGGTCCGGCTTTATGAGCTAGATGCTGATGAGCCCGGAAGTGCCGCCTGAAACCACGCGAAGGCTGTCTGAACGCGCACAACCGCCTCCAGATGTCCCTTCTCTGCACGGTGCATGCCCACAACAGCCTGGCTGTGTCTCGCCATTATTACCGCATACCTGGATGCATGGGGCGGCACTATCGGGCCATCGCCCGGGTGCGCAACCATCTTGCCACGCCGAGACTTCCCAGCATTAACCCGGCTCCGAGAGCGGGCACCGCCCGGACTACGCTGGCCTCGGGCCATTCTGAAATCAAGGGTTTTCCATCTTTGGCGCCCAGCCTTGACATCCACTTGCGGGCGCTGAGCGGCAGGGGCGGCGCAACCTCCTCGAACACTCTGTGCAACTGATCGCTCGCATGAGGAAAGGAGCCTAATGCGCTTGCCTCGCTTCGGGTGGGAGAGCCTATTACGAGTCTGGTTACGATGGCGGCGCCCTGCGTGATCCCTTGCAAAGAATCAAGTATGTCGATATCGGCCTCGCTGAGGACGGCCAGTACGTCATCGACATACGCATTGATCACATTATGTTGAAGTCTCAAGCCCCACGCCATGGCCTGCGGATTGTCCTGAGTAAGGAGTTCTGCGTAAACGATGCCATCGTCTCCTCGTTTATAACCCGTCGTCGTGCCGTGGTCCGCTGCGCAAAGGGCCTCAAATATTGGTCCTCGGACAAAGGGCCGTAGAGGCGCCGCGAAGGGTTCGCTTAGATAGTCGTCGAGACTACCGCAGTTTTCCGGGCGACGATGAAGCCCAAAGTAAAAGCCCGACAGACGCCGACTGAAACCGGCTTCGCGCGTGGACGCCACCATTGCCAGCGACCGCTGTAGATTCCCCCGCCATCCAATATCGACGACACCGACGTTCCCGTCGGTGAGGAATCCCTTTTGTTCCAGATAGTCGAGAAGCAGTTGTCGAGCAGAAGATGCGGTCGCATTGATGAGATTCACCACCTCGTCGTCCGCCTGCATATGCTGCATTAGTTGCTCCAGATCAGAGGCGCTCAGCGGCGCATCAGGGGAGCTAATGTGAAGACGTTGCCGCAAACCGGAAATGGCCGGATGCCCGATATCCACGTCGAACTTTTCCAATATGTCAGAAAGAGAACTTCCCGGCGTAAAGCCGAAATGACTCAGATCTCCGTCGGACACGTTGACGAGTGCGGGTAAGTGGAGCGATTGCCGCGATACGTGCAGATAGTGCAGCTCGATCGGAATGCCATATAGCGCCACGATCTTCTTTGCAATGGACATGAGGATCTGGCCGTCACGCGCCAGAAAAAACAGCTTATCGACTTTCCTGCTTTGGGCCTGTTTCAGAATCCACACAACGAACGCGAGGAGCAGCGGGCCCATGAAGCCAGCCGATATTTCGGCAATCGACTGATCGTGGCTAGTAATAGCCGTAAAACGCAGCCGGGCGGTACGCGCGCTGCCCGACAGCGCAGATCCGAGCAGGTGCGGCTCAATCGCACCCTTGCCGAGTTCGCGCTCCAGGCGACTAGGTGCCCCGCGGAAGAACGGCGCTACGCTAGCGCCCGCACGCCACGCCTGGAAGACATCGGAAAATACGCTGTCGCCGACGTGCAGATGGCTCTTGCTACTGCCCTTTGCAAGCGGAAAGAGGGACCCCGTCCTTTTCGCGCGGCCCCTCTCGCATGAAACAAAAAGTTCACCCTCGCTGATATACACGCCGCAACTGCCCAACATCGTTTCCAGGTCCCGATGGGAAAAGTAGATGTCCGAAATAATTGCCGTTCTGCCGAGTGACGCAAAGCGATTGAGAGTCTCAACCATACCGGCGATGGGTCGCATCAAACGCTTCTCGAGCTCGACTTCAATGGCCTGCGCTGCTTTCAGTAAATCGTGCGACAAGCCCGACGACGCTGCGATGGCCGCGTAGATGTCGTCGAGCGTCACTTCACGTTCAACTCCTGCCTTGCGGGCCCTGAACTCCGCTGCTTGCCGGATTTTCAGCCATTCACCGGGCTCGATGAGCGAGCCAAATTCGCGTTGCAGTCGATACCCCGTTAGCAGGAACATGTCGGATGGCCGCTGCAAAGGCCTCGTTATCAGGGTGTCGAAGGCGTCGAAAGAGACCAACCCATTCCCGGTCCAGATTCGCCGCGCATCGACCTCCTCCAAGGGAGGCTTGGCCGAGAAGAGCCGATGGATGCCCGCTGACACGAATCGTTGATTGATGACCCGTTCGAGCACAAGGTTCGTAGCATTCATCAGTGTCTTCCACCCTTCAGAAAGGAAATGGTTTTCGCCAACACCGCTTTCCTGTCGGCTGCTCGATGTCGTCTTCTGGAACTTGAAACGTTGGAGGCAGCGTCAGAGGAGAGCTTACGCGGTGCACGGCTGCCGTTGTCGCGTCGCCCGGTTCATAGGCCAAATGTTCTAGCGCGGCGCTTGCTCCGGGATATGAGGAGGGAAAGCCGTTTGTTGAAGAACTGCATAACGCAACTAAGAACTCCGGGGTGATCGATCACGTGTCTAACGGCGGTCACGAAACGCTTTTCACGAATCGCTTCGGTCACATCGACCCAGTGAAGAGACGCCTTGAGAGACCGATGCCGGCGCGCACACGCGGCGGCCAAACTTGCAGAAAGTGTGTGCGATGCGCGGAAACGCGCATTTGCGTCAAGCATGCCTCGTAGCGTCTGCCGGTCCGCTGACTTGTCGGAGGAGAGCGAACCACCACGGCGCCGGTAGCGGTAACCCATTGCCGGATAGACGATTATCCTTGCATCGTGCTTGGCCAGTAAGCGCAACAGGATATCGAAGTCTTCCCCGGAACGAAGCCGCTCTTCATACCGAAGTCCGGCCAGGAGTTCGGCATTGATCATGGGCTTAAGATACGCCAGGCGTGGCGCTTTGATCAAAGAGACGGCATCGAAACTTTTGAAGCTTTCAAGGCCCAGCAGGGAATGTCCGGTGAGCGAGCCCTCCTCGTCCACGATAAGTAAATCGTCCGCTACGATGCCTGCGCCATAACTCTCCGCGCGCTGCAGCAGCGACTCGAGGCGTCCTTCCGCGAGGACGTCATCACTGTCCAAAAACGTGATCCAGTGTCCTCGCGCGCATTCCAGCGCACGATTACGCACAGTGGACGGCCCCGCGTTGAACGACGCGGTCAGAAGCTTGATTCGGGAATCGTTCTCGGCAAAGGCGCGGACGATTTCCACGCTAGCGTCAGTTGACGCGTCATCCGCGACGATGAGTTCCCAGTCTTCAAGGCTCTGTTTCTGGACCGACTGAATGGCTTCGCCGATCCAGCGTTCACCGTTGAAGTTCGCCATGACGACAGTGACAGATGGGGCCGCTACATCCGTTATCCGTGCGACGGGTTTCTCTGTACGCGCGCGATCCTCCACAGATCGCGCCAAGGAGAGGTCTTCGCCCGCCATGTATTCGTTGCTGGACAGGCCGACGGTTGACTGTGACTGGTGATGAGGCATATCAGCGCCGTTTGAAGTTAGACAAGCTTAGTGAACGTCAGAGGATGGCTTGGGTTCGAGCCTTCGTCATGCGTGAATCTTGCATAACGAGGGAACACCGTCCTTCTTCCTAACGGGCGGCGCTGCACCGGGCCAGGGGATTGCAGATGTAGCGAACCGCGTAGTCTGCGACAGGGGAGTATGGAAACAGACACAAACTGGATAGCGCGAGTGTCCCCAACTTCTTCTTCAGGCTCCAGAAAGGGTTCGCCACAATGGCATGCAGATACCGGTGCGAATCTCTTAGCATCCAACGCCAACGGGTCGTCAACGGAGCATGGTAGACGCTTGAATAGAAATGAGCTCGTTCGTATGCGAAATCGTGGAAGTCGGCCGGCAGTTGCATTCCCATGCGACACCAGGCCAGTTCCCGAAGGGTCACCCAGCGGGACGGGAATGCCTTCGGGGCCTTTTCCTGCTGATCAGAGTTAGCAAACAATGCGTCTCTCCCTGCGCTTGCATATACGCGGTATCCGCCGAGCGACACCGGGATACTCGATACAGGTCCAACTAGAGCCGATCCATAAATTGCATAGAAATCTGCGCCATACCGGTCCTTGATCGTTTCGGGTACAGGAAAGATCTTTCTAAGAGCACTGACGCTGTAGGCGTTTCCAGACGCCGGCGGTGACGGATAGAGCCACCCATCGAGCAGAAGCTTTCGGCAATCGCCATCGATTCGAGAATGAGGCACATAAGCGCCCATCTGCTTGCTCGTGTGATCGATCACGTCTAGCTGAAACTGCACTTTTGCAAGATTTCCGTTCTCGAAGCGCTGCATCACTTCGGACACGGCGCCCTGATAAAGGACGTCGTCAGCATCGAGGAACAGCACGTAATCCGTTCTGGCGAGATGCAGCCCTAAATTGTAGGCAGACACCTGGCCGCCGTTGTCCTTGAAGACGGAGCTAACGCGAGCACCATAGCCTTCGATGATTGCGCGCGAGCCGTCTGTTGATCCGTCGTCGATCACTATGACGTAAGTGCTCATGTAGTCCTGTGCAAGCGCCGAATCGATTGCCTCCGCCAGGAACTGTTCGTAATTGTGATTGCAGATGATGACTGTCATGTCCTTCATGATGTGTCACGCGCGAAGGTAAGGAGGGATCTGACGGCCTGCGACCGCTTTCATATGAACCGTCGGCGGATTAGCGTGCTGGCAATGTTTTTCGGCGCGAGCAACGTGGCAATGCTCCAACCGGCGATAAGACAGCGGAAAGCAGGGCGCTCGAAACTTGCGCGAAAAGGAATGGAAAGGGCGTCGCGCAGGGCTCTAATTCTGCTGTCGCCGGGCAAGGGATGCTGTCGCGGTGTGAGCCGTAGAGAGGCGACGCGCAATTGCAACAAGTGAGGTGCACAAAACAGGGTGCTGAGCGGCGGTGCAGGCCGGCCGGTCATCGCGCAGGCCTTGCAGGCAGCGCTGTGACGCTTGAGTGCACGCGCGATCTCTCGTCCGAAGTTGCTCGTGCTCGCGCTCATGGCGCTGTCATTCGCGCCGTGCATGCGATAGAGCACTAAGGGCGCAGCAATCGTTTCTACATCGCCGAGGTAGGGGGCCATGGCGATGCACGTTGAGTCCGTGAACGAATCGTAACTCGCATCCAGTGGAAAGATCTTTTCCAGAAAACTCCGTGCGTAGGCATTTCCCGATCCGGGCGGCGTAGGGTATTCGGACGTTTCATAAGCCCAGTGACGGATCGCTTCCGACGATAGTCCAGGCGGGATCTTCGGAATCACATTTCGAATCTTTGGAATCGCATTCTCGTTCTGTATGCGACGACCCTGCGCGTCGACGCGCTCCATCAGCACCTGTACCTTGCTCAGGCCGGTCCGCCATACTGAAGCAATGGCGCGCAACGCACCGGGCATTAGCACGTCGTCCGCATCGAGGAATATGACGACGTCGCCTGTACTTCTCGCGAAGCCTACGTTGTTGGCGTCCCGCTGCCCGCCGTTCTTTTTAAAGATCGCGGTGATTTTTTCACCAAACGAGTGAATGACGTCGGCCGAGTTGTCGGTCGATCCGTCGTCCACAACGATGATTTCCATCCGGTCCCAATCTTGCGTCAAGGCGCTTTCAATAGCCTGTCGAAGAAAATGCCCATAGTTGTAGTTGGCGATGACGATCGAGAAAAAGAGGCCCTTTTTAGCCATAGATCCGCTCCGTCCTGCGTTCATCGACTGCCTCCGGCTTCTCAAATGAATCAAGCGTACTGAACCTGCGAGATGCGCCGCACCGACCAGCGCTAGGGGCCAACCTGATTGATGTCGCCGCTCAAACTGACGCGGCCACCGGTGCCGCGTGTGGCACCCTGGATGCAACTATTTAAGAACAAAGGTTTCGGAGTATGCGATTGCGGCCTAAAATCGGGCGATAAAGGCGCAAAAAGTTGAAACCGCGGGGGTTTTGGCAGAGGATAAGTACTGCTTTCCAATCGCAAAACGCGAATTGCACATGCCGCGCGGTAACGCGAATCTCGTATCTATTGGCTACTTGCTTCTTGAGATTCGGACACCGATATTGCTAACCGATCACTCACACGCAGTTACGTCAGACGACTAATCGGTAGATCTGCGCCGGGCAGCGGCACGAGGGCAGGCACCTGGATTGGTCTACGGGCTTCATACAAGGCAAAGCATCGGAGAGTGAAAATCGATCACGCAGCGGTGAATGTCACATTCGCGCAAGAAAGAATCAGCAGCTAGTGTTTCAGTTTAATCGACGACGGTCGGCCGCGCGTGCGAGCTGACACTTGGAGCTAATCGATGAAGGTTGCTTTTTACAAGGGAACGCGTCCCGGCTTGGCCGGGAAATTAAACCGCCTGATCCGGTGGTGGACAAAGAGTCCCTATTCGCATTGCGAACTCGTCGTCGCTCCAATCATCGACGCGCATTTGTGCGCATCGTCGTCGTTCGAGGATGGGAGCGTGCGCTTCATCACTACGAAGCTCGATCCGGCGCGATGGGATGTTGTCGGACTCACGGCCGACCCGGTGACGGAGCGGGCCGCGGTGGAGTGGTTCAACGATCATTTCGGCGAGCCATACGACTTCGCGCCTATCTTCGCTTTCCTTCGGCGCCGCGGCCGTCATCGAGGCCGCTGGCACTGTTCGGAGTCGATCGGGGCAGCGCTGGGTATGCCGGAGTCCTGGCGGTTCGATCCCGCTACGCTGCACGCTGCGCTGTCTTCCGATTCGGTGCAGTCGCCGCCCGACGACATGCCGCCACTGGTGTCGGCGTGATTTCGGGCGAGTCTCACTGACTGATGGTTGATCTTCGTTGCGAAGCCGGTAGGGAAAACTGGAAAGATTCGGTGGCGCGAAACCTCGATCGATCCTGTCGGAGAGCCTCGCCGTTCGCCTTTAATCTCTCAGCGCGCGCGTTCCGCACCAATCAAGCTCAACGACATAATTCGCTGTCCAAATCAATGTGTTAATCGGACTTTGCACGTGTGTCGGCGTGGCGAACCAGTTCCTCCCATCCAGCCATCGTCATCTCAGCGATGGCTTGGAGTTCTGCTCTTTCGGCGCCGTCCCGCGCTCGGATCGCCATACCGCTTTGAACTGTTTGCAGGAACCTCGCGAGTTTCGCTATATCAAGGGATTCCGGCAATTCACCCTCAGCAACGGCCTTTTCCAGGCGCGACACGAGCACATCAAACGCTCCACCTCGCGTGGCCCGCATCAAGTCGTCAAGCTCGGCATGGCCATCGCTTCCGACGGTGGCCAGTGTGACCATGCAGCCGTGTGGCAGACCGCAATCTGCCCCGGTCATCGCCATGGCTGAGTCCCACAGATAGGCAAACGCCGCTTCGCGTGCTGTGACAGCGTGGCGAAACCTCCCCAAGACCAGATGCTCGTAGGTCGCCGAGTAAAGCTGCATCGCTTCGGCATATAGCTCGTCTTTCGATCCGAAAGCGGCATAGAGGCTGGTCGAGCCGACGCCGAGCGCATTGGTCAGGTCTGCAATTGAGGTCGCCTCATAACCCTTGATCCAGAAAAGCCTCATGGCTTGCGCCAGTGCTGCTTCGCGATCGAAAGCGCGTGGCCTGCCGCGGCCACGAGGTGGGCGTGCAATGGTGATGGAAGTTTTCTCTGATTTTTTCTGCATCGATCACTACATAAATATCTTGACTGTCCGTGCCGCCGATCCTACCATTTGTGCATCGATCACTACATAAAAGGCGGGCAATGAACAACAATCTAGTTGGAAAACGGGCGTTGGTCACCGGCGGCTCGCGGGGCATCGGCGCCGCGATTGCACTGGCGCTTGCAGAAGAGGGCGCGGACGTTGCGGTAACGTTTCAGAACTCAGCCGAGCGGGCGCAGGCAGTTGTAGCCTCGATCGAGAAACTGGGCCGCCGCGGTGTCGCGATCAAAGCCGACAGTGCCGATCCGTCCGCCATCAGGCGATCGGTGGATGAGGCCGTCGGCGCGCTGGGTGGGCTCGACATTCTCGTCAACAACGCTGCCATCGCTCGCTACAACACGATCGCCGACTTCGACCTGGCGGACATCGACGCTCTCCTTGCGGTCAACGTCCGCGGTCCCATTCTCGCGACGCAGGCAGCCATCCCTCACCTCAAAGCGGGCGGTCGCGTAATCACGATCGGCTCCGCCGGAGCCGAGCGCATCGTGGGTTCAGCGGGAACGGTCTACTACATGACCAAGTCCGCGCTGCAGTCGTTCACACGGGGGCTGGCTCAGGAGTTGGGCCCGAAGGACATCACTGCCAATCTGGTTCAACCGGGCTCGACTGATACCGAAATGAACCCGGCTAACGGCGAGAGCGCGGAATTCCAACGCAGCCTTACGCCGTTGGGACGCTTCGCCGCACCGGCTGACATCTCCGCAGCCGTCACTTTTCTTGCAAGCCCGGCGGCAAGGCATGTCACTGGAACAATTCTTACGGTCGACGGGGGCTTGCTGACTTAGGTCGGTAATGCGATTGGCTGCGACACGAAGCACATTGTGGAAGTGACTCACACCGCGCGTTCGGGTTGATGTTGTGGGTTCAAGCGCGGCTTATACGATCGTAGATCTGTGCTTGACTGCCTGGCCGCTTCCCGGGCGCCATCGGCATTCAGGCATGCTCTTATCGATGGCGCCAACTGAATGTTGGGGTGGTATTTGCGGCGTATGGCTCATGATGACCGCATTGTCCCGATGTTGCTGACCGACGCCGACCCCGAGCGGTCGTATGATGCCACCCAACAGCGGACCTTCGAATCGAGAATCAGTACCTACACAATCCTTCGCAGGTTGATTGCGCTAGATTTTTCGCAATTGCCTCGATGTAACCCTTCAGACTTACTGGTGCATTATTGGTTGCAGTTCTTGCCGTCAGCTCTAGCTTCTCTCGCTCGTCTTGTTTCATTATCGGAACGAATTCCGAAGCGGTCTCAGCGAGTGCTTTGAGTATGCTGGCCCGATAGTGCTCGCTCAGTGAAATGTCATTCGCCGAGATTAAAGTTCCAAGAAAAAAACCATCGATTCCCCTCCGGCCCTGCTCAAGACCTCTCAACCGTACAGGCGTAATTTCCTCTGGCTTGAGACGTTCGATAAACCGCGCAAGTAGTGGTGTTTGCCGCGCCATGCAGCGAATCTCAAACGGTTGCAGTTCAGATAGTTCGTCTTGGTAAGTCAGCAGGTTCCGCTGCTCAAGTCGAAGTACGGCCTGCGGAAGGGTTTCAGCGGGCATGCTCTTGTCAACATGGCTACCTAAATCGAATAGCATATAACTCATGACTTTGCGGTTCGCTTTGTCACATACGTCCATCAACGCTGCTAGCTGTGCGTCGTGGAACGTAATGCCGTCGAGAAAGCGCCGATTATCGGATAGCGTCGCGAGCAACGCAGCGGCTCGTTCATCTGTCTGGCGGGGCATGGCGCCGGTTTTCGCGACCCATTCGTCGAACTGCTGGCTTGCCTGAATGTAGCCATCAAACTGATCCGCGAGGACGGTGGCAATAAAACCGAAATACAAACCGACAAAAGTAAGCCAAAACTTGGCACGATGCATTCTTCCCCCTCCGCGTAGCGTCCGGCGCGGCAGACATACCGTTTTGTTCGAAACGGATTTAGGCTGATCAACAGTTAGTTTCGATCTGATCGACGATTTGAGCCCTACCGCCGACTGACGGCCCCTGGCCGGACTGAGCCCGAAAACGACTGGATCACGTTCAAACAGGCGATCGGCTAGCGAACCGTGGGACAAGCGGTCTGAGCACTGCCGTTCGGCGATAATTCTGAGTTGCTTAGCGCCCGTCCATCTTCCGTTCGCGCCACAGGCGAAGCAATTCTTCCTGCTCGCCGACACTTCCTTCGAAACTAGGAATGCCATCTGGAATCAGAAACCATGGCTGTTTGCTGCGGGTGAAGATGTGCGCTATCGGCGAAAATTCGCTTTGGTTTTGCAATGTGCCGGGTCTGAGTATCGCCAGATCGGGCTGATCGGCGGGTTCAGCCCAAAGTCGCGTGTCACAGCGCGCGCATGCCTTGCTGCGCCGCTGCCGCCCACGACCAAAGTCAAACGTCAGCATGATCGGCTCACCTTCCAAGACATGCAAATCGGCTCGCCGGACCCACATTACAGGGAGCGCAGCACCGCCTGTTCTTCGCTGACAGGTGGCGCAATGACACACATAAAATGTGAGTGGTTCGAGCCGGAGCTCAAACTTGATTTGACCGCAGAGGCAGCTACCGCTGTAGGGTGCAGGCATCCAAGGTTCCTAAATATCGCAGAGTGAAAAACGGCAAACGTTGTTCGCCCGGAACGTGCATGAGCCACCGAGAATTGTCGACGATCCGCCGACGATTGTCGAACGACCGCTCATGGCCGATTGCCAAAGACCACGCGTGAAACGCACGCATCCCCAGCGACTTCGGCCCTAGCTTTCGGACCCGACCGAACTCGGCCGCTTGCATGGGGCGTGGGCCGACGGCTCTCAGTCCACATCAAAGCAGACGTTTATAGTGGCAAGTCTTGCCCTGATGTCTCCTCAGCCATCCTGCTTAGCGTGCAGTGTCGTCACAATGGCCCGTTTGATTCCGGGCCAATCCAAGCGGCGCCCAATCTTCGGCAAAAACGCCACGTAGGTTTGTTTAGCGATGCATTCTTCGAGAAGCGCGCGCCCTTGACCTCCTAGAATGCCATTTGGTGCACGGGCAATTGTCGTACACAGAAGCTTGCGGTTCGTATTGAAGCGGAATTCGTCATCCGAGGCGTAAGCGGCCAACTCCTCGAAAGAGAACTACATATCCAAAGGAGCGATCATGCAGCAACTGGTGAGACACCCATTTGTCCTCTTTGCCATCTCTTTCGTGCTGATGTCGATTGCGGCCCGGCTGGGTAGCCGCACTCTGCGCTCGCGGATACAAATCGACGAAGACACGCGTGATGACTTCAAGATCGTTCAGTCCGCAACGCTGACTTTGCTTGCGCTGGTCATCGGGTTCAGTCTGTCCATGGCAGTGGGCCGCTATGATCAGCGAAAAAACCTCGAAGAGGAAGAAGCCAACGCGATCGGAACTGAGTTCGTCCGCGCTGAACTGCTGGCCGACGCCGAGGCGGCCGTGGTCCGCTCGCTCCTCGTGCAGTATCTCGCATTGCGTGTCGAGTTTTACCAGACCCGCGACCTTCAACGTGTCCAGCAAATCGATGCCGCGACCGCGGACCTGCAGGCCAAACTGTGGACTGCAGCCAAGGCCGGCGCCGTTAAACAGCCGAGCCCACTTAGCGCGCTAGCCATCGCGGGCATGAACGATGTAATCAACACACAAGGCTACACGCAGGCGGCATGGTGGAATCGAATCCCTGTAGCCGCATGGATATTAATGATCGTCATTGGCCTGTTCAGCAATCTGCTAGTGGGCTATGGCGTCAAAAATGCAAACGCCAAAAACCGCTTCCTCGTGATCATGCCTTTAACAGTGTCTCTCTCGTTTCTGTTGATCGCAGATATCGATAGTCCGCGGAACGGCATCATTCGGATTGTGCCGCAAAACCTCATTAGCACCGCGCAATCACTCCCGAAACCGTAGTGCCCGGAAACAGGACTATTGGACTCCAACGCATGTCAATTAGCTGCACGTCAAGTCGGATACCAGACCGTTCGAGCGCCTGACAACAGCCGGTTTGTCGACGTTCAAACGCCTATGTACTGCCATCGACAAATGAACGCTGATGGCCGGTTTTCTGCCTGACGGCGATTGGCCGCACGCGACCCACTGGAGACGGCCGCATCTGCCCGAAGCGGCCGCTCACAACGAACGAACAACGACGCGGCCGGCAGCCGTGACCGCGATTTTCCTCAACGCTTGGAGCGGGAAAATATGTTGACAAGATTCCCATCCGGATCGCGTAGCAAGAGCGAGCGATTGCCCCACGGCATCAACGTCGTCGGCATCACGATGTTTGTCCCGGACGCCTTCATCCGTTCGAACACCGCGTCGACGTTCTCCACTTCGAACTCCAGGATCGCCGATTGATTTGCAGCCGCAGTGGCAGCACCGACATTGAAAAGCTCGATCAGATGCTCGGACGAAATCGCAAGCGTCGCTCCTTCGAACCGCATTTCGGCAAATCCATCGGCCGGACGTACAGCCTCGATACCGGAAAGCCTTTGATAAAACTCCACCAGCCCATCGATATGCCGGGTAACAACACGAACCGATGCGAACTTCATTTTGAACTCCTCGCCGAGAAAGGGAGCTCAGTCTAATGGTCGATACTGTCAGATTCTGGCAGTATGGTGCGGCTGGCGACGTGATTGAGCCTACGCCACTCACGAAGCAGTGTTGACCGCCTTTTGGGGTAGCGCTCTTCCAACTGCTCGACGTTCGAGATGCGGTCCGAACGGAAATTCCGAAAATCAGCTCGAAGCTCGCACCAACACATCAGGACCCGCGCCTGGTCGAAATACACCAAGGCTAAGGGCCAAACGACACGCCGCGAGTGAATACCACTGGCGTCCACGTATGTAATATTGAGCTTCTGCTCCCCCCGGACTGCGGCACGCAGAAGGTCAGGCGAGATTTTGTGGGCAGGTCTCGTCAACGGCGCGCCGACTAGCAGCGAAGACTCCTCCAGTTCGCGACGCAGTTCAGTGGGCAGTATGGCGGCTATCTTAGCAAGCGTGCTCAGCGCACCGGACGACAGCGTGTTGTCGCAGCGATCGGCCACCCAGCGCATGCCAAGAACCAGGGCGTCGAGTTCCTCTGAGCGAAACATGATCGGCGGCAGCATGAAGCCCGGTTTCATAACGTAACCGATGCCCGGTGCCCCCTCGATCATTGCTCCTTGCGCTTGCAAACTGGCGATGTCCCGGTATAGCGTGCGGATGCTCACGCCGAGCTCCTCGGCCAGGGCTTGGCCACGCACGGGACGTCGATAACGACGTAACACTTGCAGGAGATGAAGGAGACGTTCGGAGCGGGACATACGTGAATCCTGGTATTGACACTGAAGCAAATCGACGACGCTATCGGTTACTTCAAATTGAATGCGATATGTCGCGTCCAGACAGACATTGCATTGTTGACGATCTATGCGGCTCTGTCGAACGTCTCAATCTGGCCGTCCGCTGCCCGTTGCATCAGTCGTGATACGCGAGTGCGACCAGAGCACCTCCGTGCTCGCGCGTACGACGCCAGTTCACAAAAGCGCATGCGTCTTGCAAGCCCGCGAATTGGTCCGGACAGCGCTTTCTGAAACTGTCGACACCGCCAAGTAATATCGTTAGTGTGCATCCTGGGCTCACGTGCACCTGCGTCATCGCGGCTTCGGGCTCGTCGAGGTAACCCAAACAGTCAATTAGCGCATCCAAGTTATTGCCGTAAAACGGCGCGAAGCCAAAGTTTCGCGAGAAGACCCGATGAAGAGAGGGCCAGTCTGTAATTTCGGTCGTGTCTACGAACACCGTCGTCATCGCTGTTTTCCGAATTGTGCAGGCGCCTATTTTGCATTTGAAGCCTAGCGCACAACGCAAGGCCCGGCGTCGTCGATTGTTGACGATTCAGATGCTCGCGTCGAGTGACTGTTTGTGGCCGCACTCCGCCCTCGGCATACACCCCAACGCAGGCCGACGCCCACATCCAGCCGAACCGACAACTTCGCGTCCCGAATCATTCGAGCCTGGATGAGCCAACTTCGCAAAGCGCTCAAATCCTGACCACATTAATTTAGCAAGATCGCGAACTCGGAAACGCGCAGCCAAACCAATCCGGCGACCTTTCAGATCCACACCGCCACCTGCAGCCAGCGATATCCACTCCACCTCCCACCCGCGCGAAGTCCAAAACGCCGCCGCTCCCATGGGCACAACGCTTGCGCACTCCCGCAGATGCTTACCGGAGGACCAGAAAATGAGCAAGCGGGATGTACCAGGAGTCGGGCCCTATGGCGGCCCGGCTGGCGGCTGGGGAGCGTTGCAGGCAGTGGCTCGCGCCGTGCGCCAGCAGATGGGTGTGGCGCGCGAGGCGACGATGCTGTTGAAGGTTAATCAACCGGCCGGTTTCGATTGCCCAGGGTGCGCATGGCCGGACCCGCGCAGCACGTCGTCGTTCGAGTTCTGTGAAAACGGGGCGAAGGCTGTGTCCTGGGAAGCAACGAGCAAACGTACGACACCCGATTTCTTCGCACGGCATTCACTCAGCGAACTGTGGCATTGGAGCGACTTCGCGCTTGAGGACGAGGGGCGGCTGACTCATCCAATGCGCTACGACGCTGCCACCGACCGTTACGTGCCGATCGAGTGGGACGAGGCGTTCGCACGTATCGGCGCCGCGCTGCGTGCCTTACCCGATCCGAACATGGCGGAGTTTTACACGTCCGGCAGGGCGTCGAACGAGGCGGCGTTTCTGTTCCAGCTGCTCGCGCGCCGGTTCGGCACGAATAACTTCCCTGATTGTTCGAACATGTGCCACGAGCCCACGAGCGTGGGTCTTCCCGAATCGATCGGCGTCGGCAAGGGTACGGTCACTCTCGCCGACTTCGATCATTGCGACGCGATATTCTGCATCGGACACAATCCCGGCACCAACCATCCGCGCATGCTCGCGACGCTGCGCGCCGCGGCGCGGCGCGGGGCGAAAATCGTGGCGCTCAATCCGTTGCGCGAACGCGGACTGGAGCGTTTCACTTCGCCACAAGACGCTATGGAAATGGCGACCGGGCGCTCTACGCCCATTGCCACCGACTATGTGCAACTCAAGATCGGCGGCGACGTCGCGGTCCTGAAAGGGATGATGAAAACGCTGCTCGACATGGACCGCGAGAACCGCGGTAACGGAGGCGAGGGCGTAGTGGATCGCGCGTTCATCGACGAACACACGACCGGGTTCGACGAGCTGGTGCGCGATCTGGAAGCCACGCCGTGGGACCAGATCGTGTCGACGTCGGGCGTTGCGCGCGACGAGATCGAAAAGCTTGCGCGCATTTATGCGGAGTCGCGCGCGGTGATCGTATGTTATGGCATGGGCATCACTCAGCATCGCAGCGGGACCGCGAACGTCCAGCAGATTGCGAATCTGTTGCTCATGCGAGGAAACATTGGACGCGATGGCGCAGGCATCTGTCCGCTGCGTGGCCATTCCAACGTGCAAGGCGATCGCACGGTGGGCATCACCGAAGTGCCGCCGCCTGCGTTCCTCGATTCGCTCAAGCGCGTGTTCGGCTTCCAGCCTCCGCGCGAGCACGGGCACGGCGCGATTGCCGCGATGCAGTCCATGCGCGACGGCCGCGCGAAGGCGCTGATCTGTCTGGGCGGCAATCTGCCTGTCGCGATGTCGGACCCCGGCGTCTGCTTCGACGCGATCCGCAAGCTCGACCTGGCTGTGCATATCGCCACGAAGCTGAACCGCTCGCATCTGCTGGCCGCAAAAGAGACGCTGTTGCTGCCGTGTCTCGGGCGCACCGAACTGGATGTCCAGGCAAGCGGGCCTCAATCTGTCACGGTCGAAGACTCCATGTCGATGGTGCATGCGTCGCAAGGATCGCTGCCGCCAGCGTCGGAGCATCTGCGTTCGGAACCGGCGATCGTCGCGGGCATTGCCAAAGCATCGCTCGACGATCCGACGCTCGACTGGGATGGCTGGGTCGCGGACTACAGCCGCATTCGCGACCTGATCGAAGCGGTCTTTCCGCAATTCGAGCATTACAACGAGCGCATACGCGAACCGGGCGGCTTCCGGCTTTACAACGCCGCGTCTGCGCGCCGCTGGGACACGCCCGACGGCCGCGCGCGTTTCATCGCCCATAGCGGCGTCATGGAAGATCCGCGCGTGAATCGCAGCGACGCGCTACTGCTCGCCACGATACGCAGCCACGATCAATACAACACGACCATTTACGGCTACAACGACCGCTATCGGGGCATATCGGGTCGTCGCGATGTGATTTTCGTCAACGAGCAGGATCTCGACTCGCGCGGTCTGCAGCATGGCGATCTCGTCGATGTCGAAGCGATCGAAGACACCGTGAGCCTCGGCGGATCGCGCCGTCTGTGCGGGCTGACGGCGGTCGCTTACGACATTCCCCGCGGATCGATGGCCGCCTACTATCCCGAGGCGAACGGGCTCATCGCATTACACGACTGCGACGCGCGTAGCGGGACGCCGTCGTACAAGTCGGTGCCCGTGCTGCTCTCGCTCAGCACGGGAGATTGCTTGCCGGACGACCAGGCGTCGACGTGGCAGCAAGGCGACGTTCGCAACGACCGCACAGGAGCGGCCATCGCAGGCGAGACTCCCCATCGTCCGAACGATGGAGCGATGCCGACGTGATTGCTGGTGACTGCTACTGATGTCGTGCGCGGCATGTCGACTGCGCAGCCAGGTCCCACCACTTGATGAACGGAGAGTCGCAATGAGCAAGGATCTCAAACCGAAGGATCGCGTCAGCTGGAACACACCGCAGGGCGAGACGCACGGACACGTCAAACGCGTCATTACCGAGCGCGCGAAAGTCGATGGACACGTTGTTGCGGCATCGCCGTCCAGTCCGTCGTATGAAGTGGAGAGCGAGAAGAGCGGCAAGCGCGCGGTTCATAAAGGCGAGGCGCTGCGCAAGTCGCGTGGCTAGCGGCGCACGCCCGGTATAAAACTTCCTAAGCGCCAGCGACCGAAGGCGGTGGGCGGCCTTGTCCTCGTCGCATCGTCTGTGCAGTTTTTGCGTCAGGCGTGCGGCTTCTCTGACGCAACTAACGGTCTCTCGCGCCTGCCGTCGCCGAGGTTGGTCGACGTGTTGCACAAGTTGAACCACGAAACGGCATGCTTGCATCGGAATTCCCGGTGACAAGCGCGTACGCAATTTTTGCGCGTGCGGGACGCTAGCTATCCAAGCAACGGGACAAGTGACCGACGCCCGAAACGTCGCGATCTTACAAGCGGAAAATTTTGCTCTCACGCGCGTCTTTTGCACTGTTTGCCCACCCCGATGCAAGGGCCGCGAAAGGGCCAAAGAGTCAACACGGAGGCAACGACAATCGTCCGACATGACCACACAACGAACCGCATTATTTGAAGGATAATGTCTGCCTTTTTGTCCCGTTGAGGTGGCCGTGAGCGACCAGACATCATCCGACGCAAAACGTGCAGCAGTGTCTGTGGCTCATGATTTCCTTTATGGCGGCGGCGAAATGGGCGCGCTGTTGCGCGCGCATAACTGGAGCGCCACGCCTCTAGGCGAACCGGAAACGTGGCCACAGAGCTTGCGGTCCGCGTTGAGCATTTGTCTGGAAGCCAACTTCCCCATCGCCATCTACTGGGGACCGGAACTGGCGCTGCTCTACAACGATGCGTGGAGTTCCATTCCCGGCAAGAAGCACCCTGGTGCCTTGGGTCGGCCGGGCAGGGAAGTGTGGCCCGAGATCTGGGACACGATCGGTCCGCTATTTCATCAAGTGCAGGAGACCGGAGCCGGGGTTTGGCAGCATGACCAATTGCTGCCCATGCACCGCCACGGATACACCGAAGAGTGCTATTTCAATTTCACGTTCAGCCCGATCCGGGGTGAAGGTGGACAGGTAGAGGGCATCTTCAATGCCGTCCTCGAAACGACGTCCTCGGTTCTGGCAGAGCGGCGTGAGCGTGCGCTGCGCGAACTTGCCGAGGCCCTGGCGGCGAGGCGCGATGAGCTAGAGGTATTTGCAGTCGCGGCGACGCTGCTCGCCACGAAAAGCGTCGATGTGCCATTCAGTCTGCTTTACCGGATCGACGACAACGCACAGCAGGCGCACCTGATGGGACTCACCGGCGTCGACCGGGACAGTGCGGCTGCGCCGGCGGTGATCGACCTTGGCGACGCCGACACGCCGTGGCCTCTGGCCAGCGTGCTGCGCACAGGGCAGAAACGCCTCGTGGAAGATCTTGCCGAACGTTTCACGAAGCCGCTCCCGGGCGGTCCGTGGCCCGAGCCGTGTACTCAGGCGCTCATCCTTCCGATTCAGGCGACGGCGCACCCGGGAACGGTTGCCGCCATTCTTGTCGCGGGGATAAGCCCACGCGGCGCCGCCGACGACGACTACCAGGCCTTCCTTGAGCGAGCCGCCTCACATATCGCGACCAGCCTGGCGAGCGCTCGCGCCTACGAGGAAGAACGGCGACGTGCCGAAGCGTTGGCCGAGATCGATCGCGCAAAGACGACGTTTTTTTCCAACGTCAGTCATGAGTTCCGTACGCCTTTGACCCTGATGCTAGGGCCGATAGAAGAGTTGCTCGCCGATCCGGAGCAACTTGGCGAGGAAGGGCTTCGGCAAATTCAGCTCGCCCATCGCAACGGCTTGCGACTCCTGAAACTCGTCAATTCCCTGCTGGATTTTTCGCGTATCGAGGCAGGTCGCCTGAAGGCCAGCTTTCAAGCCACGGATCTTGCGCAACTGACGACGGACCTCGCCAGCAATTTCCGCTCGGCCATGGAGCGTGCGGGGCTGACCCTGACCGTCAATTGCGAGACGCTCACGCAGCCGGTCTATGTCGACCGTGACATGTGGGAAAAAATCGTTCTGAACCTGCTCTCCAACGCGTTCAAGTTCACGTTCGAAGGCGGGGTATCGGTCGAATTGAGGCAGCACGACAAGGCTGAACTGGTTGTTCGCGATACCGGGACCGGTATTCCCGAGGCGGAGCTGCCACGGATCTTCGAGCGGTTTCACCGTATCGAGGGAGCCCGCGGTCGCTCATTCGAGGGCAGCGGCATTGGTCTCGCGCTCGTCGAGGAACTTGTCAGGCTGCATGGCGGCACCGTTCGCGTAGAAAGCGAGATCGGCAAAGGTACGGTATTCACCGTTGCGATTCCTTTTGGCGCGAAGCACCTGGCGACTCCGCTGATCGAACATGAAGGACCGGTCGGCTCGAGCGCCTTACGTGTCGAAGCCTACGTCGGCGAGGCTGAGCGCTGGTTGCCAGACGCGGAGGCGCCTCACGAGACTTCGAGCAGAGACAGAAGCGGCGAGTCTGTTACGGCTGCGGCGCGGCCCGCTACCGATGGCGCCCACATTCTTCTGGCCGACGACAACGCCGACATGCGGGCCTACGTGCAACGTCTGCTGGGCGGTTCTCACCACGTGGAAGTCGTCGCGGACGGGCAGGCTGCATTGGAGACGATTCGCCGTCGCCGTCCCGACCTTCTGCTCACCGACATCATGATGCCGAGGCTCGATGGCTTTGGCTTGATACGTTCCATCCGCGGCGACGCGACGCTGAAGGACCTGCCCATCATCGCGTTGTCGGCGCGAGCGGGGGAGGAGGCGAGCCTCGATGGCTTGGCTGCCGGCGCCGACGACTACCTCGTCAAACCATTTTCCGCGCGCGAACTCGTCGCGCGGGTCGACTCAGCGCTGGCCATGGCGACCCTTCGCAGGCAGATGAGCCACGCTCTGCGCGACGAGGCCAACCTGCTCGAGGTCCTCAATAAAATCGGCGCGACGATCGCGGCCGAACTGGATCTGGACCAGGCGGTGCAGGTCGTCACCGATGCCGCGAAAGAACTCACGGGCGCCGCTTTTGGAGCGTTTTTCTACAATGTGCTCGACGAGCGTGGCGAGCGCTATACGCTCTATTCGATCTCGGGCGTGCCGCGCGAAGCATTTTCGAAATTTCCAATGCCGCGCAACACGAAGGTGTTCGCGCCTACGTTCAACGGCGAGGCTATCGTGCGCTCCGCCGACATCAAGCGGGACCCGCGCTACGGCAATAGCGCGCCGTATTTCGGCATGCCTGAAGGGCATCTGCCCGTGTGCAGCTATCTGGCGGCTCCGGTCGTGTCGCGCTCCGGCGAAGTGCTGGGCGGGCTCTTCTTCGGTCATCCCGAACCGGATGTATTTACCGAGCGCGCCGAGCGCCTGCTGCTCGGCGTCGCGGCCCAGGCGGCGATCGCCATCGACAATGCACGGTTGTATCAGGCGGCTCAGACTGAAATCGCGCAACGAACGCTGACCGAGCAGGCTTTGCGTGAAAGCGAGGAACGGCAGCTACGCCTGAACGAGACGCTGGAAGCGAAGGTCGTCGAAAGGACGTTGGAACTGCAGGCCGCGAACGAACAGCTACTTACCGCGGCCGAGGAGCGTGAGCGCGTCGAAGAGGCGCTGCGCCACGCACAGAAAATGGAAGCCATCGGCAAACTGACCGGTGGCGTCGCTCATGATTTCAACAACCTGCTGCAGGTGATAGCGGGCAATCTCCAGTTGCTGGCGAGAGATATCAATGGTCATGAAGCCGGGGAAAGACGCTTGCGTAACGCGCTGGCCGGGGTCACGCGCGGCTCGAAGCTTGCCTCGCAATTGCTCGCTTTCGGGCGACGCCAGCCGATGCGGCCCAAGGTGGTCAACCTTGGCCGGTTCGTCCGCGACATGGACGACATGCTGCGTCGCGCTCTGGGCGAGGAAATAGAGATCGAAACCGTCATCTCCGGCGGTCTTTGGAACACCATGGTCGATCCGAGCCAGGTTGAGAACGCGTTGCTCAATCTCGCCATCAACGCGCGCGACGCAATGAAAGGCCGTGGCAAGTTGACGATCGAGGCTGGCAATGCGTCGCTCGATGCCGTCTATGCCGCTGCCCACCCCGACGTCCGGCCAGGCCAGTACGTGATGCTTGCCGTCACCGACACGGGCTCCGGAATGTCGGGAGAAGTCATGGAGCACGCGTTCGAACCGTTCTTCACCACGAAGCCGGAAGGGCAGGGAACCGGCCTTGGCCTGAGCATGGTGTGGGGCGTCGTCAAGCAGTCGGAAGGTCACATAAAAATCTACAGTGAGGTGGGCGAAGGCACCACCATCCGTATCTACTTGCCAAGGTCCCGCCAGGAGGAGGACCGCACGCCAGAGGCTGAAACTGCACCGGCGGTCGGGGGAACGGAAACTATCCTGGTCGTGGAGGATGACGAAGACGTGCGCAATACGGTCGTCGATATGCTCACGGACCTCGGATACAGGGTGCTGAAAGCGCGAGATGCGCAAAGCGGATGGGCCATCATAGAAAGCGGCGTGCCGATCGACCTGCTCTTCACCGATGTGGTGATGCCAGGCCCGCTACGCAGCCCCGAACTCGCTCGAAAGGCGAGGGAGCGGTTGCCGGACATCGCAGTGCTTTTCACGTCGGGCTATACGGAAAACGCGATCGTGCATGGCGGCCGCCTCGATGAAGGCATCGAGTTGCTAAGTAAGCCGTACACCCGGGAGGCTTTGGCACGAAGGCTCCGTCACGTGCTTGCAAATCAACGGCAACTTAACAGCCAGCGTCCGGCCCCGGCGGTCCGTGCGCGGCCTGCCCGTGAACGGCCTGTCGTCGAAGTTGCGTCCCCCGCGCTGCGGGTGCTGCTGGTCGAGGACGAGGAATTGATCCTGATGTCCACCGGAGACATGCTCGAAAGTCTGGGGCACCGGGTGTTCACCGCGGCAAGTGGGGAACAGGCGCTGCCGATTCTGTACGCCCATCCTGTAGACGTGCTGGTCGTGGACCTGGGCTTGCCCGGTATGTCGGGCAGCGAGCTTGCAGTTCAGGCGCGCAAGAAGTACCCGAAGCTGCATGTCGTGATTGCATCGGGCAATCCAGATCCGAGCGTGTTGAGCAACGAATGGCTTGCCGGGGCGGTAGTTCTGGCCAAACCCTATGACGAGCAAGGCTTGACGCGAGCCATCAGGGGAAAACAGTAGCAGTCGCAGTAGCAGTCGCAACGGCGGGAGCGGCCGCCATTGTTGTATGCGCGGGCTCGCGGGCTGCGCGGCGACGTGAGTTACCTACGCGGCAGTGTCGCCAGGTTCAGTCGCCGGTTACCGGGTTCTCGTTTGCAGCAACTCGCGCACGGAGTTAAGTGCGCCGTCGGCGATCTTGCCCGAATCGATCTTATAGGTGCCTTGACGCAACTCGGCTTTGATCGACTCGACCTTCGCGGTGTCGATATCCGGATCACTGAACGAGCGTAGCGCGGACATCGACGTAAGACTCACCTCGGTATTCTGCGCACCGGAAGTGCCGGCGGGGTTCACGGATTCGATCGCGCCATTTGTGTCGCTGTTGTTCGTTGCGCGCTGCGTGGTGTTGCGCGGCGCCGCGAGCGGGTAGTTGCTGGGTTCAATCTTCATGGTGTGTCCCTCACTTGTTAAGTTCTTTAACGGTATGGCGTTTGAAATCTTCACCCTGCCGCGGCGAGCCTGGCCGCGCGCGAGCTGTTGCGATGGGTGAAAACCGTTGCCGGGCGGGGACTTCGGCGGATTGAAACAAAGTGCAACAATTTGTGAGCAATACCACATAAGGGCTCGAACGTACTTGGCAGGGCGTTCGGGACGCTGGTGACAAAGCGGCGCGCGCGCAGTTTTGGAGCGCGCCTGACCTAAGCCGGCAGTCCGTTTGCCGAACACCGATTCACCAGCGCGCGAAGCGCTGACGGCGTGTTACCCGCGGATGGGTGGCGGCGCCTGCACAATCGGAGCCGCCGCCGCAAAAAGATCCGCGCGGTTGCCGGTGCGGGGCGGATAGATCCGCTCGGTATTGATGACCCGTTTGACGTTCTTCGCCTGCTGACCCTGTGCGGCGAGCCTGCGCTCCCAGCCTTCCGTATAGACCGCGCCCCAAGCGCCAAGGTCGAGAATGGTCGTGTACCAGTCGATGTCGAGCGGCAGCATCGGCAGACCGAGCAGATCGCAGACGACGTTGTGCCCCGCGAAACGCCCCATCGGTCTGCTGTGCTGGCAGGACATGACGGATTCATGCTTGCCGTCTTCGAACAGCGCGCGCGCCACGTCGCCGGCTGCGAAAACGTCGGAGACACCTTTTACGCGCAGGTTTTCGTCGACCGGTACCCGCCCGAGCGCATCGCGCTCGACAGGAACGCAGCGCGTCAACGGACTCGCATGCATGCCGCCACACCAGATAATCGTCGATGCGTCGACGCGCTTGCCGCCTGCGAGCGTCATCCCCGTGTCGTCAATCTGCTCGATCTCGACATTGGTCATCATCTCGACGCCGAGTTGCGTCAATGCCTGCTCGATGACCGGTTGCGCACCGCCCATCGCCATCGCGATCCGTGGCGCACGCTCGATCAGCATGACGCGAACCTCGCTCTCACGCAGGCGCTCACCGCTCGCGGCCAGGAGGTCGCGCACACGATGCGGCAACTCGGAGGCGACTTCCACGCCCGTGAGGCCTGAGCCGATAACAACGAAGGTCAGACTTCCAGCAGCGTGTGAATGCACCATTTTCAGAAGCCGTCGTTCGAGGCGTTCGGCGCCTTCGTATGTATCGACGTTGAATGCATGGTCGGCGAGCCCACCAATCGGCGCGTCGACAAGGCGGCTTCCCGAGGCCAGCACGAGCTTGTCGAAAGTCAGCGGCGTAGTGCGTCCGCGGACGCTCAACGTGACCTGTTTGCCGGCGACATCGATGTCCGTAACTGCGCCCTGGATCCATTGCACGCCGACGGGGCCTAGCACATCGCTCAGCGGTACGAGCGTCGCCGCGAGATCCGCTTCGTAGTTGCGCACCCGGATGCTGTGATGCGCGTGCGGGTTGATCATGACGACTTCGACCTGATTGCTCGCGCCTTGCTCATCGAGCTTGCGGGCTGCACCGATGGCACTCCACAACCCAGCAAAGCCGCCGCCGATCACGACGATCCGTTTCATGGCCGCTCCTGTTCAGAGATGTGTGCGCGGCCAATCTGCCCGATGTGCGGCGCGGCAACGCGGAGGAGATGCGCAAAACGCGACGGCACACGAAGCAAGGCTTGACGACGAGGCGCGCCTGTTGCGTGCAAACCTACCGTAGTTGATATGGTAGGACAACGAAACGCAAAGGCGAAGAACGTGGCCGAGCGGCGGCGACTATTCGCGACTCCATGCAAATGCGATCCGCGCTTCTCATGCTTCTAGCGCTTCTCGCGGTTCCCGCGGTTCCCGAATCATGGACTGGTGATTGTTTGTTTGATTTGAGTCTGCAGGTCCACCAACGGTGTCGCGGTCACTGTGGCGGCGACGCTTTCGGATTGGGGCAATAACCCGGCGAACGCAGCAATTCCGGTCGCGCATACCGCAACGAATGCGATAGCGCCAATGACGACGATTGCGTTGCTGTACGTCGGTTTCGATTGCACTGAGTTTGCAAAGAGCCGCATCATGACTGTCTCCTGGTGGCGCAGCTACCGTTTGCAACTAGTGTGGCGACAACGCTTCGAAACCGCTGACGCGCCTGCGAAGCCCGCCGGTGAAGCAACGAACGACCAGAGCGGTTCCGCAGCAGCGGCCCGTTGTTGGACCCGATCAAACACGGCGAGGTGTTGTTGCGCGCCAAAAACCAACACAACCGTTCACTGTGCTCAGTCAACGGCGAAAGGGTCGCCCCAGCAACCATCGCCGGCTAAAACGTGGCCAACAATTTCTCTGCGGTTTTCCGCATGAGAGAGGTCGAATAATCACTAACGAATCGTCATCCCACGCGCTATAACGTAGTTGCAGGGCGACTATTCGTGTTGAGGGGTCCACAAAATCCATCGGCATTGCCAATGCGCACGCCAACTTGCGTCCCCGTCACGGCCGGGCGCACTGCACTTCGTATCTTCCCAACTTTCCTGGATCACGGTCTCGGGCGATTCGACCCGCAGGCCGCAGGCGCGCTTCCTGAATCCGAAAATCGCGTGTTGGTTTTCGAGTTCGCCGCGCGAATAACGAAACGGCATGAATGGATAATCCAACGCGGATCAGGAGGCAATATGAAACTAAGACGGATGGTTGGATCGGTTGCTGGGCTGCTTTTGATCGCCGGGCTGGCGCATTCGCAAGGCACGCCCCAGGCGCCTCAGGCCGCTCCGCAAGACAGCGGTCAGGTGCAGGTTTCCAACCCCAGTGCGGGGATGGAAGCGTACGGTGGCACCTCCGATACGATGGTACAAAGCGGCTCGAAACATGCCCGGCCGTGCAGAGTGAACCCGCAATGCAACATCTTCTTTGGCGGAAGCTGACAATACACTGACGGCGCGCGAGCAAACGGTGAAACACCAGGTGCTCGCGCAAACCCATGGCCGACGAGGCTGGCCGCAATGGCTCAGTCCTGTTTCACCTCTATGTTCTGGGGACCCCGATATTGGAGGTCTCTCGACTTTCCCGATGCGAACCATTCCAACCGCAGCAGGCCCGCGAGTCCGCCATGGCCTTGCAGCGAGGCATTGTTCGGTCTGCAGCAATTGTGATTTCACCCTATGGGTATAGAAAAAGGATAGGCGCCGTCTACACTGACTCTTGTCAACGGCGCGTGTCTCACCGATTCGCGCTGCCTCAGAATCGCATTGGAGAGTCATCATGAAAAGCAAACTTCTTGCAGCTGTGCTCGTCGCCGTCACTACTTCGTTTGCCGCTCCTGTGTTTGCCAGCGGCTATGGTCCTGCGCCTTCTTACCGCCCTTCAGTGGGGGCGCCTGCTTCGCAGCGGGGCCCAAGTGCCCAAACGGTTGCAGCGGAACGCAACAGTGCAGCGGGTTCCGTCAATGATTCGTATGGCGGCGTGACTGCGTCCTCTTCGGAATCCGGCGGCCGTCAAACCGCCGACTCTGTCGGCCATGTGTACTCGGGCCATTAATCTGCAAGCCGTCTGCTAAGCGAAGCTGTCACGAGGTGTCGAAATGTTGAAAATTATCGAAGGTGCATTGTTTGTCGGCGCGCTGATGCTGTATCTGGTACCCGCAATGATTGCCGACGCCAGAGAACGCGAGGACGCGTTCGCGGTGACCATGGTGAACATTCTGCTGGGATGGACGGTTATCGGTTGGTTCGCAGCGTTGGTATGGGCGAGGCATCCGGTCAGTAACCGGCAACTGAAGCAGTTCGCGAGACGGGCGCAACGCGCGGTCGCACGAGTCACCATCGATGCGATCGTCGCGCGGGCGAGCGGTCGCGCCAGTTCGATACCCATGTTCAATCCTCGCCTGGTACCGGTTGTCGCGCGCATCGCCGCAAGCACTAATCGCCGCGAAAGGCACTAACGATTGCGGCGGATCTGCATCGTCCGCCGAATTCTTTCGAAGCCGGACGGCGGTCCGACCGCCGCCGGATTTCGTGTCAACGAGGAGCCCGCTAGTGCAGTAAGCGGGCATTGCGTCGACTCTAATTATTTCGACTGCCATCACGGCGATCGTACTGACGCCTCAAGCCAGTCGCCCGGTAGCGCATCGGTTTTGGGTAGACGCCGCAAATGCCCAGCCGCTGAACGATCACTTGACTAGCGGCAATCCCCCTCGGCCAAAAATCTGATTCTAGCCATCACTCCACAGTTTCGAGCGTAGGACCTTCGTCCGATATGCTCGCGCCGCCTTCGCTCGCAACAATTTGAGGAAGGGCTCCGCGCAAAGACGGGACAGCGAGCAATCATCAGCGATGGGAGAAGTTCATGAATAGTCAGATCAGATGTGCGTTGATTTGCGCGCTGATATCCGGGCTCATGGGCTGCGTGCAACCTCATCAGCAGGTGGAAGCCGGCGCGGATCAGTCGACGGCGATTGCGCGGCTCGGCCCGCCCAAGGAGACCTACAAGCTGCCGGATGGCGGCCAGCGGCTGATGTGGCCGACGCAACCGATGGGCACCACGACGACCGTCGCGGATATCGACGCGTCCGGCAAAGTGGTGAGCATGCGTCAGGTGCTGCAGGAGAGCGAGTTCTATCGCGCGGAGGTCGGCAAGTGGACGCGCGACGATGTGCTCATCAACTTCGGGCGCCCGTTCGAAACCGCGCGCTTTCAGAGAATGCAGCGCGACGTTTGGTCGTATCGCTATCTGGAGAACAATATTAATCACATGATCTTCCACTTCTATTTCGACGACGCAGGCATTTTGCGGCAAACGCAGAAGGCACCCGATCCTATGTACGACAACACGCGACGCGGACGTTTTTAGGCGTCGATCGACTCGCGGCTCGCGAAGTCAAGCTGCGGGAGATCGGTCCAAAGTCCTATTGCCGCGGCTGCGCGCGGCGGCGATAGTCGTTCTGGACGGGCTATGACCAGCGTTGCCGGCGTCGCCGCGCGCGGCACACCGACTGTCGCAATGCACGGGAGGAATCGTGGAGCGTACGCACGAGAAGTATCAACTGCTTATCGCGTTTTGCCAAAGCCAGCCGCCGCTAACGACTGCCGTGGCGCATCCATGCGATCGCGCATCGCTCGAAGGCGCCGTGGAGGCGGCGCAGATGGGGCTGATTGCGCCGCTTCTCGTAGGACCGCGCGAGCGCATTGGCGCCGTCGCCGAAGAATGCGGGCTGCAGATAGCTGGCTATCCGCTGATCGACGTGCCGCACAGTCACGCGGCGGCGGCGAAAGCCGTCGAACTGGTGCGCGAAGGCAAGGCTGAGGCGATCATGAAGGGCAGCCTTCACACCGACGAGTTGATGGCCGCCGTCGTCCACCGCGAGGGCGGCTTGCGCACCGAACGGCGTGTGAGCCACTGCTTCGTGATGGACGTGCCGGGGCACGCAAACGCGCTGATCATCACCGATGCCGCGATCAACATAGCACCGACGCTCGCCGAAAAAGCCGACATACTGCAAAACGCGATCGATCTCGGCCATGCGCTTCGCGTAGACGAAGTGCGGGTCGCGATTCTCTCGGCAATGGAGATCGTGAACCCGAAGGTTCCGTCGACGATCGAAGCCGCGGCGCTCTGCAAGATGGTCGATCGTCATCAGATCACAGGGGCGCTCGTCGACGGGCCGCTCGCGCTCGACAACGCAATCGACCTCGAAGCGGCGCGCATGAAGAAGATCGATTCGCCGGTGGCGGGGCGCGCCAATGTGCTGATGGTGCCCAATCTCGAAGCTGGCAACATGCTGGCGAAAAGCCTTTCGTTTCTAGCCGGCGCGGACGCGGCGGGCATCGTTCTCGGCGCGCGCGTGCCGATCATCCTGACGAGCCGCGCCGATTCGATCATCACGCGGCTCGCGTCGTGCGCGGTCGCGGCGCTGGTGGCGAGCAAGGGCCGCGAAGATCGGCTGGTGGTGTAGATCATGGCCGACGTCATCCTGGTACTCAACGCTGGATCGTCGAGCATCAAGTTCAGCGCCTTCGATGCGCAAACCGCCGAGCTCGCCTGTGTGCTGCGAGGTCAGATCGACGGGCTGTTCAGTTCACCGCACTTCGCTGCCTTCGATGCGGCCGGCGCGCAGGCCGGCTCTCATGCATGGGGCGACGGCGCGAGCCTGGACCACGCCGGGGCGATCGCGCATATCGCCGACTTCTTGCGCGGACACCGCGAAGGCCATCGCCTCACGGCGGTCGGGCATCGCGTCGTGCACGGCGGCGCGCGTTTCGTCGCACCGGTGCTCGTCGATGCAAGCGTGCTCGCGGAACTCCACACGCTGACGCCGCTTGCGCCGCTGCATCAGCCACATAACCTGAAGCCGATCGCAATCATCGCGGAGCGCAATCCGGCGATGCCGCAAATCGCCTGTTTCGACACAGCCTTTCACGCGACGCAACCCGAACAGGCGAAGGCCTTCGCGCTGCCCGCTGCAGTTACCGAACGCGGTGTACGCCGATATGGCTTTCACGGACTGTCGTATGAGTACATCGCCAGCAGGCTGCCGGAGATCTCGCCGGCAGCCGCGGCCGGCCGCACGGTGGTCGCGCATCTCGGCAATGGGGCGAGCCTGTGTGCGCTGTCGGCATGCCGCAGTGTCGCGACCACGATGGGTTTCACGGCGCTCGACGGCCTGATGATGGGTACCCGCTCAGGCAGCCTCGACCCCGGCGTGATCCTGTATCTGCTCAACGAAATGAACATGACCACGCGCGAAGTGGAAAGCCTGCTGTACTCCCAGTCTGGTTTGCTCGGCGTTTCCGGCATTTCCGGCGACATGCGCGTGCTCCTCGCGAGCGACGATCCTCGTGCCCGCTTCGCCGTCGAACTGTATGTGTATCGGATCTGCCGCGAGCTTGGCTCGCTGATCGCGGCGCTCAAGGGCATCGATGCATTGGTGTTCACGGCAGGCATCGGAGAGCATGCGACACAGGTTCGGCAGCGTATCGGCGAATACGCGCAGTGGTGCGGTATCGACATCGACTCCGACGCAAATCAGGCGAACGACTCGTGCATCAGTACACCCACTAGTCGGGTCGGCGTGTGGATCGTCCCGACCAACGAGGAACTGATGATCGCCCGTCACACTCGCGCCCTGATCGGCAGCTGAGTGCACGAGAAGCACGCAAGAGAAACGCGCACGAGAAGAAGAGGCCGTATATCGAGTCACTGGGCGGCAGGCTTCGCAGCGTCGATCTTCATGCCGCTCTGCGTGTTCATGGAGAAAAGACCGGATGTATTTTGAAACGTATCGCGAGCCCTGCGCCTGTCGCTATTGCGGAGAGAGAGATGCTGCGGCTGACTGTATGGTTCACGCTCCTCATCTCGTTGAGCGCGAATGCGGCGGTTCATCTGGACTTCCACGATGAGTCGCCGGATGCTGCTGCAGCCGGGTCGGCTTCGCGCCAACGCGGCGCTGTCGATATCGATGAAATCCTGCGGCAGTACGGGATCAACCAGGGTTCGACCAAAGCCCGCATCATCTTCGAGTGGTTCGACAAGGTAGCGCGCGACCCCGTTATCGGTGCCCGTGTGCCAGGCGGCGCACCGGCGCTCGTTCATGTGCTGCTCGATCCGGAACAGCGTGAAGCCATGATGTCGAGTGGCCTTGCACGTCTCACGCCGGCCGACCGATCGCGCTACCTGGTGCTGCTCACCCGTGTGCTCGACGAACTGGTCCCGGTCAATTGTTTTGGGCTCGTCGACATCGTAACGATAATGAACCGCGTCACGATCGCGCAGATGTCCGACGCGCAAGCGGAGCTATACCTCGATCTTGTCTACAAGATCATGGTGAGCAGCGGTTCGGCGGCGCCGGTACGCGTGCCGACGCGGGAAGAATACGCGGCAGCGTCCGAGGCAATGTCTCGTGCCGTGGTCATCGAACTAGGCGGCGATCCGGCCAATGTCGATCGGTATATGGCATATACAGCGAATCCTTCCACTGCAACCCCGGCCGATGTCTGCTGGATGACAAGAGTGACGCTGCATGCTCTCGCGAGAATGCCGGCTGCCGAGCGCGATGTCATGCTACTGCCAGTATTCATCGGACCGCCTGCGGCATCGCTGGCGGATCCCGACGATCAGCGACCCGCGCAGATGCCTTTTCCCGCTTCGGCCAGCCCGCCGGGCACGACGATGCCGTGATGGAGCGTCTGAACAAGTAGGCGCTGTACGGCGGCGATATTCCCGCCACGTCGGCGCATTTTGTCTATTCTGAATTCGACATGTGCCCCGCCGACTTTGGGTGCTCGAATAAGCAAGGCAAACGTCATACGCCGCACGAGGCGTGTGTTTCGGAACCAGGAAGCAATGGCCCAACATACAGGAGTGTGCAATGTGCGTTCTGTACGCTGTGTGCTGGTTCGTACTGGGCGCGGACAGACTTACAGTCGATCGGACGATGCATGTACTGCGGCTCCATGGGCGACGCCGGGCGTCGTTGGCATGTGCAGCCATAGCCTTCAGCGTTTTGCCTTGCCTTTCGTTTGGGCAGGACCTTCCGGGCCGCTCGTCGGGACCGGCTGTGGTCGGGGGTAACGTGAAACAGCACGCGGACGCCGTGCTCGCCGTCATGAGTTATACGACTGTTCCGGACGTCACGACCAGTAACCTGGCGGTTAATAGCGGCACTACCGGCAATCCCAGCTTCGGCCAGACACAGCTTGGCGGCGGGTTCACGTTAAGCCGGTCGTTTCCTTTGTACATGGAGGGCACGCTCGCCTACAGTCGCTACGATCCGGTGTTCGTCGCGTCCGACGGCTCGGCACAGCGTCCGGTGCCGACAAAATGGAATACGTTCAGCGGCACGGTCGGCATCGGCTGGGATTTTCGGATCACGAATGAACTGGTGTTTCGTCCGATCCTTAACGGAACGCTAGGCCGCGTTTCCAGCGATCTGAAGGTCGGGCAAACGATCTTCAATCGCGCCACCGATGCCAACCTCCAGTTTCTCGACAACGGTTCGCTGGACGCGTATGGCTACGGCGGGTCGCTGATGCTCGACTATGAGCGCTACCGTGACAACTACGAAATCGACGCTGAGTTGCGGGCCACGGACATTTATTTGCGCAGCTTCGGCGGTTCGTCCCAGGCAGTGCAGGGTTCCGCCATGGCGCAGCAAGTCAGCCTGTGGACTCGCTGGCGCGCGCCTACCGGATGGCATGCGTTGGACCGGCCAGTCCGCTATGTGCTCGAAGCGGCTTACTCACATTATTTCGGCGAAAGCGCGGGTGTGCTGGGGTTCAACGACCTCACCTCGTTGGGCGTCGGCCTCGAACTCGACAGCAGCCGGTATCCGGTCATCATCACCAGGACGCGCGCGGTAGTGCGATATGTGTTCGGACACAATGTGCATGGCGTGTCGTTCGGATTTGCGGTGAGCTTCTAGTTCGCCTGCGGCGTGCGGCGGCGGATGATTACCGGCAAGGACAGTATCTAACTCGCGGCGACCCAATATGCCGTTCGTCATACCGATCGGAAAAGGAGATGCTGATGCGCGCCCACCGCTGTCTGCCTGTGTTCGTTTTTCCCTTGCTGCTTGCCGGCTGCAATACGCCGCCGATTCCTCCTGGCAAGTCGGTCGATATTCCGACTGCCCTCGAACACGTCCTCGACGGATTGTGCAACTTCAGGAAGCAGGAGGCGGCGCGCAAGCGGGACGGGGACGTCGATATCGACACCGTCACGGTGCAGCTTGACCTGACGATCGATGGTTCACGCAATCCGCCTGTCGCGGTCGCGCCGGATATCCAGTTCATTCCGACCGTCAGTTACGGACAGATGATTACGGCGAACAGAGGAAGCACGCTCACCATTGCGCTCAAACACAAGGGCGCAGGGAGTTGGGGCACTGGCGACTGCAATGCTTCCAAATGAGAACAGCCGGAGTGCGAACCGCGGTTCAAGCGGCGGCGTGGGAACGCGTGCGCGTTGCCACGCTTCGAAGGGCCTGCCGCATTGGATGACAGCATCGCGACGCGATTCAAGCCTGGCTGCGACTACCGCCTAGAAGCGATAAGTCACGCCGATCTGCAGGACCGGATAGATTTTGTAGCGCTCCACCGTATTGCTGATTTTCTGTTCCTGCTCGTCGATGTTTGCCTGAGTCGTGAACATCGAGTAAATGGCGGGCACGTTGTAGTGCGTGCGCGGACGGCCGTAGGCAACGCCCAGATCGAACGTCAGGCCGAAGCCCTTGGAAACCGGCTTATGTCCATAGCCGATCCCGACATACGGCATTACCCGCGGCAGCGTGACCGTGGCCGAAGGCGCGGCGCCCACGGCCGGCACGTAGTCGTCGCCGATCTTGTAGTTGCCGTCCGCATTGGGCACGGCGTGAGCCGAAAGCTCGTTGTCGTTGATCAATGCGCCCGCCGTCAGGCGAAAACCGCTTGATTGGAACGGGAACACGTCGAGATAAAGGCCGCCTTGCAGCAGCTTGAGATGGCCGTCGTATTTGTTCTGGTCAACGTTGACCGAATGCGAGAAGCCAAGACCTTCGAACTCCGCATGCACGCCAGCCCATGAATTGAGCGGCAAAGCCGCGCCGATGCCCGCGCCGAGCGTGCCGCCGTGTACATAAATCTCCTGCGCGTGCGCCGTGCTTCCGAAGACCGCCAATGCGGCCATCGCGACGAGAGCCGCATTCTTTACCTGCCGTTTCACCTGTCCCACCACTTGTCTCCCGACACGAACCAATTGCATGGCGAGGACTTTACGATTTCATCGCGAGGTTCAAATGAATGAACAGCGGGGGATTGTGGCGGCTCTTCTCGCTCAAGTATGGCGCTTTGCCGGAAGCGGAAATAATGCCCCGTAACTTGTTCCGAACCGGCGATTAAAGCGCCTTGCCTGGACGGATTAACCCCGTTTTAAAGGGCTATTCGGCAAATGAAACGAGCGGGCGCGCTTCGATAATCAACTCATTGAAGCCTTTCAAATCTGGAGTAGTGATGTCTGTTTCGAAAACGTTCCGCTCATCTGGCGCCGCGGTTGCGGTCGCCGTTGCCGCAGCCGCCGTTCTCGGCGCTTGCGGCGGCGGCTCGGGCGGCAGCAGTGGCGGCAGTAACGTGCTGAAGTTGTCGTCGGCGGTGCAGAGCGAGCACGTCGCAAGGTATGCGGGCGCGTTCGGCATGTTGTCGGGCCCTGGCGTCGCGGCGATCTATACGTCTGTCGTGCAATCGCTGCTGACGGGCGTGACGGCTGGCGCGGGCAACACCATGACCTCGTGTCCGGCGAGCGGCTCGATCAGCGTCCTCGCACAGGGTGCGGGTGTGAGCGGACTGCAAAGCGGCGAGACGGCGACGGTCGGTTTCAATCAATGCGTAGGGCAGGTGAAGGCGCCCGGCGTGTCGGACAGCGCGTCGATTACCGGCACCGTCAGCGTGCAGATTCAGAACGTGCACGGCATTGTCGGCAACGCATCGAACGACTGGTCGTACAGCGCGATCGAAACGGCCAATGCGTTGACACTGGTGTCGTCGAACGGCAAGACCGTTGTCAACGGCACGGTCAGCTACACGATGAGCTACAACGCGGCAACCGGCATCACGACGACGACCGCGAGCAGCCCAACGGTGACGCTCGATCGCAACCAGACGGCCGGCTCCGGCAGCATCAGCGGAAAGATCACGATCACGTCGCTGATGTATTCGCGCGTTCATGGCGCCGATCCGGTCACCGATACACTCGCGACCAGCGGTGACATCAGCGTGAATGCCGCCGACGCGACGATCGCGTTCGCTGTGTCCACGCCCACGCCCGTCAAGGTCAACGGCGGCAAGGTCACCGCCGGCGTGATCCAGTTGGCAACGAGCGACACAGTGGAGACCATCACGCCGAAAGACGAGTCGAGCGTGACCATCACGGTCACGTCGAACGGAAAAACGGGAACTTACACTGAGACCGTGGACGACTTCCGCTCGCTCGGGGGCGCCTGAGCGAAAGCGTGGCTGAATGCGCGCGCTGCGGGAGCGCGCGCGGGCAGGCGCCTGGCAGCGCCCGGCGTGACTTTACTGCTTGATGCCTTCGGCCTGAATGTGCAGCGTGGTCTGCATCTTGAAGCCGTAGGTCTTGCCGAAGTCGACGCCGAAGTCATCGCGATTGAATGTTGCGGTCGATTCGGTGCCGCAGACTTCGCGCTTGAGCATCGGGTTCACGAAGCACTTGAACGACTCGATCTTCAGGTTGACCGGCTTGGTCACGCCATGCATGGTCAGCGTGCCGATCACTTCAACAGGCTTGTCGCCGTCGAAGCGGATTTGCGTACCCTTGTAGGTTGCGGTCGGGTACTTCGCAACGTCGAAGAACTTGTCGGTGACCAGTTCGGAATCGAGCTTGTCATTGCCGATATCCACCGAGCTCATGTCGATCGTCACGTCGACCGTGCCCGTCTTTGCCGCGCGGTCGAGCACAACGGTGCCACTGCTCTTCTTGAACTTGCCGCGCCAGATCGACACGCCGCCGAAGTGATCGGTTTCGAAGCTCGGGGACGTGTGGGTCGGATCGAGCTGGTAAGTGTCGGCGGCCATTGCGTTGAACGACAATGCGGCGGCGAGAGCGCCGGCGGCGATCAGAAATTGTTTCTTCAAGATGTTCTCCAGGTTTCGAAAAGTGCTATGAGGCTTGCGGTTTTACTTCGGTTTTTTTAATCACTTCTTCGAAGCGACGAGGTGAAATTTGATGACGACTTCGTCGGCTACGACCGACGTGTCCTTCCATTCGCCAGTGCCGACGTCGAACTGGGAGCGTTTGATCGGCAGCGAGCCGTCGAACGTCTGCGTCGGGCCCTGGCTTGCAATCGTGACGGGCACCACCACGGTCTGCGATTTGCCCTTGATGGTCAGCTTGCCGGTGATCTTGTACTGATTGCCGCCCGCCGGTGCGATCGCGCTGGAAACAAACGTTGCGGCCGGATACGTGGCGCTGTCGAACCATTCCTTGCCTTGCGCCTGCTTGTTGTAGTCGTCCGCGCCGAGGTCGTAGCTGCCGGTGTCGATCGACACGTTCGCGCTTCCCGCGGTCGGCTTCGCCGGATCGAACGACAGTTGCGCAGAGAACTTTTTGAACTTGCCGTCGACAGGCACGTTCATTTGCTTGGTCGTGGCAATGACGGTGCTTTTGCTCGTGTCGACGTCGGCATGCGCGAGGCCCGCACCGAAGAGAGAAAGGGCGGCGACGCCGGCGAGAATGGAGTGATGGAGTGTGTTTTTCATGGTGATACGCATCCTATCGAACCCGTGCGCGTTCATTGCGCACAGTGAAGAATTTGATTGCCAACAGGCTGTAGCGAATGGGCGCCGATGAGTGTCATTTGAGGAACGGAATCATCCGCGCGAGCAGGCCGTCGCGGTCGACAAACTGGTGCTTCAGCGCCGCCAGCACGTGCATGGCGACCAGCGCGAGCAGCGTGTAATTGAGCAGCACATGCACCGTGCGCAGCGTCGCCTTGAGCGCCTCATCCGGACCAATGAAGGTCGGCAGCGGCACGATGCCGAGATACACCACCTGAATGCCCGCCGCCGAACTGTAGAGGTAGCCCGACACCGGAATCGCCAGCATCAGCAGATACAGCAGGCCGTGTACGGCGTGCGCCGCCGCCTTCTGCCACGCGGGTGTCGCGCTATCCAGAGCCGGTGCGCGATGGGTCGCTCGCCACAAAACGCGCGCCACGGCGAGCATCAATACGGTGACGCCGATCCATTTGTGCCATGAGAAATACTTGAGCTTCGTCGGCGTGAAGCCGGGAATGTCCGTCATGATCCAGCCCAGATAAAAGCCGCCGACGATCAGCACGGCGATCAGCCAGTGCAGTGCGATTGCGGCGCTGTGGTAACGGCCTGTATCAGTGTGGCGGGATATGTCGTTCATTCGCGTCGGTCATGCGTCGTGGCAGTGAGTGCGAATAGTAGGCAGGTCAATAGAGCCTGAATAGGCGGGGGCGCGAGAACACATTGTTGTACTGGTAACGGTAATGCGTGCTGGCTCGCGACTTGCAACGTCGGGCGAGGCAAGCGGAGGCGGGGCCGAGTTGGGGTATCCTGCGCACCGGGCCTTGCCCACGTACAACCATCCATTCAGGGCTTTCGTTGTGACTTCGATTTTCCTTTCATGGGGTATTGCCGCCTTTGCGACGGCCGGCGTGATCGCCCGTCCTTTCAAATGGCCGGAAGCGGTGTGGGCGGTGGCCGGCGCGCTGCTGCTGGTCTCGCTCGGCCTGTTGCCGTTGCATCTCGCGGTCGAAGCCGTCGGCAAGGGCACTGACGTCTATCTGTTCCTGTCCGGCATGATGCTGCTTTCCGAGGTGGGACGCCGGGAAGGGCTGTTCGACTGGGTCGCGGTGCTTGCCGTCAACCATGCGCAAGGTTCGCCGCGCAAGCTTTTCATGCTGGTCTATCTGGTCGGCGTGGTGATTACCGCTTTTCTTTCAAACGACGCCACCGCGGTCGTCCTCACGCCGGCCGTGTTCGCCGCCGCGAAGAAGGCGAAGACGGACCCGCTGCCGTTACTGTTCGTGTGCGCGTTCATTGCAAACGCAGCCAGCTTCGTGCTGCCGATCTCCAATCCGGCCAATATCGTGCTGTACGGCAATCACACGCCCGCGCTCGTGCCGTGGTTGATGCGCTTCGCGTTGCCGTCGCTGCTGTCGATCGTCGCCACGTATGTGCTGCTGCGCTGGACGCAACGCAAGGCGCTTGCCGGCAGCTGCGAGGCGAATCTCGAGCCGCTTCAGCTTTCGTCGAGCGGACGCGTGGCGCTCGCCGGCATCGCCGTGACCGCCGTCGTGCTGCTGGCGGTATCGGCGTTCGACATTCAGTTGGGGCTGCCCACCGCGATACTCGGCGCGGCGACCGCGCTCGTCGTGCTGATCCAGGAGCGCAAATCGCCGCTGCCGATGATCCGCGAAATTTCGTGGAGCGTGCTGCCGCTCGTGGCCGCGCTGTTCGTTCTCGTCGAAATGCTCGACTACACCGGCGTGATCAGTATGCTGGCAGAGCTAACGCGTTCGGCGGCCGCGCACAATGAAATGACAACCGCCGGCTGGGCCGGCAGCGCCATCGCGATCGGCAGCAATCTGATGAACAATCTGCCGGCCGGGCTGATCGCCAGTTCCACGGTGATGCAGGCGCACAGCCCGGAGCGCGTGATCGACGCACTGCTGATCGGCGTCGACCTCGGCCCCAACATGTCGATCACCGGTTCGCTTGCGACGATTCTCTGGCTCAACGCAATCCGCCGCGAAGGCGAGGACGTCAGCTTCGTGAAGTTCCTGAAGGTCGGCGTCGTGGTTATGCTGCCCGCGCTGGTGCTCGCGCTCGGCGCGCGGATTCTGATCGGCTGACGCACGGCTCGCCGCGGGGGCTGTGAAGGCCGCCGCGGCGAGCCACGAGTGTTGCCGCGTTTGCGGCGGCAAGCCGCCCGCGTAACTGAACGCGCTCAGCGATGGCCGTTTATTTCAGGCGCAATGGCCGCGTGATTGAGCAGCGCAACCAGCGACATCCCGCCCACGGTGTTGCCCACGAGCGTCGGCACGAGAAAACGGAAGAAATAGTCGTGCAGGCTCGCGTCGCCGCTCAGGAACGCATAAGCAACCTCCGTCGATCCCGCGATGATGTGCGAAAGATGGCTGACGGCGACCACATAGGTAATCAGCAGCACGGTCAACAGACGCCCGGACCGCGCGCTCGGCAACAGCCACACCATCAGTGCGATCAGCCAGCCCGCGAAGACCGCCTTCACCATGGTTGGCAGCATGTGTTCCGAGCCGACCGCCGCACGCGATACCTCGCCGAGTGCATCCACCACCGCGGGCGAGAAGACATCGGGAATGCGTAGCATCGCCGCGAAGATCCATGTGCTGATGAGGTTGAAGACGAGCACCACGGCCCATAGACGCATCGCTTTAAGCAATGTGCGTGGATCGCGCCGCGTCAATACCGGCAGCACCACGGTCAGCGTGCTCTCGGTGAAAAGCTGCTGCCGTCCCATGATGACCAGCACGAAACCGATCGAATAACCGAAGCTCGACACCAGATGGCGCCATGGCGTGTCCGGCAAGCCCGCATCGAGCACGGCTTGTGTGAGAAACGAAAATCCCATGGACAGACCGGCGGCGAGCGATGACCAGATCAACGCGCCGATGGTCCGCTCGAGCGCGGCTTCGCCCTCTTCGCGGACGATCTCATGCAGCACGAGCGCGTGCGGGGCGGTGTGATGCGCCGCCTGATCCTGCTCGCCCTCGTTCAGATGAGGCGAGTCCGCGCCGGCGTCCTGTGCGCGTGGCGCGTTGCTGCCGGCGGCTGCATTGGGTGCTTTGTGTTTCGGTTCCCTGGTCGCCTCGGTCATGAACGGACGTCCTTCGAGCGCATGCCAGGCGCTTCGCAGACGGCTTCTTCGGAATCCCGCAATGCGCCGAGCACGGCTTCGAGACGTGCCAGCCGGGCTCGTTGCACCGGCACCAGCGCCGCACGCGACAGGAGGCGCACGCGGTTTTCCCAATACGAAAGAGGAATGCGGTCATTGACCGAAATCCGCCCCAACACGAGTTCGAGATGGGCGATCTCGCTGTCCAGGTTCGGGTAGTTCATCGACATGGTCCGGGAAAAAGAGGTGAACGGTAAATCTGCTCCGGCACTACCTGTGTGGGTGAGCAAGTAGTGTTCCCCAATTCATCAGGACAACGGGAATTCACCAGGCGTTCTTGCAGTCCGCATGTCGTATGCTCAAGCACGCGCCACTGCCGCTATCGGCCTGTTCCATCACGGAGCGGCGCGAGATCAGAATTACGCAAATCGTCGCCTGACGGTAGCACTCGTTCATTTCATTCGATGTCACGCCGCGCCTGTCGCCGCGCGAGGCAATGGACAGCTGTGGCCGTCGATACGTCACTACAGACGGCCATAAACGGCAATGAGCAGCGATAAACGGCGGCAACAGGGCGGCACTCCGCCATGCGCCCGGCGCTTCATGACATTAATCGACATAACTCTGCAATTGCTTTGGGGCGTGGGTTCCACAAGAATTCGGCCTGTCATTGAACGGATCGCGGCATAAGCAGGCGACGCTCGGTGGCTTATCGAAGGAGTCAGTCATGAAAAAATTGCTCGCCGCCGTCCTGCTGTGCTGCGCGTCTACCGTCACGTTCGCTCAGGCCGCGCCGCAAGGCGGTAATCCGCAGCGCATGGAGCGCATGGTTGCGCAGTTGCAAACGCGTTTTGCGAACGCCAATACCACGCACGACGGCAAGCTGACGAAAGAGCAGGCCGCGGCCGGCATGCCGATGGTCGCTAGTCACTTCGACGAGATAGACACGCAGAAGCTCGGCTACGTCACGTTGCCGGAGATCGAGGCGTATATGCGCGAACGCGGTGCAGCGCATTAAGCGGGGCACTGCGCGGTGCACTGAGCGGCGCGCCTTGCAGCGAAACCACACGATGCCGGCGCCGCGCGCTTGTCGCAACCGTCATGAACCCCTCCCTCAACCATTGACGCCTGATTCACGCGATGAAACTAGCCACGTCAAGCCGTTTGCGTCTTGTAAGCGCATCGATCGTCGTGTCGATGGGCGTGGCGTTGAGCGGTTGCATCAGCGTTGGCCCGGACTTCAGGGAGCCCGACGTCACACTGGAAAACCAGTGGCTGGAGAGCTTGCCGCCTGCCGCGCAGAGCACGCCCGCCGGCGAGGCCGCGTGGTGGAAAGCGTTCAACGACCCCGTGCTCAGCGCGCTCGAACAACGCGCTTATGAGCGCAACCTGTCGCTGCAGGTCGCGGGGCTGCATATCTTCAAGGCGCGGGCGCAGCTTGCGATCAGCGGGGAAAATCTCCTGCCGCAATCGGGCAGCGCGTCGGTTGGCGCGAGCCATATCAACACGAGCGGGGTCGGGCCGATACCGCCGGCTCATTTATGGGCAGAGCATCTGCACGTGAACGCCGGTTGGGAGATCGATTTCTGGGGGAAATACCGCCGGCAGATCGAATCGGATCGCGCGCAATTGCGCGTATCCGAAGCGGCGTACGACAACGCGCTGGTGTCGATGTTCGCCGACGTCGCCAACGCATATATCGATCTGCGCGCGTTGGAGCAACGCATCGTCGTAGCGCGGCAGAACCTCAAGTCCGTTCAGGATAGCCTCACGCTCACTCAGGCGCGCTATAAACGCGGCGCGTCGAGTCAGCTCGACGTCGAGCAGGCCGCCACGCTGGTAGCCGAAACCGAGGCGCAGATTCCGCCGCTCATCAAGGCGCGTGTGCAGGATCGCGACACGCTCGCGGTGCTGCTCGCCGATCCGCCGGACGCCGTCGACGCGCAACTGAAAGGCAGCAGTGCGATCCCCGTGCCGCCGACGCAGATCGACGTAGGCATTCCCGCCGATCTATTACGGCGCCGTCCCGACGTGCGCCAGGCCGCGCTCAACGCGGCGGCGCAGTCGGCGCTGATCGGCGCGGCGAAGGCGAAGCTGTACCCGTCGTTATCGCTGACGGGACTGTTCGGCTTGTCATCCGGCGAACAGCATGGCATTGGACTAACGCAATGGGGCGGCAAGACGATCGGCCTTTTCTCGGCGGGCATTTCTCTGCCCATTCTCGACCGGGCGCAACTTCAGAACGCGGTGCGAATCCAGGATGCGGCATTCCAGGAAGCGGTGCTCGACTACCAGAACACCGTGCTGCAGGCGCAAAAAGAAGTGGAAGACGCGATTGCCGCGCTTCGCACATCGCTCGATGCGCTGGCGGCGTCGTCGCGCGCTTCTGACGCATCGCAGCGCGCATTGCGGCTTGCCAACATTCAATATCGCTCCGGCTCCGTGACTTACGACTCGGTGCTGGACGCTTCACGCTCGGCGTTGCGCGACGGCGATTCGCTCGCGCAGAACCAGGGGATTGCGGCGCTTGCGGCGGTGTCGCTGTATCGCGCGCTTGGCGGAGGATGGGAAGTCGCGCAAGGTCAGCAGGTGGTCAGCGAACGGATCGCCGAAGAGATGGCGCGGCGCACGGATTGGGGGCGTCTGTTGAACCCGCCTGCCGATTCAGCGCTGGCGCGTGCGAGCGCGAACTCGCCGCCGGGCAGTAAATAACGAAGCGGGGAATAACGACATGGCCAATCGAAGAGCAGTGGGCGAGAGCGCAGTGAATGCCCGCGTGCCGGCAGAGCCGCGACGTCCAGCGTTTCACGCCGCGTTGTACCGCCCGTTGCGCGCCTTGCCTCGCGTTGCCCTGCTGACGACATTGAGCGTGGCGTTGAGCGTGACATTGAGCGCGGCATTCAGCGGATGCCACGACGGCAATGCTCCAACTGCACAGGCCGCGCAGTTGCCGCAAGTCAGCGTCATGCACCCCGAATCGCGCGAAGTGCGCGAGCAACTCGATCTGACCGGCAGCGTCGCACCGTCGGCAACCGTCACGCTAGTCGCGCGCGTTCAGGGCGTATTGAAGGAAATCGGCTTCACAGACGGCACCAACGTGAAGCAAGGACAACTGCTGTTTCGCATCGAGCCGGACACGTATCGCGCGCAACTCGTCTACGACCAGGCCTCGCTCGATAATGCCGATCAGGAACTGAAGCGCCAGAAGGAGCTCACGTCGGACAACGCGACTTCGGAGTCGTCGCTGCAAAAGGCGCAGACCACCCGCGACCAGGCGCTTGCGAAGCGGGACATGTCGCGCATCAACCTCGGCTATACGGAAATACGCGCGCCGTTCGCAGGCCGCATCGGCGCGCGCGCGTTCGACGTCGGCAATGTGGTGGGCGGATCGGATTCGACGAAACTCGCCACGCTGGATCGCATCCAGCCGGTATATGTGAACTTCACGTTGAACGAGCGCGACGCGAACCGCATCGGCCTCTTTACGCGAGCGCCGCGCACCGTGCGAGTCAATCTCATCGGCGCCAAGCCGGAGCAAGGTGAGGACGCCGCGCTGGAATTCGTCGATACGCGAGTCGATCCGGCGAGCGGCGCGATCAAGTTGCGCGCTGATATCGCCAATCGCGACACGCATCTGATCCCGGGCATGTCGGTCGAGGTGCATATTCCGGTAAGTGAGCCGCAGAAGGTGCTGCTCGTGCCGGAAACCGCATTGCTGCGCGAGCAGGCCGGCGCATCGGTGCTGGTCGTGAATGCCGGCGGCGTGATCGAGAAGCGCGGCGTAACGACCGGCAGCCTGTACGGTTCGCTGCGCGCGATCAAGAGCGGCCTCGGTCCCGCAGACAGGGTCGTGACGGGCGGGGGGCTCGCCGTTGCGCCGGGCATCAAAGTGCAGACAGTCGATGCCGTAGCGCAGGGCCGTTCATGATCCGCTTTTTCGTCGAGCGCCCCGTATTCGCCAATGTGATTGCGTTGATCGCGATGCTGCTCGGCGCGGTCGCGCTCATCAATCTGCCCATCGCGCAATATCCGCCGATCACGCCGCCTACCGTGCAGGTGGTCGCGCACTTTCCGGGCGCAAGCGCGACGACGGTGATCGACCGCGTTGCGTTGCCCATCGAAGCACAGGTCAACGGCGTGGAGAACGCGCTGTACATGCAGTCGACGAGTACGAACGACGGCACTTACACGCTCACCGTCACGTTCGCCGTGGGCACCGACGTCGACAAGGCGCAGGTGCTCGTGCAGAACCGTGTGTCGGCCGCCACCGCGCAACTGCCGCAAGCAGTTCAGCAACAGGGCGTGACCGTGAGGAAACGCTCCACCGCCATTTTGCAGTTGTACACGCTGCAATCGCCGAACCCAAAATACGATTCGCTTTTTCTCAGCAACTACGCGGTCATTTATCTGCGCGACACGCTTGCGCGTTTGCCGGGCGTCGGCGACGTCACTGTGTTCGGCACCGGGCAGTACAGCATGCGGGTCTGGCTCGATCCGCAAAAGCTCAGCGAGCGCAATCTGAGCGCGGCCGACGTAATGCAGGCCATACAGAGTCAGAGCAAGGACGTGAGCGCGGGCCAGCTCGGCTCCGAGCCCAACGCGGGAGGCCGGGCGTTCCAGCTTACCGTGACGATGCGCGGCGTGCTTTCCGATCCGCATGAATTCGACGACATCATCGTGAAGGCGGATTCGAACGACGGCGGCCATTTCGTGCGCATTCGCGACCTCGGGCGCACGGAGCTCGGCTCGTCGAGCTACGGACAGTTCTTCAATCTCGACGGCAAGCCCGCTGCCGGAATCGCGATCTATCAGTTACCCGAAGCAAATGCGCTCGAGGTCGGCAATGCGGTAAAGGAGACCATGGCGCGTCTCGCGAAAGACATGCCGCAGGGCGTCACCTATCAATTGCCCTTCGATACGACGACCTTCGTGCGGCAATCCGTGATCGACGTTTATAAGACTCTCTTCGAGGCGGCGTTGCTCGTGCTCGCGGTGATCCTGCTGTTTCTGCAGAACTGGCGTGCGATGCTCGTGCCTGCCACGACGATTCCGGTAACGATTGTCGGCACGTTTGGCGCCATCTACATGATGGGCTTTTCCATCAATCTGCTGACGCTGTTCGCGATCGTTCTTGCGATAGGCATTGTGGTGGACGATGCAATCGTCGTCGTCGAAGGCATTACGCAGCATATCGAACAGGGCAAGACGCCAAAGCAGGCCGCCATCGACGCCATGCATGAACTGCTGGGTCCGATCATCGGCATTACGCTCGTGCTGGTGTCGGTGTTCCTGCCTTCGGCGTTTCTCGGCGGCGTCACCGGCCAGATGTACCGGCAGTTTGCGCTCGTGGTGGTTGCGACCACGATCATCAGCGCGATCAATGCGGTGACGCTCAAGCCGGTGCAGAGCGTGCGCTGGTTGCGGCACCAGCGGCCCGGCAAACCGAACGTGGTGTACCGCGTGTTCGACAGGGCCTATGCGCGCGTGGAGAACGGCTACGTCAGGGTGGTCTCGTGGTTCGTCGCGCGCTGCAAGCTTGCGCTCGTTATCGCGATTGCGCTGGGCGCGGCATCGGCGCTCCTGCTGACGCGCGTGCCGACCAGTTTCATTCCGCTCGAAGATCAGGGATACATGCTCATTGCCGCGCAACTCGCCGACGCGGCATCGCTCGGACGAACGCGCGAGGCCAGCACACAGATCGAGAAGCGGATCGGCGCGATTCCCGGCGTGAATCACGTGGTGTCGATCGGCGGTATTTCGCCGCTCGATAACAACGCGTCGTTGCCGAATTCCGCGCTGATCTACGTCACGCTCGACGACTGGAGCAAGCGCGGCAAGGGCGAAGACCTGCGCTCGCTGTATCTGCGCATGAACAGGGAACTGGCGAAGCTGCCCGACGTGCGCTCGGTCGTCATCGTGCCGCCGCCGATCCAGGGGCTCGGCAATAGCGGCGGCGTGCAGATGCAAGTAATGCTCACCGACGGCTCGCAGAACTATCGGCGGCTGCAAAGCGCGACCGATGCGCTGATTGCGAGCGTGTCGAAACGTCCGGAACTGCAACGCGTGTTCAGTCCGTTTCGCGCCTCGGTGCCGAGCGTCGAACTGACGCTCGACCGCACGAAGGCGGAATCGCTGCAAGTGCCGGTCGGCAATGTGTTCGATCTGCTGCAAGATTACGTAGGCTCGGCCTACGTCAATCAGTTCACTGCCTTCAATCACACGTTCCCGGTATTCGTGCAGGCGGACGGCGCGTTTCGCCGCGAGACCGACGACATTCGCCGCTTGCAGATTCGCAGCAATAGCGGACATATGGTCGAATTGGGCACGTTCATCGACGCGCATACGAGCGTCGGTCCGGCGGTCGCGACGCTTTATAACCTTGCACCGGCGGCGGCGATCAACGGCAACCCGGCTAGCGGCTACAGCACCGGGGACGCGATCCGGGCCTTCGAGCAGGAAGCCGCGCGCATCCTGCCGGCCGGCATCGGCTATGAATGGACCGCGATGTCGTATCAGGAAAAGCTGGTTGGCAACTCCGCATACTGGGTCTTCGCAGTCGGTGTGCTGCTCGTGTTTTGCGTGCTCGCCGCGCAATATGAAAGCTGGCTGTTGCCGGTCGCGGTCGTGCTCGCCGTGCCGCTCGCGCTGCTGGGCACGGCCGGCACGCTCGCAATACTCGGCGCCGCGAATAACCTGTACACGCAGATTGGCCTTGTACTGTTGATCGCGTTGTCGGCGAAGAACGCGATCCTGATCGTCGAGTTCGCCCGGCATTTGCGTATGCAAGGCGTGGGCATTGCAGAAGCCGCCGTCGAAGCGGCGCGCCTGCGTTTTCGGCCCATCATGATGACGTCGTTCGCGTTCATTCTCGGCGTCGTGCCGCTCGTGGTAGCCACCGGCGCCAGTGCGAGCGCGCGCCGCTCGCTCGGTATCGCGGTGTTCTCCGGTATGCTGGCTTCAACGTGCATTGCCGTGCTGTTCATTCCGTCGTTCTACGTGTTATTGCAGCGCATCGCCGAACGCCAGGCCGCGCGCAAAACACGAAACGATGCCTGAAACGAGGAGCTTTCGCATGGATCGCCCCGCTAAAATCATCGTGCTCGACGACGAAGTCGAACTGCGCAACATGCTGCAGCGTTTCTTGCGCGGACAGGGCTTCGACGTCAGAGTCGCGGAAGACGGTAAGCGGCTCGACCGCTATCTCGAGCGCGAGCCGTTCGATCTGCTGGTGCTGGATCTGATGATCGGCGAAGAGGACGGGCTCGCGATCTGTGCGCGTTTGCGCGAGCAAGGGCAGACGTTGCCAATTCTGATGCTGACCGCGAAGGGCGATCCGCTCGACAGGGTGCTGGGTCTCGAAACCGGCGCCGACGATTATCTCGCGAAGCCTTTTCTTCCGCGCGAACTGGTGGCGCGAATCAATGCGCTGCTGCGTCGTCAGAAAATGGCTTCGGGCGAAGTGACGGTCACGTCGCAACGCGTGCGCTTCGGCGAATTCGTGCTCGATGTCGGCAAACAGCAACTCATGCGCGGCGACGCGCTGCTCGAAATCCACTCGGCGCAGATGCTGCTGCTGGTTGCGCTCGCGTCGTCGCCGAACCGGCCGGTAAGCCGCGACAATCTGCTCGCTCGCGCGCGAGGGCGCGATCACGATGCGCTCGACCGCAGCATCGACGTGCAGGTGCTGCGCCTGCGGCAGATCGTCGAGAACGATCCGTCCAAGCCGCGCTTCATCAAGACAGTGTGGGGCGTCGGCTACATGCTGATCGCGGACGTCGATTCATGAGCCGTCCACTATTGCAACGGGTGCTGCCGCGGACACTGCTCGCGCGCAATATTGCATTGCTGATCGCGCTCGTCGTATTGAGCCAGGTGTGCTCGCTCGGCGTGCTGCTGCATTATGTGCAGCGGCCTCGCGTGGAGCGCGCGGCCGCTGTGTTCGCCACCTATGTGACGACGCTCGACAACCTGCTGCAAAGCACGCCGCGCGCCGCGCGCGATGCGCTGGCTGCGCGTCTTGACGCGCGTGCACGGCTTCCCGGCAGTGCGCTGGCGGAGCCGCCGTCGAGTGTCTTGCGCGGGTATCGCAACTATCAGCGCAAGGTGTTTCTCGAGAGTCTGCGTGAACATCTCCCGGCAGACATGGAAGCGCGCTGGCAGACCGAAGGAGGCCAACGCCTCTGGATTCGCATGCATGCGCCCGCCGATGGACCGGGCGGTGCGGCGTCCGAGGTCAACACATCCGCTGCACCGTATTGGATCGCACTGCCGATTCCCGAAGACGCCCAGGGCAATGGGCTCGACGCGGCCATTCTGCTGTCGCTCGGCCTTGCCGCGCTGGCCGCGTTGACAGGCTACGCGATCCAGCTTCACCTGAACCGGCCGCTTCGGGAGTTGACGCGCGCGGCGCAGCGCCTGAGCGACGGCGACGCGCCGCCGCCGTTGCCGACCACCGGCCCTTTGGAAATTGCCGCCGTCAGCAGCGCTTTCAATCAGATGACGCACGCGTTGCAACAAGCGGAAGCGACCCGCGCGCTGATGTTAGCCGGCATCTCGCACGACATCCGCACGCCGCTCACCAAGCTACGCCTTTCGATGGCCATGGCGATGCCGGAGAGCAGCGACAGCAGTTTCGCGGTGGCGGCGGAGTCCTACCTCGACCAGATCGAAACCATCTTGCAGCAGTTCATGGACTACGCAGGCAGCGGCGAGCGGGAGCCAGCCGAACCCGGCGATCTGAACGCGTTGATCGAGCGGCTTGCAGGCGACTTCGCGGGACTTGGGCATGAGTTCGAACTGTCGCTCGCACGCTTGCCGCTGATTCCCTATCGGCCGGTGAGCATGATGCGGCTCCTGATGAATCTGATGCAGAACGCGATCGTGTACGGCGGCAGTGGACTGGCGGTGCGTAGCTGGGCGACCGACGACTCGGTGTATGTCGCAGTGGGCGACCGCGGCAAGGGGTTATCGGCGGAAGAACTCGAGCAGTTGAAGGCGCCCTTCCAACGCGGCAGGAACGCGCGAGCGCATAGCGGCGGCACAGGGCTTGGGCTCGCGATTGTCGAGCGGATCGCGCGGCTGCACGGTGGCAGGGTAGAGTTTCACGCGCGCGAGGGTGGCGGCCTGGAGGTGTGGGTGGTGGTGCCGGGTGGGGCGGGGTAGCGACCCGCTGCCCGCTTTTCTATTACTCGCGATCGAGCCACGCATCCAGTCCCACCCGGAACGCGACGCCCGCGATTACCGGCACCGTCAGCATCAGAATGATGCCGAAGTTGGGGATTGCATCGCCATAGGCGATCGGCTGATACAGCACCACGCCCGAGACTATCGCGAAGACGAGCACGCCGACGGCTACCATCAGAAGATTGCGCGCCGTGATGGACAGCTCTTTGCGCCTCGCCTTGGTCGGGCTCGGGCTCGCAGCGGGGGCTGGGTCGTGTTGGGAAGGCATGATGGCTCTCGTGACAAAAAGCGGCGGAAGGTCAAGCGCCCATGCGACAGGAAAGCAGGCGCGCGCCCGGCATCATACCAGGGCGCGTATGCGCTGCGCGCTTCGCGCCGCGTGCGGCTTCATCGATATAGACCAATATATGCCGCATTCCGGCTTGCGGTGCGAAAAGCGCACGCCGCGCCTGGAGGCGCCCGGCGTCACCAGGCGGCTTCGATGGGATCGAGCCACCGCGCAAGCTCGCGCCGCAACTGGGCGAGGTCGAGCGGTTTGCCGAGCATCCGCGCGCCGGGAATGCTGTCGCCGATCGGCGCATGCGCGCCGTAGCCGGACACCAGCAGCACTTGCACGTCCGGCTGTGCGCGCAGGACCGCGCGCGCGAGATTGTCGCCCGACATGCCAGGTAGCGTGATGTCGGTGCACAGGATGTCGTAGCGTTGCGCCGGCACGAGCGGCAGCGCTTCTTCCGCGCTCCCCACCGACGTGCAGTCGAGGCCCAGCGCGCCGAGCAGGCTGCTCAGCGCCTCGCGCGAGTCGGCGTCGTCCTCGACGAGTAGCACGTGAGCCGGCGAGCGCGCCGGCGCAGCTTCGGGCGCGACGTCTTGACGAGCTTCCCGCCCGCGAGCGGCGCCGTCCGGCATCTCAACGCCCGGCGTCTCGACGCTCGACGGATCGTAGGCCACGGGCGGCACGCACGCAGCGATCTCCCGGTCGGTCATCTTGCCGACATGCGTTGCACCGGCAACCGCCCCTGCCGACGGGCGCAGCACACTTCGCACCTTGCGCGCGAGATCGTCGCGTCGATACGGTTTCGACAGCAACGTAATGCCGGCATCGAGTTTGCCGTGATGGACGATCTCGTCGCGCGTATAACCGGACGTAAACAAGGTCGGCACCGCAGGCGAGCGCGCCGCGGCACGGCGCGCCAGTTCGACGCTTTTGATCTTGCCCGGCATCACCACATCGGTGAACAACAGGTCGATCGGCATGTCGCTCTGGATGAATTCGAGCGCCGCATCGCCACTCGATGCAGTCAGCACCTTGTAGCCGAGTTGCGCGAGCATTTCGACGGCCGTCAGACGCACGTCCGCATCGTCTTCGACAACGAGGATCGTTTCGCCGCCGCCTACCGGCGTGGCGGTCTGATCGACGGTTTCGGGAGTTTCAGGCTCGCAGCAGCGCGGGAAGTACAGCGACACGGTCGTGCCTTGTCCCACCTCGCTCTCAATCAGCGTATGGCCGCCGCTTTGACGGACAAAGCCGAACACCATACTGAGGCCGAGGCCCGTTCCATGACCGTTCGGCTTGGTCGTGAAGAACGGTTCGAACGCGTGTTCAAGCACCTCTGGCCGCATGCCTGCGCCGGTATCGGTGATGGAGAACACGACGTATTCGCCCGGCGACAGCTCCGCGTGGTCGTTGCAAAACGCGGCATCCAGCACACGGTTCGCGGCACGGACAGTGAGCGTGCCGTCGGCTTTCATCGCGTCGCGTCCGTTGATCGCGAGATTGAGCAGCGCGTTTTCTAGCTGGTTCCGATCGGCCTGCACGTTCCACAGATCGTCGCTCAATACCGTTTTGATCGTGATGGTCTCGCCGAGCGCGCGATGCAGCATCTCGCTCATGCCCGCGAGCAGCCGGCGCGGATCGAGCACCGTCGGCGAAAGCGGCTGGCGGCGCGCGAACGCCAACAGATGCGCGGCCAGTTTCGCGCCGCGCTTCACGGCATCGGTCGCCGCCGACAAACGGCGCAGCGTTGCGGGATTATCCCCGGCGTCGGCGGCCATCATTTGCAGATTGCCGTTGATCACTTGCAACACGTTGTTGAAGTCGTGCGCGACGCCGCCCGTCAGGCTGCCGATCGCTTCCATCTTTTGCGCCTGGCGTAACTGTTCCTCTGCGAAGGCGCGTGCGGCGACCGCATCGGCAACGCGCTGTTCAAGCGTCTCCGTCAACTGGCGCAGCGACTGCTCGGCGATCTTACGTTCGTGGATGTCGATCAGCACGGCGGGAAACCGGGTGGGCACGCCGTTATCGTCGAACTCGCACTGGCCGTTCGCTTGCACCCACACGTAATCGCCATTGGGGCAGCGAATCCGGTACTCGGCGCGAAACGGTTTTCCGCCGGACAGCGCCTTGAAGGTCAGATGTTGGAGCAGCGATTGATCGTCCGGATGGATCATTTTTGTCGCCGCGCGGTGATCGACGCCCCGAGCGGCTTCGTCCACCGACAACGAAAAAGTGCGGGCGAAGCGCTCGTCGCCAGTGATGTTTTGAGTGCGCATATCGACGACGCACGTGCCGAGCACGGCGCCCGTATTCAGCGCGAGTTGCAGGCGTTCGTTCGTCTCGTGCAGCTCGGCTTCGGCGCGTTGCCGCCAGCGCTCGGTCAACACACGCCCCGTCGTCTCGACAACGATAGCGAGTACGCCCGCAGGCGCGCCGCTGTCGTCTGCAACGGGGCTGTAGTACAGATCCATCCACACGTCTTCGGGCTTGCCTTCGCGCAGCAGCACGAGTTCCTTGTCGCGATACGACAGCGTGCCGCCGGCAAGGCACGTATTCATGACGTGACGATTGAAGTCGGCAACCTCGGGCCAGCCTGTCTCGACGGGACAGCCCAACAGATACGGATGCCGTCCGCCCGCGAAAACCGCGTAGGCGTCGTTGTAAATCATGTGGCCGGCTTTGCCCCACAGCAGCACGAGCGGCACAGGCGAGGCAAGCAGCAGCTGCACGGTTGCGGTCAGGCTGCGAGGCCAGTTCGGGATCGCGCCGACGTCGGTTGCGGACCAGTCGAATTCGCTGATGCGCCGCGCCATCTCGCCGCCCCAACCAGGACAGCCGTGATCTTGTGCCGGAAATGGCATGCTGCGCTCCACAGAGGGTCACATGGATGAGTGGGCCTCCAGTCTGCCGGTTCACATAGCGCGCGTAAAGGCTTCGTATGGCGCCGGCACACTTTAGCCTCCGGTCGCCCCTATGCTCTCGCAAGTTTTACCTGCGCACTGTGCGCAAGCGCATCTGGAAGCGGAAAGAAGCGCCGATGCCCATACGTTGGAGAGAACTTCAGAACGTATTTCCAGTGGCGGCTTATATCTCGCATAAGTAACCGTTGAAGCCTCATGTGCCCTTACAGAATGCTTCACACGATAGGCGCGATTCCTGCTGAAGGTCGTTGCTTGCGCACGCGACAATGCGCGCGACAAGCGCTGGCGAGGACACGTGCCGCGCCGGCTTCGAATATCGATAAGAGCGGACCGTACAAATGCCGAAGAAGCCCGTCGCAACAAACAAGCTGTCCAAACCGCTCAGCAAGCGGGCGAAGAAGCTCCCCGACGCCGAAGCGCGCCAGCCGCTTCTGACCGCGCGCCGCAACGCGAGAATGGCGCGCTCCGCGCATGCGTATGTGCGAGGCAGCACGAACAGATTTTATGAGTGGCTCGACGGAATCGAAGGGCACGCGCTACCCGAGGGTCCCGCTGTATGGATCTGCGGCGATTGCCATACGGGCAATCTCGGGCCCGTCGCCGATGCGAATGGCCGCGTCGAGATCCAGATTCGCGATCTCGATCAGACGGTGATCGGCAATCCCGCGCACGACCTCATCCGGCTCGGGCTTTCGCTCGCGACGGCAGCGCGCGGTTCCGACCTGCCAGGCGTGACGATCGTTCAGATGATGGAGGCGCTGGCCGACGGCTATGAACGCGCCTTCGACGAAAGCGCGGGTGAGGCGGACATTCACTCCGAGAAACCGGAGGCGGTGCGCGTCGTGATGAAGGAAGCGGTGCGGCGTTCATGGCGCCATCTTGCCGAAGAGCGTATCGAAGATAGCGAGCCGACTATTCCGCTCGGTTCCCGTTTCTGGCCGCTTGCCAAAAACGAGCGGCGCGAGATCGACGAGCTCTTCAGCAAAACGTCAGTTGCCGCACTTGCGACTGCATTGCGTGGCGCAGGCGACGAGGCGGACGTCGAAGTGCTCGACGCCGCCTACTGGGTCAAGGGCTGCAGTTCGCTCGGACGGCTGCGCTACGCGGTGCTGCTCGACATCGACGGCGCCGCAGTGGACGGCGACGATCTGTGCCTGATCGACATCAAGGAGGCAGCGCCCGCTGCGGCGCCTCGCTATGCGGGCGTGAGAATGCCACGCGACAACGCGGAGCGGGTGGTGGAGGGCGCGCGGCATCTGTCGCCTTCGCTCGGCGACCGGATGAGATCGGCGCGCCTTGCGGATCGCGCGGTGGTGATACGCGAGTTGCTGCCGCAGGACATGAAGCTGACGATCGAGCAACTCACTCGCGACGAAGCGACGAAGGCGGCACGTTTTCTTGCGCTGGTAGTGGGCAAGGCGCACGCGCGGCAAATGCATCTCGCCGAACGCAAGGCATGGCTCGCCGAGCTGCGCAAGAACCGTTCGAAGACACTCGACGCACCGGGCTGGCTCTGGAAAAGCATCGTGCAACTGGTGAGCAGTCACGCCGCCGGTTACCTCGAGCATTGCCGCAAATACGCAACCGGCTCCGACGCGGCCTGAAACGGCCGTGACGGCGGTCCAGCGAATCGGGCCGCCGCGGAATCAGACGCGCGAGCCCGATCAAACGTGCGCTAGTTGGACAGCGACAAATACGGCGAACTGAGCGGTGTGGGCGGGAACGGCTGCAGGCCTGTCTGCCTCGTAAAGCTGTAGCGAACGTAGACTGCGGCAAGCCACTCGCGATATTGATAAGCATTGCCGAGCGAAGCCGTTGCGCCGAAGGCCAGTTGCGGCGCGAGCTGGTATTCGCCTACAGCGCTCAGCGAATACGACACGCCGGTTTTGCTTTGCCCCGGGTACTGGGCGCCGCTATCGACACTGCTGCCGATCAGCGTCGCCTGACCCGCAGCCGCCGCTTGCAACGAGCCCGAGTTGCCGAGCGGGAAGTAGTTCGATGCGTCCTGCCGGTAATGCTGCACGCCGATCGATCCCTTCAGGTCATACGTAAAGGCGCCATTGCGGCCAGTCCATTCGATCGGCAGATTCAGGATCACGTACTGTTGCGGACTGAAGTAGCCGCCCTGGCCATACGTGAAGTACGACAGGTTCTTGTCGTAGCCCATCAGCGTCGTGTTCACACCGATGGTGAATGTCTGGTCGGCGTCCTTGAAGAGGCGCGTGTAGATGCCGCCGCCGCCCTTCCAGGCAGTGTTCGTCACGACGTTGTGTCCATCGTAGTACTGGAACGCCGCGTTCACGTACAGACCGCTGGTGCCGTCGTCCCACGCAAGGCTCGCGAGGCCGCCGGTCGATGTGACGCCGCCCCATTCGAGGCCGGACGCAGCGTCGCGTGTGCCGGCGTACGACAAGAGACTGTCGGTTACCGCGCGCCGGGCGACGGCGAGCGAATAGGAGACCTTGTCGGTGATGCCACCGTTGTACTGCGCGCCGCCTACTATGTTCGTCTCGCGAAAGCCGATGGGCGTCACGCCGATATCGCCGCTGAGCTTGCGGCTTTCGTAACCAACTGACAGGCCCACGCCGCTCGCCGTCTGGCTGCCGTAATTGTTGGTGCCCGCAACGGCCGCCGCTGCCGACGTGCTGTTCGACAGCCCCGCGCCGAAACGCGCGAGCGTCGACACGTTGCCTGCCGCGGTGCCGGCATCCAGCGTGACGGGAGTTGCCGTCACCACGACATGGCCGTTGCCTGCCTTGATGCGGCCTTGGATCGGCGCTTCGATGTCGGTGAGCGTGGACAAGCCGTCCTCGCCGCTGCGGTTGCGAAACACAATGCCGCCCGAGACCGTGCTCGCCTGCTCGCGATTGACCTGCGCCAGTTCCTCGGCTACGCCAAGGGTCTGCGCATTGGCGACGTTTGGCTGCGCGTAGTTCGCGCCATTGCCGCCGCTGCCGTTCATGCCCGGCTGTTGCGGGTAATACGCTTGCGCGTAGCCGCTCGGCGGCTGCGGAATGTAAGGCTGTTGCTGCCCGTAATAGCCCTGATTGCCATAGGCCTGCTGCTGCGGCGGATAGGGCTGATACGGCTGCTGGCCATAACCCTGCTGCTGCGGATACGACTGATAAGGCTGTTGCGCGTAGCCTTGCGGTTGCTGCTGTTGCGGATAAGCTTGTTGTCCGTAATACGGTTGCTGTTGCTGTGCATAAACGGCTGCGTTGCGGCTGTTCTTCGACGCGCTTTGCTTTTTGCTCGCGGTGCGTTTGCCGTTCGCTGCGGCTGCGGTTGTCGAGCCATACGGCTGCGGCTGCATCGTCCCGGCATTGGCCTGCGCCTCGCGCGCGGCGGGCGACATGGGCCAGGGCGTCGGCGCATAGCCATCGGGCGTGCCGTATTGCTGCTGCGGATACGGCGCCTGCTGCGCGTAAGCCGGGTTGTATTGCTGCTGCATCGGCTGCATCGGCTGCATCGGAGCTTGCATCGGCATCTGCGGCTGGGCGGCCTGGCCGTTCTGCCCAGGGTAGGGCTGCAACGGTGCGCCGGACTGGCTCGATCCGTAGCTGTCCTCGCCGTAGCCGCCAGCGTCGGCCCCCTGACGAGGCGCGTTATACGGCAGCGCGGCGGGCGCGCTGTTCGGCGTGTAGGGCTGCGCGGGTGCCGCATAAGGTGCGACGTATGGCGCGGGCTGCATGGGCGGCGGATAGTTCGGCACGGTCTGTGTCGGCAAGGAAGACTGCGAGTACGGAAGGGAAGCTCGCGCGGCGTTCGAAGAACCATTGAAGCCGGGCGCTGCGTTATCGGCGTCGGTCGGCGCGAGCGTCGCGGTTTTTCCCTCGAAAGGATTGGTGCCGGGCAGCGGCGTCGCGCCGATACGGCGCATCGCCGCTTCCCAGCCGCGCGGCACGTTGCTCGCCGCGGCATTGCGCGGCGCATTCGCCATCAGCGGTGTGTTGGCCGCGACCAGCGAGCGCTGCAGATAGGTCGACGCGAGCGACAGCTTGCCTTCCGAGCGATACATGCGGCCAACGGTGGCAAGCACGCCTGGGTCGTTGGGCGCGGCATTCAAGGCCTGCGACGCCAGCGATTCGGCGTAGCTGAACTGCTTCGCACCAGACGCGGCGGAAATCGCCCCCTGCAGCAGATTGAGGTCGTCGGGCTTGCGCCGCAATGCAACGCGATAGCTTTCGAGCGCGTTGCGGTCGTCGCCGGCCGACGCATACAGGCGGCCCAAAGCGGCCTGCAGATCGGGATTGTCGGGCATCGCCGCGAGCCACGGCGCGATCACGTCGTAGGCGCTGGCGAGGTCGCCACGCTGACGCACGGCGTCGCATTGTTTGATGACGATGCCGAGATTCAGATTGGCGAAGTCGGTGCGCTGCTGCGGCGTCAATTGCATCGACGACAGACGGCGCATCACCATGCCGAGCTCTGCTTGCTGCTGCGTAGCCGACAGAATGCCCGCGTATTGCAGCAGCAGATCGGTGTTGCCGGGTGCCGCGTTCATCGCGCCGCGCACCAGGCTCAGCGCGCGGTTCGGATCGCCGGCCTGCTGGTAGGCCGCCGCGATGACGCCGATCAGTTCAGGACTGTTCCCCGCCACCGGCTCGGCTGCATGCAAGGTTGCGAGCGCCTGTTGAGTCTGACCGCTGCGCGCCATGCGCGTGGCGAGATCGGCTTGCTGATGCACCCACAGCCGATGCTGCAACGCCGCCATCGCGTCGGTGCGTTGCGCGACGGGAATGCGTTCGAGTTGGGCGAGACCGGCTGACCAGTCCTGCGTTTCCGCCGACAGCAGCGCGCTCGCATACAGCGCATCGGTCATGTCAGGATGCGCGGCGAGCAGGCCGTCCATCATGCTGCGCGCGTTCGCGACCGCGCCCTGGCGCACGTAAATACGCGCGAGGTCCAGACGCAGCCACGGGTCGTCGGGCGTGTTGAGCAGCGCGTCTTCGAAGAGACTGCGTGCGCTGCCCAGATCGCCGTGCGCTTCGGCCGCGCGCGCCTGAGCCGCCTGCGCTTCTCCACGCAGACGGTTGATGCCGCCAGCCTTCGACTGCTGTTCCGTGTTCAGTCGATTGGCGAACTGCAACGCTTCGTCGCCGCGACCTTGGGCGGCCAATGCGCCGACGAGTCCGCGAATGGCGTCGGGGTTGTCTGCCTGGCGGCGCAGCGCCATCCGGTATGCCTGTTCGGCACCGGCCGCGTCACGGTTCGCAAGCAGCATTTCACCGAGCAGCACTTGCGCGGTGACATCTGAAGGATTCATCGCAATGGCGCGTTCGAACAGCGACTTCGCCTTCGCGAACTCGCCGTTGCTGCGCGCGCCGATTGCGTCGCTCGTGTAGGTCCAGTACGTCGCGCTATCCAGCGCGGTTTTCCAGCGAGCCGGGTTGCCGTTGCGCGACGCGCGTTCCAGATAGTTGCGCGCTTCGGCGAAGTGCTCCTGCTTGAGCGCGGCGATGCCCATGCCGCCAAGCGCGTCGGTGTCGTTCGGACTGGTGGCCAGCACCGACGAAAATTTCGCGCGCGCCGTGGCCGCGTCGTTGCGATCGAGTGCGGCGAAGCCCTCGGCGACGGTGCGCCCGCGTGCGTCGACGGAGGCGTTTTCCTGGGCGCGCTCACGTGCCGCCTTGTCCTGCTGCACCATCGAATCGAAGCGCGCCTTGACTGCGGCGTCGTCGTTCGCGCTTTGCAAATACGCCTGGTACAGCGCGGCGTCCGAGGGACGCGCGTCGAGCCAGAGCAGTGCCTGCCGCCAGCTCTTTTTCGCCGACGCGCCCACCGTGCTGTCGCCGGCAAGTTTTTGCAGCCGCGCGATGCCGTCGCGGCGGGTGACGTCGCGATAGGTCAGATGCTGAGCGTAGGCGAGTGCGTAACGCGGATCGTCCGGATTATCACGCGCGAGTTGTTCGAGTCCGCGACGCGCCTGATCCCAGCCTTGCGGCGTAGCCGACAGCGCCTGGTAGTACTCAAGCTGCAACGCCGGCGTGGCGGGCTTGCCGCTCAACGCGCGCTGATACTCCTGCACCGCGCTCGCGCTCTGGCCGCTTTGCGCGAGCCGCCGCGCATCGTTCACGGTCTGGTCGCGCAGGCTCGATTCACCGAGCCGCCGGCCGAGTTCATCGAGGCTCGGGTAGTTCGGCGCCACCGCCTTCAGTCGCGAGAGATACTGCTGTGCACCCGCGCCGTCCTTGCGGTCGGCGAGCACCATGCCCATGCCGAACAACGCGTCGGGCTGTTTCGGGTCGATGCGCAACACCTTCAGCCAGGCCTGCTCCGCGAGGTCGCCGCGCTGATGCGATTGCCAGTACTTGCCCTGATCGATCAACACGCCCATTGGATCTTTCGACCCTGGTGCCGGCGCCTGAGCCAACGCGTCGGGTGCGGCCGCCGCGAGGCAGCAGGCAAGCGGGAGGCTCAGCGCGAAGCGCATTGACAACGCGAGGGCGCTCAATCGCATGCGGTTCTCCAGCTGGGCACGAGGCGTCCGCTTTCGTCGAAGCGATAGCGTCCGTCGATAAAGCCCGTGCCGAACAGGCCCAGCACCCTGTCGTAGTAAACAGGCTCGCGGCCAGGCACGCTGGCGTCGAGCGCCGCCAGATGCGTGCGCGCGAGGCCGAGGCCGTGCGCGTCGCCGAGCGCCTTGAAGTACGGCGCGAGCGCGGCCCAGTAGCTGAGCGGGCCTTCGCCGCTTGCCGAGCCGTTGGTCGACGACACCTTCTCCGGTGGGAAGCCGTTTTGCTGGACCTTTGCGCGCATGCCGCCGAGCGCGGCGAGCCACGGCTTCGCCAGCGGATCGGCAGGCGACGCCATGCCCGCCCACAGATAGACGCGGATCGCGTCGTAGCTGCCGGTGTCGCCGTTTTTCGGGTCGACCACGAACTGGCCGTTTTGCCACGCCGCCCAATCGGGCGCGAAGCCTTGAGGCGCTGTTGTCTTGACGAACTTGTAGGCGCTGTCGGCGAGCTTCGCCCACGGACCGTTCGGCACTTCATGGGCAAGCGCGCGCAGCACGGGCAGCGGCAGGTAGCTCGGATTGAGGCGCGTCACGCCGCCGCTTTTGAAACCTTCGGGCCCGGGCAGCAGCATCGGACCGACGCCAGGCAGGTTCGTCATCTCGTCACGCGCGATGCGCGCCGCGAGCGCCTGGCCAAGCTGCGTGTAGCTCGCGTCATGCCACAGGCGCCCGGCCTGCAGCAGATCGTAGGCGATCCACAAGTCGGAGTCCGATGCGGAATTCGGATCGAGCACGCCGTAAGAGCCGTCCGCTTTCCTTCCCCATTGCCACGACGGCAAGCGCAGGTTTTGCGGATCGAACTGATTGGCCGCGAGGTTGGTGCGCGTCCAGTTCAGCAGCCGGTCGAACGTGGCGCGGTCGTTCGCAACGAGTGCGAAGAAGAGGCCATACGACTGGCCTTCGGAGGTGGTCTGCTGGGTAGGCGTGGAGTAATCGATCACGCGACCGTCGGCTTGCACGAAGCGCTCGACGAAAGTTCGATAGCCAGTCCAGTCGCCGCACGCGCCGGGCGCGGCTGCATTCTGCGCGACCTTCAGCACGTTCGCGCACGCCGCCGATGCCGCGACGCCCAGCGCCAGCGAGAGCGCCAATTTCACACCTTGTTTTCTGTTGATTCGAACCCGCATGTCAGTCCTGTTAGTCCTTCAAACGGCGCGCCGCGACCGAGCGCAGCATCCGGTAGAACAGCGCCGCGATGATCAGCGCCGCGAGCACGCCGCCCAGCATCAGCAACAACGGATGCGACGACAGCGCCCAGCGCAGATACTCCTGTGGCGACAAATGGCCGACATAGTACGCGTCGCCGTTCGACGTGATCGTGACCGTGCGGCCGTGGATCACGGCCATTGCGCCTTGAATCTCCGGCAGCACGTCGGCGTCGAGCAGGGCGGCCGACAGATCGGCGTCCGACTGCCCGGCCGCACTTACGAGAGCCACCGCGCTGCGGGTCTTTTTCAGCGGTGATTCGAAGCCGGTCAGGAGCGCGTCGCCGTTCGAGCTGACGAGCGTGAGGTCGGCGCGCGCGGGCAGGCGCTCGACGCCGCGCTCGCCGTGCCACCAGTCCTCGAGTTTGAAGACGATGTCGGACAGCTGGAACGTGCGCGAGTCGCCGTCGCTCGAAAACGGCATCGACTTGGCCCAGCGTTGAAGTAGCGGTTGCTTGCCGGGCGCGCCGAAAATCAGCAGGTCCTTGTCGGCGTATTTGTCGACGTCGTCGGCGGTGCCCACTGTCACGCCCGCGGCCGGATAGCCGGTCGACGCGCCCATGCGTCCCATGGTCAGCAGGTAGAGGCTGTAGTCGCTCGAGTCGGCGTCGTTCGGCAGGATCACCGCCGTTTCCGATAGATCCGCCATGCGCGTGAACGGAAAGCCGCTGTTCGCGAACGCCGCGAGATCGGGCAACGCCATGTAGTGGGGAAACGACGACAGGTCGATCGTCGAATTCGGATCCACCGCACCGATCACGTTCTCAAGCAGTCGCCCGTGACATTCGCCGGTATTCGGAATGTCGTAGTAAAAGTGCAGGCGCAGTTGCGCGCGCGGGGTTAGCAGCAGCGGCGGAATATGCAGCGTGCGGCGCGCCTCGGCCGTCTTGTCGGGCAGCACGCGCGCGAAATAATGGCTCAGATCGAATACCGAACTGGACTCGGCCGGAATGGGCAGCGCCTGCACGAAGCCGCTGTTCACGCTGACGTTTAGCGACGAGCGGTCGCGCTGCGGACGCACCGTGTAGCGGTAGCGCAGGTCGATCGGCGCGCCCTTGGTATGCCACATGAACAGGTCGGGCGGTACGCGCAGATTCACGTGGACCGCGTCGGCGTCGTAGCCCGACACGGTCAGGTCGCGCGCGTCGGCAAGCTCGCCAAAGCGAACCGGTCGATGCGTGGGCAGCCAGTTGGGCGCGTCGTACGGCGCGCGCTTCGCGAGTTCGGTGAGCCGCGTAATCGTCACGCTCTGGCCGGTCAGCGTGTTCTGTCCGATACCGAGCGCCCGCGCGGCGATCTTCAGTTCGGCGTCGGTGCGTCCGAGCACCAGCAACAGCTTGCCGCGCGCCGGCGCTTCACGGTCGACCACGGCGATGGTCGGGCCCGAGATGGCTGGAATCGTGACGCCGGCGGGGCGCTGGTCGTCGGTCGCGAACACGACGGCGTTGCCCGACAGCGGCACGTTGTCCTGCTGCGCCGGGAACAGCGCACCGCGATAGCCGGCGAGCGCGCCGAACCACGAGGCCACGATGCCGCCTGCCTCGAGTGTGCCGGCTGTCGGCTTCTGCGGGAATACGAACGGCAGTTCGAGGCGCCGCACGTCGCGTCGGTCGAAGAACGGTTGCGGAAGGGCCGCGAGATCCGGCTTGCTGGCGAGCGACGCGTACGTCAGATCCAGCGAGCTTGCATTGCTGACGGTGGCCCATAGCGACGAGTTCGCCGGGTCCTCGCAACTCGCCGTGTAATGCCCGATCAACTGCACGTTCAGGTGATTGAATTCGCTGACGAAGCGCGGATCGAGCGACACGTCGCGCGCGACCAGCATGCCGGCCTGATCGCGCGGCACGGGCAGCGTTGCAGCGACTTCGCCGTTCACCAGCACCTTGAGTTGCGAAATGTTCGGCAGCAAGGCGGGCGAGTAGCTGTAGATCAGATGCAGGATCGCGCCCGTTACCACCTCGTCGCCGCGCACGGAGAACGCGACGCCGTTCTGGCCGTCGGTGCCGCGCAACTGCAGCGGATCGAGCGCGCCCAGGTCGGCGAACGTGAGCGTCTGGCGACGGCCGCCCGGCACCAGCGTGCCCGGTTCGGCGGTGGTCGGCGTCTTGACGCCCAGCGCTTTGACCGCCGACGCGGCGAGCGCCGGCGTAGGCGTCGCCAATGGCGCTTGCGCGATCATCGCCGGGTCGTAGGGTACGGCGGGGCTCGGCGCGGGGCCGTTGCCAGTGCCGGTGGCCGCATGTGTCGCCATGTTGGAAGCCGCCGCTGCGGGCGGCGTTGCCTGCGCTCGGAGCGCGGCTTGCGTGCGCGGCGCGGCGGTGTCGGCTGCGTTGGCTGAGTTGGCCGTGTCTGCCTTTCCGACGGTGCCCGACGCCGCAGCGGCCGCTTCGGCCACCGACGCGAGCGGCGCGGCCAATGCGGTCTGCAACGCGAGCCAGCACGCGACGCCGCGCGTCAGCCGTGAAGAGCGAGGGCGCTGCGCGTCGCGGCGCTGCAAGTTTGTGTCACTGTGCGACTCGTAACGCTGCTGATTCGAGCGTTCGATGCTTCCCTTCGCCATCCAGTTGCGCATAGATCAGTCTTTGGTTTTTAGCTTCTTGACGTCCACCGGACGGCTTTTCATCGAGCTTCGCAGGTCGTTGTAGAGATGCTCGAAGAGGCCTGCGATGCCGCGCACGCCCACCGTCAGCACGTGCGAGAGCCCGCGCAGCGGCGTGTCCTGCTGGCGCCCCTCGGCCCAGCCGGTCCAGGCGTCGGCGCGTGCAAACGTGGTCTTGACGAACTCGTATTCCTGCTCGCGCGTCATCGCGGAAAAGCGCAGGCCGACCCGGCCCGGCGCCGTGAAGCCGACCGTGGCGGGGAACGCGTATTCCTCGTCGCCGCGAAAGAGCGACACGGTGACGCGCTCGTGCATCGGCACCTGAATGGCCGCGGGCAACGCGACACCTACGCCGCCTTCCGAGTAGTCAATGGTCTTGCAGGCGAGCGTGCGGCCCGTGGAGAACTTGAGCATGACCGGCATTTCCATCGCCACGCGATGCACCGCGCGAATCTGCCGGCGCTCGCTCGCGGCAGCCACGCTCGCGCCGAGAATCAGCATGTTGTACGTGGTCCAGCCGAGGTTCAGCACGGTGGTCTGCACGATGCTGCGGGTATGCCAGTTCAGATAGATATGCACGATGCCCACGCAGAAACCGATCAGGTTGAGCAACAGCAGGAACAGATACGGCCGCGAGATCGCCCAGTCGAAATAGTTCTTCTCGATCTGGCCACCTTTGGCCGTCACGTTGAACTTGCCGAGCTTCGGGTTGATGAGCGCGAGCAACGTGGGCGCAGTGATATACGACGCCAGCACCGATTCATAGACCTCGGCCCAGAACGAATGGCGGAACGAGCGCTGCATGCGCGAATTGGTAATGCTGGCGTGCATCATGTGGGGCAATGCGTAGATGGCGATGGTGCTCGCGGCGGCTTCGATCACATGCGCGCCGAAGAACAGATACGACAGCGGCGCGGTGAGAAACACGAGACGCGGGATGCCGTAGAAGAAGTGCATCATCGCGTTCAGATAGCAAAGCCGCTGGCCGAACTTCAGGCCCTTGCCCGTGAGCGGATTATCGATCCGGAAGATCTGCGTCATGCCGCGCGCCCAGCGAATCCGCTGGCCGATGTGACCCGACAGGCTTTCGGTCGCGAGCCCCGCGGCTTGCGGAATCGCCAGATACGCTGTGGTGTAGCCGAGACGGTGCAGCTTTAGCGCGGTGTGAGCGTCTTCAGTGACGGTCTCTACCGCGATGCCGCCGATCTCCTCGACCATCGTCCGGCGCAGCAGCGCGCATGAACCGCAGAAGAAAGTGGCGTTCCACAGATCGTTGCCGTCCTGCACGAGCCCATAGAACAGTTCGCCTTCGTTCGGCACTTTGCGGAACGTGCCGAGGTTGCGCTCGAACGGGTCGGCGGAGAAAAAGTGGTGCGGCGTTTGCAGCATCGACAGCAGCTTGTCGCGCAGGAACCAGCCAAGGCCGATCTGCAGGAACGAGCGCGTCGGAATGTGATCGCAATCGAAAATGGCGAGGTATTCGCCCTTGGTGATCTTCAACGCTTCGTTGATGTTGCCGGCCTTCGCGTGGCGGTTGTGCGTGCGGATCGTCCAGTTGACGCCGACTTCCTCGCAGAACGCCTTGAACTCGGGACGGCGGCCGTCGTCCAGCACGTGGATGGACAGTTTTTCGGCCGGATAGTCGAGCGCGAGCGCCGCGTAGATGGTCGGCTTGACCACCGAAAGCGGCTCGTTATAAGTGGGAATGAAGACGTCGACGGTAGGCCAGTCGCTGCGCGAAGCGGGCAGCGGCATCGGCTTGCGTTTGAGCGGCCATGCGGTCTGAAAGTAGCCGAGCAGCAGCACGAGCGTCGAATAGACTTCCGCCGACACGAGCAGCAGGCCCCACGCGGCGTCGAGCGGATGCTCCCAATAAGTTGTCGACGTTAGCCGCCAGTACATGTAGCGGCCCGACGTCACCACTGAGAGCATGATCATCACCATCGTCGCGTAACGGCCTTGCAGGCGGCGAAACAGCAGCGCGGTGACGAAGCAGCAGGTGGCGAACGTGAGTTGCTCGTAGAAAGCGAGCGGCACCGTGAAAACGAAGTACAGCATCACCAGTGCGAACAGCGTGACGAGACCGGTGACGATGCGGCTATTCCAGAAGCGTGCGTCGACAAAGCGTTCGAACCGCGACGGTTCGCTCGCTTCAATGCCTTCGCGATGAGTCGTGCTCATGCGACATTCCTTGGCGAGACAGCGATCGCGTCGACCGCCGACATCAGCCACGTGCCGCACGCGCGGAAGTCGGCGGCGGCCTGGCTAAGCGGATCGTAGTGGATGAGCGTGGTGTCGCAGGCGAGTGCTTCGCTCACGCCTTCGTCGAGATGGATCACGCCGGGAAAGAGTTTCTCGCCGAGCATCTGGCGCAGAACCTTGAGTACGTCTTTGGTCAACTGGCGCGACTGGTCGATCTGATTGACCACATAGCCCACGCCGCCGAACTCGGCGCGCGGCGCCGCGTAGGTGTCGATCAGCCGCTCCATTTGCGGGATCGCCGCGTAAGAAGCGGCGTCGGCCAGCACCACGTTAAGCGCGAAAGTGGCCGCGCACAAGGCGGCGCGCACGTACGCCGAAGAACCCGGCGGTGTGTCCACGACCACGACGTCGGATGCTTCGAGCCTCAAGGTGCGCAACGCATGCGCGAGCCACAGCGGGTCCTGGTCGACATGCGCCTCGAAGCGGCGGCGGTCGTCTTCCAGTACCGCGCCGTATGGCAGCACGGTGACGCCGTCGACGCCGTCGAACATGACCGACTGCCATGCGTCGCCGGTCAGCGTGGCACGCGAGATGCCGTCGATGCTGTCGAGCGGCACGCCGAAGTGCAGACGCAGCGCGTTCTGCGGATCGAGGTCGAGCGCGATCACACGGCGGCCGCTCGCGGCGAGCACCGAAGCGAGGTTCGCGGCGAGGGTCGTCTTGCCGACGCCGCCCTTGGCGGACACTACCGCAATGACTTTCATGAGCGACGCGGGCGGTTGACGAGCCACGAGTTGGACTCGGCGGGTTCGGCGCTCACTGCCGACGCCGCGGCTGCGCGCGGCGTGCCGCGCAGGCGGTCGAACAGCGATTGCAGCGGCACCGCTTGCGTGGCGGGCGCGGCCGCGTGGAGCGGCGCGGTCTCCGCTTGTGAGCTAAACAGTTTGCCGAGGATCGACGTCGGTTGCGAAGCTGCCATGGTCGTTGGCGCAGACATGAAGGGCTGCGTGCGGGCCGGGGCGGGGGCAGGCGCGGGCGCGGCGTGGGGCGTGCGGGCGGCGCCCGGACCGGAACGGACAGGCGCCGGCGCTTGTGCCCATGCCGGTGCGTCCGCAGATGTTGGCGCCGATGCTGCGCGCGGATTGCTCGCAGCAGCGATGGCCGGCGCACTCTGCATGAAGGGCGGGATCGGCTGGACTGGCGGCACGGAGGAAACGGGCGCGAGCGGCGCGATAGATGCGATCCTGACAGGAGGGACGACGGCAGCCACCGGCTCGACCTGTCTCGTTGCCGGTGGAACCGGAGACGAAACCGGCATCGACGCAGCATCAGCCGCCTTCGAAGCCGTTGCCTGCGCGACCTCGCCATGCGTTTCGGGCGCACCGAAGCGCGATGCGCCGCGCGGCGCGGCCGGCGTTGCCGCAGCCACGACAACCGGCGGAATGTCGCGCCGATGTGAGCGCGTGAAAAGCGGTGCCTTTGCGCGCGTCACCGAGGCCGCGTCTTTCGGCGTGGCCGGGTCCTGACGCTCGACGGCGAGCGCGGCGGCCTCATCGGCCACCGGTTGAGGTCTTGCTTGTGCGCGTTGCCCGATCGGGGGAATCAGCGGCTGCTTGAGATCGAGCGTCACCAGCAACGGCCAGCGCGTGCGCGCCGAATGCGCCTCGTTCTCGCGCCCGATCTCCTGGTACGCGTTGGCGTCGCCGCCGAAGTGATCGAATAATTTTTCGATGTCGCTTGATGAACTCATGTTGCCGCCATTCATTTAGTGCTTTACGTTGCCCGGTCCTTACTTCCGGTCGCGGCGCCAAACCAGTGCCCAACCTGACTGCCCGTTGCTGATCGCGCACCGGTCCTGCGCGCAGCTCGGCCCTGGCCTGTTACGGCTTTCACGCTGCATGACGGCCGAGACGGAACTCGAGCGCCGTGTCTTGCGAATACTCGCTGGTTTGTGCGACTGACAAGCCCTGCGCGCCAAGCGCGCTCAACCAGGTCTGATACGCGCCTTCCAGGAATGCCGGGGTCCACGCAAGCGCATCGTTGCCGAACGCCGGCAGCGGCGCGCAGTAATGAACGATGCGTAGCGACTCGGAGTCGTCGGCGAGTTCGACATATCCCCAATCGATTTCCTGCCAACGCTCGTTCAGGGTCCGCTCGAGGTCGGTGGTCGAGTCGCAGGCAGGCAGCGGATGGGCCGCAGCAAAACGACTTCCCACGCGGTGCATCAGTTGACGCAATTCATCGCGGCCGATCTGCGCCTCGAACTCCGAGGCCAAGGCGCAAAGCATGCCCCGCCATTGCGGTGACATCTGGCGTTCGAGCAGGTAATCGAGGATTGGAACCATGTTTTCTGGAAAATGGCCGTCGATGCCAACTGGCTAAAAAGGACCGCGACGACCGGGTGCAGGGACAGTGCTCGCATGACTCGCGCATGGCCGCGTAGGTTAGTTTTACCGCTTTCACCAGGCGCTTCCGCACACTTTGAAGCAGTCTACTTAAGACATTAACTTTTAGCCACTTTCGGTCACCTGGCCGATACGTGCGAACCCTATGCTGCATACAGAAGGACCACGAAGCATTACAACTTCTGCCATGAGTCTGTGGCTCGCAAACGACTGTTGCGCTCACAACTTCCAGGTGTATTAACGGCTACTTTGTTCAAGGCATTGAGGATCTTCGCCTTCCTTTTTATACCGACGTGCATTTCCGCAAGGGGTTATATCTTGTCGGAATTAATTTCCGGCCGGGAGTATGATCGCCGAGCCCCGAGCATCGGATTCAGCGCGCGGGCGCGGCCCAGTCGCTGCGTCGCCTGATCTGAGCGAGCGCCCGCGTATTTATTGCCGGATATTTTTGGAAAGGCTCAACATTCGTCAGATGTTTGCCGATATACATGGATAGAGTGACCGGACCTGCCCTGTAGCCCATCCTTATGCTCCTCACTTCGACGCAGCACTCATCCGATGCCAGTCTGCGCGAGCGCTTTCACCGGCGCTCGCTCGAACATCAGCGTCCGCTGTCGACCGTGACAATGGCGTTCACCGTCGTTGCGTTCCTCTCTCTCGTCGCGGCGCGCGCGTTTGTCGGCGGACCGGCGGCGCCGCTTGCGTACCGCCTTGGCTGTGCGCTAGTGCTGGCTTTGCTGGTGCTGGCCATCCCGCGTGCGAAGTCGACGTGGACCTTCGGGGCAATCGGCGTCGCGTTTTCGCTCGCGCTGGTTGGCGGACTTGCGCTGAATGTTGTGGGCTTGCAACAGCCGCTGCTGTGGACGCTGCCGGCGATGGTCGTGATACCGGTTTGCGCCGCGCCGCTCTGGCTCACGCCGACGCATTTCTTTGTCGGCAGCGCGCTCTTCTATGCGGCAGCGATCCCGCTGCTGCCTGGCGCGCCGCGCACGGCCGACGTCGACGTCGTCATGTGGATGTGGATCGCGGCGATCGGCTTGCCGACCTCGGTCGTGTTTCATTTCGGCTTCTACCGGTTCCGGCGCAATCACTTCCTGCTGGAGGACCAGTTGGCTCAACTGGCGGCCACCGATCCATTGACCGGTCTGCAAAACCGCCGCGCGTTCGTCGCCCAGGCGGAGCGGCGGCTCGCGGACGTGGCGCAGGGCGGAGAGGTCAGCGCGATCTTTCTGGACATCGACAACTTCAAGTCGTTGAACGACCGGTTCGGTCATGGGGTGGGCGACCTTGCGTTGCGCGAGGTCGCGCAGGTGCTGCTCGACGGAACCGGCGGCACGGACAGCGTGAGCCGGATCGGCGGCGAAGAATTTGCCATATTGCTATGCGACGGACTGGCCGGCGCGCTGCGCCTCGCCGAGCGGCTGCGCGGCGCAATTGCCGAGATTGAGCGCCCGGACGGCAATCTGACTGCCAGTTTCGGCGTGGCCGAACACCGCAGCGGCGAAAGCATCATGGTGCTGCTCGACCGCGCCGATGAAGCGTTGCTGCGCGCCAAGCATTCGGGCAGGGATCGCGTGTGCTCGGAGCGTCCGCTGCCGCAGGCACCGCTGCAGTCGCTGATCGAAGACGCCTGCGGCGCGGCCGCCTCGGCGGGCGCATCGAACTCGCGGCATCGATGGGAAGACTATTACCTGACCTCTCATTTTCAGCCGCTTTTCAGCTTGTCGCATCAGAAGCAGGTGGGCTTCGAGGCGCTGCTGCGGGGCGAACTGGACGACGGCACGCTACTGCCGCCCGCGGCGCTGTTCGCGCCCAAGCCCTCCAACGACGAAGGCGTGCTCGACCGTGCGAGCCATGCCGTGCACCTTGCCAACGCACGCGCGTCGCTGCCCGCCGACGGCTGGCTGTTCCTCAACATTCTGCCGGCCACCTTTGTCGCCGACGGTTATGCGGATGACCTCGCCGCCATCGTGCGAAGGGTGGGACTCGCGCCGCAGCAGGTGATTCTGGAAATTCTCGAGTCGCACGGCGGCAGTGTCGGCGAGATGTCGCGCGCAGCGGCGCTGTATCGCGAACACGGTTTCCTGATTGCCGTCGACGACTTTGGAGCCGGCCAGTCGAACCTCGACCGGCTGCTGCGCATCCGTCCGGATATCGTCAAGCTCGACGGCGAACTGATACGCGCGACGAGCCACGGCACCGAACAGCCGATCTTGCCGAAGCTCGTGTCGCTGTTGCATCAGGCCGGCATGCTGGTGGTAGTGGAAGGTGTGGAAACGACCGAGGAGCTGATTCTCGCCGTCGAATCGAACGTGGACTTCGCGCAAGGTTATCTGCTTGGGCGGCCGGCAGCGCAGATCGTTTCGCCTGGCTCCGTGCATCTACGAATTGACGATGCCTTCGACATGATCGCGCAGGGCCGCGCGCATCAGCATGCGTTGTTCGAATCCGTGGTCGAGCCGTACCGCGTGGCGTTGCGCGAGGCAGCGGACGCGTTGCATGCCGGCGTAGCCATGGATCGCGCGTTCTCTTCTCTGGCGACGTTCGAGCGTTGCGTAAGCTGCTTCATCCTCGACGCTTCCGGACGCCAGCTCGGTCCCGAAGTGCCGGGGCCGGCGTGGAGCATGGAAGGCGCTTCGCTGCATCCGGTGGCGAATCCGCGAGACGCGCGCTGGGATCATCGGCCGTACTATCGCAATGCAGTGCTGTTGCCGGGTGTCGCGATCGCCAGCAATCCATACCTTTCGCTAGCGAGCGGCAGGCCGTGCATCGCGGTGACGCTCGCTGCGCAGTTCGCAGACGAGCGTTCCGTGATCGGCGTCGAACTCGACTGGTCGGCGCAGGGTTTGCCCTGGCCGGCGCGGGAATGACGGCACCCAAGCGGCGCCGTGCAACGACCGTTCACCGCAATCCAGCGAGCCCCGCTGCATCGCGCCCCGCCGAGCCCTTATTCGGCGATTGAGAAGCGCGCCGGACGGCTTTGTGTCGACTTCCTGGGGCGCTCGACGCGCGCCGTGGCGCCGCGGATGAACAGCACCGCGCAGAACGCAACCATTGCCCAGATGCAGAGAATTACCGTCAAAGCGCTCATTTCTTGTCTCGAAGATTGGAAACCGCGGTTATTGCTGTCGGCCTTGTTTTATTGAGGGCCGGTCAGTGCATCGTGGGCTGGTCGGCCCCGCCGGAAACAAGCTCGTCGATCAGACGCGTGGTCAGACCCAGTTGCTGTTCCAGCGACGCGCGCGCTGCCTGTGCCGCTGCATCGTCGCCGCGCGCCGCAGCATTGTACGTCTGCGTCGCGAGGTGCAACACATTCTGCGAAGCAATGTGCAGGCCGTGCATGGTTTGCGCATCGGCGTCGGGCGCAGGGTTGGTCCATTCGGCCGTTGCCGGCTCGAGCAGGTTTTCGTCGAACGGGGGATTCTGGCGATGACGGGAAGACATCTGAAGCTCCTGGCGCAATTGGCACGACGTCAGTGTGCGCTGGGTGGCCGAGCTTCAATTGGTCGAACAGAAGGCGGTTTTGAAGCCAATCCCCGGCGATGGGCAAACGCGCGCATTTCGTATGGAGAAAACGGTTTCACGCGGACGTTGCGTCAACGCATGCCCGCGGGCTCGCATTCGTGCCATTCCAGGCGGCTTGCAACAAGGTTGCAGATCGCCATCAGGCATAGCCAATAAACAGATTGGATGGACTTGCAGGCCGCTTTAGGTGCTGTGCCGGTGGCATCGAAAACTACAATGAGAGCCGCCTATTAGCGATGGAGACTCGCGATGCAAAGCCGCACCCAGACCCGCATTCCCTGCATGATGATTCGCGGCGGCACGTCCAAAGGCGCGTTTTTCATGGCGTCCGACTTGCCCGCCGAGCCCGCCGAACGCGACCGAGTGCTGCTCGCGGTGATGGGCTCGCCCGATCCGCGGCAGATCGACGGCATCGGCGGTGCGGACCCGCTGACCAGCAAGGTCGCAATCATCTCTCCATCGTCGCGCGAGGACGCCGACGTCGACTACCTGTTCGCGCAGGTCGTCGTCAACGAGGCGCGCGTCGATTTCGGCCAGAACTGCGGCAACATTCTCGCGGGCGTCGGGCCGTATGCGATTGAACGCGGACTTGTCAACGCTGAAGACGGCAGCACGCGCGTGGCGATTCACATGGTCAACACCGGGCAGATCGCGGTCGCAACGGTCCGCACGCCGGGCTTCCGCGTGACATATGAAGGCGACGCGCGCATCGACGGCGTGCCGGGCGTCGCCGCGCCGATTCCGCTCGAGTTCCGGGATACGGCCGGCTCGACGTGCGGCGCGCTGCTGCCGACGGGACGACTCAAGGACACCGTGGAAGGCGTCGAACTGACGTGCATCGACAACGGCATGCCGCTCGTGCTGATGCGAGCGCGCGACTTGCAACGCACCGGTTACGAAACGCGCGAAGAACTCGACGCAGACGACGAACTGAAGGCGCGCATCGAAAAAATCCGGCTTGCCGTGGGCCCGATGATGAACCTTGGCGACGTCAGCGCCCGAACGGTACCGAAGATATGCCTCGTCGCGGAGCCGCGTAACGGCGGCACGATTTCGACGCGCAGCTTTATTCCGCACCGCTGCCATGCATCGATTGGCGTGCTCGGCGCAGTGAGTGTGGCGACGGCGGCGGTGCTGCCGGGCACGGTGTGCGACGGCATTGCGAAAGTGGAACTCGAAGGCGCACGCAAGCGGGTTTCCGTCGAGCATCCGACCGGCGAGTTCACCGTCGAACTCACGCTCGGCGGCGAGCCCGAGCGGCCCGAAGTGCTGAGCGCGGCGTTGCTGCGCACCGCGCGCTGGCTGTTCGACGGTGTGGTCGGCATTCCTTCCTCGGTATGGGAGCCGCAGGTCTAGCGACGGATATCGCCGCGGTCCTCGCTGCTGGTCGTTAGCGGACCATCAGCGGGCAGTCGCCGCAAGCCGCCGCTAACTTGACGCGACGCTGACTGTGCGCGTGAGCTCGACCACCGACAGACGAATTGCGTCGATCAGCGCCCGAGCCGCCGGCGAGGGCGTACCTGCCGCGCGCATGGTCAGCCCGATCTCGCGCCGCGTGTTGTGCAGCGGCACCTTGAGTACTGCGAGTTGCCCCGCTTGCACCTCGTAGTGCAACTGCTGCGCGGATAGCGCCGCCACCATGTCGGTGCCGAGCAGCAGGCCGCGAATCACGGCGAGGTCTGCGGTTTCGACCGTGGGCAGTGGCGGTTTGATTTTCATCCGCTTGAACTGGGCTTCGAACAGCGCTCGCGCGGGCGCGTGACTGCGTGGCAGGATCCACTGCGCGTCGCGCAGATCCGCGATGTTCGGCTCATGAGCGCGCGTAAGCGGATGATCGCGCCGCACGAGAAGCACCATGTCTTCCGACATCAAGCGCTCGTTCTTCAGGCCGCTCGTCGAGTCGTTGTCGCGCAGCGCGCCGAGAATGAAGTCGATGTCACCCGCTCTCAATCCCGCGACCAGCGCTTCATACGCGCTTTCGTCGGTGACTACCCGCACGCCCGGATTGTCCGCGCTCAATTTCGCAATCGCTTTGGGAAGGATCAGCGTGCGCCCGAGCGGCAGCGCGCCGACCGTTACCGCGCCCCGAATATTGCCGCGCAGGGCGGCGATATCGTCGGGCACGTGGCGCAATTCGTTCAACGCGCGCCGCACATGCAGCAGAAACGTTTCACCTTCGGCGGTGAGCAGAATGCCGCGGGGGCTCCGGTGAAAGAGGCTCAGTCCCGAGCCGCTTTCGAGCACGCGAACCGCGGTGCTGACGGCGGGTTGACTGATACCGAACGTTTTGGCCGCGCTCGGCATATGACGGTGCCGTGCAAGCGCGACGAAAATCTGCAGCCGCCGTGTGTTCAGCAGATAGGCCGGCAGTGCGCCTTCAGCAGCAGGGCGGCGGCGTGCCTGCCGCGCAGCGCACCATTGTGCGAGTTCTTCGAGTTCTACGAATATCCGTTCGCAGCGAAGCAGCACCGCCCGGCCAACGGGTGTGGGCAGCATGCCCGAAGGACCGCGATCGAATAGCGGTTCTCCAACTGCCGACTCGAGTTCCTGAACCGAGCGCGTCACCGCCGATTGCGCGCGAAACAGCGCGGCGGCCGCACGCGTTGCACTGCCCATGTCCGCGACAAGGCGAAAGGCGCGCAGTTGCGCGAGATTGAGCAGGTCCTTGCTGCTTGCGGGCGCCGTGGTCTTCGCAGGCGCTTTGCCGGGCGCGTCGTTTCTGACGGCAACGAGCGATGCGTCGCGCGTCATGCGGCGCCCGCGATCAGATGCAATGCCGGCAGCGACAGATTCAGACTTTCCTTCGATATGTGCGTGTGCTCTTTCATCAACGCTTCGACGCGCGCGCCTTCGCCTTTCTTCAACGCGTCCGCGATTGCGTGGTGCTGTCGGTGCGCGTACATCAGCATCATGAATTGACGCTCGCGTGCGGCTTCGTCGAATGCGATGGTGGAGGGCGAGACGAACGGAATCTTGTCGTTCAGGCTCAACGCTGCACTAACCGCCGTGTTCTGCGCTGCCGCGATGATGAGCGAGTGGAAGCGTCCGTTCATCGCTGCATAGCGCACGTCGTCGCCGGGTTGAAGGCTGCCGTTGCGAAAGATGTCGTCGCCTTCGCGCAGGCAATCGTCGAGCGCGGCGGCAAGTGCAACGTCCACGCCGCTCTCGGCGACCGCACGCGCGGCGAGCCCTTCGAGCACGCCGCGCACGTCGATTGCGTTCAGTACGTCGCGTACGCTGAAGCGGCGGACTATATAGCCGCGCGCGCCCGAGCGGTCGAGCAGTCCTTCTGAAGACAGCACACTGAGTGCATAGCGCAGCGGCGTACGTGATACACCGAGAGATTGCGCGAGTTGCGCTTCGACGAGGCGTTGGCCCGGCGACAGTTCTCCTGCCAGGATCTTCTCGCGTAAGGTCTGAACAATAGCCTGCTGTGTCGTTTCGTTCATCGTCATCTGCTCATTGGACGTCGTCCAGTATAGCCACGCAAAACGCGCGGCACCACGGTAGAGACATACCTTGCGAGTTGGTTTCAGAGGCATCTATTTTGTTTATGGCTACCTGTCACCAAAACTCGTTGGAAAATGCTGCGCACGGGAAATTGGGATACAAAACGCTCCAAGCGGAGGAAGGCTTTCAGGACTGATACAAGGCTCAGACAGTCTGCAATGGGGCTTCATATAGGCACTCATTGACCCCGTAACATTGGTTTACCCGTACTTCCTACAAAGCCGCGCAACTCTTATCTTGGTATCCCAAGTGAAATGCGAGAAGGTGTTCAGCCTTCCTGCAACGTATCCGATTGGCCCGCAGTAATTGCGCAGCACGAAGCGACGGAAGACAAACGAAATGGCAAGGATCATTGGTGGTATCGGCACCTCGCATGTGCCGACTATCGGCATGGCGTACGACAAGGGTAAGCAGAACGACCCGGCATGGGCGCCGCTCTTCAAGGGCTACGAGCCGGTGGCGAACTGGCTCGCCGAGCGTAAGCCGGACGCTATGGTGATGTTCTACAACGACCACGCGAACAGCTTCTTCTTCGACTGTTACCCGACATTCGCTCTGGGCGTCTCGGGCAATCATGAATTCGCGGACGAGGGTGCGGGCAAGCGTCCTCTTCCGGATATCGCGGGCCATCCCGATCTTGCAATCCACATTGCCGAGCAACTGGTCAACGACGAGTTCGACCTCACAATCTTTCAGGACCGTCCGCTCGATCACGGCTGCAATTCGCCTCTCTCGTTGATGCTGCCTCATGCCGGCGGCTGGCCGCTTGCGCTGGTGCCCGTGCAGGTCAACGTGCTGCAGTATCCGCTACCGACCGCGAACCGCTGCTATCGCCTCGGCCAGGCGTTGCGCCGCGCGATCGAATCGTTTGGAGAAGATCTCGACGTGGTAGTGGTCGGTACGGGCGGTCTTTCGCACCAGGTGCACGGCGAGCGCAGCGGCTTTAACAACACCGAGTGGGACATGGAGTTCCTCGACCTGATCGTTCATGAACCGCAACGTCTTGCCGCGATGAAGCATGTCGATTACGTGCGCCTCGGCGGCGCGGAAAGCGTCGAAACGATCATGTGGCTCGCCATGCGCGGTGCGCTCGGTTCAAAGGTCCGCGAGCTGCATCGCAATTACTACCTTGCAACGAGCACCGCAATGGCCGTGACGATTTACGAAGACGAGGTGGCGCAATGAATCCGCAACTGATCGGCGTCGAAGAACTGACGGGCACGTATCCGTTCGATATCCGCCAGAGCATCAAGGCGATGCGCCTGAACCGCTTCTTCTGGCAGATGCGCGAAGCGGCGGCGCGCGCACTGTGGCTCGAAAATCGTCAGGCGGCGTATGACAAGGCAGGTCTCACGCCGCAGGAACGCACGCTGGTCGACAACGCCGACTGGATCGGCCTGATCCGCTACGGCGTGTGCTTCTTCGTGCTCGAAAAATTCGCGCGCGTGGTGAAGATCACCAACCTGGGCATGTACGCAAGCATGCGTGGCGAAACCCTCGAAGCGTTTTTAAAGACGCGCAACGTGCCCGACGCCGTTTAGCGCGCAGCACTTGAGCCGCGCGCTGACGGCTCCTTCAATTTCGATGCAAGAACAAAACCCGGCTTCCACGGAAAGCCGGGACGGGAAACTATTTTCTTCGGAGACATGCATGAAATCTGCAGATTCAGTCGACATCAAGGCGTTTATCGACGCACGAAAGGTGTCGCCCTACCAATGGCTCGTGCTCGTTCTGTGTTTTCTGATCGTCATGATGGACGGCCTGGACACGGCCGTGATGGGCTTCGTTGCGCCCGTCATCATGCATGACTGGAATGTAAGCCGCACCGCGTTCGGTCCGGTGATGAGCGCTGCCATGGTCGGCCTCGCGGTCGGCGCTTTGGCTGCGGGCCCTGTTGCCGATCGCATTGGACGCAAGAAGGTGCTCATTGCTTCGGTGTTCTGCTTCGGCTTCTTCAGCCTGATTTGCACATTTGCCGAGACGCCTGTGCAACTCGTCGCGCTACGTTTTCTCACGGGCCTCGGCCTTGGCGCCGCCATGCCGAATTCGACCACGCTGCTCTCCGAATATGTGCCGTCGCGCAATCGCTCGCTGCTGCTCACGATCATGTTCACGGGCTTCAATTTCGGCTCCGGCGCGGGCGGCTTCGTCGCGGCTTCGCTGATTCCGCACTACGGCTGGCGCGCGGTGTTCATGTTCGGCGGAATTCTGCCGATTGTGAGCGTGCCGCTGCTGCTGTGGCTGCTGCCTGAATCCGCGCGTCTGATGCTGGTGCGCAAACTGCCCACTCAACGTATTGCGGCGACGCTCGGGCGCGTATGCGGCCACGAATTCAGCAGCGACGTGCGCTTTACGGCGCCTGAACCGGTGGTCGCCGCCAAGGCGCCTGTGCGGATGCTGTTCGCCGACGGCTACGCATTCAGCACGCTGATGCTGTGGCTGACCTATTTCATGGGACTGCTGATCATTTATCTGCTGACCGGCTGGCTGCCGACGCTGATCAAGGACGCCGGTTTGCCCGTCGAGCGCGCGGCCGCGATCACCGGCATGTTCCAGTTGGGCGGCACTGTCGGCGCGGTGGCGGTGGGCTTCGCGATGGACCGTCTGGACCGCAACGGCGTGATCGGTGCGGCCTACCTGCTGGGCGGCGTATTCATCTTTGCGCTCGGCATGGGCACGCTCAAGTCGAGCCTGCTGCCGGTTCTCGTCACGTGTGCGGGGTTCTTCATGAGCGGCGCGCAGACCGGCTTGAATGCACTGGCGCCGAGCTGCTATCCGACGCGGGCACGGGCGACGGGCGTGAGCTGGATGCTCGGGTTCGGGCGCCTCGGAGGGATTCTGGGCTCGCTCGTGGGCGGTGCGCTGCTGTCGCTCGGGTTCAGCTTCCAGGTAGTGTTCTCGGTGCTGGCTGTCCCCGCCATCATCGCGGCCGTTGCAATCGTGATGAACCGGCTTGCGCTGCGCTTCATCAGCAGCCCGGTTGCCGACGCATAAGGCCTGAACCTGGAGCTTTGCGAAGGCTTGCAGCAGGTCGCTGTTTCCGGCCGTGCTGCATCGCTCAGTTCCGGCGCGGCGTGGGCATATCGCTCACCGTTTTCCATTGCTGGCCCAATCCTGTTGCCGTGGAAGAAGCCGGGCTGCGTTGTCAGCCCGGCTTTTCTTTTTAGCGGAACGGTAATTGCTCCCTCGTTGCACGAAATCGCCCGGCGGTAAAAATCCGCCACGCGAGTTCTTCCGCGAAAACAGCAAGCAGCTAACAAAGGGAGACGATCATGACGACCAGGCCAACCAATCCGCCCGATGCAGGCCGCCGCAAGGTTCTTGCCGCGCTGGCAGGCTCAATAGCACTGTCGGCGTGCGGAGGAGGCGGCGGAGGCGGTAACAGCGGCGGCTCCGGAGGAACGCCAGCCGTCGGCACGATTCCTCCTGGCCGCGCGAATCTGCCGCGTCCCGCGCTACCCGATCCGGCTACCTCGGGCATCGACCACGTGGTGCTCGTCACCATGGAAAATCGCTCATTCGACCATCTGCTAGGCTGGGTGCCCAATGCGGAAACTGCACAGAGCGGTCGAAATTTCAAAGATGCATTTGGCGAAACTCACACGCCGTTCTCGCTCCCTTCGAACGCCGCCTATGGTTTCCAGGCCTGCTCGTTCGCCGACCCCAATCACTCATACGACGCTGGACGCGTTCATCTTGCCAATGGCGCAATGAACGGCTTCCTGCTCACGCCCAACACAAGCCTTACGCGCGGCGACCTGTTGCCGATCGGTTATTTCCAGGCGGCAGACCTCGACTTCTATCGCGGCGCGGTACCGCAGTACACCGTCTGCGACTACTACATGAGCGGCATTCTCGCCGACACTTATCCGAACCGCGTCTATCTGCACAGCGGCGAAACAGACCGCTTGTCGGACACGCTCGCCACGTCGACGCTGCCAACGATCTGGGATCGCCTGGACGCGAAAAACGTCTCGTCCACCTACTACTTCCACGACGTGCCGTTTACCGCGCTCTACGGCACGCGTTACGTGGGCCGCTCGAAGCTCTTTGCCAACTTTCTCTCCGACGCAGCCGCGGGCACGTTGCCGTCGTTCTGCATGGTCGAGCCGAGCTTTGGCGGCGAGGCGCAGGGCACGTCGAACGACGACCATCCTCATGCCGACGTGCGCAACGGCCAGGTGCTGCTCGGCCAGATCTACGATGCGCTACGCACCAGCCCCAACTGGAGCAGGACGCTGATGATCATCGTGTATGACGAGTGGGGCGGCTTCATGGAGCATGTCGCGCCGCCCGTCAAGCCGGTGTCCGCCGCCGAGGCCGCGCTCGGCAACGACGGCCGGCTCGGTTTTCGCGTGCCCTGCATGCTGCTCGGACCGCGTGTGCGTGCCAACTACGTGTCGCGTTATCCGTTCGACCCGAGTTCCATTCACCAGTTGCTCGCATGGCGCTTCGGTCTGGACCCACTCGGCGTGCGCGCGAGCGATTCGACAACCTTCAACCTGGCCTATGCGCTCGACTTTACCGACGCCGCGCGCACCGACGCACCGGCGATCGCGGTGACGCAAGGCACCTTTGGCTCTGCCTGCTCGAATCTATCGACGGCGACTTCGGGCGCGAGCGGCATCGAGCAACTCGACAAGAGCCAGACCGTGCCGAACACGGCGATCAGTGCGCCAGGTGGCCGTTTTGCCGAGTTGCGAACCAAAGCGGACGCGCTCGGCTTTCCGGCGCCGCAGTAAGCCTGAATGATATGGCTTGCCCGACTTTACGCTGCTGGCACCGCGTCAGAACAACTGTTTCTGCCCGGACGTCAGCCGCGTGAAGTCGTCGCGTAGCAGCGGCAAGATTGCGTCTGCAACAGGTTGCAATTGACGCGTCAAATAGTGCTCGTAGTCGATGGCAGAGCGTAGCGTTTCGAGCGGCTCGGGTCCGGCGATCGTCATGACGTAGCTGATCCAGCCGCCGTTCTGATATTGCAGCGGACGTCCTTGCCGGCGGTTGAATTCGTCGGCGACACGCGCTGCGCGCACGTGAGGCGGCACATTGCGCTCATAGTCGCCAAGCGGCCTGCGCAGGCGCTTGCGATAGACGAGCTGATCGTCGAGCTTGCCTGCGAGCGTATCGCGCACATAGTCGCGCACGTAGTCCTGATAAGGCTGCTGTGTGAAGATGCGCCGATAGAGCTCCTGCTGAAACTGCTGCGCGAGCGGAGTCCAGTCCGTGCGCACCGTTTCGAGTCCTTTGTAGACGATCTCTTCGCTGCCGTCCGGCAAAACAGTAAGCCCCGCATAGCGCTTCTTGCTGCCTTCTTCGGCGCCCCGAATGGTCGGCATGAAGAACCGCCGGTAATGCCGCTCGAACTGCAGTTCGAGTGCGCTCTCCAGCCCGAAACGCTGTTGCAGATCCTGCCGCCACCATGCGTTGATATGGTCGACAAGCGTTCGTCCAATGCGGCTCGCTTCTTCTTCGCCATGCGCGTGCTTGAGCCAGACAAAGGTCGAATCCGTATCGCCGTAAATGACTTCATAACCTTCGGCCTGAATCAGCTCGCGCGTGCGGTGCATGATCTCGTGACCGCGCATCGTGATCGACGACGCAAGCCGCGGGTCGAAAAAGCGGCAACCGGTCGAGCCGAGCACGCCGTAAAACGCATTCATGATGATCTTCAGTGCTTGCGAGAGCGGCTTGTTCTGCTCGCGCTTCGCTGTTTCGCGGCCTTGCCACACCTGGCTCACAATCGACGGCAGGCAATGGCGCGTGCGAGAGAAGCGGGCGCCGAGAAAGCCCGGCACCGATTGATCGTCGGCGGGATTCAGCATGCCTTCTACCAGTCCGACCGGGTCGATCAGAAACGTGCGAATGATGGACGGGTACAGGCTCTTGTAATCGAGCACCAGCACCGAATCGTAAAGTCCGGGGCGCGAGTCCATGACGAATCCGCCGGGACTTGCGGCGCCCGCCACGTCGCCGAGATTAGGTGCGACATAGCCTTGCCGATGCATTCGCGGCATATACAAATGCGTGAACGCCGCGACCGAACCGCCGCTGCGGTCGGCAGGCAGGCCGGTTACGGTGGCGCGTTCCAGCAGAAACGGCAGCAGTTCTGTTTTGGCGAAAATGCGCGTGACGAGCTCGCAATCCTTCAGGTTGTACCGGGCGAGTGCCGGCTTGTCTTCGTCGAAGCGGCGCTGGATCTCATCCATGCGCTGATAAGGATTGTCGATAGCTTTGCCTTCGCCGAGCACGGCGCGCGAAACGTGTTCGAGACTAAACGACGGGAAGCTCCACGTTGCGGAGCGTAACGCCTCTATGCCGTCGATGATGAGCCGCCCGGCTGCACCCGCGAAATAGTGGTTCTGCTTGAGGCCGTGTTCGCGCCATTCCATCGCGGCGCCGCCACGTCCAAGCCGAAGCGGCACGCGATATTGTTCGGCATGCTGCTGGAGTACACGCAAATCGAACTGCACGAGATTCCACCCGATGATCGCATCCGGATCATGCCGCTCCATCCACGTATTCAACTTTTCGAGCAACTGTGCGCGCGTTTCGCAGTATTCGAGGTCGAAGTCGAGTTCGCTCGCGTCGCCGTTCGGCGGCCCGAGCATATACACCTGACGCTGCCCGCAACCTTCGAGTGCAATCGAATAGAGTTCGGCGTGGACGCTGGTTTCAATATCGAGCGACACGAGTTTCAATGAAGGACGATAGTCCGCTGCCGGTTTCAACTCGCCATTCACGAGCGCGCCGTCGCGTGCATGCTCACCGCTGAACACGACCGGCGCGGTGATGAAACGCTCCATCATGTAGCGCTCGGGCGGAAAGATGTCGGCTTCATAGACGTCGACGCCGCCTTGCTTCAGGCGCTTTTCAAAGCCGGTCAACTGACGATATTGCGGACAATACAGTCCCATCACGGGCCGATGATGAAAGTCGCGCAGTTCCAGTGAACGCAGATCGAGCGGCGCTTCGCGACGCAGAATGGTTTCGGCGCGCTCGCGCTGTTCAGCGGGAATGAATGCAACCGATGTTTGATGCCGCAGACGGATATGACGAGGCCCGCCGTCCGTTGCCAGCCAGAAATCGACTTCGGTGCCGGCGGGTGTGTCCCGCCAGTGCCGCGTCAAGATGAAACCCTGTTCAAGCTCAGTCAAACTCACCACCTCGGAAACAGCGCGTTATCGCCCGATGCGATTTTACCGCCCTGTGTATGCAGCGCGCTTCGCCCCTGTGTCACCGAGCATGCAGCCACGCGTCGCAGCCGGTATGATGCTTTCGCAGCGTTTCGTTCGGCGCGGTTATGCGCCGGTCAGATCTTCTAAAAAGGGAGTAAATAGAATGACTTTGGGCAAACTTCTGGTGGCTGTCGCGGTAGCTGCAACGAGCTTTGGCGCGCAGGCGCAAGTCGCCGGCACGCAACCCCTGAGTGTCACCGTCGAGCAGTCCAATGCGCTGCTGAACGGCTGGAGCGTTAAGAAGAGCATTCTTGGCAAGGCTGTGTACAACGACCAGAACGAGAAGATCGGCTCGATCCGCGATCTGGTGGTCGCACCGGACGGCTCGCTTTCCGCTGCAATCGTCGCTGCGGGCGGTTTCCTTGGCGTTGCGTCGCATGACGTAGCGGTGCCTATCGCAGCACTCGACATTCGCTCGGGCAATTTTTATCTGGCCGGCGCGACGAAGGCAGCCTTGAAGGCAACGCCGGAATTCCAGTACAACAAGGTCCAGGCGCCGGCGAAGCCGAAGAAGCTGTCGACACAGTGATGCAGGTGGCGGCGGATTCGCGGGCTCTACGAGAGGCCCGGCTTGAGGCGCGCGATTTGTCGCCTGATTTGTGAGTTGATCCGTCGCCCCACGCAGATCTGATTTGCAGGCCGGACATAGCCGGCCTGCACCCAACTCACGCTTCCAGTGCGAGCGTGGCGAACGTGCCCAGCCAGTGCTCGCCCATGTAATCTCCTGCGACGTGAGGCAGCGCGCTTTGCAAATGCCGCTCGGCCGAATCGAACAGCACTGCGCGCCTTATGTCTTGCGCCGGTAACGCGCGGGCCAGCGAGCGTTGACACCATGCACGGCTCAGATTGAGGCCGTCGAGGTGAGCAATCTTGCCGTCGGTGCGATCAGTGACGGTAACCGGTTCAAACAGCGTGGCGGGCTTTTTCGCACCCAGATCGGGAAGAAAGCGGCCGAACCAGTCGACGAACTGAGCGGGCGGCAACACACGCCGCATCAACTCGGCTTCCATCAGCGAAGGGGACAGAAACTCGTCGCCCGCGGGCTCCCATGCCTGGCAACCCACGTCGTGCAAAAACCAGCGCTCCGCGGTACTGACGATCAGCGCTTCGAGCTGGCTGTGTGACGTTTGCCGCGCGAAATCCAGCGTGAGTGCAAGCGCAAATGCCATGTTGAAGTGCGTGCCGACGCGCAACGGATAGGTGGCCTTGGGAAGGAACGTCTGGAAGCGTTCGACGAAAACTTCGGTCAGCGGCGCGAACGTTTTCGCCCACCGCGCAGCATCCGACAGCTTCAACGAATGCAACTGCGCGCTGAGCGCGAGCAGCCATGCCCAGCCATACGGCCGCTCGAAGCCCAGGTTGTGCGGCAAGTCCAGATAAGCGCGCTCGCCGGCCACGTTTGCCGCGGTGAAGTGCTCGTCGACCACAGCGACGATACGTGCTGCTTCCGGCAGGTCCGGAAAGCGCTCTATTAGATGAAGAACCAGCCAGTAGCCGTGCACGCACGAATGCCAGTCATAGCTGCCATAGAAGATCGGATGCAATGCACGAGGGCTTTTGACGTCTTCGGGGCCGGCAAGCGAATGCGTGAGTTTGTTCGGATATTCGCGCGTGAGGTGGGCGAGCGCAAGGTTGGCGAATTTCGAAGCGAATTCGCGAGTGAGCAGGGCAGTCATTAGCAGTTCCTCGAAGGCGGAATACGAACAGGCTACTAGTATCGTATTGGCGGCTGACAATAGCAAAGCGGCGAGCGTCGCGCGCTGCCAGATGCGCTCCGGGCAATTCCGTCGCTACGGCTGAATTGGCGCGATGTTGGCGTTTGCGGCCGCGAACAGAAGGCAATTGCAGTTAAAGCGGCGCTTAAATTTTCGAACGTTGATCGGGAGGGGCGAGAGCAGAAAAGGACGTCCGAGCGGTGTTCCTTTCGACTTCTTTGCGCCGCTCTTTTGCTCCGTATGCGCGTGCTATGGTCGCTTTCCAGAACAAGCAATGCGCTGATCACACGAAGATGGAGCAGTTCTTTATGCGGCGTACTAGTGCCGTGAATTTCCTGCTGGCGCGCCGGCGCATGTGCCTCGACAAGATTGCGGCCGCAACCAGCGACGACGTGCAACGCGAACGTGAAGTGGAGTTTCTCGAGCGCCTGGTACTCGACGTTCGCGCGGGCCGGCTCAGTACATTCGAATTGACCCACGCAAAAGCGGTTGCCGTGGTGATTACGGATTAGCGATTTAAAGTACTGCAAGCCTTATGGCGAAGACGTCCTCTTTTCTTACCTGCTGCGCACCGTACTGTAGAGGGGCAATGCCCGCTCTTCGAGCATTGCAATCGCCTGAACCGCCAGTTGCGACAACGTATGCTTACTGCTCGTCGCAATAGCAAGGCGGCTGAATAATGTCGGCTCGGTAATCCGTGTGACGCTAAAGCGCCGTTTGAGCGCGTCGCTCACGGTTGCGTTGAGCGGCAGCACTGCGTAGCCGATGCCTTCGCTGACCAGATCGAGAATCGACGACACCGCATCTACCTCCAGCTCAATGTTGAGCCTTACCCCTTGCTCGGCAGCGACTGATTCGAGCATGCGCCGGATTGCGTGCATGCGCCCGGGAATCACCAGCGGATAACGCGGAATATCGCGCAACGCGATTGCATCCACTGGCTCGCGTGCGGATTCGGCTTGCGCTTCGCTGTTATCAGCACCGATCAGAAAGAGTTCTTCGGTGAATACGGTGCGTTTGTCGATCAGCGGTGTATCGAACGTGTCGTAAAGAACTGCCACATCGACACGACCCATCATCAGCCATTCGATCAGATAGGTCGACAGACCTTCTGCAACGGAAATGGTCGCGCCGGGAAACGACGTACGAAAGCTGCGCACCAGTTCGTTGGTCGCCACTTTCGCGAAGCTCGGCGTAATGCCAATGCAAAAATGCCCGCCGACGGTACCGCGCAACTCGTCCAGATCTTGCGACGCGCGCTGGACCTGCGAGAGGATCCCTTTCGAATGAGCGAGCATTCGCTGACCTGCGGGCGTGAGCGCGACGCCGCGGCCATTTCGCTCGAGCAGCGTATGGCGCAATTCCACTTCGAGTTGTCGCACGAGCCTGCTCAGCGCAGGCTGGTTGGTGTCGAGCGTAATCGCGGCGCGGGTAAAGCTGCCGAGTTCGGCCACATGCACAAACGCTTCCAGCTGCTTGAGGTCCATGGCGGGAGGTATGTGAAATTCACATATCAGCTAGTTTGGTATAGCGATTGTATCGAGCGACGCTCCCCGCGACAATCGGCTTACTTCAGCTTACCTGGCAGCTCATTTGGCAGCTTATCTGCCAGCTCATTTGCCAGCTCACTTGCCAGCTCATTTGCCAGGTTACCTGCCAGCTTCCATAGAGAGCCGCGCCGCGCGGCCACCCAGATAGAGACGACGCTCCCATGAAATCCTGTTTGCCGCCCGATCCCCATCCTGTCCGGCCCGCACAGCAATTGCCCGCCAACGCCTGCGACGCGCATTGCCATGTGTTCGGTCCCGCCGAAGTTTTTCCGTATGCGCCCGATCGCAGCTACACGCCGCCCGACGCGCCTTTCGATCAATTGGTCGCGTTGCACGATTTTCTCGGCCTGAGCCGCGGTGTGATCGTGCAGGCGAGCTGTCACGGCACCGACAACACCGCGATGCTCGATGCGATAGCGCGTGGCAACGGCCGTTATCGCGGTGTCGCGATAGTCGACGGCGATGTGACCGACGCACAACTCGCCGACCTCGACGCACGCGGCGTGCGGGGCGTGCGCTTCAACTTCGTCGCGCATCTTGGCGGCGCGCCGGATCTCGACGTGTTCGACCGGGTACTGCAGCGGATCGAGCGGCTGGGCTGGCATGTCGTGCTGCATCTGGATGCGCAGGATATCCTGCAGTACGCCGAGCGGATCGAGCGTATCAAGGTGCCGTTCGTGATCGACCACATGGGCCGCGTGCGCGCCGAAGCAGGCCTCGATCAACAGCCGTTCCGGCAACTGCTCGAACTGATGCGCAATCCGCTCGCATGGGTCAAGGTCTGCGGTTCGGAGCGTGTGTCTGCAGGCCGCCGGCCTTTCGACGATGCGATTCCGTTCGCCCAGACGCTGATCGAAGCCGCGCCGGACCGTGTGCTGTGGGGCACGGACTGGCCTCATCCGAACATCAGCAAGGACATGCCGAACGACGGCGAACTGGTCGATCTGCTATTACGCTTCTGCCCGGACGAGGCATTGCGTGAAAAACTGCTGGTGACGAATCCCGCGCGGCTTTACGGCTTCGACGTGTAGTTGCAGCCGCAATCATGTCCTGAACTGCCGCGTGAGATGGCAGGCATGCGGGGAGCGACATTTATCGACTTTCCGCTCATCAATTTCGATGGAGACGAAGATGACTAGAACTGATTCCCGGGTTTGCCGATTCGGAGCCGCTTCATGAGCGAGAGTGCCGTCATGACCTCGTCCGCGCCGGGCGCGAAGAAGCCGTTTTACAGAACGCTGTATTTCCACGTGTTTGCCGCGATCATTATCGGCGTGCTGCTCGGGCATTTCGCGCCGTCGCTCGCCGTGAAGATGAAGCCGCTCGGCGACGCATTCATCAAGCTCATCAAGATGGTCATTGGCCCGATCATCTTCTGTACGGTGGTGACCGGCATTGCCGGAATGGGCGACATGAAGAAGGTTGGGCGAGTCGGCGGCAAGGCGTTGCTGTACTTCGAGATCGTGTCGACGCTCTCGCTCGTGATAGGTCTGGTAGCAGGGCACATCTTTCACCCGGGCAGCGGTTTTAATCTGGATCCGGCCACCATCGACACAAAAGCTCTGGCCGGTTACACGACTGCTGCACATCAGCAGAATACAGTCGAGTTTCTGATGCACATCATTCCCGACACCGTCACGGGCGCCTTCGCGTCGGGCAACGTGCTGCAGATCCTGCTGATCTCAGTGCTGTTCGGCGCGGCGCTCGCAGCGACCGGAGAGCGCGGGCGCCCGCTGATTGCAATGATCGATTACTTTGCCCATACGTTTTTCGGCATCGTTCACATCATCATGAAGGTGGCGGCAATCGGCGCATTCGGCTCCATTGCGTTCACGATCGGCACCTACGGAATCGGCGCGGTTGTGCCGCTGCTGAAGCTGATCGGCGCGTTCTATGCGACGCTCGCCGTATTTGTGATCGTGGTGCTGGGTGCAATTTCGCGGCTGCTCGGTTTCAGCATCTTTCGCTTCATGAGCTATATCCGCGAAGAGATTCTGATCGTGCTGGGCACGAGTTCTTCTGAGGCCGCGCTTCCGCAGATGCTCGAAAAACTCGAGCGCCTCGGCTGCTCGAAGTCGGTCGTTGGACTCGTGATTCCGGCGGGCTATTCGTTCAATCTCGACGGCACGAACATCTACCTGACCATGGCGGTGCTTTTCATTGCCCAGGCGTTCAACATCGAACTCAGCCTGACGCAACAGTTGACGCTCGTGGGCGTAGCGATGCTGACGTCGAAAGGGGCAAGTGGTGTGGCCGGTGCCGCGTTCGTGATGCTCACTTCCACGCTGCTGGTTTTCCCGCTGATTCCAGTGCCCGGCATGGTGCTGATTCTCGGCATTCACCGTTTCATGGGTACAGGTCTCGCGATTGCGAACACGATCGGCAACGGCGTTGCGACGCTCGTCGTGTCCGCGTGGGAGCACGAACTCGACCGTTCGAAGCTGAATGCAGGCATGTCGCGTCGACGGGCGGATTGACCGCATGCTTTGACCACCTAGCCGCTGCAAAACAATAGAGATCGTTCTGGTTGCGTGCGCCTACGCGCACGCAACAGGGGCAGCTTGCGCTCAAAAAATACAAACTGGTCTGGAGACATAATCCATGTGCACAACAACAAACGGCATGTGCCACGGGCACGCTTTAAAGCAACATGCATTGCATCGGCGCTGCTCGCGTTAGTGAGCGGCACAGCGAACGCCGATTCTTCGCAAGCCGCAGCGGGCGCTGCGTCGTTATCGACTTCGTCGGTTCAGATGTACGGCTTGATCGGCATGTATATCGACAGCGCGAAAGTCAGCACGGCACGCGCAAGCACGGTGCAAATGGGCGGTGGCGGAATGACCACATCGTTCTGGGGCATCCGCGGCCGTGAAGATATAGGCGGCGGTAACGCGGTGATCTTCAGCCTCGAAAGTTTTTTCCGGCCGAACACCGGGCAGATGGGACGCAATACGACCGACGGGCTCTTTTCGCGCAACGCCTACGTTGGACTCACCGGCGCATACGGTACGTTCAAGTTCGGCGAGCAAACGAACCCAACGTACATCAACCAGCAATTCGTCAACCCGTTCGGCTCTTCCGTGGTCTTCTCGCCCTTGATCGTGCAGTCGTATACGGCGAGCTACAACAATACGGTGATCGGCGACACCGTCTGGCAAAACGCAATCGAGTACGTATCGCCGAATTACGGTGGACTGACGGGCACGGCGATTTATAGCGTAAGCAGCACGACGGGCCACCAGGGGCGCGACAACGTCGGCCTGCATTTGACGTATGCGAATGGACCGCTGACGGCGGTGTTTTCTGCGCAGCGCGTGCGGACGGCGGCGGTCGCGCCGTCAACGGGACAGTATCTTTATCTCGCCGGCGCCGCGTACGACGCGAAGTTCGTGAAGGTCTACGGCGCCGCGCAAATGACCAGCAACAACAACGTGGAAACCGGCTCGCATACTTATGAACTGGGTGTTTCCGTTCCGCTCACGCCGTCCAACGTGATTCTCGCCGAGTGGGCGCGCACCAAACACAGCGCGCCGAGAGACCGCAGCGATGTGCGCAACACGGGAAGTCTCGCCTACGAATATATTCTTTCTAAACGCACCTACGTGTACACGGTGTATTCGTACGACAAGCTAACGGCCAATCCTTCCGGTAGCACGTATGGCGTGGGCATCCAGCATACCTTCTGAAAAGGCTGCGGAAGTCCGTTGAATGAACCTCCGTACGCTGCCTCACGAGTTTGCCCGGCCCGCGCGGTTGCATGAGAACAGGCGTGCGAATGAACGCGCGAGAAAGCCCTGCGATGGCTGCGGCGCCTTAACCGGCTCAACGACATTGCGCCACCAACGCTCGCCTCGATGCGGCGCGGCGAGATCTAACCGCTGGCCCATGCGCGGCGTGGAAAGTGCGATGCCACGCGCGGCGGCAAGCCCGAGCACCCGTTCGAATGGCTCGTACCATTTGTGCATCGCCAGATCGAATGTGCCGTTATGAATCGGCACAAGCAACTGGCCGCGCAGGTCGATATGCGCCTGTACGGTGTCTTCGGGCTGCATGTGGACGTAAGGCCATTGCGCGTCGTACGCGCCCGTTTCGACGAGCGTCACGTTGAAGGGGCCGAGGCGTTCGCCGATGGTCCTGAAGCCGTCGAAGTAGCCGGTGTCGCCGCTGAAAAACACGCGCAGATCTTCGTCGACGATGACCCACGACGCCCACAGCGTGCTGTTGCCGTCGAACAGGCTGCGTCCCGAGAAGTGCTGGGCCGCCGTCGCCGTGAATGCGATGCCGTCAATTTCAACGCTTTGCCACCAGTCGAGCTGGCGCACCTTGCTCGCGTCAATGCCCCAGTCGATCAGCCGGTCGCCCACGCCGAGCGGCGTGACGAACACCTTCGTCGTAGCGGCCAGCGCGCGCACCGTTTCCCGATCCAGGTGATCGTAGTGATCGTGCGAAAGAATCACGCCGGCAAGCGGCGGCAAATCGGCAAGTGCGATGGGCGGCGCATGAAAACGCTTCGGGCCGAGACGCTGGAACGGCGATGCACGTTCGGCGAACACCGGATCGGTCAGCCAGAATCGTCCGCGCAGCTTCAGCAGCACCGTTGAATGACCGAGCCGGTACAGGCTGCGGTCGGGCGCTGCATCGAGTTGCTCTCGCGTCAACGTGTCGACAGGCAGTGCGCCGGCCGGAACGGTCCCCTGCGGCTTGTTCAGCAGCACATTCCACGCAATGCGCACGGTTTTGCCGAATCCTTCGACGGGACGCGGCTTGACGTTGCGAAAGCGCTCGCCGTCGTGCTGCGGCGACAACCCGGAAAGCTCGCGCCCGCGCTTCGCAGCGGTGAAACCGAGTACACGGCCGATCGAATCGATGAGCGCTGTCATGTGTGACGTCCTGACGTGGAAAGTAGACTGGGTAGTGTAATTTATAATCTCGAAAAGTAAACCACTCGGTGTAAAATTTCCGGATGGACCCGAGCCTCACTCATCAACGCCTGACCGACCGCAAGCGCGTCGCCGTGGTTTCCGCGGCTATCGAAGAATTCCTCGCGGCCGGCTTCGACGCGACCAGCATGGATCGCATCGCCGCGCGCGCAAACGTCTCGAAGCGGACCGTCTACAACCATTTCCCCAGCAAGGAAGCACTCTTCGCGGAGATATTGCGGCAGTTGTGGGACGCGAGCCACTCGGGTGAGGCGTTCGCTTATCGGGCGGCAGCGCCTCTGCGCGAGCAGTTGATCGAACTGTTGATGCGCAAGCTCAGGCTGATGAACGACGAGGCCTTCGTGGCGCTGGCGCGCGTGGCTATTGCCGCCGGCATCCATTCTCCGGAACGCGCGCGCGATATGGTGGCGCGCCTCGGCGAGCGCGAGGAAGACCTGACTGTGTGGATCCGCGCGGCAGCCGCCGACAAACGTCTGCGGATTCCCGATCCCGTGTTTGCCGCGCATCAACTGCAGGGTCTCGTGAAGGCATTCGCTTTCTGGCCGCAGGTGACAATGGGACAGCCGCCGCTTGACAGTGCCGAACAGCAGGCAATCGCGGACTCAACGGCCGATATGTTCCTCGCGCGCTATGCGTGAATGCCGATCCTGTTGAGGAATGCGTTTCGGGCGTCCTGAAACAGCGTCTTCAACTTCTCACAACGGGCGCAAGTCATGCATGTGTGACTGATATGCGTGGCCGTCTCTTCCCTGAACTGCGAACTCCTAAGCAATGTGACGGCCCGTGCGAGCATGCGCGGGCAGTCGTGCGGTGAAACCAATGGATGCGGCGACGCGCATGGCACTTGAACGCTGCCCGTTTTTACATGTGATTGCAAGTTGTACCAGGGCAGCAAACGGTCGCGTTTTATCACCGTGTCGCGTTCGCATGCGGATCGTGGTCAGGTTCTTTTGCGTTCGCGCTTGCAGTGACCGACGCCCGCACATTTCATCAAAGTGGTTGCGCTTTTTGCCGACGATGAAACGTACGACGCGCCCGACTCGTGAGGAGAGGATGATGGAACCAGTGCTGAGAAAGGTAATGACCGCCGTGTTGATCGCGGCGCTGGCAGGCGGCACCGTGGGGTGCAAGCGCTCGGGCTCGAACGATACGGCCGGAACCGCGGGCACAGGCGGGCCGGCGGCCATGAGCAGCGGCACGGCGGCACCCATGGGCGGTGCATCGGCCGCGAGCCAGTAAGTCCGCACCGCAGGCGTTCGCTTCGCGATATCGCGGCATTTCCGCGCGACCCTTCGCAATGGGGCCGGCGTGTGGCCCGTCGCGCATTGCATGGCTCCGATGCCACGCGGTCATGCGTCTGGTAGAAGCGGCGCGCGCTCTGCGTCTCCGGCAGGGTCATACGGCACGACGCGTTCGTGCTCGTCCGGCTGATTGCGGGCGACTATCGCTCTTGCTGCGACTGTGTCGTCAAGATTGAACGGCTGATGCGGCATGCCCGGAGGAACAAAAAGGAAATCGCCGGCTTCGGTAATGACCGACTCGCGCAAACCCGGACCATAGCGGGTTTCGACTCGTCCTTCGAGCATGTAAATCGCCGTTTCATAGTCGGCGTGACAATGCGGTTCCGCATGGCCGCCGGGCGGCACGATGACCATGTACATCGACAAACCCGTTGCCCCAGCCGTGCCTCGCGAAATGCCGACAAAATACGGCAAGCGCTGGCTTGTCGTGATCGCCTCGTCCGGGCGAACCCTGACGACGGTTTGCTGTGCGTCGTGCAAAACGTTTGACATGGCGGCTCCTTGGCAACAGCGGGAAGGTTCGTCGTGGTCCGCGTTGTGAAGTGAAGTCTACGCGATCGATGCGTTGCTTTCGAACCTGAAGCCGAGCGCTGATCAGGTTCGCGATGCGCGTTTCTGCCTGCTGCGCGGTATGGCTTTCGCGCTCAGCATGTCTCTGTCTCGCGCCAAAGCCGCGCGCAAACGCGGCACCGCGAAATCAATGAAACTGCGCGTTTTCAGCGGCAATTTTCCTTGCCCCGCATGCATGATGCTCACGGGTATGGGTTCCGGTTCGAAGCTGCGCAGCACCAGTTTCAGCTTGCCTTCGTCGACGGCTCGCGCCGCCTGATACGACAGCACGTTGGTCACACCGACACCCGCCATGGCGGCGTCGATGGCCGCCTCCGCTGTATTCACCGAGAGCCGCGCGTGAATCGGAACGGCTTCGTGCGGGCCGCTGCTCGTGGCGAAGTTCCACACGTCGCTCGAAGGCAGCGAATCGAAATTCACGCACGAAAAGCGCATCAGATCGGCGGGTGTTTCAGGCTCGCCCGCCTGCGCGAGGTAGTGCGGACTCGCGCAAGCCACGCGGGTCACCGTGCCGACCTGTGTAGCGACCATGCTGCTGTCGGGAAGCTTGCCGATGCGCAGCGCAACGTCGATATGGTCGTCCAGCAGATGCAGGTTGCGGTCGGCGAGCACGAGCCGCACTGTTATCTCCGCAAACGTCGCGAGAAAATCACTGACGATGGGCAGCATATGCAGCCGCCCGAATACGATGGGCGCCGTCACGACGAGTTCGCCGCGCGGCGTGCTGTACTCGCCCGCTGCGGCGCTTTCTGCTTCGCTGACCTGCTCGAGAATCTGCTTGCACGCGGCGAGGTAGGCGACGCCCGCTTCGGTCAGTGTGAGCTTGCGCGTGGAGCGTACAAGGAGACGCGCGTTCAGATGCGCCTCCAGCTCAGCGACTTTGCGGCTGACGGTGGGCAGCGGCATACGCAGCTTGCGGCTCGCCGCGGAGAAACTGCCGGTCTCAGCCGCGGCTACCAGAATCGACATTGCTTCAAGACGGTCCATGAATCCGCGCGCTCATCGAATATGAATCGATGGAAAATACCGGATTGCAGCTACTTCTGGAAGAGCGTGGGCGCGGTTATGCGAAACGGGCTCCTCGCGCTGCGCCCATGCTAATGCGCGCGAGCGCTACAATCGTCATGACATAAAGCACTATAACGGAGACATAGCATGGCCAATCTTCAGCCAATCAGCCGCTACCCGGTGCCCGATCCGAGCGAATGGCCCGACGACATCAGCGCACGCATTCTCGAAGTGCAGCAAAAAGCCGGGTTCGTGCCCAATGTATTTCTGACGCTTGCGCATCGGCCCGATGAGTTTCGTGCGTTCTTTGCGTATCACGATGCATTGATGCTGAAAGAGGGCGGTCTCACCAAAGGCGAACGCGAGATGATCGTGGTCGCCACCAGCGCGGTGAACGATTGCCTCTATTGTGTGGTTGCACACGGCGCGATTCTGCGCATTTACGAAAAGGCGCCGCTGCTCGCGGATCAGGTTGCCGTGAACCACCGCAAGGCGGACATTACCGCGCGGCAGAAAGCCATGCTCGACTTTGCGTTGAAGGTGTGCCGCGAATCGGGTAGCGTCGACGATGCGGACTTCCAGACGTTGCGAGAACATGGATTCACCGACGAAGACATCTGGGACATTGCCGCGATTACAGCGTTTTTCGGCTTGTCGAACCGCATGGCCAATGTCATTTCAATGCGCCCCAACGACGAGTTCTATCTGATGGGGCGCGTGCCGAAAGCCGCTTCCGAGTCACCGCAGAATTCACCGCAGAAATAGACCGCTAACTGATTATGCGGTGCTCATGCGCTCGCCGGTTCTGAACGCAGTGCGGGCGTGTGCAGCGCGGTGTCGTCGATCGGAAAGTGCAGCAGTGCGGCGACAAGACCGCTTGCTACGGTCGCTTGCCACAGCAGCGAGTACGAGCCTGTCAGGTCGAAGACCACGCCGCCCAGCCACGCGCCGAGGAACGATCCGATCTGATGGCTCAGAAAGCAGAGGCCGAACAGGCTCCCAAGATGCCGTGTACCGAATACTTTCGCAACGAGGCCGCTCGTCAGCGGAACGGTGCCGAGCCAGGTGAGGCCCATGACGGCCGCAAACACGACTACGGTCAGCGCACTTTTCGGTAGCAGAAAGAATGCGCCGATCGTCACGCTGCGAATCAGGTAGAGCCAGCCAAGCACGTAATGCTGCCGGAACCGGCCGCCTAACCAGCCGCAAGCCCAACTGCCGATCATGTTGAACAAGCCGATCAACGCAAGGGCGGTCGCGCCGAGTCCGAGGGGCATGTGGCATAGCGACAGATAGCCGGGCAAATGCGTGGCGATGAACGCGAGCTGAAATCCACAGGTAAAGAACCCGAGTGTGAGCAACCGGTATCCGCGATGCTGTGCGGCTTGAGCAAGCACGCTGCGTAGCGGCGCGAGCGGCGGTTCAGAAAGCGGTGCCCCGGTTCGTGCACGCCGGTCCAGTACGATGCCCAGCGGAGCCACCATCAGCATCAGGAAAGCCAGTACGAATAGCGATGTGGCAATGCCCGCGTTGAGCCTGATCCCCTGAACGAGCGGGACCATCAGTACCTGCCCGGCGGACCCTCCTGCGCTGACCAGGCCCATCGCCATGCTGCGTTTTTCCGCCGATGCCACCCGGCCGACCGCCGGCAACACGACGCCGAATGTGGTGCAACTTACGCCAATGCCCACCAGCAAGCCCATGCCGACGATCAACATCGGCCCGCTCGGCGCGACGGCCGCAAGGCCGAGGCCCGCCGCGAAAGTCGTCGCGCCGAATGCGACCACCGGCGCGGAACCATAGCGGTCCGCTGCCGCGCCCGCGAACGGTTGCGCGAAGCCCCACACGAGATTGTGCAGCGCAATTGCGAACGCGATCAGCGTGACGGGCAAACCTCGATCGAAAGAAAACGGCCCTATGAATAGCCCGAACGTCTGCCGGATCCCCATTGCCGCGCTGAGAATGAGCGCGGCGGCGAGAATGACGAGTGTCGTGTGATTGAACGCGGGCGCGATGTGTTTGCTGTTGGCGGTCGACATGGCTCTGATCTCCTTCGACACAATGGTCGCAGCGAGCGTCGCAAGCAGCAAAAGAAAAGTTTTTGACGACGGGTGAGCGCCGTTCACCTGTGCGATTGAGTGGGCGCGCTAACGCTTAAGTCGCACGAAGACCGCCCGGCCTCTGCGAGCATCCATTGCCTGAAGTCGAGTAGCTCCGGCCGACGTTGCGCGTCCTCCGCGCTGACGAGCCAGTAGGCGGTGGACGAAGCGATCGTACTGGACGCCGCCTCGACGAGCGCGCCGCTTACGAGGTCGCGATCCACCAACGGCCTGCGGCCGAGCGCAACGCCGAGCCCCATGCTTGCAGCCTCAAAGGCGAGCTGGATCGTGTCGACATGCAAGCCGTCGCTGGGATCGACGCCTTCCATGCCGGTGGTTTCGAGCCACGTCTGCCAGTCTTCGCTCGCGGCGTTCACGTGAATCAACGTGGCCTTGCCCAACAGCGGCGTGCCGTGCACGTCGCGAAGCGACTCCAGATACGCGGGGCTGCATACAGGGACGAGTTGCTCTCCAAAGAGCCGGGTCCACGCCGTGCCTGCGACGGGCGCGCGGCTCATGCGGACCGCGAAATCGAATCCGTCCACCGGGAAGCCGACCTGGCGGTGCGATGTATCGACCGTCACATTCACGTGTGGCCAGCGCGCCCTGAAATTCTGCAGGCGCGGCAGCAACCAGCGGGACGCAAAGGTCGGGGCGCAACTCAGCGCGATGGGGCGGTTCGCGCGATAGTTCGGCAGACGCTGCGTGCCGATAGCAATCAGCGAAAACGCTTCTGAAACGTATGACAGATAGTCCGCGCCGCTGGCAGTGAGCGAAATGCCGCGAGGCTCGCGCACGAAGAGTTCAACGCCTAGCGTTTGCTCCAGACCGACGATCCCGTGACTGACCGCACTCGGCGTGACATTCAGTTCCGCGGCGGCGAGCTTGAAACTTTGATGCCTGCCGGCCGCTTCAAAAAAGCGAAGCGCTGGCAAAGGCGGTAGACGAAGCGGCATGTTTTGCATCTCCCCTGGCGGCGCAGCGCGGGCAGGGCCACGTGGCTGCTGTTTCGCGACAGCATACCGCGTCGCGCCGGTCACAACCTGTACGGTTTGCTTTGCAGTGCGCAAAGGCCCGCGCAAAGGCGGTTCGGAAAATGCAATGTGGAAATGTTCTCGCTGGCTGTCGATTCGCCGTGGCTTCGATCGTCGTGTATATGGATGGGGGCGCTGAACGCACGCTCCCCATTGGTCCTTTTCCTCGACAGGGAGATCGCACATGACCGAATTGAACGAAGCAGCACCGGCCCTCAAGCCGGCCCGCGAACTGGCGGACTCGCCGCGGCGCTTTCCTGGCGAAAGCGCGGAATATCGCCGCGCGCGCAACGATCTGCTCGCCGAAGAAATAGAACTGCGCCGTCATATCGAACGTGTTGCCGCGCAGCGTCGCTCGTTGCCGCCGGGCGGCATCGTACCGGAAGACTATCGTTTCGAAGGGGAGAGCGGCGCCGTTACGCTTTCCGACATGTTCGGCAGGCACGATACGCTCGTCACGTATAACTGGATGTTCGGTCCCGGGCGCGAGCGGCCTTGCCCGATGTGTACGTCGCTTGTGAGCGCCTACGACGGCGAAATGCCCGACATGTTGCAACGTGTCGCGTTCGCGGTGATCGGCCGCTCGCCGATAGAGAAGCTCGTCGCCTTCGCGAAAGAGCGAGGCTGGCGTCATTTGCGGTTGTATTCGTCGGCAGGCAATACATTCAATCGCGACTATGCGGGCGAAGATCCGGATGGCGACGACGTTCCCGCGTTCAACGTATTCACGCGGTCCGGCGGTACGGTACGGCACTTCTGGGCAGCGGAGATGGGTCCGTGGACGGCCGACCCCGGGCAGGACCCGCGAGGCGCACCCGACGTGATGCCTCTTTGGACCGTGCTCGACATGACGCCCGGCGGTCGGGGCAGCGACTGGTACCCGAAACTCGAGTACAACACCGCGCTGCGTTAGCTCTGGTTGCGCCGCGTCGCGCGGCGTCCTTTGGGGACCGTTGCGATTATGCGGCCCCGTCTTCCACGCGGCGTTGCTCCTGTGCTGCCTGCAAATAGCCCGAGACCGCGCCCGAACGCATGGGCCGGCTGAACAGGTAGCCTTGCACTGCGCGAGCGCCCAGTGCCTTGACTACTTCCGCCTGTGACGACGTTTCGAGTCCTTCAACCACGCATTCGAGTCCGAGGTTCTTGCACAGGTCGAGCACCGATTTGACGATCTTCTTTGACGCGCTGTTCGAATCCACGTCGGTCATGAAACTACGGTCGATCTTGATCGAATCGAAGGGCAGACGGTGCACGTAACTCAGGCTCGAATAGCCGGTGCCGAAGTCGTCGAGAGAAACGCGGCAACCGGCCTGCTTGATCATCGTGAGGGCCGAGCGCGCTTGCTCGAAATCGCGAGTGAGCGCAGTTTCGGTGATCTCGAACGACACGCGATGTGGCGGCACGCCGCTTGCCGCGACAATGTCGATCAGGCGGCGCGCTCGTGCGGACGTCGAAATGTCGATTGCAGAGAGATTGAACGACAGATAGAGCTCGCTCGGCCAGTGCGGCACCTCGGCGAGCGCCTTGTGTAGCAGCACCTCGGTGATGCGCAGAATGATCTCGGTTCGTTCCGCGATCCGGATGAACTCTTCCGGCTTGACCGCGCCGAGTCTTGGGTTGTGCCACCGCCCCAGTGCTTCGAGACCGATGGTTCGCATCGTGACGACATCGGAAATCGGCTGAAACTCCAGAAAGAGTTCCGACTCCAGTTCGGCGTGACGCAGCTCCTGCGTAACCAGGCTCGAACGCCGGATACGTGTTTCGTGCTCGGTCGAGAAGATCACAGCCGTGCCGCGTCGGCTTTCCTTGCCGACATAAAGCGCCGCGTCCGCGCGCTCGAATACCTGGGTAACGGTTTTGCCCGCATCCGGGAACGCGGCCCAGCCGATCGTGCCCGACAGTTCCGCAATATTGCCTGCCACACGATACGGTTGACTCAGCGAGTTGCAAATGCGCTGGCCTAGTTCGAATAGCGTTTCGTTCGACTGCGTGTGTTGGGCGAGCACGCCGAATTCGTCGCCGCCAAGCCGTGCGAAGAAGATGCCGGGCTCGGCCAGCGCGAGCAGTCGCAAGCCGACTTCCTGCAACACGAGGTCGCCGCTTGCGTGGCCGTAAATGTCGTTGACCTGCTTGAAGCCGTCCAGATCGATGAGGCCGACATTGAAGCCGTCGCCGGTGGCAAGCGCCTGCTCGGACAACGCCCGCAGCGAAGCGAAGAAGCTGCGGCGGTTGGGCAGGTCGGTCAGGCTGTCGATGCTCGCAAGGCGAAAGTTCTCGTCGCTGAGCCTTTGAGTTTTCTCCTGACTCGCCTGCAATTCGCGCTGCGCATATACGACGCCGGAGAATGTCCGGTGATACAGCTCGATGATAAAAGCGAGTGCAAGTCCGACGAGCGTCATATCGATCGCCATCGCGATGAACACCGGCGATCCCGTGAAGACGAGAAACGTCGAAAAACTTAGGATCACTATGGACAGAAGCAGCAGGGCGGCCACGCGCAAGTGCATCAGGCAGAACACGCAGCCGACCACGGTAGTCGCCATGTAGAACGCAACCTGCGCCTGCTCGTACGCAGTGCCGTACGGCAGCAGCAACAGCGACCAGGTGGTAAAGGCAATGCCGAATGAGCTCGAGAGCCAGACGAGCTTGCGTACCTCGGGCACGGCTTTTTCATGCGTCAGCACGCGATGCCGCGCGCGCCACCACCGTATGCATCGCACGACGCACAACGTGCACAGCGCGCCCGGCGCGTAGATCGAAAGCCGTGCCGGCGCACTATGCACGTGCGTGACCGTGACTGCCAGCGTATTGACGAACAGGATGAAGTAAAGAAGCGGAATCTGGCGGCCGACCGCCTGGAGCTGCGAACGCACGAGATCGGGGTCTGTGTCCGCCCCGGAAAATGCCTGCCTCAAAGTGGCTAGTCCAACCATTCCTGTCCCTTAACGTTTGCGCCGCATACGCAGCCTGGTATATCGGCACATACTGATCAGACCTTGAGTGCGCGAGAGTGCGCTGGATGCATTTGATGCGTCGTCCAGCATTCACCGTGGTCCGGTAATTAAGACCTGCGCGACCTTAGGCGGCAGGCGCTTCGGGCTCCTTGTGGGTAACTTTGACCTTGAGGCGGCCTTCAAAGCTTGGGACAGGACAGTACTTGCAATGGTCCGAGGGTGGTGCCCGGTTCGCCTTGCGCGGCCGGATTACCTTGCGGAGGAGTGGATATGAGGCGCACTGCATTGTCGCCGGCATTCGCCAGCACATATTTTTCGGCGCCGTTTTCCGCTTGCCAGTAAGCGCGAAACACGCCGTTTTCGCCGAATAGAAGCAGCTTGCCGTGCACTGTTTTTGCGCCGCTGATCAGGTCGACGGGTTCGCCGTCGCGCACCCGGAACGGCTGGAGCGAAGTCGAATTCGTCGTTCCCGCCAACGTCGCGCAGCTGTTTTCTTCGGCTGAGACGGTCGTGCATAAGAGCGCGCCGACGAGTGCACATGTTGCTATATGGCGAAAATTCATTTTTTTCTTTCTCCCGATTGCAAACTCAAAACCCGCTCGGCGCTGCCCGAATCACGGTAGCCGATGGAGTACTCCGCCAAAGCAAAAACTTGTCCACGACCCTTTTGCGTCGCGCTAAAGCACTGAAATTGCAACGGATTGTGATACGCGACCGATGCCGGCCAAGCGGGCAATACACGTAAGCACGCGATTCTTAGGGCACTTTGCCGCACAAATTCGTCAAATCGGCTGTGGGCGGGTGATACAAGGCTTACACGCAGGGTTTGCGCGAAAGCGCGCCTATGCGTTAGTGTGTCGGTCCCGGCGCGACAGATGTAGCGCCGGTTCCATGATTACCATACGGGAAGTGCTATGAACAAACAGGAACTGATTGATGCAGTCGCCGCAGCAACGGGCGAAAGCAAAGCGGCCACCGGCCAAACCATCGACGCTATCGTTGAAGCGGTGACCAAAGCCGTTGTTGGTGGCGATACGGTGCAACTGGTCGGTTTCGGTTCTTTCTCGACCGGCGCGCGCGCAGCACGCGTGGGCCGCAATCCGTCGACGGGCGCCGAGATCCAGATCGCTGCTGCCAAGACGGTGAAGTTCACCGCAGGCAAGGCGTTCAAGGAAGCCGTCAACGCGTCGTAATGCAACGCGCTTCACGCCGGAGCATCCGCAATGCGCTGTCATGGCGCGGCGCGAGCGATGCCTCGGGTGTGAGGAATCACGCGCTGCCCAGCCCCGGTAGGACGAATCCATCGGCGGATGGCGCGGCGCGTGTGCCTGCTTGCTGCATGCAGTTATCACGCGTGTCCTCGATCAGCTCGCGCGGCGCTTGCGTGTCGCGTCGGCAAGTGTCTCGAGCACCGGTTCGGTTTGCGCCCAGCTTACGCAAGCATCTGTAATCGACACGCCGTAACGCAACGGCTCTCCTGCCTTCAGATCCTGACGGCCTTCTTCCAGATGACTTTCAAGCATGACGCCGATAATGCGGCGCTCCTGCGCGGAAAGTTGTTGCGCTACGTCCTGCACCACGTCCAGTTGACGCAAATGCGATTTGCCCGAATTCGCGTGCGAGCAGTCGATCATCACCTGTTCGCGCAGACCCGCTGACTTGAGTGCGGCACAGCTCGCGGCGACCGACGCGCTGTCGTAGTTCGGTCCTTTCTTGCCGCCGCGCAAAATCACATGGGCGTCGTCGTTGCCGCGCGTTTCGAAGATGGCTGCCATGCCCATCTTGGTCATGCCCATGAACGCGTGGCTGGCGCGAGCGGCCACGATGGCGTCAGCGGCAATCTGTACGCCGCCGTCTGTGCCGTTCTTGAAACCAATCGGACAACTGAGCCCCGAAGCCAGTTGACGATGACTCTGGCTTTCCGTTGTACGTGCACCGATTGCGCCCCACGCGATCAGATCGGCAATGTATTGCGGACTGAGCAGATCGAGGAATTCGGTGGCGGTAGGCAAGCCCAGGCCGTTGATGTCGAGCAGCAATTGCCGCGCGCGACGCAGGCCTTCGTTGATACGGAAGCTGCCGTCCAGGCGCGGATCGTTGATATAGCCTTTCCAGCCCACCGTAGTGCGCGGCTTTTCGAAGTACACGCGCATCACGATCAGCAGGTCGTCTTTGTACGCATCGGCCGCAGCCTTCAGCTTGTGTGCGTATTCGATCGCCTGGTCATGGTCGTGGATCGAGCAGGGCCCGACGATCATCACCAGCCGGTCGTCGCGTTCGTGCAGGACGTCGGCGATTTCCGCGCGTGTCTTTTCCACGAGCGATTGCACGGTGGCGGGCACGGGCAATTCGTCCTGCAACAGCGCAGGGGAAATCAGCGGACGGACCGCGCCGATGCGAACGTCGTCGATGCGCGTAGTGTCCTGCGTGGCGTCGGCCGAGCCGACTTCCCGGTCGTGCAGAGGATTGTCGATGGCGCTCAAGGTATTCTCCCGGACTTTCAATGTGAGGTGGCCTCGCGGCCTTGAATGTAGTGTCGTCGCGTGTGGTTCGCTGCCGGGATTATGACACTCGCATGCCGCCGCCGAAACGGCGCCGCTCAAAGCCGCTCGATCAACGCCATTGCAGCGGCCGGATTGCGTTCCTTGAAGCCGCTGATCACGTAGAGATAAACATCGCGTGGAACCGCTTTTGCGGGCGGCTCGGCGCACGTTTCCAGATCGGCGGGCGTCGTGCCCGCAGCCAGTTGCCGAGCACGTTCGACCCATGCGTCGAGGGTTTTGGTCGCGTAGCCCTTCGCCTGTTTATCGGTTGTACCCATGATGCGGGCGTAGACGAACGGCGCGGTGATATCCGCGATTTGCGGGTACTCGCTGTCGCCGGCCAGCACGACTGCGACCTTGTATTTACGCGCAAGCGCGATGAATTCCGGTGTCTTGAAGCTGTCGTTGCGCACTTCGATTGCATGCCTAAGCTTTATGCCTTCGATGCTCGCCGGCAGCAGTTTAAGGAAGGCCTCGAAATCTTCGCTGTCGAACTTCTTGGTCGGCGCGAACTGCCAGTTGATGGGCCCGAGCTTCTGTTTGAGAAGCAGCACGCCGCTTGCGAAGAAACGTTCGATGGTTTCGCCGGCCTCCGCGAGTACTTTGCGGTTGGTCGAGTAGCGCGGCGCCTTCAGCGAAAAAACGAAGTCGTCTGGCGTTTCCTGGTACCACTTTTCATAGCTCGCCGGCTTTTGCAAACCGTAAAAGGTGCCGTTGATTTCGATTGAACTGAGATGCCGGCTCGCGTACTCGAGTTCGCGGCTTTGCGTGAGATCTTCAGGGTAGAACGTGCCGCGCCACGGCGCATAGGTCCAGCCTCCTATGCCGATCCTGACGTTGCCGGCCTTCGCAGCTTTCGTAGTCTTTGCGCTCGTTGAAGATTTTGCGGCTTTCGCGGGCTTGAGATCTGCCACCTGGTGTTCTCCTTTTGGCTGCGCTTTATCTACCGTGAGACCGGTAGATTAGCGTCTTTTTCGCCACCAGACAGAACTCGCGAGAACTACGAATAGTAGGGGAAACAGAAACCGAAACGCCAGACGCTATTCGCCGCTTGCCGGATCGGCGTTGCGCGCAGCGGCCTCACGCGTGGCTTCCTCGAAACGACGGTTTGCTTCCGCCACTTCCGCCCTGAACTGTTGCAATGCATTCACCGCGAGATCGGGCGGTGTCAACGCGGCCCACAGTACGTCTATCAACTGATCCGCGGTTGCTTCGATGTCGGTGTGCCGGTTCGCGAGCGTCGCGTCCCACAACACATGTTCCATTGGCCCGAACACCATGGAGCGCAACAGGCGCAAAGGTATGTCCGCGCGAATCTGGCCGCTTTCCTGGCCTTGAGCCAGAACGCGCATTAGCGGCGCGGTATAGCGGCGCTGCAACTCGGTCAGCGCCTCGCTCAACTCATGATGACGCGCGCGTCCTTCCGACAACACCAGCGCGCAGAGGTCGGTGCCGTTCACGAGCATCAGCCGCAAATGCGTCCGCACGATAAACGCGAACTGCTGGCGCACCGTGCCGTCGCGCGGCAGTCCGGATTCGATTGCGTCGATGATCTCGTCGTACCAGTCGCCGATAACGCGCGCGCACAACTCGCGCTTGCCGCGAAAGTAGCTGAAGACGGTCGCCTCGGAAACGCCCAGGCGTTGGGCGATCTCGGCGGTCGTGGCGCGTTCGTAGCCCTTCTCGGAGAACACGTCGCGGCCCGCCTGAAGAATCTCTTTGACCCGCTGCTGCGACTTGCGCCCGGCCGGCTGGCGGCGCGATGCGGGCAATTCGGTCTTGAGAGCAACCGTCATATGAGTCGAAGTCAATTTACTGGAAGGGTTCGGCTAAAAACGCCACATTGAGCCCATGCTATCACAGCATCAGCGGCCATGAACCGATCCGATGGGTTTCTGAGTGAGACTCAGAAATACCTATTGACGCTTACGTAAATCTAGCGTGAAATGCGTCTTGAACGTCGCGCGCCTCAGGTATGGCGAGAGACGCGGCCCAGCAGGCGGCCGCCGTCCGCCTGGCCGCGATCGGATTCGCCGGCATCGTTGTCCGGCCGCCAATGAACTCTGGAGACACCGCAATGAGCAACCTGCCCGGATTGCAATTCCCGCTCGGCGAAGAAATCGAAATGCTGCGTGACAGCATCGCGGGATTCGCTGCGAAAGAAATCGCGCCGCGCGCGGCTGAGATCGATCGCACGGACCAGTTCCCGATGGACCTGTGGCGCAAATTCGGCGATGTCGGCGTGCTCGGCATGACGGTCTCGGAGGAATATGGCGGTGCCAACATGGGTTACACCGCGCACATGGTCGCAATGGAGGAGATCTCGCGCGCGTCCGCTTCGGTCGGTCTTTCATACGGCGCGCATTCGAATCTGTGCGTGAACCAGATTCATCGCAACGGCACTGAGGCGCAAAAGCAGAAGTACTTGCCGAAACTCGTGTCGGGCGAACACGTCGGCGCGCTTGCAATGAGCGAGCCCAATGCGGGTTCGGACGTGGTCAGCATGAAGCTGCGCGCCGACAGGAAGGGCGACCGCTATGTGCTGAACGGCACGAAAATGTGGATTACCAACGGTCCGGACTGCGATACGCTGGTCGTCTACGCGAAGACCGATGTCGAAGCGAATTCGCGTGGCATTACCGCGTTTATCGTTGAAAAAGGCATGAAGGGTTTCTCGGTTGCGCAAAAGCTCGACAAGCTCGGCATGCGCGGCTCGCACACGGGCGAGCTCGTCTTTCAGGACGTGGAAGTGCCCGAGGAAAACATTCTCGGACAATTGAACGGCGGAGTGAAAGTACTCATGAGCGGCCTCGACTACGAGCGTGCGGTGCTCGCGGGCGGCCCCACGGGCATCATGGTTGCGGTGATGGATGCGGTCGTGCCGTACATTCACGACCGCAAGCAGTTCGGTCAATCGATCGGCGAATTCCAGCTGATTCAGGGCAAGGTTGCCGATCTCTACACCACGCTGCAGGCGTGCCGCGCGTATCTCTACGCGGTTGGCCGTCAACTGGACACGCTCGGCACCGCGCACGTGCGCCAGGTCCGCAAGGATTGCGCGGGCGTGATCCTCTACACGGCCGAAAAAGCGACATGGATGGCGGGCGAAGCGATCCAGATTCTCGGCGGCAACGGCTATATCAACGAGTATCCGGTCGGGCGTTTGTGGCGCGACGCGAAGCTGTATGAAATCGGCGCGGGCACGAGCGAAATCCGCCGCATGCTGATTGGCCGCGAGCTGTTTGCCGAGACTGCGTAAGCGTTCACGCGCCAACTTCCAAACAAGCGGCATGAGATCGCAGTAAGCGCTAAAGCGCCGACTCCGATTCTCCGATCGACACAGGAGAAGCCACGCAATGCCGATCATCGAATCCAAGCTGAACCCGCGCTCCGACGACTTCCGCGCGAACGCGGCGGCGCTCGAGGCGCTGGTCGCCGATCTTCGTGCGAAGGTCGAACAGCTCGCGCTGGGCGGCGGGCAGGCAGCACGCGAAAAGCACACAGGGCGCGGCAAATTGCTGCCGCGCGAGCGCATCGAAAAGCTGCTCGATCCGGGCACCCCGTTTCTGGAGTTCTCGCAACTCGCAGCTTACGGCATGTATAACGACGACGCGCCGGGCGCCGGCGTGATCACCGGTATCGGACGGATTGCGGGCCACGAGTGCGTGATCGTCTGCAACGATGCGACGGTCAAAGGCGGCACGTACTATCCGGTCACGGTCAAGAAGCACGTGCGTGCGCAGGAAATCGCGGCGGAAAACCACTTGCCGTGCGTGTATCTCGTCGACTCGGGCGGCGCGAATCTGCCGAATCAGGACGACGTGTTTCCCGACCGCGACCACTTTGGCCGCATCTTCTACAACCAGGCAAATCTGTCTGCAGCGGGTATTCCGCAGATTGCGGTGGTAATGGGCTCATGCACCGCAGGCGGCGCCTATGTCCCGGCCATGAGCGATGAATCGATCATCGTGAAGAACCAGGGGACCATCTTTCTCGGCGGTCCGCCGCTCGTGAAAGCCGCAACCGGCGAAGTGGTCAGCGCGGAAGACCTCGGCGGCGGCGACGTGCATACGCGTCTGTCCGGCGTGGTCGATCATCTCGCGCAAAACGACGCACATGCATTGGCGATTGCGCGCAGCATCGTCGGCAATCTGAACCGCACGAAGCACGTGGCGCTCATGTTGCAGGAGCCGAAGCCGCCGCGCTACGACGTGAAAAGCATGTACGGCGTGATTCCCGTGGATACGAGAAAGCCGTTCGATATCCGCGAGGTGATCGCGCGCATTGTCGACGACTCTGCATTCGACGAATTCAAGGCACGTTACGGCACCACGCTTGTGTGCGGCTTCGCGCATATCTGGGGCCATCCGGTCGGCATCATTGCAAACAACGGCATTCTGTTTTCCGAGTCCGCGCTGAAGGGCACGCACTTTATCGAACTGTGCTGCCAGCGCAAGATCCCGCTCGTATTTCTGCAGAACATCACAGGCTTCATGGTGGGCCGCAAGTACGAGAACGAAGGCATCGCACGTAACGGCGCAAAGATGGTAACGGCAGTGGCCACGGCGAAAGTGCCGAAGTTCACGGTGATCATCGGCGGCTCTTTCGGCGCGGGCAATTACGGCATGTGCGGTCGCGCGTTCTCGCCGCGTTTTCTGTGGATGTGGCCGAACGCTCGCATTTCGGTAATGGGCGGCGAACAGGCGGCGTCGGTCCTGGCTACGGTCAGGCGCGACGGTATCGAAGGCAGAGGCGGCTCATGGAGCGCCGACGAAGAAGAGGCCTTCAAACAGCCGATTCGCGAGCAATACGAGCATCGGGGCCATCCGTACTATGCGAGCGCGCGTCTTTGGGACGACGGCGTCATCGACCCGGCGCAAACACGCGACGTGCTCGGTCTCGGTCTGTCGGCTGCGATGAATGCGCCGATCGAAGATACGCGCTTCGGCGTGTTCCGGATGTGACGCAGCACGACGCATGGGAGCCGCCACGATGCACTATGAAACACTGAATGTCGAATTCGCCGGGCACGTTGCAACCGTTACGCTGAATCGTCCGGACGTGCGCAACGCGTTCAACGAAACGATGATCGCCGAACTGACATCGGCCTTCACGGCATTGGACACGCGCGACGACGTGCGCGCGGTCGTGCTGGCCGCAAACGGCAAGGCTTTTTGCGCGGGCGCCGATCTGAACTGGATGAAGAAGATGGCCGCCTACTCCGACGAGGAGAACCGCGCCGACGCGATGCTGCTCGCGAGCATGCTGTCGTCCATCTATCGTTGCAGCAAGCCGGTAATCGCCCGTGTAAATGGCGACGCCTATGCGGGCGGCATGGGACTCATCTCGGCGTGCGACATCGTGGTGGCGGTGGAAAGCGCTCGCTTCTGCCTGTCGGAGGCGCGGCTAGGGCTCATTCCGGCGACTATCGCGCCCTACGTGGTTCGCGCGTTGGGCGAGCAGGCGTCGCGCCGTTATTTCATCACCGCTGAGCAGTTCGACTGCGCGACGGCGCTGCGCCTCGGGTTCGTCGGCGAAGCGGTCAGCGCCGGGCAACTGGATGCCACCGTGCAGCAGATCGCGCAAACGCTGTGCGCGAACGGTCCGCAAGCGGTGCGCAATTGCAAGCGGCTCGTGCAGGACATGGCGGGCCGCGAGTTGAACGATGCACTGATCGAAGATACGGCCGCGCGCATCGCGCGCACGCGAGCCGGCGCGGAAGGCCGCGAAGGCGTCGCGTCGTTCCTTGAAAAGCGCACGCCTGCCTGGCGTGATTGAAGCGCGGCTTACTGACATTCCGAGGCGCCCGCAGGCCTTCACCAGAAGAATATCCCGAGATCGAGACAACTCATGTTCAACAAGATCCTGATTGCAAACCGGGGCGAGATCGCGTGCCGCGTCGCGGCGACCTGCAAGCGGCTCGGCATTGCGAGTGTGGCCGTTTATTCAGACGCGGACGCCGATGCAAAGCACGTCAGCGCCTGCGACGAAGCCGTGCATATCGGCGGCGCGACCGCGGCGGAAAGTTATCTGCGCGTAGCGCGCATTATCGAGGCGGCGCGCGCAACCGGCGCACAGGCCGTGCACCCCGGCTATGGCTTTCTGTCGGAGAACGAAGACTTCGCGCATGCATGCGAAGCCGCCGGCATTGTGTTCATTGGACCGCCGGTCGAAGCGATCGCGGCGATGGGCTCGAAAGCCGCGGCAAAGGCACTGATGCACGCGGCGGCGGTGCCGCTCGTTCCCGGTTATCACGGCGATGATCAGAACCCCGAACTATTGCATCGCGAAGCGGATGCGATCGGCTATCCGGTGCTGCTCAAGGCGAGTGCGGGCGGTGGCGGCAAGGGCATGCGTGTCGTCGAGCGCGGCGAAGACTTCCTCGCGGCGCTCGCTTCGTGCAAGCGCGAGGCGGCAAGCAGTTTCGGCAACGATCGAGTGCTGATTGAAAAGTATCTGACGCGGCCGCGTCACGTCGAAGTGCAGGTCTTCGCGGATCGTCACGGCGGCGCGGTTTATCTGTTTGACCGCGACTGCTCGGTGCAGCGGCGTCATCAGAAGGTGCTGGAAGAAGCGCCCGCGCCGGGATTGTCCGCGCAAATCAAGCGCGAAATGGGCGAGGCCGCAGTGGCCGCCGCGCGCGCCGTGAACTACGTGGGTGCCGGTACCGTTGAATTCATCATGACGGCCACGGGCGACTTCTATTTCATGGAGATGAACACCCGCTTGCAGGTCGAGCACCCGGTGACGGAAATGATCACGGGTCAGGACCTGGTGGAATGGCAACTGCGCGTCGCCGCCGGCCAACCGCTGCCGCTCACGCAGGACCAGTTGAAGATTGACGGCCACGCAATCGAGGCGCGCATTTACGCCGAACATCCGGCGCGCGGGTTTCTGCCTTCGACCGGCACGCTCAAGCATTTGCGCATGCCTGAAGGCGTGGAATTCACGATCCATGCCGGCGCGGGCGAAAGCCGCAAGGCGCCCGTGCGCATCGACAGCGGCGTGCGCGAGGGCGACACGATCACGCCGTTCTACGATCCGATGATCGCGAAGCTGATCGTACACGGCGCGACGCGAGAGGAAGCGCTCGCGCGAATGAGCCGTGCGCTGCACGCGTGTGAGGTGGTCGGTCCGCACACCAACGTCGAGTTCCTGCAACGCATTGTCGAGAGCGAGCCGTTCGCAACGGGGGACCTCGATACGGGCCTGATCGAGCGGCATCACGAGGCGTTGTTCGCGCCTGTAAAGAAGCCGTTCAAGGAAGCGCTCGCGCTCGCGTGCGCCGCTCTGCTCACGCGCGAGGGCGGCACCGCGCACGGCGCGTCGCCGTGGGACGCGCTATCGCACTGGCGCCTGAACAGTGGCTTCACACAAACGCTGGGCTGGCTCGCTATCGAAAGCAGCGGGGAAACCGGCAGCCCGTTCACCGTCGCTTTTGCACGCGACGGCGCGACGCAAACGCTTGAACACGACGGCGTGCGCGAAGCTTTCTCATGGTCCAGCGGCGCGGGCTTGCATGAGTACCGCGCGACGATAGGCGATGCGCGCGCCACGGGCCGTGTGTTCATCGACGGCGATAGGTTCCATGTGTTCTGCCTCGGTCACGCGCTGGCCTTCGAGTGGCAGAACCTGCTCGCACATGCCGCGGACGCCGAACATGGCGAAGGCCGCTTGACCGCGCCGATGCCCGGCAAGGTCATCGCGGTCCTGGTCGAGCCGGGCGCGGTGGTGGAGAAAGGCACGCCGCTAATCGTGATGGAAGCGATGAAAATGGAGCACACGATCGGCGCACCGGCAGCAGGCACGGTGTCTGAAGTGCTGTATGCGGTTGGCGATCAGGTGGCCGATGGTGCACAGCTTCTGGTGCTGGACGTGCAATAGGCGCGATCATTTCCGGCTGCGTTAAAGCCGCAACGAAACCTCAGCCGAGGCGCGTATACCCGGCCGCGCGCGCCTCGTTTTCCAGTTGCGCAATGCGTTTATAGTCGTCGAGCGGCAACGTGGAAAAGCCCTGCAAACGCAGGCGTCTTGCGCGATCGGGCCGCAGTGCGAGCGCTTCGTTAAGCGCCTCTCGCAACGCTTCCACCGTTGCGGCGGGCACCGTGTCCGATGCGATTAAAGGCAGACCCGGCGAGGCCGCTGTCATGCCTATGCGCCTGACTCGCCGTGCGAGGTCCGGCATTTCATCGCAGACAAAAGCGAACGTCACACAATCTATCGCGGCGACATCCGCCCGGTTCTCCGCGACGGCGCGTAGCGAGCCGACATGCGAACCGGTGCGGACCGCAGCGCGGAAGAACGCACCCTCGTGCGAGTGCGGCGCGACCGCGTGGCGTAGCGCATTCATGCCGCTGTTCGAATCGTCCTGGTTGTAGGCGGCGCGTGCGCCTCGCAGCGACGCGAGCGTATCGAACGGCGCGTCCGAGCGCGTGACGAGCACGCTCGCGTAATGCGCGCCTTCGCAACCAGGCGCGTCGAAGCGCGGCGTGGCGATCAACTGCACCTGTTCGTGCAAGCCGTGCATCAACGGATAGCCGCAGGTTTGAGACATCAACAGATTGGGCCGGCGCCAGAAGCCGTGCAATTCTTCGTCGGGTTCGACGATGCGGCACGCGGGCTTGACCATGCGCAAGACGTCGGAAAGCCACCCGCGCCACTCGGTCTCGAGCGAGGGCGTGACGTTGTACATCGGCAGGGCGGCGATCCAGGTCATGACGCGAGTCTTGCTTACCTATTTTGCTGACTAATGCGTGGTCATACTAATGCAAGATCATACGGAATTCGTCGACACCCAGCCGAACGGGCTCGCTCGGCGTGAAGGTCCACCTTTGGGCGGCCACGGTGAGAATCTCGTTTTGCGCGCCTTCGAATGCGAGCAGTAAGTCTTTTTTTCGCGCGCTTGCCGCGCCGCAAAAGGCGATCAACGCATCCGCGCTCACTTCGAAAATCTGCGCCCGGTCGTCACGGCACACTCTGAACGCGACCGTCGCGCACTCCGTGACACAGGGCCGGAACCCTTCATCTACATAAACCGACATGGCGACCTCCTTTCGCGCGCGCGCCTGAGTTGTCAGCATGACAACCTGTAAGCCGCCGGTATGTGGGAGAGCCAGCATTCGCGGTGAAATCGGCCAGCGGTGCGGACACGTGCGCCGCTGAGGAACCGGGCAAAGACGATGGATACCGGTCAGGCACGCGAAGTGGGACTACAACGGGCACCGATTCGCAAGCGTGGGCGCTTGCCGGTGTCCGTCGCAGGTTCTAGTGCGGAAGAAGCAGAGCAGGCAGTTTCGCAAACGAATCGATCAGCGCATCGCATTGCAACGCCTCGGGGCCATCCGGGCCTCCATACCCGTAGCTCACGATGAACACCGGCATGCCGGCGGCTCGCGCCGCGCTAACGTCAACCGGAGAATCGCCGACCAGCACGCTGCACTCCACATCTACGCCCAGCAATCGGCAAGCGTGCAACAGCGGTTCGGGATCGGGCTTCATGCGCTCGATCGAATCGCCTGCGACCAGCAGGTCGAGATGATCCGCAAGGCCTGTCATCAGCAGCAACGGCGCTGCAAGGGCCTCGGGTTTGTTGGTGACGCATGCAAGCCGGTAGCCGAGCTGTCGAAGCTTGCCGAGACCCGCGGCGACGTGCGCAAACACATGGCCATGCTTGCCATTGGTCTGCTCATAGTGCCGATGAAAAGTCGCCAGCCCGTCGCTCATAGCTACTTGCCGCTCCAGCGCCGCCGCTTCGAGCGTGCGTCGAACGAGGTTCGGAACACCTTTGCCGATAAAGCTGCTGACCGTGTCGAATGGCAACGGCGCCCGACCGAAGTCGGCGAGCATGCGGCTCGCCGCTTCGACGATATCCGGCGCGGTGTGAACCATCGTGCCGTCGAGGTCGATCAGCACGGCACGTGTTCGCGCTTGCGGCGATAAAACAGGTTGCGCGCTCATACGGCAGCGGCCTCGTTCAACGCATTGCGGTGCCAGCGGCGCAACGTGTCGAGGTCCACCCATGCGGGCCGCTCGCCTGCCGTTCCGGATGGGATCGGCGTATGAGGATCGCCGAGATGAGGCAGCACGGCTAACGCGCCGTCGAAGGAATCCTGCGATGTGTATGCGGTCGGTGTTACGACAGTCGGTATCAGCGCCGCGCGCGCGGCCCGCAGACCGTTGGCGGAGTCTTCGAACGCCATGCAAGCCGCGCCTGGCAGACCGAGTTGCCGAAGCGCGTCGAGGTAGACATCGGGCGCAGGTTTCTTTTTCTGCGTGGTGCTCGCGTCGCAGATCGCAGCGAAACGGCTCCGCCAATCGGTGCCGAACGGACCTTGTAGAAGCGCATCGAGATTAGCCGGCGTGGTGGTCGTCGCGATTGCCACGGGAATGGAGGCCTCGGCGGCTTCGTCGATCAGCCGCACAATGCCGGGCCGCAACGGCAACCCGCCGTTGCGCACGCGGGCCGCGTAATGACGGGTCTTGATCGCGTGCACCGTGTCGATGACGCGGCTCACGCCCGAGCCCTCGGCTTCCTGCGGGTCGGCAATGCGCCAGTAATGCAGCAGACGCTCCTTGCCACCCGCTACAGCGAGAAGACGCGAGTAGAGCGCTTCGTCCCAGTGCCAGTCGAGACCGGCTTCCGCGAATGCCGCATTGAACGCGTGCAGGTGCGCGCTTTCGGTATCGGCAAGTGTGCCGTCCACATCGAAGATCAAGGCTTGCATGAGCCAGTCCTCTTCATGTTTGCAGAGCGGCGTCATGCATGTCGCCGGTGTGCAGTCACGATAGCGGAGCGACACGGCAATTTGAACTCAGAGTTTCTTTGGACCGCGATAACCGATCCTTTAACGGCTTTCAACGCTGCGAGCGCGCCGCGTGAGCGGCATGCTCGTGCGCTATCGGGTCACGCGCGCGGCAGTTGCAGGCCGGTGACGAAGTACGCGTGCAATCCATGCGCAAAGCGCTTGAGCCGGGTGACGATCGACTTGTTCGCGCGCGTGAGGCCGTTGTACCCGAGCACCGCGGGTATTGCGACAAAGAGCCCGAACGCAGTCATGATGAGCGACTCGCCGACCGGTCCGGCAACATGATCGATCGATGCCTGTCCCGTTTCGCCGATCACGATCAGCGCATGGTAAATGCCCCACACGGTACCGAAGAGGCCGACGAACGGCGCTGTGCTGCCGATCGACGCCAGCACGGCGAGACCGCTTTGCATATGGGCGATGATGTCGTCGATGGTGCCCTGCAGGCGGCGCGCAATCCAGTCCGACACGCCGATGCGGTCTTGCAGATGCGGCCGGTTTTGCCGGTGATGAGCCGCGGCTTCCGCGGCTGCCACAGCAAGCGCCAGAAGAGGATTGTCGCGCAGCACTGCCGCCGATGCGTCGCCACTATAACTATCGAGGCCGCCCAGGTCTTCGAGCCCGTGTTCGAAGCTGTCCGCTTGCCAGAACAATGCGTCGGTGCGGCCGGTCACACGCTTGATGCGCATGACATGCCACAGCTTGACGACGATGACCGTCCACGACACGATGGACATGATGAAAAGCGTGCCGAGGATCGCGCGTGTGACGAGATCGCCGCTCTGCCAGACATTCGCGACACCATAGTGCTGCATACCGTTTCCTTCAAGTCGCTTCGCATGAAAAGCGAAACGCAGGCAACTAGCGGACTAGAGGCAGGCGACGTGCGCTGCATCGTCGATGTCTGCGCATTCATTCTCCGCTGCGGAGCGGCGTTGTAGAACGGCTAATGCAGTTGCTAAGTCAATTCGGGAAAATTTCCTGCCCCTCTGCGTTGCCAAACGTTCCTTTAATGATCTACTTTGCTTGAATGCCGGGCTTGCGCGGCACAGCGCTTTCACAACGGAGTAAAAAATATGCTGGAGACACGCGTTCGTATAACAACAGGGGGACGTCCCATCGTTTTAGCTGCGGCTGCCGCGGCTGTCTTTGCCGCATTCGCAGCCGCCCCGTCGCTAGCCGCGGCGCCAACGGCGTATGTGACGAGCGAGAAGGCCGGTGTTGGTGTGATCGACCTCGACAAGATGACGCTAACGAAGACGTTTCCTGTCGGCGAAGCGGGTCCGCGCGGGCTGAGCCTGAATGCGGACGGATCGCGCCTCCTGGTGGCCAACAAGAATACCGGCGACCTCGCAGTCATCGATACGGCTTCCGGGGAAGTCGTGCAGCGCGTGAAAATCGGCAAGAATCCGGAGTTTGTGCGTGTGCACAACGGCTATGCGTACGTCACATACGAGCCGGGCGAAGACGGCGGGCCGCCCGCCGCGAACCCGCAGCCCGGCAAGCCGGCCAACGAATCAGGCAACAAACCGCATGCCGACGACGATGACGATGCGAACAAGCCGCCCGCCGAGATCGCGATCGTCGATATGAAGACCTGGCGCGTGGTGCGTTCGGTGACGAGCGGTCACGAAACCGAGGGCATCGAGTTTTCGCGTGACGGCAAGAGCATGCTCGTCACGAACGAAGGCGACGACACGGTTTCCGTCTATCACGCGCGCACCGGAGCACCGCTCAGAACCGTGAAGCTCGCGGCGGGCGGGCGTCCGCGCGGCATCCGCCTGTCGCCGGACGGCAAGGAATACGTGGTCACGCTCGAGTCGTTGAGCAAGCTGGTCGTCATCGACGCGCACACGTTCAAGGTCGTCCGGTCCGTGGATACCAAGCTGGGTCCATACGGCGTGGCATACGGTCCGGAGGGCAAGAGGCTCTTCGTCGCCGCGGCGCGCGACAAGACGGTCCAGGTGTTCGACGGCCACAGCTACGAGCATCTCGCCAACGTTCCGGTGGGACAACGCTGCTGGCACTTCAGCTTTACGCCGGACGGCACGAAACTGCTGGTGGCCTGCGGGCGCTCAGACGCCGTCTATGTGCTCGATGCGCGCAGCTATCAGCCGATTACGCAGATCGGCCAGTTGCCGCTCGCATGGGGAATCGTTACCTATCCGCATAGCGACGGCTCGATCGAATCGCGCTGACTGCCGTTCATGCGCGAGGCGATGACGGGTCCATCATGTGTCATCGCCTCGCGTATGCATCGTGTCGCATCGCGTCACTTCCACGCATAGCGCAGGCCGACCCAGAACCCGCGCGGCGCGCCTGGCCCGACGAACTGCTCGTTGCTCGGGTTCGCGCCGTCGAACGTATGATTGGGGCCGTTGAAGAAGTTCTCGCCTAGCGTGCCGAAGCTCGCATACCGCTTGTCGAGCAGATTCGTGATGTTCGCGAAGACCTGCAACTGTTTGGTCACCTGGTACGACGTATCCAGATCGATCAGCAGATAGCCGGCGATCTTGCCGTTCACGTCCTGGTTGTTTTCGTCGCCCTGTGCATAGATGCCGCCGCGCCACGTGAGGTTCGCGCCAACCTTCCACTTCGCGGTGGCTGCATAGTCGAGCTGCAGCTTGACCGTGTTCGCCGGTATTCCGGGAAGATGGTCGCCCGGCTTCACGACAATGTTGCCATTCGCGTCCGCGCTCGAATTGCTCGGGCTGCTCTCCGTCCAGGCCGACCGGTAGGTTGCGTCGATATAGCTGTAGCTCGCCGTCACGGCGAGCGGGCCCAGCTGGCTGCGCCCGGAAAGCTCGAAGCCTTGCCGGCGCGTGCGGCCGACGTTCTGAAAGAAGCCACGATTGCTCGCGGCGCCGTTGCTGCTGATGAACTCTATGTCGTTATCGAGCGTCGTTCTATACACGGCCGCGCTCCATGTCGTCGCCTGACCGACCCGTCCGCGCGCGCCGAACTCGAAGGTCTTCGAAATCACCGGTTGCAGCGCCGGGTCGGATACGAAATCGTTCGGCAGCGAGCAGGGCGCGGCGGGGTCCGCGCAGGCGAGTTCGATCGCGGTGGGCGAGCGCATGCCTTCGTTGTAGGTGGCATAGGCCGTGAACGTCGAAGTCGGATTCCAGTTGATGCCGACTGCCGGATTGAAACGGGAAAACGTATGGTGTCCGTTCAGCTGCGGCTGAAGGCCGCTCGAGTCGCCGATGGTGGCATCCGCCCAGTTGTAGCGGCCCGCAAGCGTCAGCGACCATTGCTTCGTCAGCGACAACGTGTCTTGCATGTAGATGCCGTAGTTGCCGTTATGCGTTTTCGCCGCGGTCTGCTGCGTGAAATCGCCGATGCCGAGCGTCGCGCGTGAGTCGGTGAACACCGCGTCTTGCGACGATTCCGTGTAACGCGAATTTGCAATGTCCGCCGACACGCCAGCCACGAACTGATTCTCCATGCCGCCGAGTTTGCCGAGCAACGTGAGCTGCAGGCTCGCGCCGTAGCTCTCGGTCGAGACCACGGATTTTTCGTTGGTCGCCTGCGTGGTGTCGAGGTCGCCGTCGTCCCCGATGGAGCCGAAGTTCGGATTGGTGTTGCTGCTCAGGTTGCTGTTGCGGAAATGCCGGTAGTACGCATTGCCGCTCAGTTCCACGTTGTCGCTGAAATAGTGTTCGCCGGAGAGCGTCAGGTAGCCCGCCGTGTTCAGGTTCTGGTCAGGATAGGTGTACGGCTGCTTCGGGTTGCCAAGAAACGAACGCGGAATGGTCTGCGTGCCGTGCAGATCGTTGTCCGCGCCACCCGCCGACAGCGACAGCGTGGTGTCCGCATCGGTATAACGCAGCTTGCCGAAAATCTGGCGCACGCGGCTTGCATTCTGTTCGGCCCAGCCGTTGTCGTTGGCCACGTTGCCGGTCACGTAGTAGTCGAGGTTCTGTCCGATCGTGCCGCCTTGCTCGATCTGCGCGCTCTTGCGGCCCCACGAGCCGAGCGCCACTTCGGCCTCCCCGCCGGGGCTCGTCTTGCCGTTCTTCGTGGTGATAGCAAGCGCGCCGCCGAGCGTGTTCAGGCCATAGGTCGGATTGGAACCCGGAATCAGTTGAATCGTGTCGATGGCTTGCTGCGGCAGCACGTCCCAGTTGACCACGTCGCCGAACGGCTCGTTCACGCGCACGCCGTCGACGAACACCGAAATGCCTTGCGGTGTGCCGAGCAACGGCGACGCGGTGAAGCCGCGATAGTTGACGTTCATCTGATACGGATTGCCCTGCGCATCGGCGATATCGACGCTCGGCAGATTCTTCGCGAAGTAATCGGTGAGCGTGCTGCGGTGCTGTTGCGCGATGTCTTGCGCGTGGACCGTTTGCACATTGGCCGGAACCTGAGCGAGCGGTGTGCCGATGCCGAGAAGCGGCGTGGTGCCGACCACCACGACCGGCGCGAGCGTGGTTACCTCGCCGTCTGCACCCGTCTCGACAACTTCTGCCGATGTCGCTGCCGCTGCCGACACCTCGGCCGCCGGTTGCCCGTCAGCCCACGCGCCGACCGAAATGCTCGCGAGCGCGCTGCTGAATCCCAGCGTCAGGCCGGCGCGTCGCCGCAGTTTGAGCACGGTATTGGGACGGCGCACGCGTGATGCGATATTCATTATTCTGTCTCCTGCCGGGGCGACGCTTTTTTGATGGCGCAGCCGCGTTGCGGCATGCGTAGCGCTTTCTTTCAAGGTGTGCAAAGCTTCGCATGCGCCATCGCGCGGAAGCTCGGGAGCTTTTCCCGAAATCGCGAGGAAGCGTTCCCTAACTCGTTGCAACCAGGGTTCGTGTCCGACCGGCCTGAGTAGAATGCAAACGTGATGTCGAGCGATTCCTCCAAACCTTCGTCAGCCCGCCGCGAGCCATCGCATTCGACGGTTCCGCGCGATCTCGCATGTGTGCTCGCGCTGACCACGCTCGCTGCGGTGTTGAGTTCGGTGTTCGATGTCAGCGAGCACGCGTATCGCTGGACGCGAGGTCTGGAGCGCTTCCAGCTCGACGAATTGCCGGGCACGCTATGCGTGCTCTCTTTGGGCCTCGCCTGGTTCGCGTGGCGGCGCTATCGCGAGACGCGCCGCGAGCTTGCCTATAGCCGCGCGCTGGAAGAACAGGCCGAACGTCTGCTGGCCGACAACCGGCGTCTCGGCAATCAGGCGTTGCAGGCGCAGGAGATCGAGCGCCGCCATCTCGCGCGGGAACTGCACGATGAACTCGGCCAATACCTGAACGCCATTTCACTCGACGCGGCGCGCATTCGCGATCTTTCAGCGGCACGCGAACCGGAGGTTCATCGGATATCGCTCGGTCTGATGCAGAGCGCGAGCCATGTGTACCGTCAGATCGGCGGCATGATCCGGCGGCTGCGGCCTATCGGTCTGGATGAATTCGGCTTGCCGAGTGCACTTGAACATTGCATCGACGGCTGGCGCGAGCGGCTGCCAGATGCGTCATTCTCGCTGACAATAGAAGGCGACTACTCGGGCCTTAGCGACGCGTTGACGATTACGCTTTACCGGCTCGTGCAGGAAGGGCTGACGAACGTGTCGAAGTTTGCGCGCAACTCCCGCGTGGAGGTGTTCATGGTGCGCGCACCGCGCGAAGCGCACATGTCAGAAGACACTGCGAGGGCGAGCGAACCGATCGACGAAATCGTCGTGACCATGGCCGACGACGGCCCCGGTGTCGATCTGGATGCACCGCGCGACGGGCTGGGCCTGATCGGCATGCGCGAGCGCGTCGAGGCGCTCGGCGGCGAATTTCATGTGGCGAGCAAGCCCGAAGGCGGCTTCCTGTTTTGCGCGCGCGTGCCCGCTCAGGCGGGGCTTGCCGAACCGGTGAACTGAAGACCGAGGCGGCTTGCCATTTGCGCGAGTTGAACGCCGTTGTCGGCACCGAACTTCTGCCGGATCACCGACTGATGATTGGCCACCGTCTTCTGGCTAAGACCGAGTTTTTCGGCGATGCTCGGCAGCGTATAACCCTGCACGAGCAGACGCAGCACTTCGAATTCACGCGCGGATAACTGCCGCCCAGGCGGGCCCTCGCTGAAGGCGTTGCGCAGCGCGAGCGCCTGCGAGACGTCAGGGCTGAGATAGCTCGCGCGTCTCGCGATCGTGCGAACCGCTTCCACGAGTACATCGGGTGCGCTGGCCTTGGTCACATAGCCGAGCGCGCCGGCGTCGAGCGCGCGGCGCACGAAAATCGCTTCTTCATGCACGCTGAAAATCAGCACCCGGGCATCGGGCTCGCGCGCGAGCATGCGCCGCATCGCCTCGATGCCGCTTGCTCCCGGCAGCGACACGTCCATCACCACGACATCGGGCCGCAGCGCACAGAAGCGCTGATAGGCGAGGGTGGCGTCGGCCGCCTCGCCGCACACGTGCACGTCGGCATTCACTTCGAGAAGACGCCGGTAGCCTTCGCGCACCACGGCGTGATCGTCGACGAGCAACACTGAAATGTCCGCCCCTGCCATGTTCAGCCTCCATGCAACGCGGTCGATCAGAGTCCGCACTTCAGCGCGTTACTCCGGTTCCCTGCAGCACTGTCCCTTGCCACTTACTCGTGATGGCCGCCGTCATGCGGCTTATCCGCCGCTTGCGCAGCCAGAAGCTTGCGCGAGTTCGCGTCGTTCCGAAACAGGATGGGTTGCTCACGCGGCGCGCTGGCCGATGCCGCCAGGCGCGTGACGTTCACCACTTTTTCATGCGACGGTGATTTGTCGCAAACCGGGTCGGCATTGGCTGCGTCGCCGGTAAGCAGATACGCCTGGCAGCGACAGCCGCCGAGATCGCGCTCCTTCTCCTCGCAACTGCGGCACGGTTCTTTCATCCACTGCAGACCGCGAAAGCGGTTGAACGCGTCGCTGTGGTACCAGATCTCACGCAGCGGCGTCTCTTTGACGTTCGGCAGCACGAGTCCGGGCAGACCGCGCGCGGCGTGGCACGGCAGCGCTGCGCCGTCGGGTGCTACGCCAAGGAAGACCGCGCCCCAGCCGTTCATGCAGCGCTTCGGGCGTCGTTCGAAGTAGTCAGGCACGACGAAGAAAATCTTGCACCGGTCGCCATGCGTGCGTCGATAACGTTCCACCACGGCTTCTGCTTCGTCGAGCTGCTCGCGTGTCGGCATCAGTTGAGCCTGATTCTGATGCGCCCAGCCGTAGTACTGCGTGTTCGCGAGTTCCAGATATTCGGCGCCCATCGCGAGTGCCATCTCGATGATCTTGTCGACGTGCGGCAGGTTGTAGCGATGCAGCACGCAGTTCAGCACCATTGGAAAGCCGTGCCGTTTGATCGACGCGGCAACCCGCTGTTTCAGATCGAACGTGCGTGTGCTGCTCAGAAAGTCGTTGAGTTCCTGCGTCGAATCCTGAAACGACAGTTGAATGTGATCGAGACCGGCTGCCTTCAGATCGCCGAGGCGCTTGTCGGTCAAACCGATGCCGGACGTGATCAGGTTCGTGTAGAACCCGAGCCGCCGTGCTTCTTCGACCAGCACTTCGAGATCGTCGCGCACCAGCGGTTCGCCGCCCGAAAATCCGAGTTGCGCGGCGCCGAGCGCGCGCGCGTCGCGCAGCACGCCGATCCATTGCTCGGTGCTGAGTTCGCGACTGTGATCGGTATAGTCGACCGGGTTGTAGCAGAACGCGCAATGCAGCGGGCAGCGGTAGGTCAACTCCGCGAGCAGCCACAGCGGCGGCGCGACGCCCTCCGGCACGGCTTGAGACCGTGCGTCGGCAACGGGTTGCGAAAGATCGGTCATCGCGCTACTCCAGCCATCCACGTGAATGCGCTTCAGCGACGAATGCGCGCACTTCGGGACCGAGTCCGGTGGCGTTGAACGCCTGCTCGAGATCGGCAATCAGCGCGTTCATGTCGCGCGTGCCGTCGCACCGTTTGAGAATTTCCGCCGCGCTCTGGTTGAGCTTCACCATCCCTTCCGGATAGAGCAGCACGTGAGCGTCTTGCGCCGGTTCCCATTGCAGGCGAAACAGCTTGTTGAGGGCGGGACGTTCCGCGTTGGACATGTCGTTCATTGTGGAAACGCCTTTTCGATCGAGTCCAGCATGGTCCACAGAATGTCGAGCTTGAATTGCAAAATCTCGAGCGCACGTTCCTGCTGTTCGCGACGTGTGAAATGATCGAGCGTGACTTGGAGACCGTGCTCCACGTCGCGCTGCGCGAGCGTGATGCGTGAGCGGAAATACGCGAGGCCGGACGCTTCGATCCACGGATAGTGTTCGGGCCAGCTTGCGAGCCGGTCGCGATGCACTTGCGGCGCGAACATTTCCGTCAGAGACGAACACACCGATTCCTGCCATGGTGCGCGGCGTGCGAAATTCACGTACGCGTCGACGGCAAAGCGCACGCCCGGCGTCACATGCTTGAGCGACCACAATTCGTCGCGCGACAGGCCGACCGCGTCGCCAAGACGCGCCCATGTTTCTATGCCGCCTTCCTCGTCGCCATAGCCGTCGTGATCGAGAATGCGCAGCACCCAGCGGCGACGCGTCTCGCGATCCGGGCAATTGGAGAGCACCGCTGCGTCTTTCAGCGGAATATTGATCTGGTAATAGAAACGGTTCGCGACCCAGCCGCGAATCTGTTCGCGCGAGCAGCCGCCGCTATTCATCTTCACATTGAACGGATGGTGAATGTGATACGCCGTGCCCTTCGCGCGTAACTGCGCTTCGAATTCCTCGCGCGTCCATGCTTCGTCGCCAGGTTTCTCACCGCCGGGCTTTTCGCCGCTCCCGGCAGCGTTGCTCGGTGCTGCACTCAAGGTGTCTTTCGCGTTCATGCGATCTCCGGTTCGTGCGCAGTCAGTGCTTCCTGCGCACGCTTCATAGTTCGAACGTCATGCCGTCGTACGCAACTTCAATGCCGTGCTCCATGAGGATACGGCGCTCGGCGCCGTCCTCGACGAGAATCGGGTTCGTGTTGTTGATGTGGATCAGTACCTTGCGGACCTGCTGCTCACCAAGCGAGTCCAGTACTTCGATCATGCCACCAGGACCGGATTGCTGCAGATGACCCATATCCGCCGCGGTTTTCTTCGAGAGGCCGAGGCGGATCATTTCATCGGCGGTCCACAGCGTGCCGTCGACGAGGAGCAGATCCGCGTCGCGCATCGCATCGAGCACGTGTGCTTCGATCGCGCCGAGGCCCGGTGCGTAGAACACGCGTTTGCCTGTCTGCCGGTTGGTGATGACGAGCCCGATGTTGTCGCCGCGCTCCGGTGCGTTGCGATGCGGCGAGTAGGGCGGCGCCTTGCTGGAGAGCGGCAACGCGTGGATCTGCACGCCGGGTAACGCGTCGACGGCGAGCGGCGCGCCGTCCAAAGCGATGCGGCAGTGTTCGACGCCGCAGTAGTGCGAGAGCATCGGCGCGATCGGAAAGCCGCTCGTCAGATCTTGCCAGACGGCATCGGTTGCATAGAGCGGCAGCGGCGTGTCGCGTTCGCGCAGCATCAACAGGCCGGTGACGTGATCGATCTGCGCGTCGATGACGAGCACCGCCGCAATGCCGCTGTCGCGCGCGCGTCGAGCCGGCTGCAGTTCGGGGTTTGCGGCAATTTGCGCGAGCAGATCGGGCGACGCATTGACGAGCAGCCAGTCTTCGCCGTTCGCGCTGATCGCAATCGACGATTGAGTGCGGCGCGTCGCTTTCAGCGTGCCGCGCCGTACGCCGTCACAATTGCGGCAGTTGCAGTTCCACTGCGGAAAGCCGCCGCCCGCCGACGAGCCCAGTACCTTGATTTTCATGCCGCGCGGCGCAGCGTGCGCCCCTCGTGAGTAGATGGAAGAAACATGGCCGCGAGCGCATCAGCCACGCGTTCGCGCAACGCGGGATCGCTTGCCAGGTGGCCTGCGCGCACGCACTCGACGTGTGCGGGGGGCACCGCCCGCGCGAGCCGGCGCAGATTGTCCGGCGGACACACCGGATCGCGCGAGCCGTGCACTGCGGCAAGCGGCACACCCGCTGCGGCGGCGACGCGCGCAAGCGACAGCAGTCGTGTCTCTCCAAGCCAGCAGCGATGCGTCAGGTAATGAGCCTGAATGCGATATTTGTCGACCAGCTTGCGACTCTCCTTGTGTGAGCTTCTGGCTGGCACGAGCTTGCGTCGCGTGCTTGCACCGGCAAGCACCGCGTTTTCATAGTCGCGCCAAGCGAGCGCGAGCGCTCGCCGTTGCGCGTCACTCGCGTCACTCGCGCGGCCGCGTCGCAAGCGCGCGGCGCAGCGCGCGAGCAATCCGGCAGGCTGCGTGCAACGTGCGGCGGCACACAGCTTCGCCCATGCATACGGCGCGCGTTTGCGCGACGTGACGAACAGACCTCGAACCTCGCGCGCCGATGTGAGAAAGAGGCCGCGTAGCACCAAGCCCGTCACCGATTGCGGATGCCGTCCCGCATACGCGAGCGCGAGTGCCCCGCCCCACGAGCCCCCGAGCACGCCCCACCGTTCTATGCCGAGCCGTGCACGCACCGCCTCAATATCTTCGATCAGCCGGTCCGTGCGGTTATGGCGCACGCCGCCACGAGGCGTCGAGCGACCGGTGCCGCGCTGATCGATCAGCACGACTTTGAAGCGCGTCAAGTCGAAGAGCCGCGTTGCGTCGGGCTGGCTACCGCTGCCTGGACCACCGTGCAATACGACGACGGGCACGCCGTCCGCGGCTCCGGCCACCGTGAACGACACGCGCTGAGCGTCGCGCGTGCGCAGCGCGTGCACAGTCGGCGACGCTTGCGGGCGCACACGTGCGTGAATTTGCGTGGCTGAGCGCGGCCGCCTCATGGCAACATCCTCGCGAGCAGATTGTCACGATCGATCCATTGATGCTTGAGCGCGCCCGCCACATGCAACGCGATCAGCGCGATCAGCACATAGGCGGTCGCTTCGTGAATGCCGAAGAACAGTTCGCGCAGCCCCGCGTCGTCCCAGCCCCACTTGGGCAGCGGGATACCCCAGAAGCGCGTTCCATAGCGGTTGAACGACGAGCCCAGATAGCCCGACACGGGCATTGCCACCATTGCCACGTATAAAAGGCCCTGCGTAGTGCGCGCGGCGGCGCGTTGCCACGGTCGCATCGGCGGCGGGGGCGGCCGATGAAAGGCCACACGCGCCACGATGCGTAGAAGCACCAGCAGGAAAACCGTCAGTCCGATGGACTTGTGAAGGTTCAGAAGCGTCGCCTTGACGGGCAGGCCCTTCGGCAGTCCGACCATATACAGCCCGAGCGCGAGCAGGCCGATGATGCCGAAGGCGATCAGCCAATGCAGTGCGATCATCGAGCCGGCGTAGCGCGGTGCGGCGCTGGCGCGTGAGGGCGCGGAAGAAGAATGCGCGGTCGTCATGTCTGCCTCCTTTGGTTAGCCCACCACGAGGATTTCGCCCCGTCCGTCGACGGCGACATCGCCTGCATAGCGGCGCGGCAGACGGGCCGCGCGCCACTGTGAGAAAGGCGCAATCTCGCTGGCGAGACTGCGCACGAGCAGAGACCAGAATACGTCGAAACCACGGCCGCCGTCGGTGAAGGTGGGTGGCACACTGGTGGGACGCTGGGCGAGCAGCAGGGTTCCGCGCCTCATCCCATACGCATAGTGTGCGCCCAGTTGACCGGCGATGCCGATGGTGCCCGCGACGAGCCGCGACGCTGCGAAATCGCCCGCATTGCCGCCCACCAGCACGAGCCCGCGGCGCATGCGGTCGGCGAGCCGCGCGCCGGCGTTACCGTGAATCGTCAGCGTGCCGCCCGTCATGCCTTCCATGTCGCCGGCGAGCGCGCCCGCCGCGAAATCGCCGCAATTGCCAGCCACCGTGAGCCGTCCGCCATGCATTTCGCAGGCGGTGAAATGGCCCGCGTCGCCGTCGATCCGCAACACGCCGCCGGCCATCTGCAAGCCGCATTGATCGCCTGCCGAACCGCTCACGATGAGGTGGCCTTGCGTCATTCGCGCGCCGATGCGGTCGAGCCACGGTCCGGCGTCTTCGATCATCAGCGCGCAGTCGGCGCCGCCCTGGCCCGCTTCGTCCGACGCCGCCGCATCGCCGCTGCGCGAGACGTCGAATACATCGCCGACGGCGCAACTGTCGTTGCCTGCGGGCAGCACGATGCGCTCGACGTCCGCGTTGGAGAGCGCCGCGAGCGCCGCCGGCAGCAACGCCGAGGCGTCGACGCGAAAACCCGGCGCCGTCCTGACGCGCAACGTGGTCACGACGCTCATGTGCCGCTCCCGCCGAGACCGGCCGCCAGTTGGTGAAGATGGAAGTGGTAGGGACCGAGCTTGCCGCCGTAATTGCCCGCCGACACGCGCAGCAGCCCCGCCGCGCGCCCCAGTCCGGCGGCTGCGACGATGCCCGCCGTCATCGCCGCGCCGACGTCCGCTTCGGTGAGACCGTCGATCACGATTTCGAGCACACAGCCCACTTCCGCGCTCAGTTCGCTGCGCGCCGAGAGGCCCGCGAGCGTCGGACAGAACGCGTCGTTCGTGGACGCGGTGGCGCCTTTGTACTTCGAGCCGACCTTCGAGCCCGAACGCACGACGCCGCCTGGAAACGGCATGATCACGTTCGGCAACATGCGCATCGCGGCGACGGCCGCTTCGGCAGCGGCCAGCGCCGCGTCGATATCGCGTGCGAGAAGAATCAGATTGCCGCCGCCCACGGCCTTCACGGTGGGCGCGGTTTCCTCGCAGACGAATTCGCCGTCCATTACCGGCACTCGCCAGTAGCGCGTGTCGCCGAGCATCTTCGAGATCTGCCAGCCGTCGCCGAAAAAACGCAGGTTCTTGCCGAGCGGCGCGAGATCGGAGAGCGGCGCTCGGCTCGTTTCCGGGTCGATGCCGCGATACACGGCAGTGGTCGGGCAAGTGAGCACGCATTGTCCGACACGCCGTTCGATCTGCTTGGCCAGTTCCTTCGACGACACGGCGAACAGCAGCACGGCGGCGCCCGGCCGTCCATCCGGTGTTTCGTCGCCTTCGAGCGTGCGTTCGATGCCGGCCTCGCAACCGCAACCGATCACCGAGGTCGCAAAACCCGTCAGCGAGCGCGCCGCGTTCATTGCCCACGCCGGCGTATGCGCGGTGATCACGAGCCGCGTCGCCTTCATCGGAAACGCTTCCGCGAAGGTGGCGTCGATCGTGGTGCCGTTGATTTTCAGGGTCGCCGTGTCGCTCATCGTGTGCGGGTCGCTGTTCAGGTCAGCCATGTCAACCGTGCGCAAAGCATTCGACCGGCAGCAGCTTGCCGCCGCGGCAGCAGTTGCAGATTTCGTCGTCGCTGATTGCCGCATGCGCGAAGTTGCTCGCGAGATTTTTTTCGCTGTAGGCGCGTATCCGCTTCTCGATGCCCCGGTCGAATTCCGGCGACACGAAGTGGATGCCGCCCGTCGGCGTCGCGACGAGCGTGCCGTCGCGCGCCACCAGCTCGCCGTCCTTGAACACGTAAGCGGGCGACGTGAACATCCGTTCGCGGTCCGGATCGTCGCGATAGACGGCAATGTCCGCCGCCGCGCCCACGCCGAGATGGCCGCGGTCGCGCAAGCCGAGCAGGCGCGCCGGTCCCGCGCGCGTGATGATTGCGATCTCGTACAGCGAGAACTCGCGTGTCAGTTGCGGTAACGCACTCGCCACTTGCGCGTCGGCATGGAGCTTCGCCAGTTGTTCGTCGCGAAACGATTTGTCCATCAAGAGACGGATCAGATGCGGATAGCTCGTGAAGGGGCCGCCGTTGGGATGATCGGTGGTCATGGCGACGCGCCACGGGTCGTCCACGAGAAGAAAAATCTCCAGCCCGATGATCCACTGCAATGCATTCACGTAGCTCTGCTCGCGATAGCGGAACGGCACCACGCCGCAACCGGCGTCGCATTCGATGTCGCCCACCACCCACTTGTGCGGCCGGGCGAGCGGCGCATTGCGGAACTGCATCATCGTGTCGCCGGAGGCCGTCACGGTCTGGCCGAAGATAATCTGGCCGACGTCGATCGACACGTTCGGCCGCGCGTTCACGGCCTCCGCGATCTGGCGCGCGCCCGACGAGAATTTCAGCGGTCCTTCCACGCCATAGCTGTGAAACTGAATATGAGTGAGGTGCACGGGGAGACCGTCGGCGGCATCCATCGTGGCGATGGTCGAATCGATGTTGCCGGGCACGCCGAGATTGCTCGCATGCACATGCAGCGGATGCGGCACGCGCAACTCGGTCAGCGCGCGCGTCAGCGTGTGCAGCACGTCGCGCGGCGTGATGCCGTAATGCACGTGCGGTTCGTCGACATTCAGCGCGCGCTGGTTGAACTTGAAGGCGGAAATGCCGCCCGGGTTCACGACCTTGACGCCCAGCGCCTTGCTTGAATGGATCGTCCAGCCGACGTAGTCGCGCAGGCGCTCGAAGTCGTCGCGCGCGGCGAGCATCTGCAGGAACAGTTCGTCGTTGCCAAGCATCACGTAGGCGCCGTGATCGATGATCGGCGTGTCGCCCATCTCCAGATGCGTGTGCCGCGCGTTCGACGGCATCATCGCCGGCTCGAACGCTGCGGTGTAGCCCATTTCCGCGTAGCGGTAGCCGGTTGCCAGCGTGCCGGGCGCGCACACGCCGCACGAAGGCAGCCTCAGATAGCGGCCGTTCGCGTCCTGCACGGACTCATACGCTGCGTCGCGCACGGGGTCGTCGCGGTGATCCTCGGGCAGCAGAAGGCGCGACAGATTCGTCTTGCCGCCGCCAATATGCGAATGCATGTCGATGCCGCCCGCCATCACGATCATGCCGGTGGCGTCGTATTCGCTGTCGGCCGGGACGTTGGCAGGCACATCGACGATGCGGCCGTCGCGAATGGCCAGGTCGCGGCGCTCGCCGTCGATGCCGTTGGCTGGATCGAAAACCGTGCCGCCCTTGAGCCGGATCAGCGTCATGGCCGCACCTGCGCGGCGGAAGGTGCTGGATCAGGCGCTGGGAAGCTGGTGGGTATCCGCGCGGCAAGCTGCGCCGCCACGGTCGCGACCGTGGCAAGCGGCGCGCCGCGCGCGGCGGCGAGCGGCATCACCACCGAACTGTCGACCCGGAACAGATGCCCGCCGCTATCGACGCCAGGTGTGGCGACCGGAATGAACACCGTGCTCTCGCCACGCGCGGCGGCGGTCTGCGCGAGAGCGGGGTGGCCGAGCACGATGATCGGCAGGTCTTGAGGCAATGCTTCGGGCCATGCGGGCGGCGCGAAACTGGCGACCCACAGCAGCGCGTCGATTTCGCCGTCGGCGAGCAGCCTTTCGGTGCGATAGCGATACGGGTCGTGATCGAGCGGTGCGGTGCCGGCGGTGCGTGCCGGTTTCGAGACCCGCGTGCGAAGCGGCAGCCCCGAGAGCCACGTGACGGTCTGGTTGACGCTCAGCGCGCCGTCGTCGCCGCCGAGCGCGAGGCCGCCCGCGCGCGACTTCAGATTCGACGCCTTGACGATCCGGTTCAGCGCTTCGATCAACAGTGCCGCATGCGGGCCGGGCAAGGAAGCGGGCTCATAAACGAATACGGTGTAGCGCGCCGCCGCGATGCGAGCCTGAAGCGCCTGCAACACGTCGAGCGACTGCTTCGAGTCCTGGGCATCTGCAATGTCTTCAGGGAATGCGTTTGGCGCACGCGCGTCGCTGATGGTGGACCACAGCGCGAGCGTATCGAACGGATCGGCGTCCGGCAGGATCGACTCGACTCGCGTGTTCGCGAGCCGGCTTGCCGTCGGATCGGGCTCGCAGCCGACGAACACCAGTTCGCGCGCCGTGTCGGTTCCTTCAATCGTGCGGGCGAAGAAGCGCGGATAGCGGCGCGACGGCTGACAGCCGAAAAAAATCAGCAGATCGGCGCGGGAGCGCACTTCGGAAAGCGTCGTGAAAAACGAGCCGCGGTCCTGCAAGGCGAGCGTGGCCGCGCTCATCGCATCGCCATGCTGATGATCGAGGATCGCGCCGCAGCCTGCAGCAAGCGTGTACAACGCACGCGCGCCGGCCACATCGGTCGTCAATCCGCCGAACAGCGGACGCCGGGCCGACGACAGAATCCGCGTCGCATGAGTGAGCGCTGCGTCCAGTTCCACGTCGTGTCCGTCAACGCTCGCACCGCACTGCTCATCGGCAGCGCCGTAGCACGCGAGCGCTTGCAATAGGCGAGGGCAGTCGGTGTTCTGCACGGCGAGCGTTGCGTCGCCACGCGATTCGATCGCAAGGTCGTCGCATAGCAGCGGACAGAACGGGCAGGTCCAGTCGCGTGTGATCGACGCGGCGGGCACGTGGGCCGCGCCTGAAGGCATGGTCGTCGACGGGTCAGTGGGCGAGAGGTGCATGGGGCGACATTTAGCAAGCTCCATGCCGATGCGTTGGACTGCACAGTGTGAGCGGCGGCACGTAGCGCTCCGGCTGCCTATGCAAGCTCTCGTTAGCTGGATCGCGGAGACCGGGCGAGACGCGACAAGGGCCGAGGGCTCGCGACCTTGTCACCGCTGGCCGCGCAAGTCTGACGCAGCGCACAGGTTGTGTGTCGTTCTGGAGCAGAGTGTCACGCGCGGCTCTTTAAAGCTCGACAAACCTTGCCGTTTGTTTACCGCCACACCCCGTTCACCGATTGGCATGGAACTTGTTTTGCTCGCCTACGTGGATGCGGCGAGCGGCATGCCGACGCGGCCGTCGTGCAGCGCAGAGGCCACGAGCCACGCGCTTGCGCCGGTGCGAGCCGCCGCCTCGATGTCGTCGCGATGGCGAATCCCGCCTGCGCCGATCACGTCTGTATGGGCTGGAGCAGTGGCGCGAACACGCTCGAAAGTGGCGAGATCCGGGCCGTCGTAGCTGCCAACCTGATCGAGTGTCATCGCGATCACTCTGCGCGGCCACGACGCGGGCGTGAGTGTCGAGATGTCGGAAGGTGTTGCGGCTGTCAGCAGTTGACCGGCACGATGGTCGAGTGAGAGTAGTGGCGAGAGCCCGGCGGTTTCGGCGGCGTGCAGGGCTTGCGGGTCTTGCAGCGATTCGGTGCCGAACACCGGTACGAGCGTCGCCAGATCGTGGGTCGCGGGCTTGCTGCCAGCGTCGATACGGTCGAAGAGCGCGAGCATCGACGCGTAGTCGGCGTAGCCAGCGTCGAGCCAGATGTCGATGCCCGGCAGCGCGGCACGCAGAGCAGTGAGCGTTTGAATGTGAGCGCCCCGTTGGAGGATGGCGCCAAGGTCGGCGATATAGAGCGTGCGCGCGCCGCTCGCAGCAAGCAGCGCGCGGGCGACGGCAAGCGGTTCGCTGGTGGCCGTCAGCGACGAGCGTATCGGCAGATAGGCAGTCCGTTCGCCGCGCACCGCACGAACGACGTGGCCGTCGAGCAGATCGAGAACCGGTATCACCTGCATAGGGGCGCATCCTTTGACCAAGATCTTTGTCTTCGAGTATCTCACCGGCGGCGGCATCGACCCCGCGCTTGCTGGGGCTGGCAGCCTCGCCGACCTGAGCGCGCTGATCGTCGAAGGCCGCGTGATGCGCGACGCGCTGGTCGCGGACCTGCGCGAACTCGACGGCGTTCAGGTCAGCTTTGCGAGTTCGCGCTTCGAGACCGTCGATCCCGCGTTGGCTCATTGTATGGCCGCGCCCGGTGAATCGATGACGGCCTTCGTCGCGCGCGTGGCCCGCGAGCACGACTACGCATGCATCATCGCGCCGGAATGCGACGGCTTGCTGCTGCATCTGTACGACGCGGTCGGCGCGGCGCGCTGGCTCGGCTGCGCGAAAGAGGCGATTCGCGTCGCGTCGAGCAAGAGCGCGACGGCGGCCTGTCTGGCGGCGCGCGGCATCGCGACCACGCCGGCCATCGAACCCGGCCAGGCGGTGACCCACACAGGCAACAAATGGGTCGTCAAACCGGACGACGGCGCGGGCGGACTCGACACATTCCTGTTCGACGATTTCGCGCAGGCTTGCGCCGAATTCGACGCACGCGCGGCGCAAGGGCGCAACCCGGTGTTGCAGGAGTGGGTCGACGGCGAGCCGCTAAGTCTTTCTCTGATCTGCGATGGCGAGCGCGTCGAACTGGTCAGCATCAACCGGCAGCAGATTGGCTTGAGCGAAGGCAAGGCGCATGGGCAGCATGCGCGCATCGTCGAATTCGACGGTGTGGCGGTCAATCAGATCGACACGGCGGGCGAGCAGGGCGAGGCGCTGCGCGAGCTTGCGAAACGCGTCGCGACGGCGATGCCCGGGCTGCGCGGCTTTGCGGGCATCGACGTGGTGTGGCATCCGTCGCGTGGGCCGGTGGTCATCGAAGTCAATCCGCGCCTCACTGTGGCTTATGCAGGCCTTTCCGCCGCACTGGGGGGCAATCTCGCGGCGGCTTTGCTGGCGGCGCATGGTGTGCGCGTTCAGCCGGGCAAAACCGATGAAACCGGTGAAGCCCGTGAAGCCCGTGAAGGCGGCCAAGCAGGTGAATCGCGCGGGCCGGGCGAATCGGCAACAGGCGACCGGCCTACGGCCGCGGCGGCGCGCGCCCACGACGCCCGGCCTCTTTGCGGAGTTCGGCCATGAACGCGCCGCGCATGAACTCCGTGAGCGCCGCGCCGGTGTTCGGCTGGGACGTCGGCGGCGCGCACGTCAAGGTGTCGATGAACGATGTGAGCGGCGTCGTGCTAGAGGTCGCGCAGTGGGCGTGCCCGTTGTGGCAAGGGCTCGAACATCTCGAACGCACCATCGACCTCGTGTTCGAACGCTGGCCGGTCGCGAAAACCTACGCGGCGCGCCACGCCGTGACGATGACGGGCGAGATGGTCGATCTTTTCGAGGACCGCGCACAAGGCGTGCGGGCGATCGCCGCGGCGCTCGCCCAACGGCTCGGGCCACGCGTCGCATTCTATGCGGGCGAGTCTGGCTGGTTGACGGCGCAGACGTGCGCGGCCGGCTGGCGCAGCGTCGCGTCGGCGAACTGGCTGGCGACCGCTCGCTGGATAGCGACGCGCGTACCGAATGCATTGCTGATCGACATCGGCAGCACGACGACCGACATCATTCCGCTTGCGAACGGGCGAGTCGTTGCGCGTGCATCGACGGATGCCGGGCGGCTCGCGACCGGTGAACTCGTCTATCAGGGCGTCGTGCGCACGCCGTTGTGCGGGATCGCGCAGCGAATCGAGTTCGGCGGCGCGGCGGTCAACGTGATGAACGAATGGTTCGCGACCACCGCAGACGTCTACCGCCTCACCGGCGAACTCGCGCCGCAATACGACCTTTACCCGAGCGCCGACAACGGCCCGAAAGACGAACTCGCGAGCAGAAGGCGGCTCGCGCGGATGATCGGCCGCGACGCGCATGAAGCGAGCCCCGCCGAATGGCGCGCGTTCGCGCAGCGTTGGCGCGAGCTGCAGCTGCGCGAGATCGGCGCCAACCTGACACGCGTGACAGCGGCGCATCCCGAGCTTGCCGCCGCACCGCTCGTGGGCGCTGGCTGCGGACGCTTTCTGGCGGCGGCGCTCGCGCGTGAAGAGGCGCGCGGCTATATGGATTTCGGCTCGCTGGCGGGAGGCGCGGCCGATCAGGCGGACTGGATAGCGACGTGTGCGCCGAGCGCGGCGGTGGGGCTACTCGCGGCGACGCGTTATGCGCAGGCCGGCGGCGGCGTTCGAAGCGTCGATGCGGCGACACGCGCCGCATGAACCACATGAGACATCCGGAGGAGGCGGGCGCAAAGAGCAAACAGGCGGGCCAGCAGGCAAGCGGACAAGCAAACGAGGTTAATCGCAAACGAGGACAACGATCATGTGGGTGGTCAAGATCGGGGGCAGCCTGAGTCATGAGCCGGCGCTGCGCCAATGGCTCATCGAGCTATGCGAAGTGGGGGGCGGGCGCGTCGTCATCGTTCCGGGCGGCGGCGATTTCGCGGACAAGGTGCGGCAGTATCAAAGCGAGTGGAGCTTCGACGACCTCGCCGCGCACAACATGTGTTTGCTGGCCATGACGCAATACGCGCTCCTCATGCAAGGAGTCTTGCCCGAACTCGTGCTCGCATCGAGCGAGGCGAAGATCCGTCGCGCGCTGCGCGACGGCCACGTCGCGGTGTGGGTGCCGACTGCGCTGATGCGCGACACGCCCGACGCGATGAGCAACTGGGACACAACTTCCGACAGCCTGGCCGCGTGGCTCTCGACGATGCTGAACGCCGAGCGGCTGATCGTCGTGAAGTCCTGCCCGATCCTGGGAAACGAACGGCTCGAGACGCTTGCAGCCGCGGGCGTGGTAGATCGAAGCTTTGTCGATTACGTGAACGAGGCGAACTACGTCGTCGAGCTGTTCAATAAGGACAATGTCGAACTGATGCGCGACCGGTTGCTGAATACGCCGGTGATCTGACTGACCTGCCTGGCAGAGGCGGTTGAGCTTGCCAATCTAGCCAAGCCGAGGTTAGGGCATAGAGCGCATTCAGCCATGCCGCCCATGCAGCGTGCTACACGCGGACCGCGTCGGCCGCAGCTCGATCCGCCGCCAAACCGGCCGCGCCAACATCGCCTGAGCCGCGATGCAATGCGTCCGCCCATTGCGCGACGCGCTGCGGGTCGAGCCGCGAGCGCCTGCCGTCGACGCACAACGCGGTTCGAAAACCCGCCACGTCAGGCGCGAGCGCGCGAATCTGCTCCAGCTGCGCCCAGCCGAGCGAACCGGCAACGCCGCACATTCCGCCTCGTTCGCGCGTGAGTCGCAGCCATCGCCCGAGCGTGTCGGTGTCCACATGATCGAACAGCGTGCTGCCGTCTTTGGCGGAGGTGTCGAACATCACGCCGACAAAGCCGAGCGACGCCGCGTGCGCGGCCAACTCGCCGTTCATGCCTCCATCGCAAAGCAACACCGGCACGACAGCCGCCGGCAGGTTCGCCAGTTGTTCGAGGCAACGGCGAGCGGCCGGTCCAGGCGTCACACCTACTTTCACGTAATCGACGCCCGTGTCGCTTACTTCGATCACGCGCGCGGCGATTTCATCCAGCGCATCCGCGGGAAAATCGCCGATCGTCGCGCTAATCGGCTTGACCGGATAACGGGCGCGAAGCTCGCGCACGATCCGCGCGATGTCGCCGATATCGAGCCCGCCCAGCGCGCCCGCATGCGGTTCCTTCAGGTCGATCAGATCGGCGCCTGCGCGGGCGGCATCCAATGCTTCGTCGTACGAGCGGACGCTCGCAAGCAATGCGGTCATCGGTGTTCTCCGAAAAAAGCGGGGAAAAACGCGAGTGGTACGCAACTAATACGTGTCAGGCGGCCTGGCCACCCGGCGATGCAAGACGTTCGCGGTGCCGCGCGATCGCGGCGGTGAGCCAGCCCCACGCGGTGCGCTCGGCGTCGCCGGCTGTTTTGTCGATGGCGATCTGCAGATAAGCCATTTCGCGATCGACCTTGTCGGCCGGCAGCATGAAGAGCCGGCTCACGAGAATTGCGCCTTCCACCACGGCGGCCTGCGCGCGGTTGAAACCGGCGAACGGCGCATGCGTTTCGCGGTACACGCATTTCATGCGCAGTACCGGGCGCTCATTGTCGTCGCGCAATTCATCGAGTTCGAGTTCCGCATGCGCGAGCGACTCGGCGAGCCGCACGCTTGCCACATGGCTTGCCGCGAGCGTCGGCCAATCGGTCGCGCAATGCGTGACGCAGCCGGCAAAGATGCGGACATCCGTAGTGAAATTGAGGACCGCCGCGCGTGAGGCGACGATATTGTCGAGCGTCACGGACGGACGGAACGGCGAGAGAATGACGAACTCGCCCTCGTAACGGGCTCCCATCGGCGCGACATGAGGACGGCCATCGCACGCTGCCGTAGTGACGATCGTTTCGTGAATCATGGATGGGAACGCGTGTCCTGGCAGCGCTCTAGGCCGCCCGTTCAGCTAACGATTAACAATCGATCCGCAGAGGGGCCGCATCACGCGGCCCATGCGGGCTTTAACGCGTAGCGATATACATCGTGATTTCGAAACCAAAACGCATATCGGTGTAGCTCGGAGTCGTCCATTGCATAAGGTGCTTCCTCCATCGAGTTGATACAGCGTTGCGCCGTCGGCCCGACACACTGCCGGGCTGCATTGGCGTAATCGACTACGCAAGCTCCGTGCCGGACCGGCAACGAAGACTGGAGCAGCCTATGCCGCGCCGCAATACAGCGTTCGCCGAATAACGGCGGCGGGCAGGCCCGCGCGGCATGGGCGCCGCACGAGCTTCTTGCGCGGCGCACTGTTCCGATAATGCAGCAAAGTGTTCCACCGCGCACGAAAGACCCTGATGCGCGTGTCACATACGGCGCGCATGCAACTTCACACTTTCGGTGGCCGTTCAGGAGCCCGAGCCGGCCTCACGCTTACGCCGCGATTTCACCGAAGCAAGTTGCATACGAGTGGGTGACAGGTTCCTTTCTTCGCAATTGCCGAAAGTGCACTCCACGATATGCGATTGATAACGGATCGATTAAGTCTGCCAAATAAAATCGTGAATTCTCAACCATGACGTCCTTGCCTACAGTGCACTCAAGCGCTTCGTTCTTCCGGCAGCGCGCCTGTTCACAATCGAGGATACGTCATGAACGATTTCAGTCAACCGGTGATCGAGTCCCTGCACAAGCCGCGCGATGCGGGCAATGCGCGCGAGCGCTATGCCGCCGGCGTCATGAAGTATCGCGAGATGGGCTACTGGCAACCGGATTACACGCCGAAAGACACGGACGTGATCGCACTCTTTCGCATCACGCCGCAACCGGGCGTCGAGCCGGAAGAGGCTGCGGCGGCAGTGGCCGGCGAATCGTCAACGGCAACATGGACCGTGGTGTGGACCGACCGGTTGACTGCGTGCGACATGTACCGCGCAAAAGCGTATCGGGTCGATCCGGTGCCCGCGTCGAACGCGGCCGAGCCGCAGTACTTTGCGTACATCGCGTATGAACTCGATCTGTTCGAAGAAGGGTCGATCGCGAACCTGACGGCGTCGATCATCGGCAACGTATTCGGCTTCAAACCGCTGAAAGCGCTGCGGCTCGAAGACATGCGCATACCTGTTGCTTATCTGAAGACCTTCCAGGGACCGCCGACGGGAATCGTCGTCGAACGCGAGCGGCTCGACAAGTATGGCCGTCCGCTGCTGGGCGCCACCGTCAAGCCCAAACTCGGTTTGTCGGGCAAGAACTATGGCCGCGTCGTGTACGAAGGCTTGCGCGGCGGCCTCGATTTTCTGAAGGACGACGAGAACATCAACTCGCAGGCTTTCATGCACTGGCGGGACCGCTTTCTGTTTTCCATGGAGGCGGTGAACCGCGCGCAAGCGGAGACCGGCGAGGTCAAGGGCCACTACCTGAACGTAACGGCGGGCACGATGGAGGAAATGTATGAGCGCGCTGAATTTGCGAAGGAACTGGGTTCATGCATCGTGATGATCGACCTCGTGATCGGTTGGACCGCGATTCAGTCGATGTCGCGCTGGGCTCGCAGGAACGACATGATTCTGCACCTGCATCGGGCGGGGCACAGCACGTACACGCGTCAGCGCAATCACGGCATTTCGTTTCGCGTGATCGCGAAGTGGCTGCGCATGGCGGGTGTCGACCATGCGCATGCGGGCACGGCGGTGGGCAAGCTCGAAGGCGATCCGCTGACCGTGCAGGGCTTTTACAACGTGTGCCGCGAGGCGCGCAACGAAGTCGACCTGTCGCGCGGCATTTTCTTCGAGCAGCCGTGGGCCGGCCTGCGCAAGGTAATGCCGGTGGCCTCGGGCGGCATTCACGCGGGACAGATGCATCAACTGCTCGACCTGTTCGGCGACGACGCGATCCTGCAGTTCGGCGGCGGCACCATCGGTCACCCTGGCGGCATTCAGGCGGGCGCCGTGGCCAATCGCGTCGCACTCGAGGCGATGGTGAAAGCGCGTAACGAAGGACGCGACATTCGTCACGAAGGGCCGGACATTCTGGAGGCCGCGGCGCGCTGGTGCGGGCCGCTGAAGCAGGCGCTCGATACCTGGCGCGACGTGAGTTTCAACTACGCATCGACCGATTCACCGGATTTCGCCGCCACGCCGACCGCGGCATAAGCGGCGCATCGAAAGATTCCCGGCGCAGGTTCGCAGCAGTGCCGACGCACTGCGCGGGAGACCGTGTGCGCCGTCTGAACGTTGCAGTCAATCAATTGCGAGGTACGTCATGCGCATTACACAAGGCACGTTTTCTTTCTTGCCGGAACTCACGGACGAAGAGATCGGTTTGCAGATCGACTACGCGCTCGGCCAGGGCTGGGCCTGTTCCGTCGAATTCACCGACGACCCGCATCCGCGCAACACGTATTGGGAAATGTGGGGGCTACCGATGTTTGACCTGCACGATGCGGCCGGCGTGCTGCAGGAAGTGAAGGCGTGCCGCGCCGCGCGGCCGCAGCACTACATCAAGGTCAACGCGTTCGACTCGGTGCGCGGATTCGAGACGATGCGGCTGTCGTTCATCGTCAACCGGCCCGATGACGAGCCGGGTTTCCGGCTTACGCGTAGTGATGGACCCGGGCGTGTGCAGCGATATGGGTTGTCGGGCTACGCGAGCGACAAGCCATCGGGCGAGCGCTACGGTTCGACGCGCTGATAGCGGCGACGGGAGCGTAATAAGGTGCCGCGGAGGTGCCGCGGAGGTGCCGCGAAAGCGTGGCCAATGCGTGGCCAAAGCGCGACTAAAGCGCGATGACCGGAGGGAGAAAGCATGACCGAAGCTGCCGTTATTGACGCCGACGCACCGTCGTCCGCAGCCGGGCACGACGCACCGGACGACCACGCGGCAAAGCACGCGAGCCGTGGGTTGCCGCCGCATATCGACCTCGCCGCGCTTTATCGCGATTCCGGCATCGGCGACGTGCTCGCGGAACTCGACCGTGATCTCGTCGGCCTCGCGCCGGTAAAAACGCGCATTCGCGAGATCGCCGCGCATCTGCTCGTCGAGCGGGCGCGCGAATCGCTCGGTCTCGCGAGCGGCGCGCCGACGCTGCATATGTGTTTCTCAGGCAATCCCGGCACCGGCAAGACGACGGTGGCACTACGCATGGCCGAGGTACTGCATCGGCTTGGTTACATTCGCCGCAATCATCTCGTCTCCGTCACGCGCGACGATCTGGTCGGCCAGTACATTGGCCATACCGCGCCGAAAACGCGCGATGTGCTGAAGCGCGCGATGGGCGGCGTGCTGTTCATCGACGAAGCGTATTACCTGTATCGCCCCGAGAACGAACGGGACTACGGGCAGGAAGCCATAGAAATTCTGCTGCAGACAATGGAAAACCAGCGCGACGATCTGGTGGTGATCCTCGCCGGCTACGCGTCGCGCATGGAAGTGTTCTTCGAAAGCAATCCGGGTTTTCGCTCGCGAATTGCGCATCACATCACGTTTCCCGATTACGGCGACGCGGAACTGCTCGACATTGCCGAGCGCATGCTCTCGACGTTGAATTACCGCTTCGACGCCGATTCACGGCGCGCTTTCGCGGATTACCTCGCGCGGCGCACCCGTCAGCCGAATTTCGCCAATGCGCGCTCGGTACGCAACGCGCTGGACCGCTCGCGGCTGCGCCAGGCGAATCGTCTTTTCGCTGCGGCGATGCAGGGCGGCGCGCCGATCGACGCGGCCGCGTTGACACTCATCACGACCGAAGACATTCGCGCAAGCCGCGTATTCGCCGAGCCGCTCGCGCAAAGCGCCGAGCCGTCCGGGCCTTTTCTTCCGTCGGGCGCGGAGGAGTCAGGCGCCACTGCGTCGCGTGCCGTGACGGCGCCGCCAGGCTGAAACAGAACAACCTCAGGAGATCGCCATGCAAGACGGACGCACGACCCTTTCGAAGTTTCTCATCGACACGCTCGACCGCCAGCCTTGCACGGCGGGAACGGCACAGAACGCGGGTCTATCCGCGCTGCTGATCGACGTAGCCGCGGCCATCAAGTCGATCTCCGCGATGCTGACCAAGGGGGCGCTCGGCGGTAATTACGGATCGGCGCAAAGCATCAACACACATGGCGAGGAGCAGAAGAAGCTCGACGTCGCCACCAACGAAATCTTCGTGCAGCAGTGCGAGTGGGACGGGCTGCTTGCCGCGATGGCCTCCGAAGAAATGGAGAGCGTCTACACGATTCCCCAAGGCTACCCACGCGGCGACTATCTGCTCGCGTTCGATCCGCTCGACGGCTCGTCGAATATCGACATCAACGGCGTGGTCGGTTCGATTTTTTCGGTGCTGCGCAATGTGGATGAGCGTTCCGCCGACACGGATCGACCGGTCGGCGAATCCGCGTTTCTCAGGCCGGGCCGCGAGCAGGTCGCGGCGGGCTACGCGATTTACGGCCCTTCGACGATGCTCGTGCTCTCGGTGGGCAACGGCACGCATGGCTTCACGCTGGAGCGCGAGATCGGCAATTTCGTGCTGACGCACTCGAACATTCGCATTCCGGAGAACACCGCCGAGTTCGCGATCAACGCGTCGAACGAACGCTTCTGGGAGCCGCCCGTGCGCCGCTACGTGCAGGAATGCAAGGACGGCCGCACGGGTTGCCGTACAGAGGACTTCAACATGCGCTGGATTGCCTCGATGGTCGCGGAGGTGCATCGCATCCTGATGCGCGGCGGCGTGTTCATGTATCCGCGCGACTCGAAAACGCCGGTCATGGAAGGGCGCCTGCGGCTTCTGTATGAAGCCAATCCGATGAGCTTTCTGGTCGAACAGGCCGGCGGCCTTTCCATCACGGGCCGCGAGCGCATTCTCGACGTGGTGCCGCATGCGCTGCATGGGCGCGTACCCGTGATTCTCGGCTCGCGCAACGAAGTGGAGCGCATTGGCCGCTATCACGGCGAATACGACCGTGGCGAGGACCGGCCGTTCACGTCGCCGCTCTTTGGCCGCCGCTCGCTTTTTCTGCCGGGTTTCACCGCCTGAGCGCGAGCCGCCCAGGCTAGTCAGAACCGGCCGAACAGAACACTACTATCCGGAGACAAACGCATGTCAGTCAAACACCCGATCATCGCGGTGACCGGTTCGAGCGGCGCCGGCACCACGACCGTGATGAAGAGCTTCACCCATATTTTCAGGCGCGAGAAGATCAACGCGCAGATCGTGGAAGGCGACGCGTTTCACCGTTACGACCGCAACGGCATGCGCGAAGCGATGAAGCAGCACGAGCGCGACGGCGTGCCGAATTTCAGCCATTTCGGACCAGAGGCAAATCTGCTTGAAGAACTGGAGGCGCTGTTTGCGAGCTATGGCGAGAACGGCACCGGCAAGTTCCGCCACTACGTGCACGACGAAACTGAAGTGCGGCTCTACAAGCAGGATGCCGGGACGTTCACACCGTGGGAAGACGTGCAGCCCGGCACGAACCTGATGTTCTACGAGGGCTTGCACGGCGCGGCAGTGACCGATCGTATCGACATCGCGCGGCATGCCGATCTTCTGATCGGCGTCGTGCCGATCATCAACCTGGAATGGATTCAGAAACTGCATCGCGACCAGACCATGCGCGGTTACTCGCACGAGGCGGTGGTCGATACGATCCTGCGGCGTATGCCTGATTACGTGAACTACATATGTCCGCAATTCTCGCGCACGCACGTGAATTTTCAGCGTGTGCCGACCGTGGATACGTCGAATCCGTTTATCGCGCGCGAAATTCCTCAGCCCGACGAGAGCTTTGTCGTGATCCGCTTCGCGCGGCCCAAAGGTATCGACTTCCAGTACCTGCTGACGATGCTGCACGACTCCTTCATGTCGCGTCCCAACGTGATCGTCGTTCCGGGCGGCAAGATGGGGCTCGCCATGCAACTCATCTTCACGCCGATGATTCTGCAACTGATCGACCGGCGATCAAGGGCATGAGTCGAAGGGGCATGAGCCGCAAGGGTCTGAGCCTTCCACGCTCCGGCTTTGCAGCGAGACATTCAGTGCAGGTTTTGAAGGGGACATTCGATGAGTGCCGTCGCAGAATCCATTGCATATCCTGAGACCCGCGTGATGGCCAACGCGCTGCGCATGCTCGCGATCGACGCCGTCGAAGCGGCAAAGTCAGGCCACCCCGGCATGCCGCTTGGCATGGCCGAGATCGCCGTCGCACTGTGGGACCGGCATCTGAAACACAATCCGCGCAATCCGGCATGGCCCGATCGCGACCGCTTCGTGCTGTCGAACGGACATGGCTCGATGCTGTTGTACGGGCTGCTGCATCTCACGGGCTACGACCTTGCTATTGACGAACTCACGCGGTTTCGTCAATTGCATAGCAGGACGCCGGGGCACCCCGAGGTTGGCGTAACGCCGGGTGTCGAGACGACGACCGGCCCGCTCGGACAGGGCCTCGCCAACGCGGTCGGCATGGCGCTCGCCGAGGCACTGCTCGCGCACGAATTCAACCGGTCCGGTCATACGATCGTCGATCATCGCACGTATGTGTTTGCCGGCGACGGCTGCCTGATGGAAGGTATCTCGCACGAAGCAGCATCGCTCGCGGGAACGCTGAAGCTCGGCAAGCTCACGGTGCTTTACGACGACAACGGCATCTCCATCGACGGACATGTCGCGCAGTGGTTCAGCGACGACACACCCGCGCGTTTCGCCGCATACGGCTGGAACGTGGTGCGCGACGTGGAGGCGGCTCGGCCGATCTGACTGGCTCGAACCTCACCAACTGGCCTGCCGCCGTGGACATTCACGCCGACGAAGCCGGCCTGCAAGGCGGCAACTATCTGCACTACGGCGTGCGCGAGTTCGGCATGAGCGCGGCGATCAACGGTATCGCGCTGCATCGCGGGCATATAGCATTTGGCGGCACTTTCCTCACGTTTTCCGACTACTCGCGCAACGCGCTCCGCATGGCCGCGCTGATGAAGACGCGCTCGATCTTCGTGCTCACGCACGACTCGATCGGCTTGGGAGAAGACGGGCCGACTCATCAGTCGGTTGAACACGCAGCGAGCTTGCGGCTGATTCCCGGACTCGACGTCTGGCGTCCGTGCGACACGGTAGAGACTGCGCGCGCGTGGGCGAGCGCGGTAGAGCGCGAGGGGCCGTCGTGCCTTCTGCTGAGCCGGCAGAACCTGCCGTTTGTTGCACGGGAGAGCGAGCAGATCGACGCAATCGAGCGGGGTGGTTATGTGCTGCGGGACTGGCACGATGCGTCGGAGTCCACGCATTCACACCAGGAATCGCGGCTGATACTGATCGCTACGGGCTCCGAAGTTTCGCTCGCGCTCGATGCGCTCGCACCGCTCGCTGCCCTGGGTATCGATGCGCGCGTCGTGTCGATGCCGTCGACGAGCGTGTTCGACCGGCAGCCCGACACATGGCGCGACGCGGTGTTGCCGCCCGGCGTGCCGCGCGTCGCCGTGGAAGCGGGCGTGCGCGCGTTCTGGCGTCAGTACGTGGGTCTGGAAGGCGGCGTGGTAGGTATCGACACCTTTGGCGAATCCGCCCCGGCCGCCGATCTGTTCGAACATTTCCAGTTGACCGCCCAGGCTGTGGTGGACGAAGCCCGTCGCGTCGTGCTGCACGCTAGGTGAACAGAATTCGATTCGTCTTCGAGGAGCTTGCAATGGCCTTCATAGCACTGCGTCAACTATTGGATCACGCGGCCGAGCACGGCTACGGCGTGCCCGCGTTCAACGTCAACAACATGGAGCAGATTCACGCGATCATGCAGGCCGCGGAAGAAACCGCGAGTCCGGTGATATTGCAGGCGTCGGCGGGCGCGCGCAAATATGCGGGCGAGCCTTATCTGCGCCACCTCGTGCTCGCCGCACTCGAAGCGCATCCGGACATTCCGCTTGTGCTGCATCAGGACCACGGCGCGAGTCCGGCGGTGTGTCAGCAGGCAATCCGTTCGGGCTTTACATCCGTGATGATGGACGGCTCGTTGCTGCCCGATCAGAAAACACCCGCAACTTATGACTACAACGTCGACGTGAGCCGGCGCGTGGTGGACGCAGCGCATGCGGTGGGTGTTTCCGTCGAAGGGGAACTCGGTTGTCTCGGGTCGCTGGAAACCGGCATGGCCGGCGAGGAAGACGGCGTCGGTGCGCAAGGGCAGCTCACGCGCGACGATCTGCTGACCGATCCGCGCGAGGCGCAGATTTTCGTCGAATCCACTGGCGTCGACGCATTGGCGATTGCGATCGGCACCTCGCACGGCGCCTATAAATTCAGCCGGGAACCGACCGGCGATATTCTCGCCATCGGCCGGATCGTCGAAATTCACGAGCGGATTCCGAACACACATCTCGTGATGCACGGTTCGTCGTCGGTGCCACAGGAATGGCTCGCGATAATCCGTGAATACGGCGGCGAGATTCCCACCACGTACGGCGTACCGGTCGAAGAAATCCAGCGCGGCATTGCGCACGGAGTACGCAAGGTGAATATCGACACCGACATCCGGCTCGCAATGAGCGGCGCAATGCGCAAGTCGCTGGCGAACGCGCGGGCCGAGTTCGATCCGCGCGCCGCGTTGAAGGCCGCAACGGCGGCTGCGCGCGGTGTTTGCGTGGAGCGCTTCGAGGCATTCGGCTGCGCCGGGCAGGCGCCGCGCATCAAGCCATTGCCGCTCGACGCGATGGCGCGCCGATATCACTGAGCAAGGAGACCGGCATGCGTGATTTTCTGATTGCCCCTTCGCTGCTGTCTGCCGACTTTGCGCGTCTCGCCGAAGAGATTCGCGACGTCACGGCAGCCGGCGCCGACTGGATTCATCTCGATGTAATGGACAACCATTACGTGCCGAATCTCACGGTCGGGCCGCTGGTTTGCGCGGCGATCCGGCCGCATACGCGCGTGCCGATCGACGTGCATCTGATGACCATGCCGGTCGATCCGCTCGTCATCAGCTTTGCGGAAGCTGGTGCGAACACGATCAGCTTTCATCCGGAAGCATCGCTGCATGTCCATCGGACCATCGAACTGATCAAGACGCACGGCGCGCGCGTCGGACTCGCGCTCAATCCTGCGACGCCGCTCGCAGTGCTCGACCATGTGATCGAGCGGCTCGACGTGGTACTGGTCATGTCGGTGAATCCCGGCTTCGGCGGTCAGGCCTTCATTCCCGAGACGCTAGAGAAACTGCGCGTACTGCGCGAACGCGTCGACGCAACCATGCAGCGCACCGGACGCGCGTTGCTGATCGAAGTGGATGGTGGTGTGAAGGCGTCGAACATCGCGCCGATTGCAGCGGCGGGTGCCGACGTGTTCGTGGCCGGCTCGGCGGTCTTCGGCGCCGACGACTATGCGCAGGCCATGGGCGCGATGCGTGCCGCGCTCGCGCAGATGAGCGAAGCGAACGAAGCGTTAGCGGAAGCGCGCTGAACGGTCGTACCGTGCGTGCTCACCGTTTCTTCATCGTCTCGCCGGGCGCGCACCAGGCGGACAGGTCCTGCTCGGGCCGATCGACGGCGCAGCCCCAGTCGAGCGGCTGGTCCTGATCGAAGCGCTTGCCGAGCCGCCACGCGATCTCAGCGCGTGCAAGCTGCACGCCCATATAGAAGGCGTGGCCGCCGTCTGCTTCCAGATGAAGGTCCGGATAGAACTCGAATGGATCACCGCCACGAAGATGTCCGTCGCGGTTGTAGACGTGAATGGCCTCGGCACTCACCTGCACGCGGAAATTCGGGTCGCGCACCTGCCGGGCAAATTCGTCGATCTCGGCGGGACTGTATGGAAACGGGCGCTTCGCATGCACTGTCGCAAGATCGCCGTCGATGCCCTTGGGCAGCACCTGCGCTTCGCGGGCGGCATGCATCACACGACGCGCGATGTCGGCTTCGCGCACGGCCCGCCGAGCATGCAGACTGACGGACGTGGTAAGCACCGCACTCACACGAAGCTCCGCCGCCATGCCGAGCAACACGGCGTTGATGCCGCTGGTGTCCGCTTCGGTCAACTCGGTCACGTTGCCGATGCCCATCATGATCGCAACGTCTGGATAGCGTTCGCGCAGTCTCACGTAACGCGCGATCGACGTAGCGAGGCCGAACGGGATCGGATCGAGAATCGGATCGGCAAGAAAAGCGCGGCCGCGCGCGGTGAACCGCTCGATGGCTGCGTCGAGCGAAGCGGGATCGCGTGAATCGCGTGCGACGAGAATCGGCGTGGACGGCACTTCGTCCGCGATCCACAGCGTGTCGAGGTTCAGGCTCATCAGATAGTCGGCGCCTGCGCGGCCGCCGCGCAGCAACTCGTCGGTGTGCATCGAATCGACGCTCACGCGATAGCCTTCGGCCTTCAGCCGGCGTACCGCGTCTTCGAGATGCGGGAACGGTGTTTCCGGCAAGCAGCCCAAGTCGATCACATTTGCGCCCTGTGCGGCATAGTCGCGAGCACGCGCGGCAATGCCGTCCAGGTCGAGGCGCGGCGCGTCGACGATCTCCGCGAAAATCTCGGTCTCGTAGCGCGAGAGGTCCACCGGCTTCGCCTCGCGGCCGAAGAACTGCGGCAGGTCTTTTACTTCTTCCGGGCCGCGTTCGAACGGCACGCCATAGTGTTCGGTCAGCGCCGCGAGGTCGCCTCGGCATCGACCTGGCACGATCACGCGCTGTGCCGCGAGCGGCGCGGGCACGCGGCGCCGGATCATGTCGGCGGTCATTAGTGCGGCGACTTGCAGACCGATTTCGCGGATTTCCCAACTGAACGGCGTCGGCGCCATGCTTTCGAGCACGCGGAGCAGGCTCTTTTCGGCGAGCCGGCCGGTCAGGAAGACGATGTGGTCCATGTCAGTGAGCGCCGAGTGGCAGGGTCATACCAGGTCGAGCGTCGCGAGGCGTTGATCGAGAGCCGTCTTCAGTTCATCCAGCGAGCGCACGACCGTCGTGTATTCGATGCGCGACAGGCGCTCCACGTTGTCGAGTTCGATCGTTCGCGGTCTTAGTTCGACCCATTCGTTCGGGCTTTGTGTGACGACCGTCGGTTCCGTGTCGCATGCAAAGACGATGCCCGGTATGCACTGCTTGCCGGCCTGCGCGTACATGTTGGTGGGCAGCGTGTCGGAGATGCCGAACGCGCATTTGGCCACCGTGTTGCTGGTGGCCGGCGCGATGATGACAGTGTGATACATGCCGTGATACAGCATGCCGACCGGCACGCCGCTCGCGCTCTTGTCGCGGAACACGTTGAAGCGCTCGCGCAGTCTGGGCAGCTTCCAGCCGTAAAGCGGCAGCACTTCCTCGGCTGCGGCGGAGAGAAAAAGGTCCGTGCGCGGCAACGCCAGCGCGAGTTCGATCGACTCCTCGAGCAGATGGCCCGAGCCCGTCACGCACCACGCAAAGCGCGCGTCAGGCTTGAAATCGGCGAGCTTGCGAGCGGGCGCCTGGGTCATGCGCTATGAGCGTGCGGTGAACCGTCGGGCGGCGATCCGTCGGGCGGCGCGCCGTCGAAGGACTGTTCGTCGGCTGGGTCGTCGAGATCGGTGCCGTCGTGCCCCGAGCCGTCATGCGACAGACGGATCTGCAGCCGGCGCATCTTGCGATACAGCGTATTGCGGCTGATGCCCAGCGCCTTCGCCACGTTACTCACGTTCCAGCGATTTTCTTCGAGCATCGCAAGAACGGTCCCACGTTCGTTCAACTGGATTGCGTTCAGCGCGGAAAGATCGGGATCGTCGTCCGGATGCGGCGCCGGCTGCGCAACCGGGTGAGACACGGCGGGCGTCGCGACTAGCGGATCGCGCTGCGTGACTTCCACAGGCAGATCTTCGCAGCGGATCGGTTGTCCGTCGCATAGCGCAATCGCCATCTGCAACACATGTCGCAACTGACGGATGTTGCCGGGCCATGCATAGCTCAGCAACGCCTGCTCGGCTTCTTTCGTTAGCTCCGGTGGATCGTTATCGGTTTCCGCCTCGAGCAGATGATGAATTAGCGGCAGCTTGTCGACGCGCTCGGCGAGCGGCGGCAGATTCAGTTCGACGCCCTTGAGCCGGTAATACAGATCCTCGCGGAACTGTCCGCCGTGCACGAGTTCGAGCAGGTTGCGGTGGCTTGCGCTGATCAACTGGAAATTGACCTTGACGGTGGTTTCCGCGCCGAGCGGCGTGACCTCGTGCTCCTCGATCACACGCAGTAGCCGCGCCTGCAACGCGAGCGGCATGTCGCCGATCTCGTCCAGAAACAGCGTGCCGCCGTTGGCCTGCACGATCTTGCCACGGCGTCCTTCACGCTGAGCGCCGGTGAACGCGCCCGCGCGATAGCCGAACAGTTCGCTTTCGATCAGGTTCTCCGGCAACGACGCGCAATTCACCGGCACGAACGGCCCCGACGAATGCGGGCTGATGCTATGCAACGCCTGCGCGAAGACTTCCTTGCCGGTGCCCGTTTGCCCTCTGAGGATGATCGGAATCTTGCGTTGGACGACGCGCACGCCTAGCTGGATCTGCGAGGCCATGCGTGGATCGCCGAACTCCAGATGCGCGATTTCATCGAGCCGGGCCGGCGGCGGGCGCTTTTCGGGTGCGCTCGTGCGCGCCACGGGCGCTGTCACGGCGACGCGCGTGCCGCGTGCCGCCGCATTTTGCGCAGTCTGCGCGACCAAGAAAAAGCGGTTCGTCGCGTTGGCGCTGTACACGGTGACCGGATGAAACGAGCCGCGAATGCTGCGCGCGATCATGTCTTCGAGCGACGCGTTGAACGCCTCCTCGATACGCCGTCCGCGCAGTTCGCTAAGCGAGCGGAAGCCGAGCTGGAAGAGGGCGCTGCGGTTCGCCGCCAGCACGGTACTGTCGTCCGCCACTGCGAGCTTTCCGCCATGCAGTGTGCCGACGAACTCCGGGCGGCTGTGAAAGTGAATCATGTTCGCATGACGATAGCGCGCGTCGAGCAAGCGGTTTTCGATCATCTGGCGCGACATGCCGACGAGCACCAGCGAGTGCTGCTGCAGCAGTTTCGAGCGGCTCGTGACGTCGAGTACGCCGGCAATCTCGCCGCGGTCGTCGAAGATCGGCGCGGCGGAGCAGGTGAGCGACGTGTAGCGCGGATAGAAATGCTCGTGCTGGCAGACGGCAATGCAGTCGCGTTCGGCGAGGCACGTGCCCATTCCGTTAGTGCCCGCTTCGCGCTCGCTCCACAGCGCACCGACGCGGAAGCCGTCGGAGGCGACCGCTTCCGCGAACGGTACGGACGACACCTGGTGGACGATCACGCCGCCCGAGTCGACCAGCACCACGGCAAGTTCGGGATCGGCCAGCTGTTGATAAAGCGTGGTCATTTCCAGCTTCGAACACGCGATCAGATCGCCCATGGCCTCACGGCGCGAGCTTAGTTCGTAGTCCGTCAGGATGGGCGGCGTGACGAAGCGGGAAGGGTCGAGCTGAAACTCGTTGACACAACGCGCCCACGATTGAGCGACTGGCTCGCTCGTCGGACGTGTCGCCAGTTGATGATTGACGACGTTGAGAATTTCACGGACGTGCATGGAGCTGTCAGCAAGCAACGACATGGGGTTCGTCTCCGTTGCGGCAACTTCACGCGCGCCGAACGTTGCCTTGCGAAATGTTGCATTCGCATGGGCTTCGCCTGCGTGTCACGAGTGCCGCTTTATCGATAATGTCATCCCCTGGCGCCGCGGCTTCTGTGTCGTGCCCTGTCCGTATGCGCACTGAGTAATACGCCCGCTGTTTCCGTTTACTGTCAGGCGTTGGCTTAAAACTTTACGCTCGATGTCGCTCACGTTCAATAAGAAGTCGCATCAATAGTACAAGGTGTGCCCGCTTTTTGCTTTTAATGTCGGCATGCCCCTGCCCGGGGCCTGCATTGACGTTGCACGGCACAGAGCGCTTCGCGCGCGAGTCATTGTGTGCTGCTTTACGTTTACCCGGGTTGCGTCTCTTAACTTGTTGCCGCTACGCGGCGGAGTACACCATGGACCGTATCGATACCGTTCGCCTTGCCAGCTTCTGCGCCGCCGATGCGCAGGCGCCTCGCGCGGGTATGCCCTGGGGTGCGCCTTCGGAGGGCCTAACCTCGGGCACGCCCAAGCGCATGGACATCGTGTTTATCGAGAACTTTATCGGTCAGACGATTATAGGTATCGACAGCAGCGAGTTGCATGTGCCGCAGTCCGTGCGGATGAACCTCGCGATCGGCGTGCCCTCGATTCGCGCCTGTACGACGGATCGCATCGAGGACACGATCAACTATGCTGCGGTGCGCAGCGCGTTGCATGCGCTGCTGGAGTCGCACGGTGTGCGTCTACTCGAAGCGCTTGCCGAAGCGGTGGCGCGCCTGCTGATCACCGATTTCGGCGCGCACTGGGTTCGCGTGTCGCTCGCTAAACCGGCAAAATTCGACGACGTAGCCGCCGTCGGCGTGCAGATCGAGCGGCAGCGCAGCGATATGCCAAAAGCGGGTGGACCTGCGAGTTATGCGTCGCTTGGAGAGGGGCTGATTCCGGACTGAACCCGCGAGGCCCGGATATGCATCGTCCGGGCGCACCCGCGCCCACGCCGGGTTAACCGGCCACATCCGCTATTTCGACGCCGCCGTTTTATCGCTGCCCAGTCCGCAACTGCGGTAGGCGTCCGCTTGCAGCGTGCGGAATTTCTTCGTCTGCGCTTTCGCGTGGTCGACCCGGAACTCCGAGCCGCCCTCGCCGCCGAGCGTCGCATACTTGGCGAATGTCGATTGATCGACGAACTCGTCATACGGGAGCGCGGTCGCCATTTTGTCGATCACGCACGAGCATTTATAGACGTTCGCGAAATCGTGCCCGTTGTCGTCCATGCAGGACAGCACGTATTCGACGCGTCCCTGCGTCGGGTAGTTGTAGCCTGACGACGGCGCTGGCGTTTGTTGCGGATCGCCGTCCGCCCAGGCGAGCGGCGCGGCAAGCGCAATGCAGGCAAAGGCCGACAGCGCGCGACATCGTAGGGTCATCTCATGCCTCTGTGAGAGCAATTGCACGATGGCATCATGCGAGGCCCGCGCGGCTCCGTTTTGCGGCTGTGTCCGCGCGGGCCGTGAGCCATCAGTTCGGAGCGAACGGATGCGCGACGCTGCTCTTCTTCGACACGACCTCCGCAGCGCTCGGTTCGCCTTTGACGGCACGCTGGATCGCCTCGCGCGTCGCCTTGTAGTTGTACTCCTGAATCTTCTTGTCGTCGTCCGCCTGCCAGTGAATGAAGACGCCGACGCATAGGAACAGGTCGTCCGCCTCGTCCTGCGGGATCGTGCCGTCCTCGACGCTGTCGGCGACAGCGAGCGCGACGGCATGCTGCGCCGGCCCGAACATCTGCACCGCCTGTTTCGCGCCCTTGATCGTGACCTTGTTGAAAAGGATCGTGTTGGGCTTGGTGAGCAGGTTCGGCGCGACGACCGCGAGCAGCGATGTGAAGCCGTCCTTATTGTTGGTTAGCGCATGACAGAATGCGGTTTCCGCAGCGGAACCTCGCGGTCCCATCAGCAAGTCGATGTGTGCGACCTCGTTGCCGTCGCCGACGAGCGACTCGCCTATCAGGACGCGGTTGATCTTGGCCATGCTGTTCCTCCGATGAGTGGAATGGGGACTTGCCGACTGACTGACACGCCGCCTGAACGGTCCTGGTCCGCGATCGCCTGGCAGCGGTTGATGCACGGTGGCATTAACTAACAGGATCCGTGCCAGTGCGGGGCGCGTCAGCTCCGCATGGCGCGCCGCTTCCGGCACCCGGCTCGTCGAGGCAAAGTGCGACGAACAGCGTCGCCACCGTCAGGTCCGCGCTGGTGCCGGGGTTGATGGCAGCCGCTTTCATTTCGGCATCCCATGTATCGAGGGACTGATTGCCCGCGGCGGCGCTCGTTTGCGTGAGCGTGCGGCGCCATTGCGCGTACCGCTCGCGTGCCGTTCGCGTGACACTCTGCGCCACCCCAAGTCCGTGCTTACGCACAATGTGCGAGTCGGGCCACGTGCTCAGGAACGTGAGGAACACGTTCAGCGTGGCGATGCGCGGATCGTCGGCCGGAACTTCGCGCCACGCGGCGAGGCCAGTTTCGAAAATGTCGCGGAAGCCCTCGGCGTACTGGCGCGCGATGCTGTCGCGCGCGGCGGCGAGTGCCATCGCGGCGCGCAACGCGACTGTCGGCGCGTCGTGCACCGATTGCTCGGGAGCCTCGCCGAGACCGCCCGGATTGGCGAGCGCGATCGCGCGGTATGCGAGGCGGGAGTCGTCGATATCGAGGCGCGCAAGTACGCGCCCGGTTGCCGCGTGCCACGCGTGGGCCGACAGCGGGTGCGCGGTTTCTTCGAGCGCTGCGGCGAGAGGCGCGATCAGCAGCAGGATGCCCAGGTTCGTATTGCAGCCGACCGTGGCGCGCGTGCGCGTGACAGCATCGAGCAGGCGCTGGCCGACGGGCATGCCGCGCGCGAACAGCACGTCGGCGGCCGCGTCGGCGCTGGCAATGAACTGCGCCGCGCTCATGCCATGGCCTTCGCTATCCACGCTGACGTTGCCTGGCTTCGGCGTCTCGACGTCCAGCCGGCAGGCTGTCAGGAAGGCAGCGCGAGCGTGCCCGGAGTCGCTGACCGATGGGGCCGTGTTCATATCAGAGGGCGCGCCGGAACCGCTCGAACTCGCCGCGCACTGAAGCGGCTCTTGCAGGTGCTTGTGCAGTCGCTCAGGCTCATCGCGAGCAGAAAACCCCGCAGCCGCTCAGCCATGGCGTTCGTGCAGCGCCACCACCGCCGCCGCCTCGCCGCGCTGCGCGGGCAGCTTGCGAAAGAGCAGATCGTCGGCGAGCGCCGCTGCAATGTCGATCGACGTGACCGATTGGAGGCCGCGCCATGCCGCCACACCGTTGACCTCCAGCACGAGCGGCCGGGCGGCGTCGTGAGGGTCGGGAATCAGGTCGACGCCCGCGTAGTCGAGCCCGAGCGCCTCGGTGGCGCGCACGGCCGTTTGCGCGAGCGCGGGGTCCAGCTCGGCCGCCTCGCACGTGGCGCCCTGCGCGAAGTTATGAATCCAGCCTTTGCCGCCGATGCGCCGCATCGCCGCCACCGCGCGTCCGCCGATCACGAGCACGCGCCAGTCGAAGCCTGGCCTGCCGCCGTCGATAAAACGCTGCAGATACGCCACCTGGCTGTACGGCTTCAGCGAAGGCAGCGGTGCCAGCGCGCGCGGCGGCGTGCTGCGCAAGCCGAGCCGTTTCAGCCCATGGCCTTGCGAGCCGAACAGCGGTTTGAGCACGACCTGGCGTCCGGCCGCCGCCTCGCGCATCAGGACGCGCTGCGCGAATGCTGCCGATTCGCCGGCCCAAGTGGCGGGCGTGGGCACGCCGTGGCGATGCAGCAAAAAACTCGTCATCGATTTGTCGACGCTGCGTTCGATCGCGCGTGCGTCGTTGTAGACCGACACGCCCGATTCGCGCAGCGCATGCAGGATGCCGAGCCGCAACGTCACTTGCTCGAACGTGCCGCCTGCGATGCCGCGCACAAAAACGGCGTCGGGCAGCCCGTGGCCGAAGCCCGGCAGCGCGAGCCCATGCGGTTCCCACGTCGTGTCGATGCGGCAATCGGCGAGGTCGATGCAGCGCGCCTCCGCACCACGCGCGCGAAGCGCTTTTTTCAGGCGCCCGGTGTGCCAGCCGGTTTCGTCGGTCATGATCGCGATGCGCAGCGGGGCCTGCGCGCCGGGCGTGTCGGTGCCCGCGTCCATGGCCGTCGAGTCGCTGGGCAAAGGCAGACTCATGGCTTGCCGCTCCATTGACCGTGCAGCAGATCCGCGTCGACGGCGCCGCCGTGATAGGTCGCGCCGCTTTCGAGGCTGCTCACCCACACTTCAGCCGGGGCGAACAGCGCGGGGTCGATCTGGTAGAAGTCGAAATTGAAGGACGTGAAGATATCCGCGAACGGCCGGCCGTGATCGCGCGAAGTCGATGCGGGCAGTTCCGCGGCGAGCCGCCGCGCCACCGCGTCGTGCTTCACCGTGAGATGCACGCGGCCGCCGTACAGGATTGCGTCGTTGGTGCGGCCCATCGCCTGAACGCCGTCCGGCGCCGGCGGCGGCAACGGCGCTGAGCCGCCGGCTTCAACCACCTCGTCCAGTGCGACGCCGAGCACATGCGTTTTGTGCAACGCAACCTCGACGACCCGCGCCACTACCTGCACCGTTCCCGCGACAGACTGTGTCGGCGTGGCGACGAGTGTCAACCGCTCGGGCGCGAGACCGCAGTCGTGCACTACCTTGTCGATGATGAACTGCGGCGGCAGACGGTCCACTTCGAGCACGAGCACGCCGCGCTCGTGACGATCGCGATAACCGAGTTCGGCGAAGAGCGGCTCCTTTACCGCAAGCGCGCGAGCCGGGCCTGATCCGAGAGAAAAAAACTTCTTGCCACCGGTCTGCTCCTTCGTTGCCGCGAGGCTCCATCCCGCGTATTGACTGGCGAGGCAGGCCAGCACCGGCCACGACGTGCGCACTTCAATCGTGCTCGGCCACAGCGGCCTCGCATCCAGGCTCTCGCGCACGGTCACGTGGCCGAGGCCGCCCATGCAGATGCGCGCGATCAGCACGCCTGCCGCGACGCTGCCGGGCGCAGCCACGCCCGCGTCGACGAGCACCGTGCCGTTCGCCGTGCGGCTAATCGCAGCGCCGAAACGCGGGGCGTCGTCGACGAGACGGGCGACCAGACGTTCGCTGAGCGCGTTGACGCTCAGTGCGGCGGCATCCGCGAGCGGCGGCCTGGGTTCGTCAGGAGTGGCAGTGGATGAAGGAACAGTCGGGTTCATAGCAGGGCTCATGGCAGGTTTCGATTCGTTGCAGCACCAGCGTGTGCTGGGCGTCGAGCGCATGCCGTACCGCGTCCACCGAAGCGGCGCGCACGATGAGCGTACAGACGGGCTGCCCGGCTTCGACCCATGTGCCGGGCATCGGCACGTCGCGGCAACGCGGATCGCGCATGCAGGCATCGCTGAACGCTTGCGAGACAGCGAACGGACGCGGCGCGAACAGCACCTGTTGACCGGCGCGCCACGTCGCACGCGGGGGTTCGGCGGGCAGACGGCCGTGACGGCAGGCGTCGATATGACTGGCGACGAGCCCGCGTGCCCATGCATCGGGAGAGGCGGTTTCGTAAAGCGTCATCGTCGACGAAGGGCGTGTGTTGATTTCGAGCAGTTCGAACGAATCGCCGTCGAGCAGAAAGTCGCAGCTATTGATGCCGCTAAGCCCGACGCGCGCGCACAACGCGGCGATCGCCGCCCGAACGCTCACCTCGACGGCGGGCGGCAGGTCGATTGGGCCGATGGAGCCCGCGTGCACGAACGGCAAGTTGCCCATCGTGCACGTGAGCTGGTGCGCGAAGCCGATCACGCGCGCGCTGCCGCGCGCCGCGATAAAGAGCGCCGACATCGCGACGCCTCGGCTATGGCGCTGGAAATAGACTTGCGCGGGAACGCGTGCGTCGGTGACCGCGGGGAGCGGCTCGACGTGCGTTCCGCCGCAGCCGTCCGCGCGTTTCGCGAGCCAGCCCTGCGGCGCGGCGGGGCGCGTGAAGGCGACCGGCGGATGCAGAATGCCGAGTTCGTCGAGCAGCGCGAAGAAGCGCCGCGGATCACGCACGGCAGCGGTGGCGTCGACGGAATTGCCGATGAAGCGCGGCAGGCCCGGCGCGCTGCGCAACTGCGCCACGAACGGTTCGAGCCCGCTGCCGTCGATCCAGCCGATCATGCCCGGCAGGCGCGCGCTGCGTTCCAGCGCGTCGGTGAGCCGCGCGGCGTCGATCGACAACGGGCCGCCGCCGATGTCGAACCACAGTTCGGAGGCCTCGCGCGTATCGCGGTCGCCGAACACGTCGAGCGCGACGACCCGCAAGCCCGCACGCGCGGCGGACTGCGCGAGCATCCGCGCGGACAGGCCCGCCACCGCGACGAACGGCGCACGCGCTGGAGATGGACGCATGGTCATGGCCGGTGCTCCCGCACAGTTTGCCGCTCAGCCAAGACCGGCCGCGACGGCGCGCGCCTCGTCGAACGCTTGCGGAAAACTCAGGTAGACGGGTTTGCCGCCCGTGCGCATCCGCGTGAACAGCCGGTGTTCGACCTGATATTTGACATTGCCGATCGCCAGTGCACCGATGCCGATTGCGCCGCCCGTGGTGGGCACACCTTCGATCGGCTTGCCGTCGTTCATCACGTTGACGCCGGCAATGCCTTCGGGCGGCACCGCGTTGACGTCGGCGGCGATCAGCAGACGGCGCGCATGTCCGAGGTCCTCGCGGGTCACCACCTGCACGCCCGCAATTGCCGTGGCCAGCACGATCTCGGCCTCGCCGAGCACCGCGCGCAGTTCGGCGGGCGTCGCCGTGCCCACGCCTTTGGTCACGATGCCAAAGCGCTGATTCAGATCGTCGCTGACCCGTACCGCGCGCGCCTGGTCGGTGTGGCTCCCGATCGACACGTCCGCGCCGAGCGAAGCCGCCATCGCCGCCGCCACGCGTCCGACGGCGCCGGTGCCGCCGAGAATCAGCACGCGTTTGCCGCCCAGTTCCATCCCGTAGGCCTTGCCCAGATGCCGCTCGGCGAGCGCGACCAGCGCGGCGGCGGTCGTATATGCACCGCTCGGATCGGCGAACACGGACACCTCGAACGGCGGGACCATGGCTTTGCGCGCGGTGTCGAGCATGTCGGCGGCGAGCATCACATCGCGTCCGCCGATGAAGATGCCAGTGCGCGCCACGCCTTTCGGGCCGCGCGAAAAGATCGCGTCCTGAGTGAGGTTGGCGACCATTCCGGCGTCGACATTGCAATACGGCACGATGATCTGGTAACCGGCGTCGGCGGCCATATTGACGTCGAACGGACTCATCTGCGGCGTGGCCGTGAACATGTGCAGGATGTAGGGCCTTTCGGCAGGTTTTTCAGCGGGTCTTTCAGTAGTGTCGGACATGGCAGGGGGCTCGTTTCAGTGACGATGTCATGAACTGCGCAACGCGAGGACTAGGGCGTTGCCGCGCGTGGGCGCATGGGCTTGGCGAGTATGTGTCGGATCGATGGCGCGTGTGCCGCGCCTGTTGCATGGGCCGCCGGCGCCATATGTGCATGCGCGAGGCTTTCGCGAGCCGGCCGTTTACAGATCGCGCGTTCGAGCGCGATCCTTTTCGACGCGCCCGTTCACCGGCTGCCCGGTCCGTAACTCGCGGCGCGGAATAAACGCACATCATGCGGCGTCGATGCGCCGATGCTGCCGCGCTTCGGCGGAGCGCACCGTCGCGCCGCGATTGCGCCCCGTCACGATCGTGCATTCGATGTGCGGCATGCCGCGCGTGGCTTCGCGCGCTGTAGCGAGCGCGCCTTCGGCGTCGCGGGCGCTGCCGACGATCGCAAAGCCCGTCGGCCCCCAAGAAGTCTGGCCGATTCCGGCGGTGGGCTGCGCGGCCACGGCGCGCAGCGCAC
>NZ_JBQEPV010000011.1:0-230772 GCF_052045935.1 Paraburkholderia sp. 22098 | reverse complement strand
CCCTTCCCATCCCGAACAGGACCGTGAAACGACTCCACGCCGATGATAGTGCGGATTGCCCGTGTGAAAGTAGGTAATCGTCAGGCTCCCCAGCAGCATCAGAAACCCCACCCCACAAAGGTGGGGTTTCTGCGTTTACGCGGTGGTAAAACGTGGCGGTAAAACAGCGAGGCCACCTTACAGCCTCACTGCCTGCCGACTCCAGATAGCTTCGCCGCCGCTAGCTTATTACTTCGTGATTCCTTCAGCCAATCCCGCAACGACTCCCGGCAGCGCGCCCACTGCGCTATCCATTTGACGCATGTCGGCCAACAACGCCTCATCGCGCGCGATTACTTTCGGCAAATGCGTGCGCAAAAACTCGACCCACGTCCTCGTCTTCGCGTCGATGAACTTCCGGGACGGATACAGCGCATAAACGTTCATCTTCTGCAGCGTGTAGTCCGGCAATACCCGCACCAACGTGCCATCCCTCAATCCGGCGATGGCAGCGTAAAGCGGCACCATACCAATTCCCATGCCTTCCTGGATCGCGACGATTAACGACTCCGCAATATTCACCTGCACAGGACCGTCGACTTCCATCATCTCGCTGCCGTTGGGGCCGTCGAGAACCCACTCGTGCGGCGCAAACGCAGGCGTATGCAAGATCAGGCACTCGTGATGTGCGAGATCGGCAGGTCGTTCGGGCGCACCGCGCGCTTCAACATACGCGGGCGATGCGCAAAGTATGCTGAACGTCGTACCAAGCGGGAACGAGACAAGGTCGGAATCGGGTAGCGCAGAAGCGCCAATCACCGCCACATCCGCGCTGCCTTCGAAAAGATCCGGTATGCGCTGCGACAGTGTCAACTCAACGGTCACTTCGGGATAAAGCGCGCGATAGTGTGCGATGGCCGGCAGCACGTAGTGTTGTCCAATGCTCGCAAAGCTATGCATGCGAAGCGGGCCGCTCGGGCGCTCATGCGCGCCGCTGGCTTCTTCTTCGGCGGTATCGACGTCGGCAAGTATTTGCTGACATCGCTTCAGATAGCGCTCGCCGGCGGTAGTCAGCGCGAGACGGCGCGTCGAACGGTTCAACAAGCGTGTACGCAGATGTGCCTCGAGTTCGGACACTGCTCGCGACATCGCGCCAGTCGTCGAATTGAAGGACTGCGCGGCAGCGGTAAAACTGCCGGCTTCCACTACGCGCGAGAACACCCGCATGTTTTGTAACGTATCCATCAAACCTTCTATTTCATCGCTGAAGACGTATTGTCCGCTCGACTGATCAGCTCATTGTTGTTTCTTCTGGAAGGGACGTTCCGCGGCCGGCCCGTTAATGCGGACATCGCATGCTTCTACAATCGGCGCCTTGCTCGCCGGTGTCCACATGAACCGGCGCTTTCTTCCGCGATAAGCCCAGGCGCATTGCCTTCCAATGAAACGCCAACATGCGATCAGCCCAACCTCAGATTCCATTGAAAAGTGGCACGCGTTATTGCGCGATTTGAGCCCAGGCTTTCGCGACTGGGTGAGTACGGACGGACTCGTCTGGCTGCACCTACTGAAGACGGTCACCGCAGGATTGCTGGCACTAGGCATAGCAATGGTGCTGGATTTGCCCCAACCGCGTATTGCCATGAGCACCGTGTTCGTGCTCATGCAACCGTTCAGCGGGATGGTGCTCGCGAAGAGCTTCTATCGAATTGTCGGAACGGCGGTGGGCGCGATGGCAGCGCTGACGCTCGGCGCGTTGTTCGTCCAGCAGGCTGAGTTGCACATGCTCGGCATGACCATCTGGATCAGCGCGTGTATCGCAGCGGCAGTCCGGTATCGGCATTTCAGATGGTACGGCTTTGTTCTCGCGGGTTACACGGCGGCGCTGATCGGCATTCCGACCGTCGCGGCTCCGCACGATCTTTTCCTCGCGGCGCTTACGCGCGCAGCCGAAGTGACGGTTGGGATCGTGTGCTCAAGCGCGGTAAGTGCGTTGATCGTGCCTCAGCGCTCGAGCCTTGCGCTACTGCGGGCACTGGAACTCCGGTACTGTAATTTTACTGCGTTCGCGGCCGACGTGCTTTCGCGCCAAGTCAGTCGCAGCGCGTTCGAGCGGCGTTTCGCGGCTCTCGTCGACGAAATCGTTGGGTTTGAAGCAACGCGCATCTTCGCCGCCTTTGAAGATCCGGCGATGCGCTTGCGCAGTCATCGCCTCGGCCGTCTGAACAGCGAGTTCATGGATGCCTGCGCGCGTCTGCATGCGCTGCATCAGTTGCTCAAGCGCTCTCACGCCGGCAACGCGTCCGCAACAATGGCCACTATCGACCCTTGCCTTCGTGAACTGGCGGCACTGCTCACATTGCAGCGTGACGCATCTGTCGATGTATCGCATGTGAGCGCCCGACTACGCCAATTTCAGACGGCGCTTCCGCGGCATGTCCGGCAGATAAGAGGACAGTTGCACGAGGCGTCGGCAGAATTGCTGGCGGATTTCGACACAGCAGCAGAACTGCTATACCGCTTTGTCGATGAATGCGCGAAGTACTCGGACACTTACAGCGCGCTTGCCCGGCGCGAAGATCGTCCACAAGAACGCAGCGCAAACCACTACGTCAGCATAACGAACGGTTATGTGGTTGCCTTCACGTTTATCCGCTCAGCTACGGTGATGGGCATCGCCGCCTGCTTCTGGATTGGGACCGGCTGGCCGAGCGGCGGCCTTGCTGTGATTGGCGCAGCGCTCGCTTGCGCGCTGACGTCGACCGCGCCGGACCCTACAAACATGGCTGTGCAGATGGGACTCGGTTCCGCATTGGCGACCCTGGTTGGTTACGCATTCACCTGCTATGTGTACCCGAACATCGACGGCTTTCCACTTCTCTGCGTAATGCTTGCGCCCGTGTTGGCCACGGGCGCGTATCTGGCGACGCGGAAGCGGACAGCGGGGCTCGGCGTCGGCTTTTCGGTGTTCTTCTGTCTACTCGCTGCGCCGGATAACGTCGTGGTCTTCGAACCTGACCTGCTCATCAACAACGGCGTTGCGCTCACAGCATCGATGTTTCTGGCCGCCATTGTCCTCGCCACGGTCTTTCCCGCCGATATGCGGTGGCTCATCGAACGAATCATAGGCGATCTGCGGGCGCAAGCTGTGCTCGCATGCAAAGACCAGCGGCCGGAACTCAACCAACGTTTTCAGTCGAGCACTCACGACCTCGCTTCGCAATTGCGTCTACTGCTGACGCGGCGGTCACGGCGCCGCCGTCACGCGTTGCGCTGGATGCTGGCGACGCTCGAAGTGGGCCACGCCGTAATCGATCTGCGCAACGAAGTGAGCCATGCCTATTATCTGCAACCGCTCGATCCGCGTTGGCGTCCGGCTGTCGAAGCCGTGCTCGATCGTCTCGCGCAGCTGTTCGAGCGGCCCGACGCGCGAACTTTGGACGGCGCCTTCGTAGCGGTTCGCTCGGCTATCTGGATCGCTCAGGACTTGTTGGCTGCGGTTCGCACAGATCCCGGCAAACGTCACGACGTACAGCGCATTCTCAGTTGCCTTCATTTCATCCGCACAGCTTTGCTGGACAAAGATGCGCCTTTTGCATCGCGCTGACGAAAGTAGGCGTCTGCGTCACGCGCGATCTTTCCGCCGGATGGAAAGGTCACTTCTGGGCAGCCCCGTTTATTCGCACATACAGCGGCCATATAGTTTCATCGTAGTCACGCAGTAACCGTTAGTCCTGGAGAACGAAATGAAATTGAAGATTGTCCTGGCCGTGTGCTCTTTGTTTGCCGCTGTCGCTCATGCACAAACGCCGCAGGTCGCCCCGCAACAGCAGGCGCCGCAGGCGATTGTCCAAAGCAACGATAGCGTTGCCCCGGCCAAGCCGGCTGTCGCGCCTGCGAACAACGCCGACGAGTGTGTCGGCCCTGTGAGCTTCTGCAACATTTACTTCGGCAGCTAGTAGAATCGAGCGGCATTAGGCCGCGTTCGAGAGCGTGTCGCGACGCATGGATGATGACGCCGCGGCCACCGCGACAAGTCGACCGCCGACCAAAGCGCACCGCAGACGCGCGCACCGGTAGAGCGATCGCTGACCATGGAGGGACCCGTTTCATGTACGAAGACCGGATTCGCTGCGATTCGCTGCGCAATAAGATTACATCCGCCGCCGACGCAGCACTCGCAATTAAGGACGGCATGCGCGTGGGCGCGAGCGGCTTCACGCGCGCGGGAGACGCCAAAGCAGTTCCGCTTGCATTGGCCGAGCGCGCTCGCCACGCAGACAAACCGCTGCGCATCACCTTAATGACGGGTGCGTCGCTCGGCCATGACGTGGACCGCATGCTCACGGAGGCTCATGTGCTGGCGCGCCGGTTGCCGTTTCAGGTCGACAAGACGCTGCGCGACGCAATCAACCGCGGCGAGGTGATGTTCGTCGACCAGCATCTCTCGGAGACGGTCGAAATGCTGCGCGCCAACCAGCTCGGCAAACTCGATGTCGCGATCATCGAGGCCGTGGCTATCACGGAAAGCGGCGGCATAGTGCCGACCACATCGGTGGGAAACTCGGCAAGTTTCGCGATACTCGCCGATAAGGTCATTGTTGAAATCAACCTGGCGCAGCCGCTCGCATTGGAGGGGCTGCACGACATCTGGATTCCAGGCCGCCGGCCGAATCGCGACCCGCTCCCGCTCGTTCATGCGCGCGATCGAATCGGCACGCCGGCGATCGAAATTCCAGCCGAAAAAATCGCGGCGATCGTTATAACCGACAAGCCAGATAGCCCTTCTACAGTGCTGCCCGCAGACACGGAGACGAATCTGATAGCGGGTCATCTGATCGAATTCTTCCAGCATGAAGTTGCGCACGGACGTATGCCGCGACGTTTGCCACCGCTGCAGGCGGGCATAGGCACGATCGCGAACGCTGTTTTGGCCGGCTTCGTGGATGCGCCTTTCGACGCGTTCGAAATTTACTCCGAGGTGCTGCAGGATTCCACTTTCGACCTGTTGGATGCAGGGAAAGTTACGTTCGCCTCGGGCGCGTCGATCACGTTATCTGCCGCGCGTCAGGCGCAGGTGTTCGGCGAGCTCGAACGTTACCGCAGCCGCCTCGTGTTGCGCCCACAAGAAGTGAGCAACCATCCTGAAGTGATTCGCCGGCTCGGACTGATCGCATTGAACACCGCACTCGAATTCGACATCTACGGCAACGTGAATTCAACGCATGTGGGCGGCACGCATATGATGAACGGCATCGGCGGATCGGGCGACTTTGCACGCAATGCGTCGTGTGCGATCTTCGCGACCAAGTCGACGGCGAAGGGCGGTCGCGTTTCCAGCGTCGTGCCGATGGTTCCCCACTGCGACCACAACGAGCATGACGTGGACGTGGTCGTGACCGAACAGGGCTTAGCGGATCTGCGCGGTCTCGCCCCGCGCGAGCGCGCCACGCTCATTATTCAGAACTGCGTGCATCCGCAATATCGCGAGCTGCTTCGCGACTATTACCGGGATGCGTTGCGAGCCGGAGGTCAGACACCGCATCGGCTCGAAGAGGCTTTCGCCTGGCATGCGCGGCTACGCGACACTGGGTCGATGTTGCCGGCGGCTCAGGCAGCTGCTTAAGCCAGGACAAAGCTGGCGTCGTGTACGTTGCCCCCGACGCCAGCTTTGTGCAACAAGCGCTACGTTAGCCGCCGCGCCGAACGAGGCGGATGATAAACAGCAGGATGACCGCGCCGATCACAGCAGTGATGATCGAGCCGATCCAGCCGCCACCCAGCGAAATGTGCAGCACGCCGGCGAGCCAACCGCCAATGAACGCGCCCACAATGCCGACGATGATGTCGACGATAAGGCCGAAGCCGCCGCCTTTGACGAGCACGCCGGCCAGCCAGCCAGCGATCGCGCCGATGACAAGCCAGGCAATGATGCCGTGTTCCATAATCGAGACTCCATGGTTGAATGTGGAAAATACGCGGTGACAAAGCTTAGTCGATGCCGGTGGGGCAGTCCATATTCAGGATGCAGAATTAACATTGTCTGAAACTGTTGTAAGCCAGATGTAGACAACGCACGCGGGCAAAAGCGACCAGGAAATTTCGACGATCAACGCAGACCAATCGACAAAGTAATACGGAGTCCAAATATTGACGGCGGTCATCACGATAAACAAACTATCCGCACGTTTTGTATTTGTCTGGGCATCGCAAGATCGTTACGCCTGCCTGGAAAAATAGCCAGTTCGCTGAACCGCATTGGTTCTCCGCCGTTCTCTGCCGTTCATGTCGTCGAGGAATGTATGAAAACTAAAGCTCTTGGCATCATTGCGGGCGCGTTGATTGCCGCCGCCCCGTTCGCGTCCTTCGCCGCAGGTTTGCCTGCTCCGTTTGAAGGAAGCAGTACCCTGCAGGCGGAAGGTGTCGTGACATCTGTCGACCGCGCAAAGCATTCCGTGACTGTGCGAGACGTGCAGGGCGGTGAGGCGTCGTTCGACATTACGGATAGCCGAGACCTGGCGCGAATCAGTCAAGGCGGCAAGGTACATATCCGTATGATGCGTACCGCTGTGATCCGGGTTACGCATGGTGCGAACGGGGAAGGCGCAATCGCTGCTCCCGCTGCGTCACTCGGGCAGACCAACCCCGAACAGAACGTAAGCGCTCAAGTGCAGGCAATCGACCATGCTTCCGGCGTGATGGCGTTGAAAGACGCAAACGGCTCAGTCTTCCATCTTCAAGGCCGCGATCCGGCAAAGCTGGCGAACGTAACGCCGGGCATGCAAGTGTCGGTGGCGTTCGCGCCGCAAATCAATGTCGCGGTCGCGCCCTTGCAGTAATGAGCGTTTTCATGTGCCGGCGTGTTGCGTCGAGCGAACAACGCATGTGCTTACGAACGCCGCTTCGAGCGACGCCTAGTCCGGCACGCCGGGCACAAGGCGCACACGGGTAATCTCCGAAGGTGCGCCAAGGCGCTTCGGCGGTCCCCAGTAACCGGTGCCGCGGCTCGTGTATACCCACAATCCGTTCAGGCGTGCGAGGCCGGCGGTGAACGGTTGCTGAATCCGCACGAAGAAGTTCCATGGGAAGAACTGGCCGCCGTGCGTGTGACCCGACAGTTGCAGCGTGAAGCCCGCTGCAGCGGCTGCTTCGGCGGAGCGTGGCTGGTGCGCGAGCAGCACTTTGATCAGCACGTCGCCCGGTGCACCCGCGATCGCTGCCATCGGGTCACTGCGGTGCAGTGGATCATGATGGCCAGCCGAATAATCGGTTACGCCGGCAATGACGGCGCGCGCGCCGTCGTGCTCGACGATCACGTGTTCGTTGAGTAGCACGTTGAGTCCAAGGCGCCGGAATTCGTCGATCCACGCGTTGGCTCCCGCGTAATACTCGTGATTGCCAGTAACCAGGAACGCGCCGTGACGTGCACTCAGGCGCGAGAGCGGCTGTGTGTGATGAGTCAATTGTGGGACCGTGCCGTCCACTACGTCGCCTGTCACGGCAATGAGGTCGGGCTTCAGATGATTCACTGCGTCGACGATAGCGTCCACATAGCGGCGCTTGATGGTCGGGCCCACGTGAATGTCGCTGATCTGAACAATCGTGAAGCCATCGAGGGCGGCTGGCAGATCTTCGATCGGCACGTCGATCGTCACGACGCGGGCGCGGCGGCGGGCATTGAAGAGGCCGACCAGTGTCGACAGTATTGCAAGCAACGGCACGGCAGCCGCGGTGCCGGTCCGCCAACGAGCGAGGGCGATTGTGCCCGGCCAGATCGCGTCCACGGTCATCAGTGAGGCCAGCACCAGGTCGCGCGCAAATGTGAGAACCAGCAGCGAAGAGAAGAAGCCCATTGCCAGCAAGCCGACCCACGCGAGCCGGTCCCCGAGCGGTTGCTGTTTGATCGTGCGTGCAAGCATGCCGAGCGGAATGAGCAGGACCGACAGCACCAGCCACAAGCCTGCCAGCGTGCGGACGGTCATGCCGACTGGCATGTCCGGTATCAAACGGAAGCCGACGTAAATGTGCAGCAGGATGCCAATCAGGATCAGGCGTACAAGGAACGATGAGCGGCGCATAGAGAACGTGAGGGCGGGTAGGGGCCGGAAGGATAAAGCGCCGGCGCTGGCCAGTCGCTGCGGCGATGTAACCGACTGGCTGGCTATTCTACCGGCATGCGCAACGGCGTGCCGGCGCGTGAAATGCACAAGCGTCCGCGCGCAGTCGAGTGTTTCGCTGCAGCGCAGCGATAGCGGCAGGCAGGCCATGTGTCGACAAGGCATTTGCCTAAAGCCATCCACCATGAGCATGGCTCAGCAAGCTGATAACCCTAATTAAATGGGCTTTGAATTAAGCGTAGGCGTGGACTATTCTGAAAGTAAGCCGGCTGGCGGAAAGAATCGCTGCAACGTCTATCGACACGACAGCGGTCGAATTCAGTTGGCGTTATCGCCACAAAGGCGAGGCAGGAGGCGATCATGAAGCTGCTCGGATCAGGCCATCGTTTTCACCACGGGGGGCCTGCGCGCCGTACTCATCACGTGGGATACGAGGGCAGTCATGTGATGCTGCCTCTCGTCGGCCTGTCGTTGATGGCGTTGGGTTTGTACCTTGGCGTGCGCAACATCGACTTCTCCGAGGTCGGCAAAAGCGCGCTATTCGGTGTCGTAATGCTGTGCGTCGCGCTCGGTATTGCGGGGCTGTTCGGGGTCGTCGGCGCCTGGCTGCGCTCCAATGGCGACGAAACTGTAGAAAATTTCTGCTTCGTCGGCGCGGTGATAGGCGTCGTCGTGTTTTACATCGCAATCTTCACCTGAAACGGCGTGCGTCAGACTATCCGCGCGGCCTCGGCAAAGCTCAAGCGGGGGCTGCGCGGAAACAGTTTCGACGCATCACCGTAACCGAGATTGACCAGGAAGTTCGACCGGATCGTCGTGCCGGCGAAGAACGTCTCGTCGACTTGGGTTGCGTCGAAGCCCGACATTGGGCCGGCGTCGAGACCAAGCGCCCGAGCGGCAAGGATCAGGTATCCGCCTTGTAGCGTCGAGTTGCGAAACGCCGTGTCGGCAATTGCCTTGTCGTTACCGGCAAACCAGCTACGCGCATCGGCATGCGGGAAAAGCTTCGGCAGGTGCTCATAAAATGCCATGTCCATCCCGACAATGACCGTCACCGGCGCCGCCATCGTCTTGTCCACGTTACCGGGGGACAACGCTGGCCGCAGCTTCTCCTTGGCAGCTGGGCTTTTTACAAAGACGAACCGTCCTGGACTGCAATTGGCCGACGTCGGGCCGAGCAGCGTGAACTCGACGAGTTGCTCGAGCAATGCGTCATCAACGGGTTTCTGCTGCCAGGCACTGTACGTCCGGGCTTCCCGAAACAACTGATCGAATGACTGATCGGATAAATTCATCGTAATGGTCCAGTGAAGGTGACGCCGCGATCGCAGCGCAATGAGAAGCGCCAATAGAGGCATCCGCCGAGTCCAATGAAACCGCAAGCCGCTAAAGCAGGCGGGTCGTCTTTGCCACCATAATAGTCAACGTTCCATTGCGCACGCTCCGCACTCGTTTCAAGCAACCATATGACGGACCTATTCGATGACCTTCCGACGCCTGACGTCGCCTGGTATCCCGATTGGCTCGCGCCCGATAGAGCCGAGCAGTGCCTTGCGCAACTCCTAGCCGAAGTCGAATGGCGGCAGGATACGATGGGTACGCCCGGCGGTCGCGTCGCGCTGCCGCGGCTAACCTCGTGGCAGGGCGATCCCGACGCGGTGTATGTCTATTCCGGCATACGCAATCTGCCGCAACCGTGGACGCCCACAGTCGCGGAACTCAAGACCGCTGCCGAAGCGGCCAGCAATGCGCGGTTCAATAGCGTTCTGCTCAATCGCTATCGCAGCGGCACCGACAGTATGGGATGGCATGCGGACCGCGAGCGCGAGCTCGGGCCGCAGCCGGTGATCGCATCGGTCAGCCTGGGCGCGGCGCGCACATTCGACCTGCGGCATAACAAGACCGGCACCGTTCAGTCTTTTTCGCTGAAAAGCGGCAGCCTGCTGGTCATGAAGGGCGAGACGCAGGCCGAATGGCGGCATCGGGTGCCGAAAGAGCCGCGCGTAACAGGCGAGCGCATCAACCTTACCTTCCGATGGGTCACACCCCGCGAGGAAGCGGGCCGGTCGTCGCGCGGATAAACGCCTCATCGCAGGTTCGACTTCCGGACGCAGCAAAGCGCGTGTCACCCAGCAGGTAAGCACATAAAAACCACCGGCCGCTTTGCCGCCACTCCGATCCATGAGCGGATTAGCGCCCGCCAGCTTCGCGCCCGCGGTCTCCGCATAAGTCCGCGTCCTATATCAAAATTGATATTGCCGACGCGAATCATATGATTGGACTGTTAGGGCCCGGCACACTACGCTACATCACGATCCACGCATCGCGCAGGACTTAGGGCCGCGCGGATTCGACGGGGTCGCTTACACAACAACGATCAGGAGACAGTCATGGCGAATACACGACGCGCCGCATGTCGTGCGTTGGGCGCGCTCGCGCTGTGCGCGGGTTTCGGTACGCTGACGCTGGCAACGCCCGGCGCCTATGCGCAGGACAAACAGATCACGCTGGGTTTCGCCCAGGTCGGCGCCGAAAGCGCATGGCGGACCGCCAACACGGAGTCGGTGAAGTCCGCTGCGGCCGACGCCAAGATCAAACTCAAGTTCTCCGACGCGCAGCAGAAGCAGGAAAACCAGATCAAGGCGATCCGTTCGTATATTGCGCAGAAAGTCGACGTCATCGCTTTCTCGCCGGTCGTCGAATCGGGCTGGGAACCGGTGCTGCGCGAGGCTAAGGCCGCGAAGATTCCTGTGATTCTCACTGACCGCAACGTCGACGTCAAAGACACCTCGCTGTACGTGACGATGATCGGCTCTGACTTCCTTGAAGAGGGCCGGCGCGGCGGGAAATGGCTCGCCGATCACTATAAAGATGCGCAAGGTCCGGTCAACATCGCTGAATTGCAGGGAACTGTAGGTTCCGCGCCGGCGAACGACCGGCACGCTGGCCTCATCGAAGTGATCAAGAGCGATCCCAAGTTCAAGGTTATCGCGTCGCAAAGCGGCGACTTCACGTTGGCCGGCGGCAAGCAGGTCATGGAAGCGTTTATTAAAACTTATGGAAATAAAATAAATGTAGTTTATGCGCATAACGACGATATGGCGCTCGGTGCCATCCAGGCAATGGAAGAGGCGGGCATGCATCCAGGCAAGGACGTCATCGTCGTTTCGTTTGATGCAACCAAGGGCGGCTTCCAGGCGATGGCCGCCGGCAAGATGAACGTCGACGTGGAATGCAGCCCGTTGCTCGGACCGCAACTCATGTCGGCGGTAAAGGATGTGGTGGCCGGCAAGCCTTTGCCGAAGCGCATCCTGACCGAAGAAACTGTCTTCCCGATGAGCGTTGCGGCGCAGACGTTGCCAACGCGAAAGTACTAGGAAAAGTAATTAGTCTTCCTCTCTATTTGCCTGTATGCCATAACGGTTAATCCAGCACTGGCATTAGCAGAGGAAGCTGTAATCGAGCTTCAAAAGTTTCTCCAGCGGTGCCTGACCGTCCGATTGCTTGGGCAGCGGACGGTCTCTTTTCACCCGATGCTGGGGCTTGCCGCAACGACGGCAACACAGGCACGACGCGCCAAGGCACCACGACACCAACGCACCGCCGCTCGAGCGAGGTCTATGACGCATCCCGCTTCCGAACCGAATCCGCCGGCCACGAGAACGCCCCCGTCCGTTGCAGCTACCGTTGCAGTCGACGGCGACGTGGACCCCTGCGAGCCGATTCTTGCCACCACCGGTGTTAGCAAGACGTTCCCTGGCGTCAAGGCGCTCCAACGCGTCGATTTCCGATTATTCCCCGGTGAAGTTCACACGCTGATGGGGCAGAACGGAGCCGGCAAGTCCACCCTGATCAATGTGCTCACGGGCGTGATCGCACCCGACACCGGGACGATCAGGCTCGCGGGCGAAGTCGTGGCCTTCGCTTCGCCGCAGGAAGCCGAGGCAGCGGGCGTGCGCACGCTGTATCAGGAAGTGAATCTGTGCCCGAACCTGTCGGTCGCCGAAAACATTTTCGCCGGCCGGCAGCCGCGGCGGTTCGGCGCAATCGATTGGCCGGACATCAAACGCCGCGCGCAAGCTGCACTCGCACGCCTCGATATCTCGCTCGACGTGACGCGCTCGCTGGACGCCTATCCCATCGCAGTGCAGCAGATGGTGGCGATCGCCAGAGCGCTTTCCGTCGATGCACGCGTGCTCATACTCGACGAACCCACGTCGAGTCTCGACGACAGCGAGGTCGCACAGCTCTTCAAAATACTTCGGCATCTTAAGCAATCTGGAATTGCGATTCTGTTCGTCACGCACTTTATCGAGCAGACGTATGCCATTTCCGATCGCATTACCGTCATGCGCAACGGCGAACGCGAGGGCGAATACCTCGCGCGGAATCTGTCGGCCGATCAACTGGTTGCGAAGATGGTCGGTCACGAGCGCATGAGCGAGCGCCTTCGCGAAGCCGCGCATGAAGCGTCCGCTCCGGGCGGAACGGAACGAGGCGAGCGGGCAGCGTCGGCGTTTATCGAATTGCGCGGCGTGGGCAAGCGCGGCACCTTGCAGCCGATCGACCTGAATGTCGAGCGCGGTCAGATACTCGGGCTCGCCGGACTGCTCGGTTCCGGCCGCACCGAGACGGCGCGGCTGTTGTTCGGCGCGGATCGCGCCGATAGCGGCACGATGCTCGTGGACGGCAAACCTGTACGGCTGCGCTCGCCGCACGATGCGGTGCGTCACGGCATTGCGTATTGCGCGGAAGACCGCAAGAAAGAGGGCATCGTCGCGGACCTGTCGATTCGCGAGAACATCCTGCTGGCATTGCAGGCAAGACGTGGATGGTGGCGCAAAATCAGCCGTCAACGCGCGCGCGAACTGGCCGACTTGTGGATCGAACGGCTCGGCATCAAGGCCTCGGACGCTGAGCAGCCTATCGGGCTTCTGTCGGGTGGCAACCAGCAGAAAGCGCTGCTTGCGCGCTGGCTCGCCACCGATCCGAAACTCCTGATTCTCGACGAACCCACGCGCGGCATCGATGTCGCCGCGAAGTTCGACATCATGGACCGTCTGCTTGCGTTGTGCGCAAACGGTCTGAGCATTCTGTTCATTTCGTCCGAGATCAGCGAAGTGCTGCGCGTCAGTCATCGCGTGGTCGTCTTGCGCGACCGCCGCAAGATCGCTGAAGTCGAGGGTAAGGCGTCGAATGAAGACAATATCTACCGACTCATCGCGGGGAGCGGCGAATGAAGCTATCGAACTGGCTCGCGCGTGACGGCGTCGAGCGTCCGTTGATCTGGCCGTGCGTGACACTGGCGTTGTTGTGCGCGTTGAACCTCTGGGTCAATCCGCACTTCCTGTCGCTGCGCATGCTCGATGGCCATCTGTTCGGCGCGCCGATCGACGTGTTGAACCGCGCCGCACCGCTCGTGCTGGTCGCGACCGGCATGACGCTCGTTATCGCGACGCGCGGCATCGACATTTCGGTGGGCGCGGTCGTCGCAATCGCTGGCGCCGCCGCGGCGACGATACTCGCGACGCAACCTGTGCCGACCGGCAGCCTGATCGCGCAGGCGTTGCTTGCGGCGCTGATCGTCGGTGTGTTGAGCGGCATGTGGAACGGTTTGCTCGTGTCCTTTGTCGGCATGCAGCCGATCATTGCGACGTTGATTCTGATGGTCGCAGGTCGCGGCATCGCACAGTTGTTGACGGCCGGGCAGATCATTCCGATCGGCGCGCCCGGCTATCTGTTCGTCGGCGGCGGGTACTGGCTGGGTGTGCCGTGCTCGGTGTGGATCGCGACGATCGCCGTGCTGGCGACAGCGGCGCTCGTCGAGGGAACGGCGCTCGGGCTCTTTATCCGCGCGATCGGTGTGAATCCTGTTGCGACGCGCCTCGTCGGCTTGCGCTCGAAAGCGCTCGTTTTCGCGGTGTACGGCTTCTCCGGACTGACCGCGGCGATGGCGGGCATCCTGATCAGTTCGAACGTGCGTAGCGCCGACGGCAACAACGCCGGCCTTCTGCTGGAACTCGACGCTATTCTCGCCGTCACGCTCGGCGGCACGTCGCTGCTCGGCGGCCGCTTCAGTTTCGCCGGCACGGTGCTCGGCGCACTGATCATCCAGACGCTGACCTACACGACGTATTCGATCGGTGTGCCGCCCGAAGCTACGTTGGTCGTAAAGGCAGCGGTAGTGCTCACGGTTAGCGTAATCCAGTCGCCGGCCGCGCGCGCACTCGCAATGTCGGTTGGCTTGCAGATGATCAAGCAACGCGGGGTGGCACGATGAGACGATTCTTCTCTGCGTGGGCGCATATTGTCGATCCGCGCACATTGCCGATCGCGGTCACAATCCTGCTGTTCTGCGCGCTGTTCGGCTTTGGTTCCGTGATGTACACCGGTTTCTTCTCGTGGCAGGTGCTGCTCGATCTGCTTGTCGACAACGCCTTTTTGCTGATCGTTGCGATCGGCATGACTTTCGTGATCGTGTCCGGCGGCATCGACCTGTCGGTGGGTTCCGTGGTTGCGCTCACCACTATCGTCGAAGCGGTATTGTCGGAACGCTATCACTTATCGGTGTGGGTAATCGTGCCGATCGTTCTGGTGATGGGCACCGTATTTGGCGCCGTGCAGGGCGCGCTGATTCATTTCTTTCGACTGCAGGCTTTTATCGTGACGCTCGCCGGCATGTTCTTCGCGCGCGGCTTGTGTTTCCTGATAACCACGCAGTCCATCACGATTACGGACCCGACCTTCCACGCCATCTCGGCATTCCGGCTCGACATCGGCATCGGCTCTGTGACGGCGAACGTGCTGATCGCATTCGTCGCGCTGCTCGGGGCGATCTACGTCGCTCACTTCACGCGTTTTGGCCGCAACGTGTACGCGGTAGGCGGCAATGCGCGCTCCGCTTTGCTGATGGGGCTGCCGGTCGCGCATACGCGCATCGGCGTGTATGCGCTGAGCGGCTTCTGCTCGGCGCTCGGCGGGGCGGTTTTCACGTTTTACGTGTTGTCCGGCTACGGCCTGCAAGGGCAAGGGATGGAACTCGACGCCATCGCGGCAACCGTGATCGGCGGAACGCTGCTGACAGGCGGTGTCGGCTATGTGGTCGGTTCGCTGTTCGGCGTCGGCATTCTCGGCACGATTCAGACGTTGATTACGTTCGACGGCACACTCAGTTCCTGGTGGACCCGCATCGTGATCGGCGCGCTGCTTTGCGCTTTCTGTTTGCTGCAACGGCTGATCGAACGGCATGCAAAGTCGGTGCGGCGACCTGGCGGCACCGGCGCGGTCGTCACGTCGGGACGCGAGCGCGGGCAGACCGAGCCTTCAGGCGCATCGGATTCGCACGTGATAGGACGCGCGCCCGACCAGGCGTGAGCAGGCATGAGCAGGCATCAGCGGTGGCCGGCGGCGTGAGAGAGCCGCTGGCGTCGAACAGCAACCTCAGCGGCCCATCGAAACGCGCCAGACCCGCCGCGTCCCTCACTCCCTCAGCGCCTGCCCGCGCGTTTCCGGCAGAGTAAGCGCGGCGAGAATCACAATCCCGTAGGCTGCCGCCGCGAATGCGCCGATTGCGTGTCCAAGCGTCATCGTCTGCGACACGTAGCCGATCAGGAATGGAAACGTCGCGCCGATAGCTCGACCGAAGTTGTAGCAGAACCCCTGGCCCGAACCGCGAATCCGCGTCGGAAACAACTCGGTCAAAAACGCGCCCATGCCCGAGAAAATGCCCGATGCGCAAAATCCGAGCGGGAAACCGAGCACGAGCATCGACAGATTATCCAGCGGAAGCTGCGTGTAAATCGACGCAATCGCGCATGAGGCGACAGCGAACGCGATGAACGCGCGCTTGCGGCCAATACGGTCGCTGACATAGGCGCCCGTCAGATAGCCGCAATACGATCCGACGATCACGACGCCGAGATAGCTGCCGGTGCCGATCACGCTCAAGTGCCGCTCGGTTTTCAGATACGTCGGCAGCCACGTGGTCACCGCGTAGTAGCCGCCTTGCACGCCGGTCGCGAGAATGGATGCACGCAGCGTCGTCCAGACAATATCGCCGCGGAAAATGTCGAGCATCGAAGGACGCGCCTGAGCCGCATCCTGAGCTTCTTTTTGCCGCCGATGCACCTCCGGCTCTTCGACGAAGCGGCGGATCCAGATCACGAACGGCGCCGGCGCAATGCCGATTGCGAACAGCACACGCCACGCGTAATCGGCGGGGACGAGCGAGAACACGGCCATGAAGAGCAATGTCGACACGCCCCAGCCGATCGCCCAACCAGCCTGCACGAGTCCCACCGCCTTGCCGCGGTCGCGCGCGCGGATCACTTCGCCGATCAGCACGGCGCCCGCGGTCCATTCGCCGCCGAAACCCAGCCCCATCAATCCGCGCGCCCACAGCAGTTGCGAGAAGTTCTGCGCAAGCGCGCAGGCCAGCGTAAAAATCGCGAACCACAGAATCGTGATCTGCAAGGTCTTCACGCGGCCGATGCGATCGGACAGCACGCCTGCCGCCCAGCCGCCGACCGCCGAACTCAGCAGCGTGACCGTGCCGATCAGTCCGGCATCGCCGCGCGTGATGCCCCATGTCGCGATCAGCGTCGGAATCACGAAGCTCAGGAATTGAGTATCCATTGCATCGAGCACGTAGCCGATCTTGCAACTCCAGAACGCGCGCTTCTCGGCAGCGGAGATCTGCCGATACCACGCAAATGGGCCTTTCGCCGCGACGGAGTCGTCGTAGCGCTCGGCGTCCGCGGTTAACTGCGCTTTGGTTTCCATGCTTGAACTCCGGTCGTCGTGATGGGCCGCGTCTTGCGCGCGGCTTGCGGATGAAATGGCGCCGCGCTAGATGACGGCGAGCGAGGCGTTGGGAATGTCGGTGACGAGCATGTGTCCCGGTTTGTGCGCGATCGCGAACGGCAGGCGCGCGCTCTCTATGGCGGCTTGTGGTGTGACGCCGCATGCCCAGAATACCGGCAGTTCGTCGCTGCGCACTTCGACTGCATCGCCGAAATCGGGCCGGCCTAAATCGCGAATGCCGATCAGCGACGGGTCGCCGATGTGCACGGGCGCGCCATGCACGGCGGGAAAGCGGCTCGTGATCTGAATCGCGCGGATTGCGTCGGCGGCTTTCAGTGGGCGCATCGAGACGACGCGGTTGCCGCCGAACACGCCTGCGGGCACATTGCGTTCGCGTGTGCGATACATCGGCACATTGACCTGTTGTTCGATATGACGCAGACCAATGCCTTCGCGACGCAGCATTTCTTCGAATGAAAACGAGCAGCCGATTGCGAACACCACCAGGTCGTCGCGCCAGAGTTCGTTGAGGCTGTGCACTTCTTCGGCGCGCTCGCCGTGGCGATACACATAAAACGCAGGAACGTCGTTACGAATATCGAGGTCGGCGCCGAGCGACGGCACGCGCCATTGGCCCGTCTCGCCGATCCCCAGCAATGGACACGCCTTCGGATTGAGCGTGCAGAAACGCAGAAAATCGGCGGCGTATTGCTGCGGAAGAATGGCGAGATTGGCTTGCGCGTAGTCGCCGCAAACGCCTGCAGTGGGGCCCGACAGACGGCCGCTGCGTATCTGCTGACGAAATTCGGATGGCGTGTAGGACATGAACGGCTCGCTTCGGATTTAACGGACTGACCTTCTGATGCGTTCCAGAGTAGTAACGTCAAAAATATCCATCCAGCGAGTTTTTCTTCCGTTCCGTTAAATTAAACTTAACGGCGGAAGTGCCGCTTTACGGCGATCATGCCGCCTGTTCATCCGCTCTATTGCGAGACCAGATGCAATGAATACCCGCTTCGTCGAAACATTCCTGACGCTCGCCAGGCTCGGCAGTTTTCGTGCGACGGCGGCGGCGATGCACGCAACGCCCGCCGCGATTTCACTGCGTATCAAGACGCTGGAGTCGGAGCTCGGCGTCGAATTGATCGAACGCGATGCACCCGAATTCAAGCTCACTGCAAATGGCGAGCGGCTGCTTGCTCACGCGCGCTCGGTGGTGCAGGCCACGCGTTCGCTGCAACTGGCCGCACAGGACGAAACGCAGTTGGCGACCCGGCTGCGGCTCGGCGTGATCGAGACGGTCGTGCATAGCTGGTTGCCCGACTACATTCGCATGCTGAACCTGGAGTACCACCGCATAGTCGTGGACCTGACTGTCGATTCGAGCGCCGTGCTCGGACCTCGCCTGCGCGCGGGCGAACTCGATCTCGTGATCCAGGTGGAAGAAGCGGGCGAGCGCGAGACATCGATTGTGTCGGCGCTGCTGGCCAGTTATCCGGTGCGCTGGATTGCTCGGAGCGACCTGATTCCCGCGAGCCGTGCGAAGCATGTCGGGGCGCTGCTGCGCAAACCGGTACTCACGTTCGGTCGCGGCACGGCGCCGCAAATCGCGGTGGAGGCCATCGTGCACACGCTGGCCACGCGCGCGGGCGTACCGCTCGCCGATACGCAGGTGACGTGCATGCCGTCGGTGGCGGTCATCGTCAAACTATTGCGCGACGGCTTCGGCATCGCGGCTGTGCCCGCGCTTTTTGTCGAGCCGTATCTAACGAGCGGAGAGTTGGGGCAGTTGCAGGTGCGTCCGCTGCCGCCGCCCATCAACGTGGCGATGTACTACCGCGACGACTCCGACGTCGGCGTGCTTGCAGCGGCACGCGTTGCGCGCAATGCCTGCGATGGGTATGCGAAAGCGATGGGGCGGCAGTTGATCGAGAAGCGCCCGTGAAGCGCCGAAAAGCGCCGGTGAGGCGCGGCGTGCCTATCTGGTTTCGAGGCGCCGCTGTGCTGTCGCCGTCAGTCGTTCGAGCGGAAGCGTGCTGGCCGCAAGCGCGGCGACGTCGGGATAGTGTTCGCGGGTGATGTCGGTCAACACCTGGCCGGGCGGCGCCTCTATCGCGACGCGCATGCCCATTTCCTGCATGACGGTGAGCGCGTCGAACCATCGCACGGTGTAGCGCATGTTGGTCGCAAGGTCGTCGCGAATCGCGTCAGCCGTGTATAAGGGGCGCCCGCCGCGATTGCCGATGTAGATGCTTTGCGGCGCGCTGAAGTGAAGGGTACGTGCGTAGGCCGACAGTTCGTTGCTTGCGTTCGCGAGCAGTTCGCAATGTGAAGGCACGCTGACCGCAAGGCGCGTCGCCTTGCGTGCCCCCGCAGCCAACGCGCGGGCGAGGAAGCTGTCCAACGCGGCGTTCGCACCCGCCATGACGATCTGCCGCGGCGCGTTCACATTGCCGATGTAGACGGGCTGCTCGCCCGCGTCGGCATGCTGGGCGGCGAGCGTTGCGAGCTGGTGCTCCGTCAGCCCCGACACTGCCGCGAGACCGTAGCCCGATGGGTACGCGGCCTCCATCAGTTCGGCGCGACGGCGAACCATCGTCAATGCGTCGTGAAAGGCGAGCGCGCCGCAGGTCACCGCCGCCGGGTACGCGCCCACCGACAGCCCGGCGCTCATCTCGGGCGTCAGCCCTTCATCGGCCAGCGCGCGGGCGAGGGCCACCCCTGCCACGGTCAGACCACACTGCACGGCAACGGTCGAGCGCAATGCGTCGGGTGTGTCGAGCGAGAGAACGTCGATGCCGAGTACATTAGAAGCCTCGTCGAGCGTCGAATGCACGGCGGGATGTGGCGGCAGGCGATGCAGGAAGCCGTCGGTCTGCGCACCCTGTCCCGGGAAGATCAGCGCGAGCATCAGACGTCAGTCGGCTGAACGACGGCCCACGGATCGGCAAGCAGTTGCGGACCGCTTGCGTGGCGCGCCATTACGCGTGGTTTGCCCGCGGCCCACTCGGCGAGTGCGACACCGCCTGCGGGCGTTTCCAGCTGCGCGTCGATGCGAATGCCGGTTTGTCGCGAGAGCGCGTCGAACCGGTCCCGCAAGTCTGCGGCGCAATCGCGAGAGAGTCGTTCGGGTGTCCGAATCAAAAGATCCAGGTCGCTCGATTCCGACACCGTGTTTCTCCGCGTTGCCAGTTCGAAACCCGCGCTTCCGGTGGGACCCCATACGAGTCGATTCAATGCACTGGCCGGGTCCCGCTGCAACGCGGCGAGCGCGACAAAGGCGGGCAATGTGGCGCGCGCCGCGAGCGGCTCGTTCCGCACGAGCGCTTCGGGCGCGATTGCTTCGACGATCTCCGCCGATGCCACCCACGTGCCGTACCGCTGCGAGCGCTGTGCGCCGCGCACGCCGACTGCAACGACGCCCAGCGCGGTGAGCGCACGCCGCACGACGGCATACGGCGCGCGCTCGAAAGCGTCGCGGACCCATGCCGGTTCGCCTTCGAACGTAGCGAGACGCCGTAAGTGCAGCAGGTCGTGCGGCCGCCAACGTGTATCAGACGACCCGGCGCATGGCGCAGCGGACTGCGCGGCGAAGGGCGGCGCGGCACAGACACGCATCACACGGCATCCCATTGTTCGGCGAGCCGCCGCCGCACTTCGATAGACGCCGCGCGGTTCTTCTGTGCGGCCGCCGATTCCAGCCGCCGCGACAGATTCCGGCTGCCCGTGCGTGCGCTGCTGATCTGTTCGCACAACACCTGCTGTACGCGCCTGATTTGCGCGGCGTCAGGTGCATCCGCGTCGATGCCTTCTATCAGCTGATCGAGCAGTCCGAGCTTCGCAAACGAGGCCATCGAGTACGACATCGGCACGATGGTTTCGCCGAGTGCGTCGAGTGCTTCGACCGTGCGTCGGGTGACGCGTGCGGCGGCTTCCTTGCCCATCGCATGGACCATCGTGCCCGGTGCATCGAGCGCGACGATGCGATTGGCCTGGTAGCCATGTGCGAGGAACGCGCCCGACATCGCCGGTCCGACGATCAGCGCGATAACCGGATGTCCCGCATCGCGAGCCGATGCATATGCGTCGACTGCGGCGGCGCACGCGAGGTGAATGCCGAGCATTTCCTCGCGATAGCCATACGCCTGGCTTTTCACATCGACGATTGCGACGATAGGGCGGCGCGTGCTGCTCGCCGCATCCGCCGCGATTGTTTCGCGGACCGCTCGTGCAAGTTGCCAACCTTGTTCGAGACCGACCACGTTGTCGGTCGCGCGCGGAAAGCGGTTGGCGGGATCGGGCACGACGGTGATGAAGCGCGCGGTCTCGTCGCCGAGCGGCGCATCGCCGCTCCACACCGGCGCCGCGCTGCGGGAATCGCCGGCGAGCGCGTGGAACCAGCGCGCGCCGCGGCTCAGTTGGGTGTCGCTCATGCTTGCTCCTTGCGCGGCTGATTGTCGTTTTGCTTTGTCGAATAAACCTCGCGCATGCTTTCCGGCGTCACGCTGGCCGGGTCGATCCGCGCAAGCCGTTGCAAGAACACGTCGACCTGTTCGCTTCGGTGCGCTGCCGGCACGCCGAGCGCGAACGCGGAACGCACGGCGGCGCGCACGGCCTCGGCGTCGTCGTCGACGAGGCTATCGGCGAGCGCCGTCGCCGCGCGCTGTTCTCCGCCGATCAGTTGCCACACGCGGCGCCGGTCGCTTGCATCCAGCTCTTCGATGCCGGCTTCCTGTTCGATCACCTCGGGCCCGTTCATACCGAGGCGGCCCTGTTTCGTCACGACGAGGTACGAACACAGCGCTGCCGCGAGCGACATGCCGCCGAAGCAGCCGACCATGCCGGCGATCACGCCGACCACCGGCACATGACGACGCAGCGCAACGATCGCCGCCTGCATCTCGGCGATTACAGCAAGGCCCAGGTTGGCTTCCTGAAGGCGCACACCGCCGGTTTCGAACAGCACGACCGGCCGCACGATCTTGCCGCGCTCGCAATCGCGCAGCGCCAGTTCGAGCGCGGCGGCGATCTTGCTGCCCGACACTTCGCCGATGCTGCCGCCCTGGAACGCCGATTCGATCGCGGCGATCACGGCGGGCTCGCCGTCGATCGTGCCGCGCGCGATCACGCAGCCGTCGTCCGCCTGGCAAACGACGCCTTGCAGCGGCAGCCAGGGCGACTCGATCCTGTCGAATGGGCCGAGCAATTCGCTAAAGGTGCCCGGATCGAGCAGCGAGCGGGCGCGCTCGCGAGCGGGCAGTTCGATGAAGCTGTCGCGCAGCAGCGGTGCGGCATGCGTGCTTGCAAGCGTGCTCATGCGTCGTCTCCCTGTTCGGCGGCCTCGACGGCTTCGGCGAGCCGCAACGCCACGACACCCGGCGTCGCACCGAAGTCGTTGATTTCGATTTGCGCGGCGCCGTCGTAGCGAGTGAAGAAGCGGTCGAGCACGCTCTTCCAGATATGACTGTAGCCGTCCACGCTCGTGCGCACGACGACATGCGCGGTCAGCGCGTTGGCTTTATCGGCGGGGGCGAGCAGCACTTCCAGATCGCCCGAGCCGACCACGCCGACATGCGCGCGGGTCGTGACGGCGCGTTGCGCCGGATAGTCGAAGGTCAGATGTTCCATGTGGCTCAGCTCCCGCTGGCGTCGTGATGCGCCAGCATGTCGAGAAAGAGGGTGGCGGCGAGCAGGTCGGCTGCGCCGCCGGGCGATGCGTTGAGCGACAGCAGTTGCTGTTCGAGTGCGGCGAGCGCGATCTGGCCTTCGCGTGTCCAGCTGCCACCGGCTTGCAGCACGCGCTGCGCGCCGCGCTGTCCGGCATGCAAGCCGTCGAGACCGGCGCGATGCAGCAGGCAGGTGTCGTCGAGCGAAGCCATGATCGAGAGCAGGGCGTCGACGCGCGCGGCGTCTTCGGCGATGCCGCGCTCGCGCGCCGCGATCAACGCGGGCAAGCCCGTGCCGATCACATGCGGAAAGCCTTCTTGCGCTTCGCGGCGTGCGCCGCCGACCTGATAGCGCTGACGCACGCGCTCTCCGTGACTGTCGGTGGCAGCGGCAAAGCGGTCGGGGAAGCAGGCGATCTGCGCCGCGCGTTGGCAGATGTTCGATGCGTCGAGGCGGCCCGCGGTCTGCTGCAAAGACGCGCCCGCGACCAGCAGCCCGACAATCCAGATTGCGCCGCGATGAGCGTTGCTGCCGCCTGTCGCGCGCAGCATGTCCTGCTCGCCCGCGCGGCCGATCTGCGCGAGTTCAGTGCGCAACAGCGCCGACGGTTCGCCGCGGCGGCGCGCCGTACGCGCTAGCGCGTCAAACGTCGGTTCGAGCGCTTGCGCCGAGCGGCGCATGATCGCAAGGTCCAAGTCGCGATGCGCGCCGCTGCCGCGCCGATCGACGAGCGCGGGCTTCGGCGTGAGCTCGGCTTCGTCGATTAACGCTGTCACGGCGTAATGGGCGAGTTCCGCGTCGGTGAGCAGGTTCTGGAAAGACTTGCTGACGCGAGCGGCCGGCAACTGCGCGGGCCCGACTTGCACGGCTTGCGCGGCCTGTGCGGGCGAACGCTCATCGCGCTCGAACAAGACAGCAGCGGCTCTCATTACCAGCTCCTGAAGCGAGCCGGCGGCGCATACAAACCGCCCGACCACGTGACCAGATCGTCGATGCTGCGTGCGGCCAGCAGCGAGCGCTTCGCTTCACCGCGACGAATGCCGAGATCTTCCGGATACGCGACGATGCCGCGCCGGCGAAGTTCGGCGGTTTTCTCGGGCTTCGCACGCAAGCCGATCGGCGTTACGCCGGCCACGGCGGCGATCGCGGCGCGCCGTTCGTCGATGCCTTCGGCCTTGTGCAAATGCGCGATGCCTTCTTCGGTGACGACATGGCTTACGTCGTCGCCATAGATCATGACCGGTGCGATCGGCATGCCGTTTTTCGCGCCCACGGCGACGGCATCCAGTTCGTCGACGAAGGTCGGCTCGCCGCCTTTCTTGTATGTCTCCGCGAGTTGCACGACGAGTTTCTGACCGCGCGACACGGGCCCCTGATCCTTCAGAAGCTTGAGCCACGCTTCGCTGGAATGACGGCGGCCGCGCGGATCGTGGCCCATATTCGGCGCTCCGCCGAAGCCGGCGAGACGTCCGCGCGTCACCGTGGATGAATTGGCGTCCGCGTCGATCTGCAACGTCGAGCCGATGAAGAGATCGACACCGTATTGCCCGGCCAGTTGGCACAGCACGCGGTTCGAGCGCAGCGTGCCGTCGTTGCCGGTGAAGAACACGTCCGGACGCGCCTCGATATACGACTCCATGCCGACTTCGCTGCCGAAGCAATGGATGCTCTCGACCCAGCCCGATTCGATCGCGGGGATCATCGTGGGATGCGGATTGAGCGTCCAGTTGCGGCAGATCTTGCCCTTCAGGCCGAGCGACTCGCCGTAGGTGGGGAGCAGCAACTCGATCGCAGCGGTATCGAAGCCAATGCCGTGGTTCAGAGAACTCACGCCGTACGGTTCGTAGATGCCGCGTATCACCATCATCGCGGTCAGCACCTGCAGGTCGCCGATATGGCGCGGATCGCGCGTAAAAAGCGGCTCCACCGCGAACGGCCGGTCCGCCTGCACGACCACGTCGACCCACGACCCTGGAATATCGACGCGCGGCAACTCATCGACGATCTCGTTGACCTGCACGATCACGATGCCGTGACGAAACGCGGCGGCCTCCGCGATAGTCGGTGTGTCTTCGGTGTTCGGGCCCGTGTAGAGATTGCCGTGACGGTCCGCTTTTTCTGCGCAAAGCAGTGCGACGTGCGGCGTCAGGTCCACGAACATGCGTGCGTAAAGTTCGACGTACGTGTAGATCGCGCCGATTTCCAGTTGCCCGTCTTCGAGCAGTTGCGCGACGCGCAAGCTCTGCGGTCCCGCAAACGAGAAATCCACTTTATGCGCGATGCCCCGTTCGAACAGCGCCAGATGCTCGGGGCGGCTGATGCTCGATATGAGCAGATGCACGTCGTGAAGCTTCTGCGGATCGACCTTTGCCAGCGAGCGCGACAGAAAATCCGCCTGCTTCTGGTTGTCGCCCTCGAGCGCGACCCGGTCGCCTGGCTGGATCAGCGTTTCGAGAGCATCGACGATGCGGTTGGGCGGCAGGACGCCGTCTTCGAGCCATGGCGCGATAACGGCAAGGCGGCGGTTCTTTTCGTCGCGGCGCGTGGTCCATGAACGTGCGGCGGATGACGCTTCGGCGGATGGGTTCATCGGCTCAATCAGCTCCCGGTGGTGATGCGCGGGGGTCTGCCGCGCGGCTTGGGCCGGCTCGCGAGCGCGGCTTCCGCCTGCGCGCGTTCGGTCAGGAAACGGTGAAGCAGATCGCCCGTGCCGAGCAGATGCGCAACGACGAGCGCTTGCGCGCCCGGCACGTCGCGCCGTTGCACGGCGTCGAGCAATTCGCTGTGTTCATTGTCGGATTCGCCCTTGTAAGAAGGCAAACCGAATTTCAGGCGCAGATACCGTTCGCCACGCCGATGCAGCACGCGGATCAGGTCTTCGAGCTGAGGACGCGCGGCCGGCGCATACAGGCTCATGTGGAATTCGGCATTGCGCGCTACGTATAGCGACGGGTCCGGCTCGCGCTCCGCCGCGCGGCACAGCGCCGCGCATTCGCGCAGCGTGGCCGCCGTGTGTTTGGGTATTGCCAGCCCGATGGCAAGGCTCTCCAACGCGGAGCGGATCTCGTAGATCTCACGCGCTTCATCTGCGGACAAGGGCGCGACGGTCGCCCCTTTGTGCACCGCGACCTTCGCCCAGCCTTCGGTCTCGAGCAGGCGCAAGGCCTCCCGCACCGGGATTGCGCTAACCGAAAAGTGCCGGGCGAGCGCGTCCTGGCGCAGCGGCGCACCGGGCGCCAGCGTGCCGTCGATAATTGCCTCGCGCAGCGCCTCCGCGATTACGCGGGACGTGCTCTCCCGTGGCGCGGCTGCAGGAAGAAGCGGGGCGCGTACGGGGGCATCCAGGGGAAAACCATCTGTTGCGTCGTTCATAGTTCAAATATTATATACAAAACGACGCTAATTAAACGCGGGCAAACCCGGAATTTCTCTCCGGGCCCCGCAGAGTGCTGCGGGCTTGCACGGCAACCATGGCTTCACGACAGCTCGTGTCCGGTCGTTTCCCTTTCATATGCAGGTAACAGCAGGCAGGAGGAGCACGATGAGTTCACTCACCGACCGCACGTCGGCCGCACGGCGCCGCACGCCGTTGAATCGCTCGCAGATTGCGGGTTTTTGGGGCGCTTGGGCCGGCTGGACGCTCGACGGCATGGACTCGTTCATCTACGCGCTCGTGCTCACGCCGGCGCTGACCGAGCTATTGCCGCGCTCCGGCTACGCGGCGACGCCCGCCAACATCGGACTGGCCGGTTCTATTCTGTTTGCGCTGTTCCTGGTCGGCTGGGGCATGTCCTTCATATGGGGGCCGCTCGCCGATCGCTTCGGCCGAACCAAGGTGCTGGCGGGCACGATCTTCACATTCGCGATTTTCACGGGCCTTGCCGCGACTTCTCACAACGTGTGGGAGTTGGGCATCTATCGCTTCATCGCGGGAGTCGGTATAGGCGGGGAATGGGCGCTCGCCGGCACCTACGTGGCGGAAGCGTGGCCGGAGGATCGTCGCAAGATGGGCGCCGGCTATCTGCAAACGGGGTATTACGCGGGCTTCTTCCTGGCCGCGGCGCTAAATTACACAATTGGCGTGCACTTCGGCTGGCGTGCAATGTTCCTGACGGGAGCCGTGCCGGTCGTCGTCGCGATTCTGATTTTGTTGCGCGTGAAGGAATCCGAGAAATGGCAGAAGGCCGAGGCGCACGCCGAACGCGCGAAACCGCTGCGCGAGATCCTGGGACCGGCCTACCGGCGGCGCACATGGGTCGCGTGCATTCTGTTGACGATTGCCATTATCGGTTTGTGGGCGGGAGCCGTGTATGAGCCGTCGGCCGTCATCCAGCTTGCGTCCAAGGCGGGCATGGCGAAGAACGATGCAATCAGAATGGCGTCGCTCGCAACGGGCTTGCTGTCCATCGGTACGATTCTCGGATGCCTAGCACTGCCGCCGCTCGCCGAACGCTTCGGCCGCCGCAAGACGCTGGCGTTTTACTTCGCCGGAATGGCGGTGGCGATCACCGGCAGTTTCGGCTGGGCCTTCTATTTGCCGAACGGGCTCGCGCCGTTCATCGCCTGGCTGTTCGTGCTGGGTTTCTTCGGCGGCAACTTTGCGCTGTTCAGCTTGTGGCTGCCCGAGCAGTTCGAAACACGCGTGCGTGCGACGGCGTTTGCGTTCTGTACGTCATTCGGACGGTTTGTTGGCGCGGGCGTGAACTTTCTGCTTGGCGCGGCGGTTCTTCATATGCACACGCTCGGGGTGCCGGTGGCCCTGACGGCGCTCGTGTTCGTCGCCGGTCTGTTTGTCATTCCGTTCGCGCCGGAGACGAAGGGTGAAGTGCTGCCGCAGTAGGTTTAGAGGGCTTCGCAACGCGGTGCCGGCTGTTTGCCGGCACTTATTTATCGCCAAGCCTGAACCTGCGACTCACTCTGCATGACCCCGCGCGCGCCGGTGCGGGAGCAGCAACGATACAAGCGGCCAGCCGAGATTCACGCCGAGACTCGCGATCACGATGAGCGCCATACCCGCGAGTTGCGGCAGCGAAAGCGCGCGGCCGTACACGATCGCATCGACGGCAATCGCGGTGAGCGGATAGACGAACAGCAGCACCGCGATGATCGGCGTGGTGAGCTTGGGCAACGCGCCGTAGATCAGCACATACGAAAGTCCCGTGTGCAGCACCCCCATGCCGACGATCCAGAACCACTGCATTGCCCCGATATGCCCGGCGTCAAAAGGGGCAATAAGCGGCGCGATGATCGGCAGGAACACCACACCCACCGCGCATTGTGCGAGTGTCAGCAGGTGCGGGCGCAAGTCGCCGAGTCCCTTGGCGATCAACGTGACGCTCGCATACAGCACCGAGCCGGCCAATGCTTCGCCGATGCCGATCAGATAGCTCGCATGGCCTTGCAGATTTTCCGTGGCCGCTACACCCGACGCGAGCACGAGCCCGACGAACGCGGTCGCGATCCAGCCAAGCCGATCCGCGCCCAGCCGTTCGTTAAAAAGCGCCGCGCCGATCAGCACGACCCAGAACGGCTGTACGTGGAACACCACGGTAGCGACCGCAATGCTGGTGCGATGGATCGCATCGAAAAAACCGACCCATTGCGTGACCATCAGCACGCCGGAGATCAGCGCGAGTACAACCGTTCGCCGTGTGAAATGTGCGCGCGTGAAGAAGCCCTTCCACGCGCAGTACGCGGCCAGCGAGAGGAATCCGAACAGGCAACGGAAGAACACCAGGGTCAGCGCACCGAGCCGCGCTTCCTCGACAAAGACGCCGAGCGTGCCCATCAGCAGCCCTCCGCCGGCCAACGTGATGGCGCCCTGTTGACGTTGGGTGAGGGTCATGCCGATCGTCTCCGTGAAGTGATGCAGCCAAGTATTGCGCCGGTTGCGCGGCAACCACAAACGAATTAAATTGAGAAATTCCATAAGCGGGATTGATAAATCATGCACCCCGAATTCGACGCCGATCTGCTGCGCACTTTCGTCGCGGTCGTGGATACGGGCAGTTTCACGAAAGCGTCGGCAACCGTTCACCGCTCGCAGGCCGCGGTCAGCATGCAGATCAAGCGTCTCGAAGCCATGCTCGGCACCACGCTGTTCGCGCGCAACACGCGCAACCTGTCGCTCACGCGCCCCGGCAATACGCTGCTCGAATATGCGAGGCGCGTGCTGGCATTGCACGAGGAAGCGTGGTCGGCGATCGTTCGGCCCGAAGTTACCGGACGCGTGGTGCTCGGCGCGCCGGACGATTACGTGTCGTCGCTGTTGTCGCCGGTGTTGCGGCGATTTTCGAATCTCTACCCGCACGTGGAGATCGAAATCGTCTGCGCGCAGAGCACTTCGCTTGCGCCGATGCTGGCCGACAACAAGATCGATCTTGCCTTTGTCACGCGCGACCGCAAATTGCGCGGCGAATTCGTTCGCAGTGAGCCGATGGTGTGGGTAGGGGCTAGCGTCGATACGCCGGTACTGACGGCGTCGCCGTTGCCCGTCGGGCTGTACGAGCCCGGCTGTGTGGCGCGACAGCATACGCTGGCCGCGCTCGACGGCGCGCGGATTCGCTATCGCGCGGCATTCAGCAGCGCGAGCCTGATGGGCCTCGTCGCAACGGTGGACGCCGGTTTATCGGTGGTGGCGCTCACGCGTTGCAGCGTGCCGCCGCGTCTCGCTATTCTCGGCGAGGCACAAGGCTTGCCGAAGATAGAGCCGCTGGAGATCGTGGTCGCGCGCAGCGCGAAGTCAGACAGGCCGACCTGCGATTATCTGGCCGCGCAGATGGTTCAGGATCTGTCGTTACGCACCCAGCCGCGCGGGTCGGCGGCCGCGCAGTGAACGGGTGCGGCCGACTTCACGCGTTCGGTCGCAGTGCGATGCGTATCAGAACGCGATGTTCGTGCGCAAGCCGACGACGAACGTGTTGCGCAGCGGCTTCGTCGGATCGTTCGGATTCTGACCGGCGCCCGCATTGAAGGTGTATTGCGCGTCGGCCTGAAGCATCCACCACGGGGCGATCTGGTACTGGTAGGTCGCTTCGAGCGCGGTTTCACTCGTTCGAACACCGTACGGGCCGCCGCTGAATGCCAGGTTATCCTGATCGATTCCGTGTGCGTGGTTGCCGATCTTGATGTACGTGAGCGCCAGACCCGCGCTGTCATTGTCGCGGCCGGCGAACGGCGCTTTGAGCACGACGCCAAGGTTGGCCGCGACGCTCACCAGATTGCGGTCACCCGGTGCGCCCATCACGCGCGCGAACACGCCGAGGCTGCGCGCTTCGCCCGGGTTGGGCCGCCAGATCATCTGATCGGCCACCGCATAGAAGCTGTAGTCGCCGCGATGGTTCGCCGCGACGCCCGTTGACGCGGGACTTGCGAGCGACACACCGTTGCTGTCGTAGCGTGGGTCCGCGAAGTGGCCGTTGTTGTACCAGACACCGATCTTGTAGGTACCCGGCAGTCCGCCTTCGGCAGTGCTCGCCGCAGGCGGCGTGTCGCTGTCCGCCGGCTGGTTGATCGCATACTGCAACTCGCCGATGAACAGCGTGCCGTTATGCAGGTTGAAATTAGTCCCGCTGCGGTTGTTCGGATTGTTGCCGAGCGGATCGCCGTCGAACACACCGGCGAGCGCTGTCAACGAAGGCGTGATCTGTCCGCGCACGCGCACGCCGAGCGCCGACAGCGGATACGCCGGCCCGCCCGACGGCATGTCGTAAGTGGGCAGCGCGGGCCAGCCGAACATCGTGTTGATGAAAAGCGCGGAGTACGTGCTGGAGATGAACTCCTGGTCGATACTTTGCTGACCGACCTTCACGTCGATCCGTTTGTTCAGGAACGACTGCTGATACCACAGCTCCCACAGGCGCGTGCTGTTTTCGGCTTCAATGCCGCTTGCCGTATTCAGCGTGCCGAGCTTGTCACCGCTGAAGTTGCCGCCGTGAATCTGCAATGCGCTCACGTTGAACTGGCCGCCCGGCAACCCGAACGCTTTGTCGGTATCCAGTTGGACAGTCGCGGTAGTCACGCCGTCGTACGCGGCGCCGCGCGCGAGGCCGCCGCGCAGGTTGCCAAGCAGTTCGCTGGTTTCAGTAAGCGCGAAGCTCACGCCATATTTGCCGAGCCACGGGCGCAAGCCGCCCATGTCGCCGAACATCTGGTCGCGGCTCCAGAAGCCGGTCTCGCTGGCCGCGGCTTTGCCCGTATCCGCGCCTGCTGCTTCGTTTGTTTTGCTTACATCGCGCGTGGCGTCGGCATTTGCGGCTGCGTTGGCATCGCCTTGCGCCATTGCCGCACCCGAAGTGCAAGCCCAAGCGAACGCCGTGCACCACGCGATGCGGCGAATCGAACGCGTGCGGCTGCGCCCGGCCGCCTTGCTGCCAGATGACAGAAACTCGAAGCGGACAGGCAAGGATGCAACGGGGCGAATGGATCGGGCGAGCTTCATCAAAATGCCTTTAATGTTGTTATCGACTGCTTTCGTGCGCCGCGGCGTTAAACAGCTATTTAACCGGACGCAGGCCGGCATCGGTTCGCGCGAACCGGACAATGGGCGTGATCGTACCGAGGCATGTACCGGTGCGTCAACGCGAGGCAAACGACTCGCGTCAACATGCCGGGGACTCACGCGTCGAAAATTTGTGCGAACGCGTATCAGTGCGGCTTGTCGAACCGCACGAGTTTCCGCAGTCTCTTACAAGGAGTTACATATGAAGCGTGTCCTTCTGATTTCGTTGCTGGCGAGCGCCGGTCTTTTCGCAAGCGGCGTTTCGAACGCACAGTTGAATCTGAAGCAGTTCGGCATTGGTGGCGGGGACACATCCGCGGATGCTGGCGCGGCATCGTCTGGCGGCATATCGCAGTTGTTGCAAACGTACGTGGGTGCGAATCAGCAGGTGCTGAGCGGGCAGTCGTCGCTTGCGTCCGCAATGGGTCTGTCGAGCGCGGCCGGGCAGGCACAGCAGGCCGCGGGCTTGCTGAGCGGTGGTACGCCGTCGGTCAGCCAGTTGACGCAAGTGGGCAGCACGCAGCAGTCGCTGTCGCAAACATTGACGCAGGCATTTGCCAGCCGCGTGGGTGGAACGGGCAACGCAACGCAAACGCCGGTGAACAAACAGGCGTTCACCGACGGCCTGGCGTCGCTCGGTAAAGGCGTCAGTCAGTATTCGAGCTTGCAGTCGGGCCTCGGCAGCATCGGGCAGATGAATCCTGCTTCGCTGTTGCAGGCCGGCATGAATCCGCAGACCGCGCAAAGCGCGTCGTATATCGCGCAATCGGCACCGGGGCAGTTGCAGTCGCTGATGTCGACGCTCAGTTCCGCGGTACAGTTCGCAACGAGCAACGGTATCAGCGTGCCGTCGATCGCGAAGTCGGCGCTCGGAGGCGGGCAGTAGTGTAACTAGAACCAGACGGACGACGCCTATGTCACACACACTCGATCTCGACAACTACTTCGAGCGCATTGGTTATACGGGCCCGCGTGCGCCGACGCTCGAAGTGCTGAAGGCAATTCACCGGTTGCATCCGCGAGCCATTCCGTTCGAAAACCTGAATCCGCTCACGCGTCGCGCAGTGAAGCTGGATCTGGAATCCGTCGAAAGAAAACTCGTTGACGATCGCCGGGGCGGCTACTGCTTCGAGCAGAACGCGCTGCTCGCGAACGTACTGATCGAATTGGGCTTTCAGGTCACGCCGTTGATTGGGCGAGTGCTGTGGGGCCGGGAGCCCGACGCGGTTCCACCTCGTACGCACATGGTGCTGCGAATCGATGTGGATAACGAAGCATGGATCGCGGACGTGGGTTTCGGCAGCGTTACGCTGACATCGCCGGTGCGATTGACGCCGGGTCTTGCGCAACGCACGGACCTTGGCATCTTCCGTCTCGCCGACGCTTCCCACGACGCGCTGTATCTCGAAGTGCAGGCGCGCGATCAAACGTGGTCGCGCGTCTATCGCTTCGATTTGCATCCGGTCGAGTGGATCGATTACGAAACGTCGAACTGGTACACGTCGACGTCGCCGGAAGCGATCTTCGCGAACAATCTCATCGTGTGCCGCGTGTTGGACGAAACGCGCCTCACTCTTCTGAACGATCAACTGAACGAGCGCGCCGCGGACGGCAGTATCGTCCGCGAGCAGCGCCTCGCAAGCGCTGACGAACTCGCGGCCTGTCTGCACGATCGCTTCGGACTGAAGACTAGCGACATCGACCTGGCGGAAATATTTGACCGCGTGCGCACGCGGGCCGATTCCGAGTAATTCCTCGCCCGCACCGTCGGTCCTTTTGCCGGGCTGACGTATCCCCGCAGCGCACCTTCGCGTTGCATTCGTCGAACCTGTCTAGACAAAGTGCACCATGCCGACGCATCCGTTGCGGCGCGGCAGGGGTGCGCCTTTGTCGCTAATGCCCTCGGAAAGCCCCGATCCACCGCGCCTTATAGGGGCTTACCCGATGATCAGGCAATTTTTCCAAGAATCTGCTTGCGACGGCTTTTTGACTCATGCAGACTTGTCTATACAAATTCAGCGGCGCTCAGAACGCTGGTCCGCATTCCGGTTCGACGGTTTCCTCAATCAAAGGAGTTTCGACGTGAAAGTGAAACGCACCACGGCAGCAAAAGCATTGATCGGCGCCGTGCTCGGCGCCGCGGCGATTTTGGGCGCACCGGCGCAGGCGAAGGAATGGAAGACGGTGACGATCGCGCTCGAGGGCGGCTATGCACCGTGGAACCTGACCTTGCCCGGCGGCAAGCTCGGCGGTTTCGAACCTGAACTGGTTGCCAACCTCTGCGAGCGCATCAAGCTGCAATGCAACCTGGTCGCGCAAGACTGGGACGGCATGATCCCGGGTCTGCAGGCCGGCAAGTTCGACGTGTTGATGGATGCGATCTCGATCACGCCGGAGCGCGAAAAGATCATCGCGTTCTCGAAGCCGTATGCGGCCACGCCCGCCACGTTCGCGGTGGCCGACGCCAAGGTGCTGCCCAAGGCCGCAGCGGACGCGGGCGTCGTCAAGCTCACGGGCGATCCGAAGTCCGATCAGCCGACCGTCGACGCGCTGCGCAAGCAGTTGAAGGGTAAGACCATCGGCATCCAGTCCGGCACTGTCTATACCAAGTTCATCAACGACGGCTTCAAGGACATCGCCACGATCCGCGTCTACAAGACGTCGCCCGAGCGCGACCTCGATCTGGCGAACGGTCGTATCGACGCGTCGTTCGACGACGTGACGTACTACGCCGCGAACATCGACAAGAAGGAAACCGCATCGATCGTGATGGCCGGCCCGAAGATCGGCGGTCCGATCTGGGGTCCGGGTGAAGGCCTCGCATTCCGCAAGCAGGACGCCGACCTGAAAGCGAAGTTCGACACCGCGATCAGCGCGGCGCTCGCCGACGGCACCGTCAAAAAGCTGTCCGCGAAATGGTTCAAGACCGACGTCACGCCCTGATTCACGAGGCGTTGCACGAATGCTGCATGCGTGGGCGCGAGCTTGCGCGTGCAGCTGTTTCATCGTCCGTCAAGACGGGAGGTAGGCAATGGCTCTGATACAGATGCTCGGCTTCGGGCCGGAAGGTTGGGGCGGCGTGCTGCTGCTCGCGGCGTTGATGACTGTCGCGCTCACGCTCGCAGCGCTCGCGGTCGGGGCCGTATTCGGCGCCCTGGTCGCTGCGGCCAAGCTGTCGCGTCTGCGCACACTGCGCGTGATCGGCGACATTTACACCACGGTGTTTCGCGGCGTGCCCGAACTGCTCGTCATCTACCTGTTCTACTTCGGCGGCTCGACGCTCGTGACGACCGTGGGCCAATGGTTCGGCGCCGAAGGCTTCGTCGGCGTGCCGCCGTTCGTAATCGGCGCGCTCGCTGTCGGCATGATTTCCGGCGCGTATCAGGCGGAGGTGTATCGCTCGGCGGTGCTCGCGGTATCGCGCGGCGAGCTCGAAGCGGCGCGCTCCATCGGCATGCCCACGCTCACCATGGCGCGCCGCATCCTGATTCCGCAAGTGCTGCGTTTCGCCTTGCCCGGCATCGGCAACGTATGGCAACTGAGCCTGAAAGATTCCGCGCTGATCTCGGTCACGGGTCTAGCCGAACTGCTGCGCACGAGTCAGGTGGCGGCGGGCTCCACGCATCAATACTTCACGTTCTTCGTGGTCGGCGGCGCGCTGTATCTGCTGATGACCAGCATCTCGAACCGGGTCTTCAACCACGCCGAGGCACGCGTGGGCCGGTCCTTCAAGCGCAACTTCGCGCGCAACTGACGGCGACGGCATCATGAACTTCGACTTCGATTTTCTGCTCGACACGGTGAAGCAACTGCTCGCCGCCGTGCCGACCACACTCGGCCTGTTCTTCTGTTCGCTCGTTCTCGGGGGGCTGCTGTCGCTCGTGATCGTCACGATGCGCGTGTCGCCGCACTGGCTGCCAAACCGGTTCGCGCGCGCTTATATCCTCGTGTTCCGCGGCTCGCCGCTGCTGATCCAGATGTTCCTCGTGTACTACGGCATGGGTCAGTTCGGCGTGATTCGCGAGAGCTTCATGTGGCCGGTGCTGCGCGAGCCGTATATGTGCGCTGTTTTATCGCTCGCGCTCTGTACCGCTGGTTATACGGCCGAGATCATTCGCGGCGGCCTGATGGCCGTGCCGGTCGGTCAGATCGAGGCGGGTTACTCGATCGGTCTGTCGGGCTTCGGGCTGCTGCGCCGCGTGATCGGCCCGATTGCACTGCGCCAGTGTCTGCCCGCTTATTCGACCGAAGCCGTGCTGCTCGTCAAATCCACCGCGCTCGCGAGTCTCGTGACGGTGTGGGAAGTGACCGGCGTCGCGCAGCAGATCATTCAGCAAACGTATCGCACGACCGAAGTGTTTATCTGCGCCGCGCTGATCTATCTGTTCCTGAACTTCATTATCGTGCGCGCACTCGGCATGCTTGAAACGCGACTGTCGCGGCATCTGCGTGCGGCGCCCAGGCAGACCGCGCCGAGCCGGCCAGTGTCCGCCACTACCGAAGCACGCCGCGCCGCGCCCTGAGCGCCCGGCCATTCCGGATGAACCTGGAGAATTCCATGAACGCTACGGCACCCGTTGCACTGTCGGTCAAGAACATTCACAAATCGTTCGGCGACCACCACGTGCTCAAAGGTATTTCGCTCGACGCTCATCAAGGCGATGTGATCTCGATTCTCGGCGCGAGCGGCTCGGGCAAAAGCACCTTCTTGCGCTGCCTGAATCTGCTGGAGACACCCGATGACGGTTCCGTCGCGCTCGCCGGAGAAGAACTGAAAATGAAGCGCCGCGGCGACGGCAAGCTGCAACCGAGCGACCGCCGCCAGGTGGACCGCGTGCGCTCGCAACTCGGCATGGTGTTCCAGAACTTCAATCTCTGGTCGCATATGACGGTGCTCGAAAACCTGATCGAAGGGCCGATGCGCGTGCAAAAGCGCAGCCGCGCCGAGTCGGTGGAAGAAGCCGAGGCGCTGCTCGCGAAAGTCGGTCTCGCGGAAAAGCGCGGCCACTATCCCGCGCATCTGTCGGGCGGCCAGCAGCAGCGTGTGGCGATTGCGCGCGCGCTTGCCATGCATCCCAAAGTGATGCTGTTCGACGAACCCACGTCGGCGCTCGATCCCGAACTCGTTGGCGAAGTACTGCGCGTGATGCGCTCGCTTGCCGAAGAAGGGCGCACGATGCTGGTCGTCACGCACGAAATGGGTTTTGCGCGGCACGTGTCTAACCGAGTGATGTTCCTGCATCAGGGCCAAGTGGAAGCCGACGGCACGCCTGACGAAGTATTCGTCGAATGCAAGTCGGAACGCTTCCGTCAATTCGTGTCGAGTCATCAGGACCGCACGACCAACTAATCCGTATCGCCACGCACTCTACCGAGCAGAGCAACATCATGGCCGTGATCCGTTCCGATCGTCCTCTCGACTGGGCCCAGGTGGCGGCGGTCGCCGCCGGGGAGCCGCTCGAACTTTCCGCCGACGCCCGCGCGCGCATTGCGGCGGCAAATGTACTGGTGCAACAGATCGTCGATCGCGGCATTCGTGCGTACGGCGTCAACACGGGCGTGGGTGCGTTGTGCGACGTGATCGTGTCGCCCACCGAACAGCGCACGCTGTCGCGCAACATTCTGATGAGTCACGCAGTCGGTGTCGGCACGCCGCTCGGTGTCGCCGAGACGCGCGCGATCATGGCCGCCGCCGTCAACAATTTCGCGCATGGGCACTCGGGCATCCGTATCGAGGTCGCCGATCAACTCGTGGCCTTGCTCAACGCCGACTGCCTGCCTGAAGTGCCGGCGTTCGGCTCGGTCGGTTATCTGAGCCATATGGCGCATATCGCGCTGGTGTGCATCGGCGAAGGTCATGTGCGATATCGCGGCGAGCGTATGAAGGGCCGCGACGCGTTGCACATGCTCGGCCGCGAGCCGCTCGTGCTGGAAGCGAAGGAAGGCCTCAGCCTGATCAACGGTACGCCGTGCGTGACCGGGCTTGCCGCATTGGCGCTTGCACGCGCGGTGCGTCTGCTCGATTGGACCGATGTCGTCGCCGCAATGAGCTTCGAGAATCTGCGCGGCCAACTGGCAGCATTCGACGAAGACTCGCTCGCGCTGCGCATTTCGCCGGGGCTGAACCTCGTAGGCGAGCGCATGCGCACCGCGCTTGCCGACAGCGGCATTCTCGCGGCCGTGGTCGGCCAGCGCACGCAAGATCCGCTCAGCATGCGCACCATTCCGCACGTGCACGGCGCGGCGCGCGACGTGCTTGCCGCGACCGCCGACGTGGTCGATCGCGAACTGGCGTCGATCACCGACAACCCGATTGTCGCGGGCACGCCGGAAGATCCGCGCGTTTATTCGCAGGCGCATGCGGTGGGCGCATCCATTGCGCTTGCGATGGACAGCCTCGCCACCGCCATCGCGCAGGTTGCCGCAATGGCCGAACGGCGGCTCGATCGTCTCGTCAATCCGCTGGTGAGCGGCTTGCCCGCGTTTCTGGCCGAGCCTGGCGGCACCTGCTCGGGCTTCATGATCGCGCAGTACACGGCGGCCTCGCTGGTTGCGCAGAACCGGCGGCTCGCGCTGCCAGCGAGTCTCGACGGCGGCATCACGTCGGGCTTGCAGGAAGATCATTTGTGCCACGCCACGCCTGCCGCATTGAAGGCGCTGGAAATCATCGACAACGCGGGGCGCATCGTCGCGATAGAACTGCTGGCCGCGGCGCAGGCCTACGACCTGCAAGCCACGGACGCCCCACCGGCGCCGCATACGCAGGCGTTGTGGCAGCGCGTGCGGCAGATCGTGCCGACGTATCGCGACGACCGTCCGCTCGCTGACGACATGAGCGTGGCGTTCCGGATGATCGCTGGCGAGGCGCCGCCGCCGTTGCCTGGTCCTGACAAGCTGAGGCAGCGCAATTTCAGTGTCGTTGCGGACGCGTCTATCGGGAAGCTCGCAGCGGCCAGTAACTTGCCCGCTGCCGCAAATAGTGTGAGCGATAGCGCGGGCGTGATGAACGTAGCGGGCCATGTCGCCATTGCAGGCGGCGCGCCGGTTGTCGCTCACGTGGCCTGACACAGACATATCCGGTGAGCGGGCTTACCCGCCGGCGAACCGACCGAGGTGTCCCCAAGGGACTTACTGCGGGCGTAAAAGCGGTACAACGGATGCGATCCGCAACCCACCCACGAGGTCGGAGTGAACACAACTACAAATGAGCAAAAGCGCGCACAACAAAGCGCGGAGACAGTTGCACAGGCCGGTGCGCAAGAGGGTGCGCAAGAGGGTGCACAAGCGGGTGCACATGCGGGTGCACATGCGGCCCCGCAAATAAGCGCGGCAAATGGCGGCAACGCGGACCGCGCCGTGTGCAAGGAGACGCCCGCGAAAGCAATGCCCGCCTATGAACAGATCAAGCGCTATGTGATCCGGCGTATCAGCGAAGGCGACTGGAAGCCGGGCGGACTGATCCCGTCCGAAACGGAACTGGTAAAGGAGTTTGGTGTCGCTCGCATGACGGTGTCGCGCGCGTTGCGCGAATTGACCACTGAGCGCGTGCTGACCCGTGTGCAGGGGTCCGGTACGTTCGTCGCGCCGCAGCGCTATGAATCGACGGTGTTGGAAATCCGCAATATCGCCGACGAAATCACCGCGCGCGGTCATCGTCATTCGGCCCGCGTGTTGACGCTCGAACCGAGCGACGACCCGCAGGCGCTCGAAGCGCTCGGCCTGTCGAGCGGCCCGGCGTTCCACTCGTGCATCGTGCACAGCGAAGAGGGCGAGCCGATCCAGTACGAGGATCGCTACGTGAACCCGAAGGTGTTTCCCGAGTATCTGCAGCAGGACTTCACCATCGAGACGCCGAATCACTACATGGTGCGCCTTGCACCCATCCAGCGCGCAGAGTTTCGCATCTACGCGCAGAAGCCGGACGCGTATGTGCGCCGTCATCTGTCAATGGAAATCGGCGAGCCGTGCTTGCAACTATGGCGTCGTACGTGGGTCGGCGAAGACGTGGCCACGTCCGTGCAGTTGTGGCATCCGGCGTCGCGCTTTCATCTGGCGGGCAATGTGTGACGGACCAGCACGGCGCCGGCACGGCACGAAACCAGGTTGTGGACGCGTGAAGCGTGAAGCGTGGCGCGTCAGCCTTGCCGTTGCGACATATCCGGCGAGAAGCGGCAGCCGAGCCGGTACCGCGAGCCGGGATGTACGAACCGCGCGAACGTCACCGCAACACCGCTCGTCCAGGTACGACGCACGAGCGTGAGACAGGGTTCTTCCGCGCGAATTTCGAGTAGTCCGGCTTCGGCCTGAGTCGGTAATCCCGCGTCGACAATGTGTTCGACGTCGTGCGCAGGCACCGTTTCGAACAGATACTCCGACGGCCTGATCGCCGAAAAATCCTGCTGCAAAAAATCCGGCGCAATGGCGGGATTCACGTAGCGATCCTCCAGTTGCACCGGCAAGCCGTTCTCACGGTGCACGCAAACAACATGAAAAACCGAAGCGGCCGGCGCGAGCCCTAACGCATTCGATACGACGACAGACGCAGTCTCGCGCTGCAAAAGCACGGTACGGTAGCTGTATTCGTGTCCGCGTGAGCGAATCTCGTCGCCGATATGCGCGATCATCAGGAGCGTGGATTGCGGCCTTGCTTGCGCGACGAACGTGCCGACGCCCGACACGCGCGTAACGAGCCCTTCGTGCGCCAGCTCGCGCAGCGCGCGATTGACAGTCATGCGCGAAACGCCCAGCGTCGCAACGAGGTCCAGTTCGGAGGGCAGACGCTCGCCTGCCTGACGCGCGCCCGATTCGATGATGCCAAGAATATGCTGCTTGACCTGCTCGTAGCGTGCAGCCGGCGCCTCACCTGCAGCGCTCGTACCCGCAGCCGCGTCGCGCGTGCTTCGAACCGCGGCGGCTGGCGGCTTGCCGTGGGCTTTGTGGCTCTTGCCGCGAAGCATGGAGGACATCGGCAGCCCCTGGTTACTGTCCGCGCAATGCGGTCGGGGCAGGGCGCGCGTTCATAGCGGCTCTGCGTCGTCTGGGCCGCGCGCCCAGAATGCGTTGCGGTCGAAGTAGTTCTGCAGGAACTGCCGCAAGCGCGGCTGTCCGGCGTCATGGAAAACTTCGCGCGGTTGGCCCTGAACAGCAATGCGCCCCTGGTCGATGAACATGACTTTGTCCGCGACCTGCGCGGCAAAGCCCATTTCGTGAGTGACGACGGCCATCGTCATGCCGTCGCGCGCGAGTTGCTTCATCACTTGCAGTACCTCGCCGACGAGTTCGGGATCGAGCGCCGAAGTGGGTTCGTCGAATAGCATGATGTGCGGCTCCATGGCGAGCGCTCGCGCAATCGCCACGCGCTGCTGCTGGCCGCCCGAAAGTTTCGCCGGGTACGCGTCGCCCTTATTCGAGAGGCCCACTGTTTCCAGCATCGCGTTCGCGCGGCGGCGCGCGTCGGCGTGCGGCAGATGCCGCACGCGCAGCAGCGCTTCCATGACGTTGCCGAGCGCCGTCATGTGCGGCCATAGATTGAATTGCTGGAATACCATGCCGACGTTACGCCGCACGCGATTGATTTCGCCTTGCGTCGCACGCACGCGCTTGCCGTTGCGCTCGCTGTAGCCGAGCAGTTCGCCTTCGATGCGCACGTCGCCGTGATCGTACGTTTCAAGCGCAGCGAGGCAGCGCAACAGTGTGCTCTTGCCCGATCCGGAAGGCCCGATGATGCATACCACCTCGGAGCGGGCAATCTCCAGATCGACGCCGCGCAGCACTTCGACTTCGCCGAAGCGTTTGCGAAGATCGCGCACCTGGATCAGCGGCGATCCATGTCGGGCGTGAACGGCGGACGCGGAGGAGGGCATGTCGGCGATAGCGTTCATGAAGTGATCCGATTCCTTTTATGCCATGAAACGCGCGATGCGGGTTTCGGCCCACATGCCCGCGCGCGACGTCAGTTCGACGAGCGCGAGATAGCACACGCACAGCATGAGCAGCGTTTCCACGAAAGCGAAGCTTGCCGAGCCGATGCCGGTCAGCACGAACGTCAACTCGGGGACCGTGACGATGGACAGCACAGCCGTCTCCTTGCTCAACACGATGATGAGGTTGGTGAGCGCGGGCACGATCAACACCAGCATTTGCGGCATCTGGATGCGCCACACGGCCTGTGTGCGCGTCAGGCCGAGACACGACGCCGCTTCGAGATGGCCGGGCGGCACAGATTGAAACCCGGAGCGAAATGCTTCGGCGAAATACGCACTGCCATAGAGGCCGAGACCGAGCACGCCGGCTGTCATCGGTTCGAGCGTGAGGCCGAACGACGGGCCGCCGTAGTAGAGCAAAAACAGTTGCACGAGAAATGGCGTGCCGCGAAAGAGCTCGATATAGAAGCGCAACAGGCCGCGTACCCAGCGTCCGCAAAAGAGCTGCAGCACCGCGATCAGAAAGCCGATCACCATGCCGATCACGACTCCCGCGGCCCAGGTGCCGAGCGTGGTGGCGAGGCCCGCTGCGATCGGCTGAAGATTGTGCGTGATGACAGTGGGATCGAACTGTTGCATAGCAAAGGCTCCGGGCCGATCAGGCGTGCTTCAGACGGAACTCGGCGGCATGCGCGATCAGCGCGAGCGCACCGCAAATCACGAAGTAAATAAGTCCGGCGGCAAGATATGCCTCGAGCGGTCTGTAAGTACTCGCGGCGATGTTCTGCGCGGTGCGGGTCAACTCTGCGACACCGACAACCGAAATCAGCGACGAAGCCTTGATCAGCAGCACCATTTCATTGACGAGCGACGGTAGCGTCAGGCGAAACGCCTGGGGCACGAGAATGCGCCGAAGCGTGTCGAACGGCGAGAGGCCGAGCATGCGTGCAGCTTCTATATGACCCGGCGGTATGCTGAGAAAACCGCCGCGCAGAATTTCGGCAATGTACGAGGCCGAGCACAGCGACACCGCGCTGATCGCGGCGACGAGCGGCGATACGTTGATGCCTGCGAACGGCAGCAGGTAATACACCAGCAGCAATTGCACGAGCATCGGCACGCCTCGAAAGAAGAACACATACGCACCGCCGAATCTGCGCGCGGCGCGATTCGGCGACAGGCGCGCTGCGCACACGCCGACCGCGACGAAAAAGCCGATGAAAAGGCCCGTCAGCGAAACGCCGATGGTGGCAAGCGCCGCGTGCAGCAGGAGCGGCATGCCCTGAACGAAGACGGTCGTGCTGAACATGGGCGTCGACCTCGCCAATGTGCGTTAGGTACGCATTAAACAGGCACTAGCGTGCGCTGAGTATGCGTGCAACGTGCTTCTGGAACGAACTCAATAGTTCGGCGCGGGCATGGTCGTGGGGGCGTCCATTGCAACGCCGAACCACTTCTTCTGCAAAGTCGCGAGCCGTCCGTCGTTGTGCATTTTCACGAGCGCCGCATTGAACGCGTCTGCGAGCGGCTTGCTGTCGGCGTCTTTGCGCAGGCAGTAAGCAAAGTACACTTTCGCGCCGAACGGCGGCTGCACAACTGCGAAGGTTTCAGGACGCTGTTTGGCGACGTAGGCAATGTTGGTCATTGAATTCGCCACCGCGGCAATGCGGCCGGCGGCGAGGTCGGCATACGCCTGATTGTTGTCGACGTATTCGCGGATTTCAGGCGGCTTCGGCAACGTGGCGACATATGCCTTCAGCTGATCGAGTTGAGCCGAACCCTTGCCGGCGCCCACGGTCTTGCCCGCGATGTCCGACGATTGCTTGAGCGCGGTGTCGTTCGCGCGCTTGAGGAGCGCGTCGGTGGCGTCTGCAACCGGCAGCGTGTATGTGTAGCGTTCCATGCGCGCCTTGGTGACGGTGAGTGGGCCGCCTACCATATCGAACTTGCCCGCTTCGAGGCCGGGCAGCACGCTCGGCCACGGCAAGTCGATAAAGCGCACCTTCACGCCGAGTTCCTTGCCAACCTCGGCGAACAGATCCTTGTTGAAACCGGCCTGTTGACCGTTTTCGAGGAAGTCGAAAGGTGCGAACTGCATCTCGGTGCCAACCACGAGTTCACCGGCCTTCTTCACTTTGGCGAGCTGGTCTTCCGCATGAGCGGCAACACTTGCGGCGCACAATGCCAGCACGACCAAACGACACTTCCAGCCTGAAAGGATGCTCATGAGATTCTCCGGTTGGCAAAGCGAGGACCGCACAAAGCGGTTCGGCGCAAGTCATGCGAGGCAGTATATACCGCAGTATTTGCGCGAAATAAATAAACCCGCCAGTAGAGAAAAGCCCTTATAGGAAGAGCCGCGCGTTCACTTGCGAGCACGCTTTTGGCGGTATATACCACTGCAATGACCTGGCGACCCGCCGGTCCGGCCGGTCCTCTTACGGAGCAACGCGATGCCTGTGACCCGTATTCCACTCATTGACTTTGCCGGCGTGGGCGCGGGCGACCCGCATGCGTTGCAGCGCGTGGCGCGCGAAATTAGCGAAGCGTGCACGACGATCGGGTTCTTCTACATCGTCAATCACGGCGTGCCGCAAGCGACAATCGACGCGGCGGCACAGGCGGCGCGCACGTTCTTCGCTTTTCCACCCGAGATTAAACGGCGCGCGGCGGTCAACCATCGGCATCGCGGTTTCAATGCGCTTGGCGACGCGACCATGTACCAGGCAAAACGGCCCGATTACAAAGAGTTCTTCAGCATCGGACTCGAACTGCCCGAAGACGACCCGGATGTGCTCGCGGGCCAGGCGCTACGCGGACCGAACAACTGGCCGGAGTTCATGCCCGAGCTGCGTCCCGCGTTGTACGGCTACTACGAGGCGGTAGGCGCATGCGGCGCCGATCTGCTGCGCGCGGTGGCGGTCAGCCTTGGCGTCGACGAACATTTTTTCGCGCCGCGTTATACGAAGCGGATGCAGCGCACGCAGATGGTCTACTATCCGCCGCAGCCGCCTCAGTCGGACGAGGATCAGTTCGGTGTGGCGCCGCATACCGATTACGGCTGCATCACACTTTTGTGGCAGGACCAGGTGGGTGGCTTGCAGGTGCGCGAAATCGCTAACGATACGTGGATCGACGCGCCGCCTGTGGAGGGCAGCTTCGTCGTCAACGTCGGCGATCTGCTTGCGCGCTGGACCGACGACCGGTTTCGCTCGACGCTTCATCGCGTGATCAATGCGTCCGGGCGTGAGCGTTATTCGATCGCGACGTTCTACGATCCGACCTACGGTGCAATCGTCGATCCGCGCGATCTGGGCGCGAGCGCGGACCATTCGAAGTATCAGCCGGTGGCCGCGGGCGACTATATTCTCGGGCGCATCAACGATTCAATGGGCTATCGGAAAAAGCACGCTGCTCAAACGACATAAGCAAACAGGTAACCGAAGGAACACTTGCATGACCGACAACAGCAACGCGAACCCGCCGCTCAGCACGGCTGCGCTCACTGCACCGCTTGGCGCAACGCTCGACGCGCTGCGTGCCGCGCTCGGCGACGAGGCGGTGCGCGTGGGCGACGAGATCGGCGAGCGCGCGCTGACCGACTGGACGCGTCACGCTCCGACCCGGCCGGCCGCATTGCTGCTGCCGCGCAGCACCGAGGACGTCGCACGTGCGCTCGCCATTTGCCATGCCGCCTGTCAGCCAGTGGTGCCGCAGGGCGGTATGACGGGCCTCGCCGGCGGAGCGATTGCGCGCGCCACCGACATCGCGTTGTCGCTGGAACGCTTGACCGGCATCGAGGAAATCGACGCGGCTTCCGCCACGCTGACCGTACGCGCCGGTACTACCTTGCAAACCGCACAGGAGGCGGCGGCGCAGGCGGGCTTTGAACTCGCGCTCGATCTCGGCGCGCGCGGCTCATGCCAGATCGGCGGCAATCTTGCAACGAATGCAGGCGGCAATCGCGTGATCCAGTCGGGGACCGCGCGCGACCAGGTGCTGGGTCTCGAAGTCGTGCTCGCCAATGGCGACGTGCTGACCTCGCTTGGCAAGATGGTCAAGAACAACACCGGCTATGACCTCAAGCACTGGTTCATCGGCTCCGAAGGCACGCTCGGCATCATCACGCGCGCGGTGCTGCGGCTTCATCCGCAGCGCGCCGCGCGTCACACGGCGCTCGTCGCACTCGACGGCTATGATGCGGCCGTCAATCTGCTTCGGCGTCTGTCGACGAGTTTCGGCAACGACATCGGCGCATTCGAAATCATGTGGCCGGACTTCTACGAATTCGGCGTCAAGCTGACGGGCGCCCGTTCGCCGTTCAACGGATCGCATCCGCTCTACGCGCTGATCGAACACGCGAGTTTCGATGCAAGCGACAACGGCGAGCGCTTTTCCGCTGCGCTCACCGACGCGCTCGAGCAAGGCGCGATCCGCGATGCGGTGATTGCGCAATCCATGGCAGACGCGCGTGCGCTATGGGCAATTCGCGAATGCACCGCCGAATTTCCAGTGCGGCTCGACGCGATCAATTTCGACGTGAGCCTGCCGATCAGCGTGATCGGCGACTTTGTAGAACGCTGCCGCGCGGCCCTGAACGAACGGTGGCCCGGCAACGAGTCCTATTTCTTCGGGCACATCGGCGATTCGAATTTGCATGTCACCGTCGACGGCCATTCGATCCCGGGCGTCGATCATCACGCCGTGTACGCGTTCGTTTATGAAATGCTCGGGCCGCTGCACGGTTCCGTGTCGGCTGAACATGGAATCGGTTTGCTCAAGCGCGAGTTTCTGCCCATCTCGCGCTCGCCTGCCGAACTCGCAGCCATGGCAGCAATCAAGCATGCGCTCGACCCTCACGGCATTCTCAATCCAGGCAAGCTGTTCTGAAATGCGGCTTTAGTGCGCGTTCAGATAGCGCGCAATAGTCGGATACACATCGACTGCCGCGTTCTTGCCGAAGATGCAGTCGATGTGTCCGTAACCCGGGATCAGATACCGCTCATAAGGCTGCTCGGGAAACGCATCGATGAGCATTTCGTAGGTGAGCGCGGTGCTTTGCGGCACATACGTTTCGTTGCAGTCACCGTGAATGAAGCCGATCGGAATCCGCATGCCCTCCAGGCCTTTCATGCCGCGCGCGCCTTTCAGATAAACGTCGTCTCCGTCGGCGTTGACGACGTTGCCCGCACGCACCATGGCGGCGAGATGCTTGAACACGCCGACGTCATGTACGCCGAGCAGTTCCTGCAGATTCGAATGAAGTGTCTCGCTCACCTGCGCGTGTTCGTACAACAGGCCGTACATGAAAGTCGCGCGATGACAGATCGGGTTGCCGCAGCCCTCGTCGTGATCGACCGGGTAGAGCCGCAGTGCTTCGTCGAACAGATTGTGCGGCCACCTTTCGTCCTTTGTGTAGGCGGTGAGGTCGGTCACGCCGAGGTGCTGCATGATGTCGGGAATATGCAGCCCGGCCTTGATCCTGCCGAGCCGGCCGGGCACCGGATGCGCGGCTACCTGCGATATCACGGCAGAGCGCACGCCTTCGAGTCCCGCCATCAGCGACATGCTCAACGCGAGGCCGCCCATGCAGTGGCCTAGCGCCTGGATATCCGCTGCGCCCGTCACTTCGCGAATCTTTGCAACAGCAGCGGGAATATCTTCGAGCGCGACCTTATCGACGTTCGTCGGTACGAGCACGCTCGGCATTTCAATGCTCACGCGAAGATCCACGAGCCAGACGTCGTACCCCGCGGCGCACAGATATTCGACGAGGTTGGTGCCGACCAGATCCGTCGAGAAGATGCGGCTCGACACGCCCGAGCCGTGAATCAGCAACACAGGGCGCGCGTTCTTGCGCGCGGGATCGACGTAGCGCGTGAGCCGCAGGTGCGTGCCGTCCGGCGTGTCGAAAAAGAACACCTGTGGCGCCGGCGCACGAAGGGCACGCTTCAGGCGTGGTGCCCCGTTCGGGTCGTAGTACTGCAAAGGCGCAGCAACACCGCCATATTCGCTGAACAGCACGCCAGCGAAGAATTTGCCGAACTTCAACGTCCATTCGAGACGCGTTATCAGATCGGGCGCATTGGTGACTTCGAGCGTGCGTTGCTGTTTCAGGAAGTTTTCCGGCGTGATGACCAGCTTCGCGCTGCCGACAGGCGGCGCGTCGATCGACGGCGCGTCGCGAACCTGTGCATACAGCGTGTTCGTCTGCTCCCACAACTCGAGCGGCGACGTACGTGTAATGATCTTTTGCCCGCTCAGATACCAGGTCTTGCCTTCTGCCGAATTGAGCGTCATTCGATAGTTCATGTTGCGCTCGTCAACGTCATTCGGGTCGGCCACGAAGAGATTGAAGGTGCCCTCGGTGATCGTCATTGGCTGCGCGGACAGAGCAGGGCAGGTCAGCGTGCCGGCGGTTCTCGCCATATGATCGGGATTGCCAAGCATATCGGCGAGGTCGTCGGATTCGACGGTGAGCGTGAACGCCATGGGGCTTGCGGCGGCCTCGTTCGCGCCAGTCGGCGTGTAGTGGCCGACCATGGTTTCGGTGAAACGCAGTCCGATCTTCTGAGCGGGTGGCGTGCCGGCGGTGCCTTTCGAATCGTAGTCGATCGTCCAGCCGCGCGATGCCGCCAGCAGCGCGCAATTGCGCTCGGCGAGCGCGGAGATCGTCCACAGCGGATTCACGCCGAGCGACAGGGGCATGACCGCGCCGTCCATCACGTAGAGGCCCTCGTGTACGCCGGTGCCGGCTTTGCCGCTAAAAACGCGGCCCAGATGATCGACCACGCCATGTTCCGCGTCCTCGCCCATCGGGCAGCCGCCAAGCGGATGCACGGTCACGGTCCGATTGCCGAAAATGTCGTTCGAAATCGGATCGCGCAGGTATTTGCCGCCGAGCGGAACCGTCGCTTTCTTTAGCGTGTCCTCGACGGTTGCGAAAATGGTCTGCTTGCCCGCGTTTTCCCATGCGATGCGTGGCCGTCCCTTTTCATTCACGCTGATCTGGCCGCTTTCGTCGTCATGCGCCATCACGAGGTAGCTTTGCGTGTGATTGAGCGCGCCGCGATAGGGTCCGTGCAGCAACCCTTCGACGACCCGTGCGTCGTAAGCAAGCTGCTGTTCTATCGTACGCGGCCCCGAAACGTCCACGCCCGAGAGCGGTGCAGCGGCGCCTAGCATGCCGACGAGCGCCGCGCCGATCGGCCCGGCGAGCGAACCTTCCTCGATCACGAAGCCGTCTTTGACGTCCGCGGTATTGCGATGATCGATCAGCCCAGTAATAGTCGGGCCAACCGGAGGTATGTCACGATCGACATGCGCGCCCCAGCCGACGCCGTTGATCACGTCGTCGGTGTTGTACGCGAAGGCGAGCACGTCGCCGTTGCCCGTGAAGCGCTGGCCGAGCATGGCGGACACGCTCAAGCCTTCGTTGCGCGAACGCAGGAGCAACGCGCTCGAGCCGATTGTTCCCGCCGACACGATCACGATGTCGGCGGTGACGAACAGGTCCGGCGCATCGTAGCTCTCGCGGCCGAGGCGCACGAGCTGGTAGGCGACTTGCCACTTCTGCGTGTCTGCATTGCGCACGACCGAATGCACCGCGGCTCCCGTGAAAATCTGCGCGCCGTGCGCGACGGCATCGGGCAGATAGTTCATGTGCGTGGAATTCTTGGCGTCGTAGTTGCAGCCAGAATTGCAGTCGCCGCAACCGATGCACGCTTTCTGCGGGACGCCGGCCGCGTTGGTGCGGTCCTCGAAGGTAACGGTCACGGGCGGCGTGCTGAAGCGGTCTGCCATGCCGAGCGCCTCGGCGGATTTTTCGAGCGCAACCAGTTTCGGCAATTTGCGGAAGCGCGCCGGGACGGGCGACGGTTCGAGCATGTCCCACGCACGCTGATAACCTTTGTCCCGTCCGGCCTGATCGGCGCGCAACGCGGCGGGCCAGCGCGGGTCGTCCCACAGGCGCGGATCGGCCTTCAACGCGACATTGGCGTTGATCAGCGAAGTACCGCCGAGGCCGCAGCCGACCACGGCGTTGACGTCGTCGTTCACATGCACTTCGAGCAGCGCGAGCGGCGAGCCGATTTGCGCGAGCGCCGTGTTGTATTGCACCTGCTCGGCGCCCTGAAACGGCGTGCGCGGGAACTCGCCGGCCATGAATTCGCGCCCGCGTTCGAGCACGCACACGCTGCGACCCGCGCGCGCCATGCGGCTTGCGGCAATGGCGCCGCCGTAACCCGAACCGATCACGACGACTTCGTAGTGCGATTTCATCGCCGTCATGGCGCTCGATAAGCGGTTCATACTGGACCACCTCGTCAGGAATCGATGCTGGGAAACGGATCCGGGCTGCGCAACGAAGACGGCGCGCTCTCGCGGTTTTTTTATCGTAGGCGGTGCGGGATGACAAAAAAAGGCGCATCGAAGCGATGCGCTACGCGGTGTTGATGCCGCCCCCGGTTTTTGCCTTCTGCGTGGCGCTGATGCATTTGCGCTGTTACGCGGCTACTTCATTCATTTCGCTGTCGTTCGATTCTGCCGCAAGCAGGTTGAGCGCAAGCAGAATGGCGCCGCGATTGTCGACGTCTATTTCGATGCCCAGCACGTCGGTGAGCCAGCGGCCGATCTTCGTGTTGGAAAAATCGTCGGCGGTGGCCGTCTTTTTCATGGTGACGCCGAGTTTGACGGCGCGATAGTGATACGAGGGCACACGATGCTGGGCCGCAACCGCAGACAAACCGCCTTTGCCTTCCGAGCACCAGCCAAGGCTGCCGGCCAGCACGATGCGCTCGGGCTCGTCGAGGCTTTCGATAAATGCGCGAGCTGCGAGCCGCACCCTTTGCTCGTTGAGACCATACTGCAGCAGCACGCTTTGCACGGGGTCTTCCAATGCCTGGGCGTGCAGATCGATTTCCTGCGCCATGCCGTCGGTTTCCATCGACACGTTGCGTTGATGGCCGGCGCTGCGCAGGCAGTCGATCAGATAGCGGCGAAAGTACGCGCACAACGCGTAGCCGTTGGACGGCGCGCTGTCCGCGCAGGCATGCGTTTCCGTGTGGCCGGGCGCGAGGCGCAACACCTTGGAATAAATGAACTGCGCGACCAGTTCTTCCTTGTCTTCGCCGAGCGCCTGCAATTCTAGCGGGTGATACGTGCGCAGGGCCCGCTTGACCAGCTCGACCATCGACACCATCTCGTCGGCGGACAGCTGGGTACGGCGGCGCCATAGATCGGGCAGGATCGCATCGTCGAGATTGCGGACGAACTCGTGGCTCGGAACTGCGCCCATGAAAGCCTCCATTAGGGTAAGGCGAGAAGCGCGGTGAGCCTCGACTGCAGGCGAAGAATCGACGATGGAACTGTTTGGGCCGCGCTATGTTGTGAAAGCAGTATGGTCGCCGCCGACGGCTTCGCATATATGGATTAAGTCGTAGCTGATGGGTAAACTGCCGGGTAAACCATCCGACAGGGCGCCCCTCATTCGTCTGATGAGAAAGCGGTTGCGCCTCGCCGCTGCATTGCCGTAGACCGTGCAAGCTCTTGCGCAACACGCCGGGCCGCGCTTCATGCGAGCGCCGGGCTTTCGCGCCACATCACCGAATTTGCCGTGCCCACAAGGAGACCGCGCGATGCGGGCTGACCCGATCCAGCGTGCAATCGACGAAGACCTGGTGCGCGTGCTGTACGCGCAAGATCCGATCGCGTTCTTCTCGCACTGGTTTTCGATCGCGGTGCTGGTTGCCATTTACTGGCCGGCCATCCCCTCGCCGCCGCTTTTCATCGCCTGCTTCGGGTTCTATGCGGCGGCCAATTGTGCGGGCCTCGCGCTGTGGATCTGCAACCGGCGTTATCCGCATCTCGTTTCGCCGCGCGGCTGGATCAATCTGCATGCGGTGCGCGGCGTGCTGCTTTACAGCGCGCCTGGAATCGCCATCTGGTTCGCGTTCCAGAGTCCGCAGAGCGATTTGCCGCTCTTGCACACGGTGATGCTCGTCACGCTGGCAGCGGGCGTGTTCATGTCGAACGGTTTCGACATGCTCAATTTCGCCACCGCCATTCCGTTCCTGCTGTTCCCGTCGATCCTGCTGCACTTCGGCACGCATACGTTCGACCGCACGATTCTTGCCATCGTGCTCGCGTTCTTCTTCTGCGCGATCAACGTGTATGCGCTCAGCTACCGGAAGCTCTTCCAGCAGGTAGTGCAGGCGCGCGTCGATCAGCAGTACCTCGCGGAATCGCTTGCGCTGCAAAAGCATGTCGCCGAAGAGGCCAGTCTCGCGAAAACGCGATTTTTTGCTGCAGCGAGCCACGATCTGCGTCAGCCGCTGCACGCGATCGGCCTGCTCGCGGCGTCGCTCAACGATCCGGCGGCGACGCCCGCGCAGCATGCGAAGACCGCCGAGCACATTGTCTATAACGTCGAAGCGCTCAATCAGCTGTTCAACCAGGTGCTCGATCTCGCGCGGCTTGAGAGCGGCGTCACGCAGGTGATCCGTCTGCATTTCCGGCTCTCCGAGTTGTTCGAGCGCGTCGGCAGCCAGTATCGACCGCAGGCGGCGGCGAAAGGGCTCGCACTGCGAATTGCACCAACGTCGATGGTGGTCCAGGACGATCCGGTGCTGCTCGAACGCGTGCTGAGCAATCTGCTGTCGAACGCCGTGCGCTATACCGAGGAAGGCGCGATCTGGCTCGGTGTCCGGCGCGCGGGGCGAACCACGGGCGGCTATATCGAGGTGCGCGATTCGGGCATCGGCATTTCTGCTGAAGAGCACGAACGCATCTTCGAAGAGTTCTATCAGGTCGCGAACCCGCAGCGCGACGCGCGTCAGGGTCATGGCCTCGGGCTGCCGACGGTCAAGCGACTGGTCGGCATGCTGGGCGGCGAGTTGCAGTTGCGCTCGGCGCCGGGCCGCGGTTCGGTGTTCCGCTTCCCGGTGCAGGAGGGCGACGCCAGCGCAATCGTCGCGAGCCTGAACGAAGCGGGGGCGTGCGGACCGTCGGCGCAAGGGCGGCAGGTGCTGTGCATCGACGACGAACCGTCGATTCTCGAAGGCCTTTCCGCGCTGCTCGGGCGCTGGGGCTGCACGGTGCGCGGCGCACGCGACGAAGCCGCTGCGCTGGCCGCGCTGGCGGACGGTTTCGTGCCTGACGCGGTGCTATGCGATTACCAGCTGGCCAATCACAGGACCGGCGCGCAGGCGCTCACGGCAGTGCGCAGCATGCTCGCGCACGCAGGCCACGAAGGTGTGGTGACGCTGCTGATTACTGGCGACATGGCGTCGGCCGAACTGGCTGCGCTCGCGTTGCAAGGCATTCCGGTCTTGCACAAGCCGGTCACGGCGGCGCGTTTGCGCCGCACGCTGGAAATGCTGTGGCAACAGGCGGAACTCGACAAGGGCCATCAGGGCGCCGCTTCCGAATCGCCTGCGGGCCACAGCGTCGATGCAGGCGGTGAAGGGACCGTGCTGAGCGAAGAGACTGGCGGCGCGCGGGCGATCATGCCGCAAGGCAGGGCGGGTGTCGAAGTGCGGCATCGTCCGCAGAGCGCATCGCAACAGGAAGGGTAGGCGGCGATAGCAGGGAGGTCGCGGGTTTTCGCAGCAGCGCGGCGCCAGGGTCAAGAATGGGCGCAGGCAAGCACGGGCAAGCACGAGCAAAAGCGGATCTGCGTCACGACGTGCCCGCGGGAGTTCATAAACGCAAGCACATCGCACTGCCGACCACCGCCGCTACAGCGTTTTCCCCGCTTCGAGCCAGCCGTTGATCACCGCGATTGCCATCGACCGGTTGTGCACACCGAGCGCCCGGAAGATCACCGATAGATGCACCTTGACGGTGCCCTCGGCCACGCCGAGTTCGCGTGCAATCATCTTGTTGGTCCAGCCGCGATGCACGAGCCGCATGATTTCCTGCTGACGCGGCGACAGGTTCTCGAGCAGATGCTGCTGATGCGGCTGCAACGCCTGCAACTGTGCGATCGGTTCGGTCAGCGTCGCCGTGCTCTGGCCGGCGCCGCCCGGCGCTGCCTGCTGCGACGATCCAGCACCGGCGCGCTCCGCGCATGAGTCCGCGGATTGGGCGTCGCGTGAGCCAAGCAGGCTGAGCGCTTCCATCGGCACATATGCGCCGCCCGACAGCACCAGCTCGATCGCCTTCAACATGACGCTGGCGGGCTGCCGCTTGGGCACGAAGCCGAGCGCGCCGGCGGCCAGCACCGCACGCATCTCGTCCGGCGACTCTTCGGCGGAAAGTACGACTACCGGGAGAGCCGGATTTGCCTTCAGCAGTATTTCGAGCGACGACGCGCCGCTCATGCCCGGCATATGCAGATCGACGATTGCGAGATCGTGATCGGCGTCGGGCCGCGCCGCGGCGGCGAGTGTTTCCCAGGTATCGGCTTCGTCGAACTGGGCGTCGGCGTCGAGTCCGCGGAGCATGCCCTTGACGCCTTGCCGGATCAATTCATGGTCGTCCGCCACAAGAAACTTCATGATGTCTCCACGAGTCGGGCTTGCGCGTTGTGGACTACCGCTGTTGCTGGGTCTTGTTTTACTTCTGTTGTCGTGAATCGCATCATTGCCGGCTACCCCGTGATCATAAGCCGATCGGTGTGGGGCGGCGGGCCTTGCGGCTCGCCGCCCCATTCTCTGCTGGTGGCATCGCCGGCGCCACGTTTTTATCTATGCCTGATCCAGGCAGGTCTCACTCGCGCATTAGTTCCGGCTTGCTACGTAGACGAGCCGTGCGCGTCGTTTTTGAAGCCGCGGCGGCCCGATGCGAAAGCTTATGCGAGCCGGATAAACCGTACGAGCGCTCGCGCGGCGAGCCGTCATTTCACGGCAAACAGCGTCGCATTCATCAGAAGCTTGAAGGCGAAGCCAAGCGACATGGCCGAGCCCACGCCGAGGCACCATAGCGCGATGAACCAGAGCCAGCCCGGCAGCTTGCGCGCGGAGTTAGTGATAGTGATGTTGGTCGCCATGACGCACCTTGCCTCGAAATACCCAGTAACCCATCGTCGTGTACGCGATGATGATCGGCAGAATCACCGCTGCGCCGACCAGCGTGAAGGTCTGGCTGGAGCGCGGCGCGGCCGCGTCCCACAGCGTCACGCTCGACGGTATCGCATACGGCCACAAGCTCACCAGCAGTCCGGCATAACCGAGCAGCACGAGCAGTAACGCGAGGACGAACGGCGTGTTGTGATGCCGCTCCCGCACCGCCCGTCGCATCAGGACCGCGCAGGCCGCGACCATGAAGGGAACAGGCAGTAGCCGATAGAAGAGACCGTCGTGGAACCAGCGCTGCGCGATGTTCGGGTCTTGCAGCGGCGTCCACAGGCTCACCATCGCGATGAAACCGAGCAGCACCACCGTCAGCGGCCACACCACGCGATGCAGGCGGCGCTGCAGGTCGCCCTCCGTTTTCGCGATGAGCCAGCAGCAGCCCAGCAATGCATACGTGACGATGAGCCCGAGGCCCGTCAGCAGGCTGAACGGGGTGAGCCAGCCGAAGGCGTCGCCGGCATAAGCGCCGTCGATCACCGGAATGCCTTGCAGAAATGCCCCGAGCACGACGCCCTGGAAAAACGTTGCACCCGCCGACCCGCCGATGAACGCGAGGTCCCACATATGCTTCGTGCGGTTCGCCTTCGCGCGAATCTCGAAGGACACGCCGCGAAAGATCAGGCACACGAGCATGAAGATGAGCGGCAAATACAGCGCTGACAATACGGTGGAATACACCATCGGGAACACGGCGAAGAGTGCGGCCCCGCCGAGCACGAGCCAGGTTTCGTTGCCGTCCCAGACCGGTGCGACGGTGTTCATCATCAGGTCGCGTTCGCTTTCCTCGGGGAAGAACGGAAAGACAATGCCGATGCCCAGATCGAAGCCGTCCAGCACGACATACATGAAAAGGCCCAGCGCGATGATTGCGGCCCACACCACGGTTACGTCCATTTTGTTACTCGCAGGCGATCAGGGTTAGGCGGCGTCGATCATCTGATCGGCGGCAGAGAAAGGGCGGCGCGCGGTCTGGTTTGGCGTCTGCCCAGGCACGCCGTGCGGCGTGTGCCCAGGAAGCGCCGGGCCCGAACGCATCAGCTTGAGCATGTAATAGATGCCCGTACCGAATACGAGGAAGTAGACGACCACGAACGCCATCAGCGAAATGCCGACCTGTTGCGCGGTGAGCGGCGACACGGCTTGCGACGTGCGCATCACGCCATAGACGACCCATGGCTGACGGCCGGCTTCAGTCGTGACCCAGCCGGCCAGCAGCGTGATGAAACCGCTCGGACCCATCGCCACCGCGACGCGCTGGAACCACTTAGACTCGAACAGACGCCCGCGACGGCGCAACACCCACGCGGCGACCGACATGACGATCATCAGCACGCCCAGCCCGGCCATGATCCGGAAGCTCCAGAACACCACTGTCGAGTTCGGCCGGTCTTGCGGCGGGAATTCCTTCAGGCCGCGTATTTCGCCGTCCCAGCTATGCGTGAGAATCAGGCTGCCCAGGTGTGGGATCGACACTGCATAGCGCGTGGTCTCCGCCTGCATATCGGGGATGCCGAACAGGTTCAGCGCCGTGCCGCCTTTTTCGGTGTCCCAGAGGCCTTCGATCGCAGCGATCTTGGCCGGCTGATATTCGCGCGTGTTCAAGCCATGCTGATCGCCGACGAACGCCTGGATCGGCGTGAGAATCAGCAGCAGCCACAGCGCCATCGAGAACATCTTCTTGACGGCGGGGTCGCGCCGTCCGCGCAGCAGATGCCACGCGCCCACCGCCGCCACGACGAGCCCGGCGACGATAAACGCCGCGAGCGCCATATGCGCGAGCCGGTACGGGAACGACGGATTGAAGATGATCTTGAACCAGTCGAGCGGCACCACACGGCCGTTCACGACTTCGAATCCTTGCGGCGTCTGCATCCAGCTATTGGACGCGAGAATCCAGAACGTGGAGATCAGCGTGCCGATGGCGACCATCAGCGTCGCGCCGAAGTGTGCGCGCGGACTCACGCGCTGCCAGCCGAACAACATGATGCCGAGGAAGCCGGCTTCGAGGAAAAACGCGGTCATGACCTCGTACATCAACAGAGGTCCGGTGACTGGGCCGGCGAAACTGGAAAAGCCCGACCAGTTGGTGCCGAACTGATAGCTCATCACGACGCCGGACACCACGCCCATGCCGAAGGCGACGGCGAAAATCTTCGACCAGAAGAGGCACAGGTCCTTGTAGTACGCCTTGCCGGTTTTCAGCCAGCGCCATTCGAGCACGGCGATAAAGCTCGCGAGGCCAATGCTCAGCGCCGGAAAGACGATATGGAAAGAGACGGTGAACGCAAACTGGATGCGGGCGAGGTCGAATGCCGATATTGCGGAGTTCATGATCGTGAAGTGCGTGATGCCGCGTGGGCGGACTACGCGCGTCGACCGGTGTCGGTGCGCACTGCGTTTCGCAGATGGCCGAAGATTAGGGGAAGCGCGGGATTTATGCTGCGCCGCGACGTGCGTCAAAAAACCGCGTTGTTTTGTGGGTCGGCGCGGTTCTTATGCTGCAAGCCATTGACGCATATCAGCTTTTTCTTATTGTCAGTTTTGCGGTGATTAAGCGAGGTGACGCGAAACTGCGGCAATCGACCGCGTCGCAGCAAAGCTATCCGCACGCGGTGCTCCTGCGGACCAGGCGCTTCGGATGCCTCGGCCCCGTTCAGTATGTCGTTGTACCAGAAGCCAATGCGACATCCATCAGGAGTTATACGACATCGCATGAAGATTAAACGGTTTACAGCTGAATCTATCTGAGAGAAAGCTTTGAAAGCAGCGTTTTTATCAGGGTAAATGCCTAATTGAATTCCTCTTCCGCATCAGAGATAGTACGTCATCGTACAACTAGATCGAGCAGTAACCGATCTCACCCAAGCCGAGGTGTGGAGTTATTCCCGCCGCTCGCGAGCCGGTGCAGTAAAGGAACCCCTATGAAGAAGATTGCCCTGAGTGGCGCCGGAGGCCAGCTTGGCTCGGTCGTGCGCGCCGCGTTCATTGCGCGCGGCACGCCGTTGCGTTCGGCGGCGGGCTCGAAGCCGCTGACGCCTCTCGTCGAAGGCGAGGATGTGATGCACGGCGACCTGCGCGATCCGGCTGTCGTCGATCGGCTGCTCGACGGCGTCGACGTGTTGATCCACTTTGCCGGGACCAGCGTGGAGCGTCCGCTGCCCGAGATCATCGAAAACAATCTGCGCGGTCTCGTCGAGGTCTACGAGGGCGCGCGCCGGCACGGCGTCAAGCGGATCGTGTTCGCGAGTTCGAATCACGCGATCGGCATGTACCCGGTGACGGAGCGCCTGAGCCTCGATTGCGAACTGCGCCCGGACGGCTTCTATGGGCTGAGCAAGGTGTGGGGCGAAGCGCTCGCACGCATGTACTGGGACAAGCACGGCATCGAAAGCGTGTGCGTGCGCATCGGCAGTTGTCTCGAGCGTCCGACGGAGCCGCGCCATCTGAGCACCTGGTTCGGTCACGCGGACCTGATGCATTTCCTCGACCGCTGCATCGAAGCAGAAGACCTGGGCTTCATCACGGTGTGGGGCGTGTCGGCCAATACGCGCAGCTGGTGGGACAACAGCGGCGCCGAGCGTCTCGGCTACATGCCGAAGCAGAACGCCGAAGACTATGCCGACGAGGTTCTCGCACGACCCAATCCGCTCGACGCATTGGGTCAGCGCTTCCAGGGCGGCGGGTTTGTCGGCATCGACTATTCGCGCGACGACGCGGAGAACGACGCGGAGAGCGGCGCAGGCGATGCAGCCGCTTCGGCCGCGCGGCCGTCCTGAACGATCAGGTATTAGGAGACGCAGCAATGAAGATCAAGGGCATCCGTTGGTGGATGGTCAGTCTGGTCGCGGCCGGGCTCATCATCAACTATCTCGCGCGCAATACGCTGTCGGTGGCCGCGCCGACGTTGATGAAAGATCTGCACATCACGACCGAGCAATACGCTCACGTGGTCGTCGCGTGGCAGCTTTGCTATGCATTCATGCAGCCGGTTGCGGGTTTCCTGCTCGATACGGTCGGCACCAAAATCGGTTTCGCCGCGTTCGCGCTGGCGTGGTCCCTCGCCTGCGCGGCGGCGGCGTGGTCGACCGGATGGCGCAGCCTCGCATTTTTCCGCGGCCTGCTCGGCATTGCCGAAGCGGCTGGCATTCCGGCCGGCGTAAAGGCCACCAGCGAGTGGTTCCCGGCAAAGGAGCGCTCGGTTGCGATCGGCTGGTTCAACATCGGTTCGTCGATCGGTGCGTTGCTGGCGCCGCCGCTCGTGGTGTGGGCGCTGCTGCACGGCCAGTGGCAACTGGCGTTCGTGATCGTCGGTGTAGCGGGCATTATCTGGAGCGTCGTGTGGATGGTGCTGTACAAGCATCCGCGCAATCAGAAACTGCTCGGCGACGGGGAGCGCGACTATATCCTCAGCGGCCAGGAGGCGAAGCACAGCGACGCGGGCGCTCCCAAGCGCAGCTGGTCGGCCATGCTGCGCAGCCGCGACTTCTGCGCGATCGGCATTCCGCGCATTCTGTCGGAACCGGCATGGCAGACATTCAACGCGTGGATTCCGCTGTACATGATGACCGAGCGTCACATGAATCTGAAGGAAATAGCGCTGTATGCATGGATGCCGTTTCTCGCAGCGGATATCGGCTGCGTGCTCGGCGGCTATCTGAGCCCGCTGTTTCATAAGTACGCGAAAGTCTCGCTGTTCACGTCGCGCAAAATGGTGTTCGTGGTCGGCGCGCTGTGCATGATCGGACCGGCGTGCGTGGGCCTCGTTGCGAGTCCGTACGTGGCGGTTGCGCTGCTGTGCGTCGGCGGCTTCGCGCACCAAACGTTGTCCGGCGCGCTGTATGCGATCACGTCCGACATGTTCGGCAAGAACGAAGTGGCTACCGCAACGGGCATGGGCGGCATGGCCGGCTATCTCGGCGCTGCGGCGTTCACCGCGTTGTTCGGTGTCCTCGTCACGCAGGTCGGCTACAGTCCGCTCTTCGTCGTGCTGGCCGTGTTCGACATTATCGCGGCCGCCGTGGTGTGTCTGCTCGCGAAAAGCGCGGACAGAACGGCGGAGCCGCGTTGGTCCCAGCCTGGCGGTGCGGTCACCGCGAAGTAAGTGGCGACAAGTAAGTGGCGACAAGTAAGCGGGGACAAGTCCGCGGCGTTAAATAAGCGGCGACAAGTCGGCCACGAGCGGGCGCGACGTTCCAGCCTCAGTAGCAACGCAAAGCGGCGCCTTCGTGCGCCGCTTTTCTTTATGAACCGCCTTTCCCGCATCACGGCGATTTTCAGTGCGATGACCGTAAGACCGCCCGCGTGAGCCGCACGCAGCCGGGGCCTGTGGGATAATCGTGAGCTTTGCCCGGGGCGCGGCTCAAAAGGTTGTTCGCACGGGCGCTCGAGGGGCCTTCACTCCCTTGGCCCGCTTCTTTCAAGCGATATTCATTCAACCACCACGATGCCCGCATACCGTTCCAAAACCTCCACCGCCGGTCGCAACATGGCTGGAGCGCGCTCCTTGTGGCGCGCCACCGGCATGAAAGACGAAGACTTCTCGAAGCCGATTATTGCGGTGGTCAATTCGTTCACCCAGTTCGTGCCCGGACACGTGCACCTGAAAGACCTCGGCCAGCTCGTCGCACGCGAGATCGAAGCCGCAGGCGGCGTAGCCAAGGAATTCAACACCATCGCCGTCGATGACGGCATTGCGATGGGCCACGACGGCATGCTGTATTCGCTGCCGAGCCGCGACATCATCGCGGATTCGGTCGAATACATGGTCAATGCGCACTGCGCCGACGCGATGGTGTGCATCTCGAACTGCGACAAGATCACGCCCGGCATGCTGATGGCCGCCATGCGCCTGAACATTCCCGTGATCTTCGTGTCGGGCGGCCCGATGGAAGCCGGCAAGACGCGCCTCGCCAATCCGAAGACCGGCACGATCGAGTTCAAGAAGCTCGACCTCGTTGACGCGATGGTGATTGCCGCCGACAAAGCCTATTCCGACGCCGACGTGGCCGAAGTCGAACGCTCCGCCTGCCCGACCTGCGGCTCGTGCTCGGGTATGTTCACGGCTAACTCGATGAACTGCCTGACCGAGGCGCTCGGCTTGTCGTTGCCCGGCAACGGCACCGTGGTCGCGACACACGCGGACCGCGAGCAGCTCTTCAAGCGCGCCGGCCGCCGCATCGTGGAACTGGCCCGCCAGTACTACGAGCAGGAAGAGGCGAGCGTGCTGCCCCGTGCGGTCGGCTTCAAGGCGTTCGAAAACGCCATGACGCTCGATATCGCGATGGGCGGTTCCACCAACACGATCTTGCACCTGCTGGCAATCGCGCGCGAAGCCGAGATCGACTTCACGATGACGGACATCGACCGTCTGTCGCGCATCGTGCCGCAGCTGTGCAAAGTGGCGCCCAATACGAACAAGTACCACATTGAGGACGTGCACCGCGCAGGCGGCATCATGGCGATTCTCGGCGAGCTGGACCGCGCCGGCAAGCTGCACACGGACGTGCCCACGGTGCACGCGCCCACGCTGAAAGACGCGCTGGATCAGTGGGATATTGTGCGCACCGAGGACGAGGCCGTCAGGACCTTCTACATGGCGGGCCCGGCCGGCGTTCCGACGCAGGTAGCGTTCAGCCAGAACACGCGCTGGCCCAGTCTCGATCTCGACCGCGCCGAAGGTTGTATCCGCTCTTACGAGCACGCGTTCTCGAAGGAAGGCGGCCTTGCGGTGCTGACGGGCAACATCGCGCTCGACGGCTGCGTGGTGAAGACCGCCGGCGTCGACGAAAGTATTCTGGTGTTCGAGGGCACGGCTCACGTCACCGAATCGCAGGACGAAGCGGTGGAAAATATTCTCGCGGGCAAGGTCAAGGCGGGCGACGTCGTGATCGTGCGCTACGAAGGTCCGAAGGGCGGCCCGGGCATGCAGGAAATGCTTTATCCGACGAGCTATATCAAGTCGCAGGGTCTTGGCAAAGCGTGCGCGCTGCTGACAGACGGCCGCTTCTCCGGCGGCACTTCGGGCCTGTCGATCGGCCATTGCTCGCCGGAAGCGGCAGCAGGCGGCGCGATCGGCCTCGTGCGCGATGGCGACAAGATCCGCATCGATATTCCGAACCGTACGATCAACGTGCTGTTGTCGGACGCCGAACTGGCAAGCCGCCGCGACGAGCAGGACGCGAAGGGCTGGAAGCCTGCCAAGCCGCGTCCGCGCAAGGTGTCGGCGGCGCTGAAGGCCTACGCGAAGCTGGTCATGTCGGCCGACAAAGGCGCAGTGCGCGATTTATCGTTGCTGGAAGACTGATTGCGATAGCGGCTGCGGGTTGTTTTCGTTTTAAAAAAAACCACTCATCCGAGCGGTTTTTTTTTAAGCCCGCCGCGCTCGCCTTCTAACGCAGGTCAGTCACATTCGTGTTGTACGTCGTCGAGCCGATGACGACGTTCTTCAACGTGATGCCGTTGACGTTGTACGCATAGATCGGCCCGGGCGTGGTCGACGTGGCCGGTCCCGCGCAAACCGCCGTGCCCAGGTTGCAGTTCGAGATGGTGACGCCTGTGATCGGCGGGATCGTCGGCGCGGGCGTGGGTCCGTTGTAGTCGAACGCAACCGGACCTTGTGCGACGATCGCCTGGAAGCACGAACCGGTGACGCCGCCGAAGGTCACGTTGCTCGCCTGCACGTTCGATATGTTGACGTTCTGCACGACAGCAGGCCGAGTCCGAATCGCGTCGTTGGCGGGCTGGTAGTCGCAGTCGAATGTGATGAGACCGCCTTGAGCCGCTGACGGATTCGCCGCGCTCGCGGTGACCACGCCGAGCGGCACCGTGCCGTTGATCGGGCTGCCCGCGAGCAGCGCGCTGCCGTAGCCGCCGCCTTTCAGTGCGACGCCGTTAGGCAGCGTCACCTTGTCGACATAGAAGTTTTTCACGAAGCCGCCGCGATTCATGTTCGTCTTGATGCGGATCGCGATGTTCAGCGGATTGGTCGCCCAGTTCTGGTTCAACATTTGCAGATTGCGCGCGTAAATGTTCTGCACGCCGCCGCCCATTTCACTGCCGAGCGTAATGCCGCCGTGACCGCTATTCATCGTGCAGTTCTGGATGACATGGTTCTGCGCGGGACCGTATTGCGTGTCGAGATCCTTGCCCGACTTGATCGCGATGCAGTCGTCGCCCGTATTGAACGTGACGTTGTCGCAGAGCACGTTATTGCACGCGTCCGGATCGAAGCCGTCGTTATTCGGGCCGATACTGTTGGTCGTGACGCCGCGAATCACCACGTTCTTGCAAGCGGTTGGATGATGCTGCCAGAACGGCGTGTTATTGGTGCAATAGTTCTCCATCAACACATTCGTGCAGCCAATGAACTCGACCATGCACGGGCGCAGATAGTGGCCGATGCCGAAGATGCGCTTTGCAATCGGAACGCCGGCTTCCGAGAGAGCGGGCAAGTAGTTCTGATCCTGTTGCCATGGCGTCGTCGGACTCGTCAGCTGTGCGTAGAGCGCGTCGGAAATGCCTGGTGCGGCGGTCCGGAGGTCCACATTGTTCGGATTCCGATATACCTGCGAAGGCGTTGACGAGCTTACGCAACCGTAGGCGCCATTCGAACCCTTGAATGTCCACCAGCATGTGGCAGTGTTGCCCGAACCGGAGAAGGGCGTCATGGCCTGGCCGTTCAGAACCGAGGTTGCATCTTCGCCGGTCAACGCGATGTTGGTCTGATTGCGGGCGTACACCGGTGAGCCGTAGTTCAGGCAATCATTGGCCTGCCAGCGGCTGTAAAAGAGTTTGCCGTTCGCACCGCAGTCTACCGGGCCGTCCTTCGCATAGTCCGCCGGATTTGGGCTGAAATAGATCGTGCAATTCGCGCTCAGGTGAAAGTTGACGTTGCTGAGCAGCACGATCGGCCCGGCGCAATACCAGGTACCGGAGGGCACCACGACGCGTCCGCCGCCAGCCGCGTTGCAGGCCTGAATCGCAGCGAGAAACGCGGGCCGCGAGTCGAATGACGACGGCGCGTGAGTCTGGTTCGAGCCGGGGCTCGCGGGAGAAGAAGAACCCGTGTACGGATTGGTCGCGGCGACAACGGCGCAAGGCTGTGCGCCGTATTGCGTGACGACAAAGTCACGCGACGGGAACATCGACTGCGTGACGCCGGCGAGCGACGCGATGATTTGCGTCGCCGCGCCGGCACTGCCCCAGATCGGATCTTCCGGTGTCAGGCCCGAACTGCCCGAGCCGCCGCATGCGGACAGGCCGCCGACGAGCGTTGCGCCCGCCGAGGTCCCGGCGAACACCATGAAAGCCCGGCGCCCCGGCGAAGCCGGCTCGGCGCGACCGGAGTTTGCCGATGTCGCCCCTTTGCTGCCGCTTTTATATTGAGTTGCCACGAATGTCTCCATGCCCTTGAGGGCGTTGTAAATAGTCGTCGATGCTCGAAAGTACGCGGTTCATCTCGACCGCTTGAATTCCATCAGTCATCCTTAACAAATGAAAGAAACGAAGGGATTTTGTCTGCTTGCGATGAGTTGAAACGCAATACGCGCCGCTTTGCCCGTTCGTCGGATTGAACGGAGAAAGCGGCGCGACTGGATACGCGTGGCGGATCAGGTTGTTTGCTGGCCGATCTCGTGATTGGCGAGCACTTCGAGCGCGCGCACCATCGCGGAGTGGTCCCACGCCTTGCCGCCGTGCGCGACGCATGCGTTGAAAAGTGCCTGACAGGTAGCCGTATTCGGCAACGAGACACCGAGTGTCTGCGCGGTCTGAAGCGCGAGATTCAAATCTTTCTGATGCAGTTCGATGCGGAAGCCGGGGTCGAACGTGCGTTTGGTCATACGCTCGCCGTGTACTTCGAGAATGCGCGACGACGCGAAGCCGCCCATCAGGGCCTCTCGCACGCGAGCCGGGTCCACGCCGGCTTTCGACGCGAGGAGCAGCGCCTCGCCGACTGCCTCGATAGTGGCCGCCACGATCACCTGATTGGCGACTTTGCATACCTGTCCGGCGCCGACCGCGCCGATTAGCGTGACGTTTTTGCCCATCATGTCGAACAACGGCTTTACGCTGTCGAAGGTGGCCTGCTCGCCGCCCACCATGATGGTGAGCGAACCCGCCTTCGCACCGACTTCGCCACCCGACACCGGAGCGTCGAGATAGTCCGCGCCGGTTTCACGTACGCGAGCGGCGAAGTCGCGGGTGGCCATCGGCGAAATCGAACTCATGTCGACCACTGTCTGTCCGGCGCGCAAGCCGCTCGCCAGCCCGTTTTCGCCGAACAGCACGCGCTCGACGTCCGGCGTGTCCGGCACCATGATGAAGATCACGTCCGCCTGTGCGGCGACGGCGGCGGGGCTGTCGCAAGCCTGCGCGCCGGCTTGGGTGAGATCGTCGGGCACGCCGCTGCGCGTGAAGGCAGCGAGCGTGACGCCGTTCTTGAGAAGATTGGCAGCCATGGGCTTGCCCATGATGCCGAGTCCGATAAAGCCTGCTTTTTGCATGGAATGCTCCGGAGATATCAAGGCGGCCACGCCTGTGCCGGGTACTGTGCGCTTAGCGCCCGGTTCAGCTCTGGCCCGCCGGTTTCTGTATGAAGTGTTGGTGGACCGTCTGCGCCGCGTTCCTCAAGAGCCCGAGGTCGGCGCAGACGGCGATGATGCGGCAGCCCATATCACGATAGCGCTCTGCGTCGGCTTGCACCGGTGCAAGAATGCCGCTCGGCTTGCCGGCGGCCTGCGCGCGCTCGAACACATGCGCGATCGCCTGCTGCACGTCGGGATGTCCGGCGTTGCCCAGGTGCCCGTATCCCGCGGCAAGGTCCGACGGCCCGACGAAAACGCCGTCGACTCCGTCAACGGCAAGAATCTCGTCGATGGCCTGTACCGCTTGGCGGCTCTCGATTTGCACGATCACGCAGACGTTGTCGTTGGCAATGTCAAAATAGTCGGGTACCGTCGCGTAGCGGTTACCGCGGTGACCCACCGAAACGCCGCGAATGCCCTGTGGCGGATAGCGGGTGGCAGCGACCGCGCGCGCTGCGTCGTCGGCGCTATCGACGAACGGCACGAGGAAGTTGGAAAAACCGCTGTCGAGCAGCCGCTTGATAACGACGCTGTCGTTGCCTGGCGGGCGCACCACCGGCGCGCTGCGACTGTCCTTGAGCGCCATCAGTTGCGGAATCAGCGTGAGGACGTCGTTGGGTGCATGCTCGGCGTCGAGCAGCATCCAGTCGAATCCGATCACGCCGAGCAACTCCGTGACGATCGGGCTGGCGAGCGAGGCCCAGCAGCCAATCAGGGTTTCGCCTCCGCGTACCGCCTGGCGGAAGCTATTGGGAAGGGACTGATAAGGCTGGCAGGGCGCGGCTGGCATGAACGTTTTCCTCGAACGGCAATGGATCGGGCTAGTTCCGACGATGGCTGACCGCATGTTATAGGTCGTCGTATATCTTTTTCAGATTAGCACCCGAGGAAGGCGTTGTAACGGGCACGTTAACCCGAATCCATGCCGAAGCAGGGCGGTTCCGGTTGCACAAGAACGCTGCTATGTTGTAGGATGACTTATATCTTTAGCATTCAATCCAAAGGAAGAGACATGTCCAGTTCCAGCGAAGTCATCGGTCGGATCACCGGCGAAATGCTGATCGGCCGTCAATCGGTGCGCGGCGCCGAAGAGGCGCTGCACGCATTCAATCCCGCCACCGGTTCGGACATCGCCGAGCCGGTTTTCGGCAGCGGCACGGCTCGCGACGTCGGCCTTGCGTGCGAACTGGCGCAGAAAGCGTTCGATCCGTACCGTCAACGGCCGCTCGCGGTGCGCGCGGAATTTTTGGAGCGTATCGCCGACGGCATCACTGCGCTCGGCGATGCGCTCGTCGAGCGTGCGCAGCAGGAGTCGGGCTTGCCGAAAGCGCGCCTCGAAGGCGAGCGCGGCCGCACGACCGGTCAGTTGAAGCTGTTCGCGCAATTCGTTCGCTCGGGCCAGTGGCTCGACGCGACGCTCGACTCGCCGCTGCCTGAGCGCAAGCCGCTGCCGCGTTCCGACCTGCGCATGCAGAAAATTGCGATCGGCCCGGTCGCCGTGTTCGGCGCAAGCAACTTCCCGCTCGCGTTCTCGGTGGCGGGCGGCGATACGGCTGCGGCGCTCGCGGCCGGTTGCCCGGTGGTGGTGAAGGCACATCGTGCCCACCTCGGCACGTCGGAAATGGTGGGCCGCGTGATTCAACGCGTCGCACAGGAAATGGATTTGCCCGAAGGCGTGTTCTCGCTGATCGTCGGTGCAGGCAATTCGGTCGGTGAGGCGCTGGTCGCGCATCCGGCGATCAAGGCGGTCGGCTTTACTGGTTCGCGCGCGGGCGGCCTGGCGCTGATGCGCGTCGCGGCGGCGCGTCCCGAGCCGATTCCGGTCTTTGCGGAAATGAGCAGCATCAACCCGGTGTTCCTGATGCCGAACGCGCTCACGCAGCGCACCGAGAACATCGCTCGCGGTTTCGTGGATTCGCTGGTGCTCGGCGCCGGCCAGTTCTGTACCAACCCGGGCCTTGCAATCGCTGTCGATAGCGACGCGCTGAAGAACTTCGTCGCCGTGGCGTCCGAGGCGCTGGGCGGCAAGCCCGCGCAGACCATGCTTACATCGGGCATCCATTCGGCGTACACGCAAGGCGAAAGCAAACTGGCCGGTATTCCGGGCGTGGAGACGGTGGCGCGCGGCGTCGACGTGACGGGGCCGAACCAGGCGCGCGCGGCATTGTTCGTGACGGACGCCAAAACGTTCCTCGCCACGCCGGCGCTGGAAGACGAGGTGTTCGGACCGGCATCGACGATCGTGCGTTGCAAGGACGAAAACGAACTGCTGCAGGTTGCCGAGCACTTTGCCGGTCAGTTGACCGCGACGATCCAGATGGACAGCGCCGACGTACCCGCAGCCAGAAAGCTTGTGCCGATTCTCGAGCGCAAGGCTGGCCGGCTTCTGGTCAACGGCTATCCGACCGGCGTCGAAGTGTGTCACGCGATGGTTCACGGCGGCCCGTTCCCGGCTACGTCCGATAGCCGCGCGACGTCGGTCGGCACGACCGCGATCGAGCGTTTCCTGCGCCCGGTCTGCTATCAGGACTTCCCGGCCGACCTGCTGCCGCAGGCGCTGGCTGACGACAATCCGCTCGACCTGTGGCGCCGCCGCGATGGCGAGATCACGCGCAGCTGATCATTGCGTTTGAACTGCGGCTGAAACGAAAAATGGCCGGGGAGGCGACTCCCCGGCCATTTTTTTGCGTATTCGCCGCATATTCGCCGTGAGAAACGGCCAAGTGCTCAGCGACCCGTCAACTATGGCTTTCTGAAATTTCGTTCGCGCGGCGCAGCCGTTCGCGGCTGTTGGACAGATGCATGCGCATGGCCGCGCGCGCACCTTCGGCGTCGTGCCGGCTGATCGCCTCGAGAATGCTCTCGTGCTCCAGGTTGACGAGCGACAGGTACGCGTCCGGCTCCGCGCGCGCAATGCCCGCCGAGTCGAGCCGGTTGCGCGGAATCAGCGCGCTGCCCATTTGCGTGAGGATGTCCACGAAATAGCGGTTGCCCGTGGCGCGCGCCACCGAGATATGAAACTGCAAATCGGCGTCGACGCTGTCGCGTCCGTTGTGGCGCGTCGCCTCGATCGCGTCGAGCGCGGCGCGCATGCGAGCGACGTCTTCCGGCTTCGCGCGTTGAGCGGCGAGGCCCGCACATTCCGTTTCGAGGCTGATGCGCAGTTCGAGAATCGACAGCACGTCGCGCAGCGTGGTGGCCGGCACCATGTCGATGCCGAGCTTTTCGCGCTGCGGTTCGAGCACGAAGCTGCCGATGCCGTGACGCGTCTCAATGATCTTGCCCGCCTGCAGGCGCGAAATCGCTTCGCGGATAACCGTGCGGCTTACGCTCAGCGTGACCATGAGTTGCGATTCTGTCGGCAGCTTGTCGCCGGGCTTGAGGGCGTTTGACGCGATCTGCTCGGTGACGTAATTGACGACGAGCTCGGCGAGATTACGAGCGCGTCGTGGCGGTGCCGCGGATGCCAGTGGTGTAGCCATCGAAAACGCCCCTTGAATCAGGTAGTTGCAGAGACTTCGTGCGATCCATTATACCGTCGTCTGACGACTGATTATAGAAAGGCCGGATCATTTAGCGCCGTGCCGCGGCGGGTAAGCGGCGGCGCGCGGTACGGCGCTGCCGGGCGGCGACTCGGCGCGGCGCTTAGCGCGGGCGCAATTCCACGCGCTTGATGTCCTTCACGATCACGAGGTAGCTGAACACCGTGAGCAGCGCATTTGCGCCGACGAACACCAGCGCGCCATTGAACGAGCCGCTCTTCGCCACGAGATAGCCGATCACGATCGGCGTGACGATGCCGGCCACGTTGCCGAACATGTTGAAGATCGCGCCGGACAAACCGAGCGCTTCCTTCGGCGATGTATCGGCGACCACCGCCCAGCCGAGCGCGCCGATGCCCTTGCCGAAGAACGCGAGCGACATCAGCGCGACGACCACCCAGTCGGTGGACACGTAGTTGCAGCCGATGATCGACACCGACAGCAGCATGCCGCCGACAATCGGCACCTTGCGCGCGACGGTCAGCGAATGGCCGCGCCGGATCAGCGAATCGGACAGGATGCCGCCGAGCACGCCGCCCGAGAATCCGCAGATCGCGGGCAGCGACGCCACGAGGCCCGCTTGCAGGATCGTCATGCCGCGCGCCTGCACGAGGTAGATCGGAAACCACGTCAGGAAGAAGTACGTCAGCACGTTGATGCAGTACTGCGCAAGATAGACGCCGACGAGCATCCGGTTGCTCAGCAATTGACGCACGAGGGACCAGCCGCCCGCCTTCTCGACGTTTTCACGACGCGCGGTGTGGTTGCCGCTCACCACGCCGCCGCCCTGTTCGATGTACTCGAGTTCCGCAGCGGAGACGCCCGGGTGGTCGGCGGGATGCTTCATCACCTTGAGCCAGGTGAGGGCGAGCAGTAAGCCGGCGACGCCCATCACCACGTAGACCATGTGCCAGCCGAACGCGTGCGTGAGCCAGGCCATCAACGGTGTAAATACGACTGCCGCGAAGTACTGCGCCGAGTTGAATATCGCCGATGCCGTGCCGCGTTCCTTGGTCGGAAACCAGCTTGCCACCACCTTGGCGTTAGCGGGAAAGGCGGGCGATTCCGCCGCGCCCATCGCGAAACGCAACAGGAAGAGACCGGTGACCGCGGCAGCCGCGCTGCCGAGCAGGCCGATCGAGCTTTGCAGCAGCGTGAAGAGCGACCAGAAGAAAATGCTCGCGGCGTACACGCGCCGCGCGCCGAAGCGATCGAGCAGCCAGCCGGCCGGCAATTGTGAAAGCACGTACGCCCAACTGAACGCGGAGAAAATGTAGCCCATCCGGATCGCGTCGAAGCCGAACTCGGCGCGCATTGCCGAGCCAGTGACCGACAGCGTCGCGCGGTCCGCGTAGTTGAACGTGGTGATCACAAAGATAAGCAGCAGGATTGCGTAGCGGACTTTCGTGCGCTTCGCAACGTTCGCGGAACTTGCCGTGCGGCTCAGGTCCATGGTCATCTCCTTAGTTCTTATGCAAGGGGGCGGGTGCCCGGCCTTAGCGGCGCGGCGGCTCCCAAACGCATGTGCAAAAAACGCCCGGCGACGGTGTTGTCCCCGGGCGCTGTTGCGCTGCCGCCTGTGCGGCGCTTGTTTCCTGACCGGCGCGAAATTCACCCGCCGGTCAGGCGCGCAGCATTACTGCGGGCCGAGCGTCTTGATGAGCGCGTCGAGTTGCGCCATTTCTTCTTCGGTCAGATCGGTCAGCGGTGCGCGCACCGGGCCGGCGCTATGGCCAACCAGCTTTGCACCTGCCTTGACGATGCTGACCGCGTAGCCGGCGCGGCGGTTGCGGATCTTCAGGTACGGCAGGAAGAACTCGTCGATCAGCTTGCCGACGGTTGCGTGGTCGTCCGCGGCGATAGCGCGGTAGAAGTCCATCGCCGTCTTCGGAATGAAGTTGAATACTGCCGACGAGTACACCGGAACGCCCAGCGCCTTGTATGCCGCGGCGTAGATTTCCGCGGTCGGCAGGCCGCCGAGGTACGAGAAACGGTCGCCCAGACGGCGGCGGATCGTTACCATGTTTTCGATTTCACCCACGCCGTCCTTGAAACCGATCAGGTTCGGGCAGCGCTCCGCGAGGCCTTCGAGCATGTCGGCGTTGAGCTTGGAATTCGCGCGGTTGTAGATGATCACGCCCATGTTCGGCACGGACTTGCAGACCTCTTCGGCGTGCGCGGCAATACCTTCCTGACAGGCTTCCGTCAAATAATGCGGCATCAGAAGAATGCCGTTCGCGCCATGGCGCTCGGCTTCCTTCGCGTACGCAATCGCGACGCGCGTCGGGCCGCCTGCGCCGGCCAGAATCGGTACCTTGCCCTTGCACACTTCAGTCGCGGTACGCACCACGTTCGAGTAGTCGTCATGCGTGAGCGAGAAGAACTCGCCCGTGCCGCCCGCCACGAACAATGCCGACGCGCCATACGGAGCCAGCCATTCCAGGCGCTCGGCGTAAGTGTCGGCGCGGAAATCGCCCTTTTCGTCAAAGTCGGTGACAGGGAAGGAGAGGAGGCCTTGCGAGACGATCTGCTTGAGTTCCTGCGGTGTAGTCATGATGTATGTATCCGGGCGTCGCTAAAGGTTGAGATCGGTTGAACCGTCGATCGATAGAAATGAAGATTTCTTATACGTCATCGTACAACAACAATTCGGCTAACTCAACGGAGTTTTCGCGGCATAATGCTGGTCATAGGGTAAATACGGAACATGCGGGCAAACATGTATGTTGTAGGATGACGTATGAATTGCTGCCGCAGAAGGCGTAAATCGCCATAAGGATCGATGCAATGGAACTCTCACCCCTCTACATTCGCGTTCACCCCAATGACAATGTCGCGATCGTCGTCAACGACGGCGGCCTGGGCGAGGGCGCGGTTTTTCCCGACGGCCTCGTGCTGCGCGAGCGCGTCCCGCAAGGTCACAAGGTCGCGCTTGCGGATCTGGCCGAAGGCGACGAAGTCATCCGCTATAACGTGGTGATCGGCTATGCGCTCAAAGCGCTGCCCAGGGGAAGCTGGATCAACGAACACGTGATCCGCATGCCGAGCCCGCCGGGGCTCGAAGACCTGCCGATCGCCACCATCAAGGCGCCGGAAATGCCGCCGCTCGAGGGCTACACGTTCGAGGGCTACCGGAACGCCGACGGTTCGGTGGGCTCGCGCAACATCCTGGCGATCACCACGACCGTGCAGTGCGTCGCCGACGTCGTCGAGCACGCGGTGGTGCGCATCAAGTCCGAACTGCTGCCGAAATATCCGAATGTCGACGACGTGGTGGGTCTCGGCCACACCTACGGCTGCGGCGTGGCGATCGACGCGCCGGACGCAATGGTGCCGATCCGCACGGTCCGCAATATCGCGCTTAATCCGAACTTCGGCGGCGAGGTGATGATGGTGAGCCTCGGTTGCGAGAAGTTGCAGCCGGAGCGTTTGATGCCGCCGGGCACGATCCCGATCGCCGCGGCGCAGAACCCGAGCGAAATCGCGGATATCGGCGATCTCGGCGCCGACGAGAACGGCGATGTCGTCGTGCTGCAGGACGAGGCGCACGTCGGCTTTCAGTCGATGGTCGAGTCGATCATGAGAACGGCCGAAGGTCACCTGAAGCGGCTGAACAACCGGCGTCGCGAAACCTGCCCGGCGGCCGATCTGGTCGTCGGCGTGCAGTGCGGCGGCAGCGACGCGTTCTCCGGTCTCACTGCGAATCCGGCCGTCGGCTTTGCGACTGACCTGCTGGTGCGCGCCGGCGCCACGGTCATGTTCTCCGAAGTCACCGAAGTACGCGACGGCGTCGATCAACTGACGGCGCGCGCGGCGAACGCGGACGTCGCTCAGGCGATCATTCGCGAGATGCAGTGGTACGACGATTATCTGAAGCGCGGCGGCGCCGACCGCAGCGCGAACACCACGCCGGGCAACAAGAAGGGCGGCCTCTCCAACATCGTCGAAAAGGCGATGGGCTCCATCATCAAATCGGGTAACTCGCCGATTTCCGGCGTGTTGTCGCCGGGCGAGAAAGTGCGTCAGAAAGGCCTGATCTACGCGGCCACGCCGGCGAGCGACTTTATCTGCGGCACGCTTCAGCTTGCGGCCGGCATCAACCTGCACGTCTTCACGACTGGCCGCGGCACGCCGTATAGTCTCGCGGAAGTCCCCGTCATCAAGGTCGCCACGCGCTCGGATCTGGCGCGCCGCTGGCATGACCTGATGGACATCAACGCGGGCACGATTGCAACAGGCTCAGCAACGATCGAAGAGGTGGGCTGGGAGCTGTTCCGCTTCATGCTCGACGTTGCGAGCGGCCGCAAGAAGACCTGTGCGGAGAAGCTCAAGCTGCACAATGCGCTGGCGCTCTTCAATCCGGCGCCGGTGACCTGATCGCCGGATTTAGCGGGCCGCGATTTCGCGGCTCGTTTTACATTGGGCTTGACGGCTCGTTGCATGACTGGCTCTATTCGCCTTTATTGCTTCACTGACAGTGGCTACTCATAAATACAAAAGACATGACTGACTCGAATTCTGACCGCGCGGCTGCACAAAAATCTTTTCGGCGCCTTCTGCTCACCGGTGCCGCCGGCAATCTCGGCACGCAATTGCGCGGCGCACTCGCGGCGTGGGCCGACGTCGTGCGCGTAACCGACATCGCGCCGCTCGGCGAAGTGGCTGACCACGAAGAAGCGGCGATCGTCGACCTCGCAGACGAAGCCGCGGTTCACGCGCTGCTCGAAGGCGTGGATGCGGTGATCCATCTCGGCGGCATTTCCGTCGAGGCGCCTTTCGAAGATCTGCTCGAAGCGAATATTCGCGGACTCTACAACCTGTATTCGGCTGCGCAGAAACAGGGTGTGAAGCGCGTCGTGTACGCGAGCTCGAATCACGCGGTGGGCTTCCATCCAGTGACCGAAGTGGTGGATATCGACGCGCCGTTGCGTCCCGACAGCCTCTACGGCGTGACCAAATGCTTCGGCGAATCGCTGTCGCGCTATTACTTCGACCGCTTTGGCCTGGAGACGGTGTGTCTGCGGATCGGCTCGTCGTTCGAGCAACCGAAGAACCCGCGCATGCTCGTCACGTATCTGAGCTATCGCGACTTCATCGAGCTGGTGCGCTGTTCGCTGTTCACCAATCGCGTCGGCCATGCGATCGTGTACGGCGTCTCGGACAATCGCACGAAGTGGGTCGATAACACAAAGGCGGCGTTCCTCGGCTTTCGTCCGCAGGACAGTTCGGTCCAGTTCGAACATCTCTTCCCCGTCGCGGCTCCGACCGCCGATCTCGACGATCCTACGCAACGCTTCCAGGGCGGCGCATTCGTCCTGGCCGGACCGATGGAGCCAAAACGATGAGCGCGTCGACCAATCCGCGCGTCGAGCGAGTCGAGGCGGCGGGGCAGGCGCCGGCTCTCGTCGGCGAAAGTCCGGTCTGGCGTGTTGCCGAACAGGCGCTTTACTGGGTGGACATTCCAGCGCAAAAAATCGTGCGCCTCGTGGTGGAGACGGGCGAGCGCTCTGAATGGCTGTTGCCGGAGAAGGTCGCGTGCATCGCGTTCGACCGTCGCGGCACGGTACTCGCAGGCTGCGAGACTGCCTTGTTTGCGGTGACCTTGAGCGGAAGTTCGACCGATGCCGCGGCGCAAGCCGTGCGCGCTAGCGAGCCCGTCGAAGTAACAGGACGCAAGCTCGCGGCGCCCGTCTTCCCCTTTGACGACATGCGTTTCAACGACGGCCGCTGCGACCGGCAAGGCCGCTTCTGGGCCGGCACGATGGTGCAGGACATGTCTTTGGCCAATCCAGCCGGTGCGCTCTACCGGTTCGACACGCAGGGCGTGCTCTCGGCGCCGGTTGTCGACGGACTCATTACGCAAAACGGTCTGGGCTGGTCGCCGGATGGCAAGACCATGTATCTGTCCGACTCGCATCCGCTGCGCAGGCAGATATGGACTTTCGACTACGAAGTCGAAACGGGTGAGCCGAACAACCGCCGCGTCTTCGCGGATCTGAACCACTATGTTGGCCGGCCCGATGGCGCCGCTGTGGATGCCGACGGCTGCTACTGGATCTGCGCGAACGACGCCGGCGCGCTATTGCGCTTTACGCCGCAAGGCAAACTCGACCGGCAGATTGCCGTGCCTGCAATCAAGCCGGCCATGTGCGCGTTCGGCGGACGCGATCTCGACACGCTTTTCGTCACGTCGATTCGTCCGGGCGCGGGCGCGAGCGAACATGATGGCCATCTTTTCGCGGTACGTCCCGGCGTGAGCGGCTTGCCTGAGCCCGAATTCGCCGGCGATCTCTAAGTCGCTGCGCACTGTTCTCGCGTAGGGCGCTGGCCTGGTAGCCCGGTCGGCGCCCACTCTTCGCAACGATTAAATTCATCACTCGTCATACAACATTGTCGTGCGGACGCGACGTTTTTCGGTTATTCCGAATAATGTCCGTCGTTCTGCGTGCGTTCTCCACTTATTCGCGCAATCGGGCGCACCGCCTCGCCGGGGCTCGCCCGTGCCCGATTCAGGTCATCCCTGCCGAACTGTTGTTTCCTCGGGTAAATACCGTCTGTACAACTCAAACTGCGTTTTATAGACTTCGTATGTCGTCGTACAACGTATAAGCGCAAACAGACAGCTTTCTGCGCTTTTCGAGATTGCAACGCGATGAATGGCGGCTTTGGCGCGCGCAATCGCTCGCGTGAAAGTGCGCCGACGCAGCAGAAGTACAAGAAGTCGAGTTGTCCGACAGGAGTGCTGATCATTGTGCCGGGGACGTTGCACGGACAGCACGGCAAAGCATTTGCCACCTTAGGAGACCGCGAGCGCCGCACCGGGAGACCCAGCCAAACCATGTCACATCCGGGACCGTCCGTTTGCAGCCGGCCGTTCGCGTTTGGCCAGCCGTCAGCAGCCCTTCGCATCGATTGGGTGTCTATTTTTCAAGGAATGTCATGATGAACAAGAAGTTCGCCTCTTCCCGTGTTTCGTTGATTGTCGCTGCATCGGTGCTGGCCTTTGGCGCCATGTCGGCGCAAGCGCGCGTGTTCCGCGTGTCGGACGTGCACGGCGACACTTACCCGACCAATATGGCCGTGAAGTACATGGGTGAGCAGATCAAGACGGCAACCGGCGGCAAGGATTCCGTGAAGGTGTTCGGCAATAGCGCACTTGGTTCGGAGAACGACACAATCGATCAGGTGCGCATCGGCGCACTCGACATGGCGCGTGCAAACGGTGCGGCATTCAACGAAATCGTGCCTGAATCGATGATTCCGTCGCTGCCGTTCCTGTTCCGCGACATCGACCATTTCCGCAAGGTGATGTACGGCCCGGAAGGCCAGAAGATCCTGGACGCCTTCAAGGCGAAGGGCATGATCGCGCTGACTTTCTATGAAAGCGGTGCCCGTTCCATCTACACGAAAAAGCCTATCCGCACGCCGGCCGACATGAAGGGTCTGAAAGTGCGCGTGCAGCCGTCCGATCTGATGGTCGACGAAATCAGGGCAATGGGTGGTACGCCGACGCCGATGCCGTTTGCCGAAGTCTATACGGGCCTGAAGACCGGCCTCGTCGACGCAGCGGAAAACAACCTGCCTTCTTACGAAGAGACCAAGCACTTCGAAGTCGCGCCGGTCTATTCGGAAACCCAGCATTCCATGACGCCGGAAGTTCTCGTCTTCTCGAAGAAGGTGTGGGACACGTTGTCGCCGCAGGAGCAGGAAATCATCAAGAAGGCCGCGGCCGACTCGGTGCCTTACTACCAGAAGCTGTGGACCGCGCGTGAGAACGACGCGAGCAAGACGGTGACGAAGGGCGGCGCGCAGATCGTCGCATCGTCGCAGATCGACCGCGCGGCTTTCGTGAAGGTGATGCAGCCGGTTTGGGCGAAGTACGAGAAGACGCCGCAAATGAAGCAGCTCGTGGACGAGATCCAGGCAATCAAGTAACGCTCGCACCGCGCTTTCGCGACAGCGGAAAAGCCTTGCAGAAGTACTGCGAGGCTTTCCGCTGTCTGCGCGATTGCGCAACGGGTGACGGAAAGTAGCACGACTAACGAGTAAAAACGGTCCGTCGTAGGCAAGAATGGGGTCAAGAGATTCATGAAACGCCCAAACGATTTTATCTTTCGCGCGCTCGCTGTTATCGCCTCGCTCAGTCTCGCAGGGCTGAGTCTGCTGGTGATCTACAGCGTCGTCATGCGCTACGTGTTTAGCGACGCTCCCGATTTCGTCGAGCCGATCGCACTGTTGCTGGTGATCGTGATCGCGATGTTCGGCGCAGCGCTGAAGGTCCGCGAAGGCGGCCATATCGGGCTCGATTCGCTGGTGAAGAGTCTGCCGGAGAAAGGTCAGCTCGCCGCGCACACGTTCCAGCATCTGTGTCTCATCGCGCTCGCCGTGGCGATTTTCTTCGGCTCGCTGCAGATGGCCGAGACCACGCTGCACGACAAGATTCCAATTCTCGGTTTGCCCGAAGCGCTCCGCTACCTGATCCCGGTCATTGCGAGCGTCTGCATCGCGTTGTTCTCATTCGAGAACCTTCTGACGCTTTTCGCAAAGAAACACAAATAGAACAATCATGGAACTTGCACTCCTCTCTATTAGCTTTATCGTCTTTCTGGTGCTCGGCGTTCCTGTTTCGTTCGCGCTGGGGCTGTCGTGTGTGCTCACGTATCTGTATGAAGGGCTGCCGGCCGCCACCGCGATGCAGTCGATGATCTCGGGGATGAACGCGTTCTCGTTCCTCGCGGTGCCGTTCTTCATCTTCTCGGGCGAACTGATGTTGCACGGGGGCATTGCCGATCGCATCCTGCGTTTTGCGCAGGCAACGGTCGGCCATTTCCGCGGCGGCCTCGGCATGGCGAACGTCGTCGCATGTACGCTGTTCGGCGGCGTCTCGGGTTCGCCCACGGCGGACACGTCGGCAATGGGCGGCGTCGTGATTCCGCTGATGAAGCGCGAGGGTTACAGCGCCGCTTACGCGGTCAACGTCACGACGCATTCGTCGCTCGCGGGCGCGCTGATGCCGACGTCGACGAACATGATCATCTACGCGTTCGCGGCACAGGGCATTACGGGCACGCTGAACGGTGTGCCGATGAGCGGCGTGTCGATCGGCGATCTGCTGTTCTCGGGGCTGCTGCCCGTGTTGTGGGTGATGGGCTTCGTGCTGATCGCCGCGTACTGGCAAGCCGTACGCTACGGCTACCCGCGCCGTCCCGATGGCTCGACCGCACTGCAGCGTTTCCCGGGCTGGATGGCGGTCGCGCGGACCTTCCTCGGCGCATTGCCCGGCCTGATGGTGATCGCGATCATTCTGGTCTGCGTGGCGAAGGGCATTGCAACAGCGACGGAAGCCGCTGCTATTGCAGTGGCTTATTCGCTGGTGCTGACGGTCGTGGTGTATCGCTCGATGACGCTGAAGAAGCTCTCCTTCGCATTGTCGAAGGCCGCGAAGACCACAGGCGTCGTTCTGCTGCTGATCGGCGTCTCGAACATGCTGCGCTACCAGATGGCATATCTGGAGATCCCCGATGCGATCGAGCACATGCTGGACGGCGCGACGAGCATTCCCTGGTTGATGCTGCTCTATATCAACATCATTCAGGTATTCCTCGGCACATTCGTGGACATGGCGGCGCACATTCTGATCACTACGCCGCTGTTCCTGCCGATGGCGATGCATAGCGGTGTCGGTCCCGTGCAGTTCGGCATCATGATCCTGTTGAACTGCGCATTGGGCCTCGTTCACCCGCCGATCGGCTCGGTGCAGTTCATTGGTTGCGCGATCGGCAATGTGTCGATTGGGGAAACTACCAAGGTGGCTTGGCCGTATTACCTCGCTATCTTCAGCGCCATCAATATTGTGACCTACGTGCCGATGTTCTCCACGTGGTTGCCGAGCGTGATAAACGGACACCCGGTTTTCTGACCTGAAATCCCCGATTCACCGGTTGCGCGGTTCAGACAATGACCGGTAGTCAAGAACAATTTTTTAAAGAGGAGCATAAATGAAAAAGGCACTAGCAACCTCCGCCCTTGGCCTGTTCGCCCTTGGCGCACACGCTCAGAGCAGCGTGACGTTGTACGGTATCGTCGACACGGGGATCGGCTACCAAAGCAGCTCGACGACGCTCGGCTCGACTTCGGGCGGCCGCTCGGTTGTCAAGATGAACAACGGCATCTGGGCGGGTAGCCGCTTCGGCCTGAAGGGTAGCGAGGATCTTGGCGGCGGCACGAAGGCCATTTTCCAGTTGGAGCAGGGCTTTAACAGCGCAACCGGCGCGCAGAGCGTGAACGGCCTCGGCTTCAGCCGCCAGGCATGGATCGGTGTGACGAATCCCACGTACGGTACGCTGACGGCCGGCCGTCAGTACACGTCGTACTACACGCTGCTGTCGCCGTATAGCCCGACTACGTGGCTGACGGGCGCTTACGGCGCGCACCCGGGCGATCTCGATTCGCTGGATACGATCTATCGCGCGAATAACTCCCTCGTGTACACGTCGCCGAACATGTATGGTCTGACGGTAAGCGGTTCGTACTCGCTGGGCGGCGTGCCGGGCAGCTTCAACGCCGGCTCGACGTGGAGCGCCGCGGTGCAGTACCTGAACGGTCCGTTCGGTATCGCAGCAGGCTTCCAGCGCATCAACAACTCGACGCCTGGCGGCGGTCTGTGGGGCCCGGACTCGACTACGTCGAACAACGGCGCGACGACCGGCCCGGGTCTTTCCGGCATCACCAACGGTTACCGCACGGCGCAGGCTCAGCAGCGCGTTGCAGTCACCGGCGGCTACACGTTCAACTCGCAATGGGACGTGTCGTTCTCGTACTCGAACGTGCAATACATTCCGGGTGTGAACTCAGGTTTCCGTCATCAGGCGACGTTTAACACGGGTGGCGCAGTGGTGCACTTCAAGCCGATCGGTGCACTGGATCTGGCAGCCGGCTACAGCTACACGCGTGCGACGCAATCGAATGGCATCTCGAGCGCAGCTAGCTATAACCAGTTCAACCTGTCGCAGTACTACAGCCTCTCCAAGCGTACGGGTCTGTATGCGGTGGAAGCGTATCAGCGTGCGAACGGCCAGACGATCGGCAACAACGGCGTGAGCATCATCAACGCGACGGCCAATATCGGCGACGGTCAGAACAGCGCGCCGTCTTCGTCGCGCAGCCAGGTTGCAGGCGGCGTGGGCATCATTCACCGCTTCTAATGGCTTCAGGGTAGCGGCGGCGTGTTGTTACGCCGCCACAGCTACGCATTTAATTCATGCGTCGCTGAGCAATAAAACCGCTGCGCGCACCACGCGCGCAGCGTTTCAATTCAGCTTCCGCTGTCGGACCACAAGCGTCCTCCTGTTGCCCAATTTTCGCGCTTCACGTCGGTGAGAATAATGTCGACCGAATTCGGCTCGACTCCGAGCGATTCGCAAGTCGCTTTCGTGATTGCTTCGACGAATTGGCGTTTCTGTTCCAGCGAGCGGCCTTCGAACAGTTCGATACGAAACGTGGGCATGGTTCGGCTCCGTTGAGAATCTAATTGATATCACGCGCCGCGTAAGCAATTGCGGTAGTCATTGCGCGGTATGGTCAGGGTAATTCAGGTACTAATTGCCCGTCAGTCGCCCGTCAGTCGCGATAAGTCGGGTCGAGCCGGTCCAGCTTGCGCAGCAACGCAGGCCATTCCAGTGTTCCTTCAACTGCGCCGCCGTCATAGAGTTGCTCGGCTGTGCGCGTGGCGACCGCGTCGTCAGGCACGACAAGCGGGGCGCCGCATGCTTGCGCCTGCAACTGGATCTCGCACGCTTTAAGCAACGTGGCCATCAGCACATACGCTTCGGCGACGGTGCGGCCCACGGTCAGCGGGCCGTGATTGCGCAGCAGCATGGCCGGCTTGTCCGCCAGATGCTCCACGAGGCGCCGGCTCTCGGCCGGTGCAAAGGCGAGGCCGTCATAGTCGTGATAAGCGAGCTGACGATAAAAACGCAGCGCGTGTTGTGACGCGGGCAGCAAACCCGCAGGCTGTGCCGACACGGCCACGCCTGTCGTACTGTGCAAATGCATGACGCAGAACGCGTCTGCGCGCGCCGCATGCACGGCGGCGTGAATGGCAAAGCCGGTTACGTTCACCACATGTTCGCTCGCACCGACAATATTGCCGTCGATGTCGATCTTCACGAGATTCGACGCGCGCACCTCGTCGAACGCGAGACCGAATGGATTGATCAGAAAGTGGCCCGGCTCGTCCGGAACGCTCGCGGAGATGTGCGTATAGATCAGGTCGTCCCAACCGTTGAGCGCGACGAGGCGGTACGCGGCGGCCAGGTCGACGCGAGTTTGCTGCTCGGCTTGCGAAGTCGGCCCGGATTGCTCAATGCGGCCTGCGGGTGTGTGGATGAAAGACATACATCTCTCCTGAGGTTGTCTGGTATTCCCCGATCTTGCCTGACAGGCGGAGTCTCAGCGAACAGCACGCTGCCTCAGCCATTGCACGCTCCACGTTGCGGCGACGAAAGGCGCGCTTAGCGCGGCGAAGCCGACGTGAGCCGCCGCCGCTTGCAAAGCCACTGAGATCGCCACGCCGCCGAGCATCCACAAGACACCGCAATCGGTCAGCGCGATCGCGGTAAGGGCGCCGTTGAATCCTAGCAGGCCTGCGTCGAACGAGCTCGCCCCCGCGCCCAGCAGAACATGCAGGCTGCTTGCGAGCGCCGCGCCCATCAACGCGTACAGCGCATGCCGTGCCGATGCCGCCGCGATCCCGAGCAACACGAATGCACCGGCCATTGCGCCCGAGGCGAAGCCGGTTTGCGCGAGACTGGCGAGCACGCCGCCGCCGAACTGCGCCGGGTCGAGCGTAGGCGTTGCTGCGAGACGCGCCGGCTCGGGGCCGCTTGCTGCGATCGGCATCCAGAGCCACGTGACGATCAGGCACGGGCTGGAGAAGTAGCTCAATTGGCGCGCGCGCAGCCATCGTGACCACGGTTCGTGAAGCCATGCCGTTCCCGTGGCTGCGAGAATGGCGACGGCGGCCGCCGTCGCATTGTCGGCGATGAAGCTGAACGCGGCGAGTCCCGCCAATGCGCCGTTAAAGCCGTACAGGCCAGCGCGCAGGTCGTCGTGGGAGTGAGCGGCCAGCATCGCGCTCACGTTGGCCGCGACTGCACCGATCAAGGCAGCACAGGCAAGGCGCGGGTCGCAAAGCATCCAGCCGGCAACGAGGCATGTCCCTGTGAATGCGTTTGCCTGGAGCACGATCTGCCCAAAGCTGCGCAGCAGGGTGCGCAAGGCGGCGGAATGCGCTTCGGTCGCGGCGGCATGCATGGTATCGGTCGATGAGCGTTCGGCGGCGCGCATCTGAAATCGAATGGCGCGCCGGCGGCGAACAGTTGCGAAACGCGAGGATAGGGCACTCGCGCGGCTGTGTGCATGCCCGCGCATTGATAGTGGCTATTTGCAAAGCATCCGCACGATGTGGCGGTAGGCACGCACATCGGCGAGCGCCTCGCGTTCGCGCTACGATATGAAGCGCGACGCGCTTGCTGCGCGTTTCATCATAGGAGGCGATCTGATGCGGGAAGTACGGTGGGCATCGCAAGAGGCCGAGGGAATCGAACACCTGTCGTTCGACGCACGCGACGACGGCTTCGAAGTGGAAAGCGTCGTGGTCGGGCAGCGCTACGGCAAGGCTTACGGGTTGCACTACAAAGTGCGCTGCGATGCGCAATGGCGCACGCGTTACGCATGGCTGAAGATCGTGGGCGGCGGAGAACTGGAACTGCACGGCGACGGCGAGGGCAACTGGCGCGATGGGCACGGCCTTCTGTTGAGCGCGATTGAAGGATGCATTGATATCGACATTGCCGCCACGCCGTTCACGAATACGTTGCCGATTCGCCGGCTGCAACTCACGCAAGGTGAGCGTCGACCTATACAGGTCGCGTACATTTCCACACCGGACTTGCAGGTCACGCGTGTCGAGCAGGCGTATTCGTGCATCGAATTGAATCGCGAGTACCGCTATGAAGGCATATTCCGCGACTTCACAGCGAATATGAAAGTCGACGACGACGGCCTTGTCATTGACTATCCGACGCTATTCACTCGCCTGCCGCGCGAGCGTTGAGCGCGACTGGGCCACCCGGCTCTGCCAGATGTCGCGCCACGAAGCGTTCTATGTGTGCCGCAACTAGTTGCGACTCGCGCAGCACCACCCAATGACCTGCGTCGAGTTCGACGCGGTCATAGGGTCCCAGCCAGGCTTCCTGGCCCACCGACAATTCGGGCCCGACATAGCGGTCATGCAACGGCACGATGAACTGAACGGGCACGTGCACGTGGCGCGCGCGCGGATGCAGGAGTTTGTCGATGAAATTCGCGCGATAGAGGTTCAGTCCGTTGATCGCGTTACGCATCTGCGTTGGGTCACGCGACGCGTCAACGCGTTCCGTGATTCGTAGCCACAGCGGCCACATGCGCACTCCGCCCAGGCGCCAGACCAGTTCAGGGAGCCATGGCAAATGAAAAAAGAAGATGTACCAGGATCTGAGCAATTGACGAATGCTGAAGCGCGGCGATTGCTTCGCCATCCTACGTTTTTTGTGAGTGGCACGCGCGCTGCGCAACGCGACCGAAGCGTAATCGAGGCACGGGCCCGAGATAGAGGTAAACGACCTGATGCGTCCTTTGAACTGCGGGTCGGTTACGGCTTCCCAGCTTTGAATCGACCCCCAGTCGTGGCCGACCAGATGAAAGGGCTGCTGGCCGCAGGTGGCGTTCACGACTGCGCAGAGATCGACGGCGAGTCGTTCAATACGGTATCCGTCGCGTGCGGCCGGCGCTTGCGATGCGCCGGCGCCGCGCACGTCGTAGCTTATGACGCGGTAGCGCGATTCGAGTTGCACGCGCACCCGTTCCCATACGGCGGCCGAGTCCGGATAGCCGTGCACCAGCACGATCGGCGGCGCGTCACGCGGGCCGCTCACGTAGGCCGCAAGCCGCACGTCGCCGGCATCCACCGGCAACGTGTCGCGTATCACGCGGCCGCCTGCGCGCCGCGCCGTGCTGCTCTACGCGAATTCGGGGCGGCCGCGTTGGAGGCGTCCACCGCTGCTACCAGGCCGTCGATACGCGCAAGTTGAGCGCGATTGTCGTGATCCCACGGATGAAAGCCGGGCCGGAAAAAGCTCAGCCATTCAGCGGCTATACGCGGAAAGACGCCATGACGCGGGCCGTACAGGTATTTCACGACGCGCCACATGCCGCGAAGATGACCGCCGCGTTTGCGGTCTGCAATCAGCAGACGGACATGAAAGTCGAACACGATCAGCCAGAAGGTGATCGTGGTGCCGAGCATAACGCCTGTACGTAACAGATAACGCCCGAGTCCAGGCTTGAGTACCGTATTCCACACGTCGTAGGAAACGGCTTTGTGCTCGGTTTCTTCGAGCGCGTGCCACGTCCACATTTGGGCGTAACCGTCGACCGAACCTTCGATGCGTGACGCGTCCTCGAGCAGCAAGCCCGCGAGCATGGCCGTGTAATGTTCGAGGCACACGGTGACGGCCAATTGATACGAATGCGGCAGCACCTTGCGGCCGAAGTTGAGAATCGCCCATAGCCGTTTGTCGAGCTTATGCGCGGGCAAACCGGCTTGTTCCAGCAGATCGTTGTATTCGACGTGCTCGCGCGTATGCATCGCTTCCTGGCCGATAAAACCGAGTACCTGCTTTTTCAGCACCGGGTCGTCAATCTGATCGCGATAGTTGCGCACGCTGTCCATGAAGAAGCGCTCGCCGGCTGGAAAGAGCAGCGAAAGCGCGTTGAAGAAGTGTGTCACATGCGAGCCTTGCGCGTGCCAGTCGCATGCACGGTCCTGCGGGAGGTTGAAGCGTAAGTCGCGGCGAACGGGCATCATGGCCTTTCTCCTCGTGATTCTATGAGCGTCTGGATCGTGCTGTCAGGCGCATACCATCGGGCGCGCACCATCAAGCGCGCCTGCCGGCAAGTTGCGCCGCGCGCCGGGCGCGTTTCTCCGCACTGCGCTTCATGCGCCGCGTTTGCAGCACGACAAGCGCCTGGTAAGCGGCAGGCAACGTGCGCGCGAGCCAGTCGGCGGCGCGTGCATCGCGGCCGATCAGCACGCGCCGCTTATTCCTGCGCACGCCGTCGAGAATCGTACGGGCGGCTTCGTCGGCGCTGGTGATGAAGAACTTCTCGAAATCGTCCTTGCCTTGCTGCTCGTTCTCCAGCATGAAGCCGACCATGTTGGGCGCAATGCGGCTCGACTGCGCGATGCCTGTACGGATGCCGCCCGGATGCACGCAGGTAGCCGACACGCCGCATTTCATCAGATCGAGTTCCTGGCGCAGTGCCTCGGTGAAGCCGCGGACCGCGAACTTCGTCGCGTTGTAGCCGCTCATGCCAGGCTGAGCGAAAAGGCCGAATACACTCGACGTGTTGACGATATGGCCTTCGCCCGACGCCTTCAAATGCGGCAGAAACGCCTTGGTGCCATGCACGACGCCCCAGAAGTTGATGCCGACGATCCACTCCAGATCCGCGTATTCCATACCTTCAATCGTACTGGACAGAGCGACGCCCGCGTTGTTGAACACGAGGTTCACGCGCCGATGCTGCTCGACGGTTTCCGCAGCCCACGCGAACATTGCGGCTCGGTCGGAGACATCGAACACAGCGGTGGTGATCAGCAGCGGCGCGCCGACGATATGTGGCGCGGCGGCTTGCGCAAGTCGAGCGGTCTCCTCGAGGCTCGTCGCGTTGCGATCGGCAAGGGCCAGGTGGCAGCCTTCTCGCGCGAGCCGGATCGCGAGCGAGCGGCCCATGCCGGAACCCGCGCCTGTGATCGCAGCGACCTTATCGTTGAAATGCTTCATTGGTTTTATCTCCCGTCCTCTCTGAATGTGCGTTGTCGTTATGTGTGTTTCAGGTGACGTCAGCCGACGCGGCAGCCTGCGCGCTGCCGTGCACGCTGTGCGGCGAGGCAGTGTGCGCGATCGTTGTCCCGGGCGCTGACGTGAAAGCGAAGTAATCGTCCATACTGAAGATGCTGGTGGCCTGGCGGAATTTGTACGCGAACCCCGGCCACAGCGTGGTGTTCCTGCCGGTTCTCGGATCGAGATACCAGCTCTTGCAGCCGCCCGTCGACCAGATTGCGCGGCCGAGTTTGTGCTGGATCTTTTCGTTGTACGCACGCTCCACTTGCGGGCGCACTTCAATCGCCTCGGCTCGCTCACTGCGCATGGTTTTCAGTGCGCGCAAAATGTACTCGACTTGCGACTCGATCATGAACACCATCGAGTTATGGCCGAGTCCCGTGTTCGGACCCACGATCATGAAAAAGTTGGGATAACCAGGCAATGCCGTGCCGAGATAGGCATGCGCGCCGTCACGCCACGTATCGACGATATCCACGCCGTCGCGTCCCCGCACCACACCTCGCGCGAACGGATCGGCGACCTGGAAGCCGGTGCCGAAGATCAGACAGTCGACCGGATGACGCACGCCGTCACTCGTGATGACCGCGTCTTCGTCGATGCGCTCGATAGCACTCGTCGTCACCGTTACGTTCGCCCGCGATAACGCGGGTAAGTAGTCGTTCGAGATCAGAATGCGCTTGCAGCCCATTGTGTAATTCGGCGTGAGCGTCGCGCGCAATTCCGGGTCGGGCACCTGGCGACGTAAATGCCGCTCGGCGACTTTCTGCGCGGTCTTCATTAGCGAGGGATGGATCGCGAATCCGAGCGCGCGCGATTCGAGCATGCAGTAGAGCGCCGAACGCATGATCTTTTGCGTGAAGGGCACGTGCCTGAAAAGCCACTGCTCGAACGGTCGCACCGCGCGGTCGGCCTTCGGCATGATCCACGGCGGCGTACGCTGGAACACATCGAGATGCGCGACGCGAGATGCGATTTGCGGCACGAACTGGATCGCACTGGCGCCGGTGCCGATCACGGCGACGCGCTTGCCTTCGAGCGGATAGGCGTGATCCCAGTGCTGCGAGTGAAATGCCTTTCCCTTGAATCGTTCAATGCCGGGAATGTCGGGTATCGCCGCGCGCGACAGGCCGCCCATCGCAGGGATAAGTACGCGCGCGGACCACTGTTGCCCGTTGGCGAACCGCAGTTGCCAGCGGTGGTGCGTGTCGTCGTAGATTGCGCTCACGAGTTCATGGCCAAAGCGCAGATGACGCTCCACGCCGAAGCGTCGCGTGCATTCCTCGAGATATGCGCGGATTTCCGGCTGACGCGCGAACATGCGGGTCCAGCGCGGGTTCGGTGCGAACGAAAATGAATAGACATGCGATTGCACGTCGCATGCACAGCCCGGGTAATGGTTGTCGCGCCATGTGCCGCCGACCGCCTCGGCCTTTTCCGCAACCATAAAGTCGGTGAAGCCGGATTGCCGCAAGCGGATCGCCATGCCCAGCCCCGCAAAGCCGGTCCCGATAATGGCGATGTCCGTCTCGACAGGCGCGAGCGCGCCGTGGCGTGCGGCGTCGTGTGGCGTGCGTGCGTTCATCCGGATCGCCTCCTTCTTACGCTGATAACTGTTACATTGATTGATGTAACGATAGGGCGGAAGCACGGACGACGCAAGAGCACGTCTAGACGCGAAACTCTAGGTTGGAAAGGCGGGGACTCAGGCCATTGCTGACGAAGCGCCGACCGGCGCATCGGCTTATTTCTTTGGCCGCTTCGGTTGGCTGGCGGAGCGCGCCAGTTTCTTTTCCATGATGGCCGCGACGCGATCGCCGAGGTAGTCGCCGGAGGCCTCTTCAAGCGCTCGATTCATCTCGCTCTCGACGAGCACCATAGCGAGCGGCCGCACGCGCCAGATCGCATCCACGAGGGCCGGCACGTCGGCGGGCGGCGGCAGCGCGTCCGGATCGTAGCGGTCCAGTTGGCGAACCACCAGATCGACCAGTGCGTGGGCGATCGCGCTGAAATGCGGCCGTGCGACGCCGACGGCGTCGAGGAGATCGGCCAGCGGAATGCCTTCTTTCGCGAGCGTGGCGCCAGCGGCGAGTGCAGTGGGGCTGCCCGACACGAACGACAGGCCCTCGCGCTCCAGCAGGCCGAGATCGACCGCTTTCGCGAGCGCGCTCGGCGACGCTTTGTCGCCGAACATTTGCAGCAGTTCGACCAACGAATACTTCTTTGGATGTTCGCGCGACCAGCGACCGCCGATCGCGGTTTCGAGGCCCAGAATGGAGCGAAGATCGTGGCCTTCGTCCACGGCCTTGATCAGATCCTGGATGTTCGCGAGCGTGTAGCCGCGAGAGAGCAGATGATTGATCAGCTTCAGACGCGACACGTGAGCGTCGTTATACACGCCCACTCTGCCGCGCTTTTCCGGTGGCGCGAGAAGGCCGCGGTCCTGATACGCCCGCACGTTTCGCACAGTTGTGTCGCTGACGCGCGCGAGTTCGTCGACGGTGTACTCGTTGCGCGGCGCGGCGCCTGCGGACGTGTCCGAGGCGCCGGACGAGGACGGCGGCGAGGTGGAGGGCGGCGTGGCGGGCGGCGTGTTAGGCATGCCCGGAATTTTACCCCCGCTGTATGGAGGCGGACCAGCACGACGCTCGGGTTGCAGCTTCAGGTTTCGTAGTCAGGCGGCGTCGAAGCGCCCGCACCCAAAGTCCGCTGCATCAGCGTGGTGTCGAGCCATCTGCCATGTTTGAAACCGACTGCCCTCAACGTGCCGGTCAACTCGAAACCCAACTGCTTATGCAGCGACAGTGATCCGCCACTGCCGCCGTCCGCGATCACGGCGACCATCTGGCGCCATGGCCCGGTTTCGCATCGGTCGATCAGCGCCTGTAGCAGCACACGGCCGAGGCCTCGTCCGCGATAGGCGTCGCTCACATAGATCGAATCTTCGATGGTGTTTCTGTACGCCGCGCGAGGACGGTACGGCGTCGCATAGCAGTAGCCCGCGACCTCTCCGCCAATCTCGGCGACCATGTACGGCAGTCCATGGCTGCGCACCGACGCGAGCCGCATGCGCAGTTCGTCCACGGAAGGCGGCACTTCTTCGAACGACGCGACGCCGGTCAACACATGGTGCGCGTAAATGGCCTGAATGGCGGGCAGGTCGGCTTCGGTTGCGTCGCGGATAAGCGGGTCGCTGCCGGGCGACTCGGCGGTTGCGGCGGTTGCAGCGGTTGCGTCCGGGGCGCCGGATGCGGGGCGGGCTGTGGTCATACGTGGTCCTGGTGCGGCCGGGTCCGGCCTGTCGTGTCTCTTCTTCTGAGGATACGTTTGACTATGCCCGCCGCACGCGCAAATTTGAAGCCGGACAAAAATCGTTGCGTGAGGACTCGGCGCCAGGTCAGGCCGTGCGGCGCGCCGGCGTCGCTTTGGAGAAGTGCCGGGCGCCGGCCACGCACGCCACCACTGCGACGGTGACCGCGATCATCGAAGGCGGCACCTGTTCGTGCAACAACAGACCTGCAAGCACCAGCCCGAAAAACGGCTGCAGCAGTTGCAACTGTCCGACTCCTGCGATGCCGCCAAGTGCGAGGCCGCGATACCAGAATACAAAGCCGATCAGCATGCTGAACAGCGACACATACGCGAGCCCCCAAAGCGCTGCGTGGCTGACGCCCTCGAAAGAAGCCGGGCGGGTCCACCATGCGAGCGGCAACATCAGCGGAAGCGACAGCACCAGCGCCCACGAAATAACCTGCCAGCCGCCGAGATGCCGCGATAGCCGCGCGCCTTCCGCATAGCCCAGCCCGCACACGACGATTGCGGCGAGCATCAACGCGTCGCCCACCGGAGACGCATCGAGACCGTGGCGCATCGCAAACGCGACCACCGCGCCGCTGCCGAGCGCCGAGAAGAACCAGAAGGCTGCTTGCGGACGTTCGCCGCCGCGCAGCACGCCGAAGATCGCGGTTGCAAGCGGCAGCAGTCCGACGAATACGATCGCGTGCGCGGAACTCACGTGGCGCAGCGCAAGCGCGGTCAGAAGCGGAAAACCGACCACCACGCCGAGCGCGACGATTACGAGCGGAACCATATCGCGCCGCGCGGGACGCGCCTCGCGGAACACGAGCAGCAGCAACAGACCGAGCGTGCCCGCGATGGTCGCGCGCGCCACCGTCAGGAACACCGGATCGAGCCCTTGCACGGCGATGCGCGTGGCCGGCAGCGAGCCGCTGAAAATCAGCACGCCTATGAGCCCGCTCAGCCAGCCATTCGTTGTCTTGTCCATCTAGAGGTCCATGCGTATTGGAATGAAGCGTATAGCATCCGCTTTCATCGCGAAAAGGTTAAGCTACGGATCAGTACAATTCCTGCAAACTGTACCGACGAAGGAGCAGTACAGATGGAGCAAGGTGGGCAGATGCGAGCACTTGAGAAATCGCAAGGAACGCGTGTAGGCATCGTCATGGACAATCTGCGCGAACGCATTGCGAGTCGCTCGCTGATGCCCGGCGCGCGCGTGCCGTCGATCCGCGTCATGACCGAAACGCTCGGTGTGTCGAAGTCGACGGTGGTGGAGGCGTATGACCGGCTCGTTGCCGAAGGCGCGATCGTGGCCCGGCGCGGCTCGGGATTTTTCGTGTCGGGCCATGCGCCGCCGCTCGCGCTCGCCGATCTCGGGCCGCGCCTCGATCGCGAGGTCGATCCGTTATGGCTCACTCGCCAGTCGTTACAACCCGGCTCCAAGGTGCTGAAGCCGGGTTGCGGCTGGATGCCGGCCTCCTGGCTGCCCGAGGACGGCGTGCGTCGCGCGTTGCGGGCCATAGCGCGCGATCCGCAGTCGCCGCTCGCTGACTATGCGAACCCGTATGGCCTGCCCGCGCTGCGTCAGCAGCTTGCCTGGCGACTTGCGCAGCACGGCGTGGAAGCGCCGCCCGAACAGATCGTCCTCACCGACGGCGGCACGCACGCGCTCGACCTGGTGTGCCGTTTTCTGCTCGAACCGGGGGACACGGTTCTGATCGACGACCCGTGCTATTTCAACTTCCAGGCGCTGTTGCGGGCGCATCGCGCGCGCATCGTCGGCGTGCCTTATACGCCGTCGGGTCCGGACCACGCGGCCTTCGAGCGGGCGCTGGTCGAGCATCGTCCGCGGCTCTATGTGACTAACTCCGCGATTCATAACCCGACCGGCGCGACGCTCGCGCCGGCGGTCGCGCATCGGCTGCTCAAGCTCGCCGGCGAACACGGACTGATTGTCGTCGAGGACGATATCTTCGCGGACTTCGAAGACGAACCCGCGCCGCGGCTTGCCGCGTTCGACGGGCTCACGCGCGTGGTGTCGATCGGCAGCTTTTCGAAGACGCTTTCCGCGGCTGCGCGTTGCGGCTACATCGCCGCGCGCGCCGAATGGATCGAGCCGCTGATCGACCTGAAGCTCGCCACGTCGTTCGGCAATGGGCAACTCACGGCGAGCGTCGTGCATCGGTTGCTGGTGGACGGTACTTACCGGCGTCATCTCGAGTCGATGCGCGCGAAGCTCGCGGACGCGATGGGCGAAACCATGCGCCGCCTCAACTACGCGGGCCTCGACGTATGGACGCAGCCGCGTGCAGGCATGTTCGTGTGGGCGCGTTTGCCCGATTCGCTCGACGCCGCCGACATCGCGCGCCATGCGCTAGGCGCAGATGTCGTGTTCGCCCCGGGCAATGTATTCAGCGTCTCGCAATCGGCGACCGGTTACCTGCGCTTTAACGTCTCGCAATGCAACCGGCCGAAAGTGTATGAGGCCTTACAGCGCGCGATGGAGAGCGCTGCCGCATCCGGCGAGCGCAAGCGGGCGTAATCGCGGCAGGAGCGCTCACAGATGCGTTGGCGCTCCGCATTCGCATGCATTACTACTTGCACAGCAGAAGCAGGCGCTCCTGATTCGTACAGTTGCTACGCGGTTTTTCCGAGACCTGAGCCGCGGCCGCGTTGATGCCTGCACTCCGGTTCGCAAGGCAGGCGCGTAAATGCTTCTCTACAGGCGGGTAATATTTCCAACCGCGCACGAGGCTGGGCAATTCCAGCTTGACCTGCTTCCATTTCGGATGCCCATGCTCCTGCAGATTGTCGAAGTTCGCGCATAGCGAGTCGGCAAAATGATTCAGGTTGCCGACGGTATCGCGCAGACCGTAGTCATAGGTGACGAGGAAGGCCTTGACCGTAAGCGTCGGCACGTCTTCTTTCAACCAGTTCGGATAGCTGCTCGCGCGGATCGTGGCGGGGAAATAGGTCTGCTTCGCACGCACGGTTTCGGGTGCCGTGGGCTCGGCTTTCAGCAGACGGATCTGCTGCAGCAGTTCGGGGTTCATATCGTTGAACAGTTTTGCAGGCTGGCCGACCACGATGATCGCAACGTCCACTTTCTTGACGATCAATGCGGCCAGTGCATCTTCGTTGCTCAGGTGCTGGATGTTCTGTTCGGGAATAGGCTGACCGAACATAAGGCGATACAGGGTAGTCGCCGATTGCGCGGTCCCGCTGCCGAGCAGGCCGACGCTGATGGTCTTGTCCCTGATGTCGCCTAGACTTTTGAGCGGCGAATCCGCGCGCACCACGACGTTGATCTCTTCGTCGTAGAGCGGCATGATGAGGCGCAGCGGGCGAATCGCGGTACCGGCGTCGGGATTGCCCGAGTTGGCCATGTCGATGTAGGCCTGATACACGTCGGACTGCACCAGCGCGAGCTTCACGCCCGGCTCGAAGCGCATGCGCTGCACGTTCTCGGCAGACCCCTTCGACGCGACCACGGCGAGGTCGATGCCCGCCGGCTGCGCGACCCATTTCGACAGGTCCTGACCGATCTGAATGTAGGTGCCGCGTTCGGGGCCCGTGACGATCTTGTAGTGCGCGGGTTCGGCACTCAGCAGCGAAGACGTGATCAGCAGCATCGCTCCCAGCCATCCCGTCAGAAATCTCTTTAGCATGGTCTGCACCTATCGGGTCGGGTTGGCAATTTCCCAGCCATTAGATTCGGTATCCGAACTATTGGACGGCCGGCTGCCGCGGCAGCCTGGCATTGCTCGTTGTCTGGGTACTGAGCGGTGCCCAGCCGGTTTCGCGAATCACACGCTCGAGGATCGTCTTTGCCGTGTCGTTTCCGGTGTCTAGCGCCAGCGCCTCGTTCGCATGCTCTCGTGCGCACGGCCATGTTTGATGATCGGCGCACATCTGCGCCGCCAGCAACGCGGCGTCGCGGCGCGCGGTCAACGGCTTCAATTCGGCGGCAAGACTTTGCGCGTCGCCGCTCTCGGGTTGCAGCGATTGCGCTGCGACCAGGGCTGCTTGCGCCGCGCTCAGATCGTTGGCGCGCAATGCGGTGCGGGCCGCCCGCAGTGCTTGCGCGCCGTCGTGGAATTGCGGTGTGGCCGTTTTCGCTGAAACCACTGCGATCGGTACAGTGGCCGGTATTGCCTGTACGGTGTTTCGCACGCCTTCTGTGCCAGTGGATTTGCCCGGCATCGCAGCGATGCGCGAGTCGGCTGCCTGATCGGGCGAGTATCGCGCGATGGTCCCCGTCGTCGTTCTGGCGTCGCGGGCGGTTTCTGCGGATTGCTCGCCGTTGCCGGAATGCAGGTCGCGGCTGTCGTTGAATAGCGCGTAGCCGACATACGCCAGGCCCGCGGCGACAATGGTCGCGGTCGCGAGTACCGCGTGGCGCATTTGCAGACCCGCGCGATGCGGCAGTTCGGCAGGATCGGCAACGGGCAACAGCGGCGTCTCGGGCGAAAGCAGCGACGATGACGACGCCTGAAGCGCGCCTGCCGGAGCGAGGTTGAGGCCGGCATGCAATGCGCCGCCGGGGAAGTCGGGCTCGTTGAGCGCCGGCGCGCCGAAACCGTCGTTCAACATCGACATGCTCAGCGTGCTGGCTCGACTCTCGTGCAGCGCGCTGCGCACAGGTGCGCGTGCGTCGGCATCGAGCGGATGAACCGAGCCGCAATACGGGCAATGATCCACTCGCCGGTAGAGGGCTCCGCCGCATTGTTTGCATGGCGTCGGAAAGCGATCGCCGGCTAAGGTCTGAGTGGACATGCTATGGCTCCAACTGAGGAAAACAATGCCGTTACGGCATGCTTCCGATCGCGCTTGAAGCGGTATGAGTGTCCGCGGAAACCACGATCTACATGCGCCAGAGAGTCCGAGCGGGCAAGCGAGGCCTGCGCGCCGTCGTTTTCAATATGTGGCGTTTCGAAGCGGACGTCAATGGACGATCGACCCTATGTTGTGTGCGCTACCGCACATTACCAGGTAGGACGAATGATCGTGCACATCATGAGGACGAACGCGCGCGATTCTTTTTATGGTAGGGCGCGCATTTCGCAGACGAATTTCGGGCGCATGCAATCAATATTTCCATGACGCGCCCGACCGATGCGCGATGGTTCAATGCTCACGCAACGGATGGTCCTTCAACAGCCACGCGAGCACGAATGCGAGCAATACGACACACGCCGCGGAGAGATACACGGTATGCAACGCACCGGCAAATGCCTGTAGATAGTCGGCGCGCAATGCGTCAGGCAAATGGCGGATCGCGGCGGGTCCGAGTGCGTGCGGCAATTCCGTGTCCGGCGGGATAAGCTTTTCAAGCCTTGCGGCAAGGCCGTTGGAGAACACGGCACCGAACGCGGCCACACCGATCGATCCGCCAATCGAGCGAAACAACGTGGCGCCCGATGTGGCCACACCCATATGCTTGAATTCGACGGTGTTCTGCACGGCGAGAATGAGCACTTGCATCACCATGCCGAGACCGCAGCCGAGCACGCCCATGTCGAGATACATCACATGAATCGGCGTGTCGATCTGCAGGCGCGCGAGCAGCATCATGGCGATCGCGACCAGCAAGGTGCCCGCAATAGGGAACATGCGATAACGGCCAATTTTGCTGATCAGACGACCTGTCACCATCGACATGACGAAGAGGCCGCCCATCATCGGCAGCATCTGCATGCCGGCTTCCGTCGGCGTGGAGCCTTTGACCACTTGCAGATAGAGAGGCAAAAACGTGACGGAGCCGAACATCGACACGCCCACGATGAAGCCGATCAGACTGCTCAGTAAAAACGTGCGCTGCCTGAAAAGTTCGAGCGGCATGATCGGTTCAGCTGCGCTGCGTTCTTCGTGGATGAAACCCCAAATCGCGACGAGCCCCATGCCGAGCGTGATCCACAATTGCGGCGACGACCACGGCAAGATCGTGCCGCCCTGGCTCGTGAACAGAATGATGCAGGTGAGTGCGCCTGCAAGAAACGCAGCGCCCATATAGTCGATGGTGTGCTTGACGTGATGGAGACGCGGCTTGAAGACCGCGCCGATCACAGCCAGCGAGACGATGCCGAGCGGCAGGTTGATATAGAAAATCCAGCGCCACGTAAGGTGCTCGACAAGAAAGCCGCCGAGCAGCGGACCGACTACCGTCGCGAGACCGAATACCCCGCCGAACACGCCTTGATAGCGGCCACGTTGCGCGGGTGGAATGACGTCGGCGATTGCGGCCATTGTCACGACGAGCAGACCGCCGCCGCCGAGCCCTTGCAATGCCCGCAGCACGATCAACTGGGTCATGTCTTGCGCTATGCCGCACAGCGCGGAACCGACGAGAAAGAGCACGATCGCCGTCTGGAGCACAATCTTGCGGCCGAACTGATCGCCGAACTTGCCGTACAGCGGCACGACGATCGTCGAGCTGAGCAGATAGGCTGTGACGACCCACGACAGGTTATTGAGTCCACCCAGTTCGCCGACAATCGTCGGGAGGGCGGTCGACACTATCGTCTGATCAAGCGCGGCGAGCAGCATGACCAGCAACAGCGCGGGGAACAGAAGGCGAATCGGCGGATGGTCGGCGGCTCGTTCAACCGAATGGTCCGAAGCCGGCTCGTGTCGAGTCACAGCGGCCTGCGGGCCGTCGTTCAGCAATCGCTGCGGCCGGGCGAGCACGGCTTGTTGTGTGGGCTGTTGCATGGCATTAGCGCCTTGAAATTAATTAACTCGAAGATTAATATATGCGACATTCTATCGCCCGTCAAACGAGTGCAATGGCAAGAACTCCATCAGTTGGTAAGAAGACGAGCGGCGCGAAGGCTTCCGGCGGTAGCGGGTCTGCGGCGAAACTACGCAAGCGCGCGGGGCAAACGGCGGCGGTTGCCGCAGATCCTGCAACAGGCGCCCCGGCAAAAACCGCGTCAGAAGGCGCATCTTCAAGACGGCCTGGCAGACCGCCGGGCGCTTCGCGCGGAGCGGAGCAGCGCACTCGTCTGCTCGACGCGGCGCTCGAGCTTTTCGCGCGGCAAGGCATCGTCGATACGACGCTCGGCGAGATTGCCCGCGAGGCGGGCTTTACGCCGGCCATGATGCATTACTACTTCAAGACGCGTGAGCAACTGCTCGACGTGCTCATCGAAGAGCGCTTCGGCCCGTTGCGCGCGAGTCTCGGCGTGCCGTTCCAGGAGCATGCCGACGATCCCGTCGCGGCGATCACGCAGCTCGCACAGCGCATGGTGCAGGCTGCGGTCGAGCGACCGTGGTTTCCATCGCTGTGGGTGCGCGAAGTCATCAGCGACAGCGGCCTGCTGCGTCAGCGCATGCAGGAGCGTTTCGGCGACGCGAATCAGAAGACGTCGCTGGCCACCATTGAGCGATGGCAGAAGGAAGGGCGTTTGAATCCGGCGCTCGAGCCATCGCTGATGTTCGTCACGCTGCTCGGGCTGACACTATTGCCGCTGGCCACGTCGAAGCTGTGGCGCCGCGATCCCAAACGTCGCCTGATTGGCGGCGACGAGATTGCCTGCCACGCGGTGGCGCTTCTCGTGCAGGGCATTAGTCCGAGGAAAATTGGTTAACCATGCAACACTTGCTGCATGTCTTGCGATGCGCGGCACATAACGTGCTACCAGTGGGGTAAATGCGAACGCCGGGCAACGGGGCTGCGGGCATCGCAGAAGAAATCGGCAGGAATGACGAAAAGACGCCGCGGCGGCAAGAAAGCAATCAATCGCCAATGCCGCCGCGGCGAATCGGGTGTCGGCCCCGGACGCCGGGAGCCGTTTTTTCATTGGCGTGCAATTTTGGCGCGTTACTGTGCGCGCGTTGCAGGGGGCCATGTCTACAATCGTGGGCCTTTTTTGCAACTCGGCACATGAATTCGAGTCGGAACCATGAACAGCAATTTCGCGGCCGCGCAAATCGGCGGCAAGCAACCCTCCCAGCAGGGCGACACATTGGCCAAGCCTGACGGCCTGACCGGATTTTTAGAGCAACAACATAAAATGAACGGTGCATTGAGACTCGATCAGGCCACGATCGTGCTCGTAGAAGACGACCCGGACAGCCGGGAATCGCTGACCTTGTTGCTGGAAGCGGAAGGGGCAAACGTCGTTGCCGTGGCGGATGCCGAAGAGGGCGTCGAAGCGGCCGTCCGGCTGCTGCCGGATGCGGTGGTATGCGACCTCGAATTGCCCGCCATGGACGGCTTCTATCTGATCCAGCGGCTGCGTGATCACGAGATTCGCGGCGATCACGCGCCTTCGGTAGCGGTGGCGCTGACGGGACATACCGACGACGCCTACCGTTTGCGAAGTATCGGCGAAGGCTTCCAGCACTTCATGACCAAACCGGCGTTACCGGAAGAACTGGTGACTCTGCTGCACGACGCCATCGGTGCACGCGGGGCCCGTTGAGCAGGTCACAACGCGGCGCGAAGCGTGAAAGGCTTTGCGCCGCAAGCGCAACACATTGCCGCTATTTAGCCGCAACGGGCGCCGTCGATCCCGTCTTCGGCGCAGCCGCCGCGGCCGCCTCAGCCGCCTGACATGCGGAGCACAATCCCTTCAATTCGATTTCGTCGCTTGCGATCCGGTAACCCGCATCTTCGATTTGCGCGACGAGCGCCTGACGCAGCTTCGGCTGATGCAGTTCGGTGACGTTGCCGCACTGCTGACAAACCACCAGAATGCCGTGCTGGCATTGCGTCAGATCGTGGCACACCGTAAATGCATTAATCGATTCGATCCGATGCACGAGACCTGCCGACAGCAGAAAGTCGAGCGCACGATAAACCGTTGGAGGCGCAGAGCCCGGATGAATCTGGCGCATGTCGTCGAGCAGTGAGTACGCCTTGGTCGCGCGTCCCGAGTTCAGCAGCAATTCGAGCACTTTGCGGCGAATCGGCGTGAGCTTCTCGCCGCGTTCGCGGCAATACTCTTCCGCGAGAGTCAGCGCGGCTTCGGGCGAGTCGCCGTGCGTGTGCCCCGGCGCTTGCGCAACGGCATCCGCGGAGGCTGCGGTTTTCTCCGTGCGCGCTGGACTGGCTGGGTTTGCGGCGGTAGCGGCGGCGGGCTTGGCGTTCTTCATGCGTCGATTATAAAGGTCAACCATGGCCAGCGCCTGTTGCCAACCTGTTGCCGCGTCGGCGTGAGTCGCCGCGCCGGACACGGTTATGCCGCGCATGCCCGGCGACGGCGACCGGCCCCACGGCTCCGCGGATTGCACACCGCTGGCCGCCCTGGTTCACGTGAGCGGGAAGTCGACGTATTTCTTGAAGCCCGGGCGGGTCGCAATGCGCGAATACCAGCGCTCCAGGTTGGGCAACGGCGGACGCTCCACGCCGTCCAGGCCGAACCAGCGTTTTGCATACGCGCCGATCACGATATCGGCGAGCGTAAACTTGTCGCTTTCAAGGAAGAAGCGTCCCTGCAGATGCGTGTCGAGCATTTGCCACAGCGCGGTGACATTGCGGATGTCTTCGGCGAGTCTGGCCGCGTCGCGCTGTTCGGGTGGCGTGCGCACGAGCGTCCAGAACACCGGCCGCTCGGCCGGTTGCAAGGTGGACAGCGACCAGTCCAGCCAGCGGTCGATGCTCGCACGTAGCCGCGGTTCGGCGGGATACAGCGGACTGCCCGCGCCGTACTGCAGCGCGAGATAACGCAGTATCGAATTCGATTCCCACAGTTCGAAGTCGTCGTCGACCAGCGTGGGAATCTTGCCGGTCGGGTTCATTGAAAGGTACGCCGGCTCGTTGTTGCGGCCGAATTGCATGCCCGCGTCGATGCGCTCGTACGGCAGCACCAGTTCATCGCAGCACCACAAGACTTTTTGCACGTTGACTGAATTCGTGCGTCCCCAGATCGTAATCATCCGGTTAATCCTTTTTTGTCGACAGTTGGCAAGCCGTGCATCGCGCTCGGCGTTCAACCAGTAACGATACACGATGCGCATACGTTTGGATGCGTGCGCGGCGATGCGGCCATCTCTCAACGGAACGCCGGAGCGCCGGCTGCTCGATGCGTTGCGTACAATGAGCGCACCGAAATACGACGAGGCACCGCATGGCCCGCATTGTCCCCGACGACTGGAAGAGCCTCGCCGCCACCGGCGCGGCGTCGCGCGAGCGGGAAACGCTCGCATTGCTGGAACAGGCGCTCCCCGACGATTACACGGTCTATCACGGCGTGCACTGGACGCGGCTCAACCAGAACTTTTCTGTCTTCGGCGAGGCCGATTTTGTGATCGTCAGTCCGGCCGGGCGCGTAATGATCGTCGAACAAAAAACGGGCTTCCTGCGCGAAACCCCGAAGGGGCTCGTCAAGGTTTATCTGCAGACCGAGCGCAACGTGGCGATTGCGCTCGCGCATACCATCGAAGGGTTGCACCGGCGCTTTACCGCCGCGTTCGGCGCGGGCACCTATTTCATCGAAGAATTGCTGTATTGCCCCGACCATATCGTGAAGGACGCCGCGATTGCAGGCGTGAATCCCGCACGGATCGTCGACGCGACGCGCCGCGACCGGCTCGCCGCAGTGATTCGCGAAGCGCTGCCGGCCGATGAGCCGCGCCTGCCGTGCGCGTCGAAAATCCACCACTTTCTCGCCGACGAACTCGCGCTCACCCCGGACGCAAGCGCTCTCGTCGGCCAGGCGGGCACGCTCGTCACGCGCCTCGCGGGCGGTCTTGCGACGTGGGCGCGGCGGCTCGAATTCTCGCCGTTTCGCCTGCGCGTGATCGGCACGGCCGGCTCGGGCAAGACGCAACTGGCGGTGCAGGTAATGAAAGACGCCGTCGCGCGCGGCCAACGTCCGTTATATGTGTGCTTCAACCGGCCGTTGGCCGACCATATCTCGCTCGTGGCGCCGCCCGAGGCGAAGGTCGCTAACTATCATCAACTGTGCGACTGGATTGCGCGCGATGCGGGCCGCGAGCCCGATTTCGAGTCAGGCCAGGTGTTCGATCAACTCGAAGCGATGTTTGCGGAAACGCCGATCGACGCGCGCTGGCAATTCGACGTGCTGATCGTCGACGAAGGCCAGGATTTTCAGGAGCCGTGGGTCGCCGCACTCGAACGCCTGCTACGCCCGGGCGGCGCGTGGTGGTGGCTCGAAGATCCGCTGCAGAATCTCTATATGCGCGAACCGGTGGCGCTGCCCGGCTGGACCACGCTGAAAGAGACCACCAACTACCGAAGCCCGCGCGACATTCTCGACTATGTGCGTGACGTGGTCGGCGCTGCGGTGCCTGTTGCGGCGGCGCTCGCGTCGGGTAGTCCATTCGACGGCTCCGACATTTCGCTGTCGGTCTACGACGAAGCGAACGCCGCCGAGGGCAGCATCGAGGCAACCAAGCGCGCGATCACCCAGGCGCTGTCGCTTGGCTTTCGCAAGCAGGACATCGCGGTGCTGTCGTTTCGCGGACGCGAAGGCTCGGCGATGACCGCGCAGGATCATCTCGGCCCGCATCGGCTGCGCAGTTTTACCGGGAAATACGATTTGTTTGGCAATCCAGAATATCGCGACGGCGACGTTCTGTTCGAATCGATCTACCGTTTCAAGGGGCAGGCGGCGCCTTGCGTGATTCTTACTGAAGTCGACTTCAATGCATTCGACGAACGTATCGCACGCAAACTGTTTGTCGGCGCCACGCGGGCAACAATGAAGCTCATCATCGTCGCTTCGCAGCGCGCAGCCCAGTATCTGCATTTGCGCGACGGCAAGGAGAGAAAGGAGAACAAGGAAGCGCGCGAAGTCTGACGCGCGCTCACCCTCACTCCGACGTCCACGCGCGCGCGCCGACCAGCATGCCAGTGTGCGTCTGGGCGTCCCACCAGATCACGCGCAATAGCGGCGCCTGCTGCGCAATCAGCAAAGCCTGCACCGGATCGCTTTCCACGAAATGCGTGACGCCGCCCGCGAGTGCCGCAGCTGCTTTGTGAGCGGCTGCACCGGCCGGGCTCTCGTCGTGCGTGCCGGGCGTGCGCATCACCAGTTGCATATGGCCGAAGCCGTGCCGCTCCAGCCACGCCTGCGTGCGCGCGCGGTCCATTTCAGGCCGGCCCGTAATGATCGTGCGAACGCGTTTGAGGTCGATGCCCGGCAGCACTTCGAACGGCAGCAGTGCATCGCGTTCGAGCAGTGCCGCCGCGAGATCTTCGTCGTAACGCGCAAGCGGCACGTCGGGCAGCAGAATGCCGTCGAGGTCGATCGCATAAGTCGCGTAGTGGTGATCGTCTGCCATTGCCGGCGCATCGCCCGCTTCGACGCGTGCCCAGTCGTCGCGATAGCGCTCGGTGTAGGCTTGGCGTTCCCACGGGAATAGCGCGAAGTAGCCGCGGGCGTCGATTGCATAGTCCGGCTGCGTGCGGCTCAGGTCGTCGACGGCGCCCGTCAGCGTCTTCACATCGAGGCCATGCTGTTTGAGGAACGCAACGCAATCCACCAGCGTAAAGCCGCGGCCCGCAATGTCTTCGCACAGCAGGACCTTCGAGCCGGCCGGCGGGATGGACAGCGTCGAGTCCCACGCCACAGTGCGCGACGCGCGGTCATAGCGCAGAAACGCAACCGGCGCGCCGGCCGAATGCGAAACCATCAGTGCGAGTGGAGCGCCGCCTCGCAGAATGCCGATTGCCATCGCAAAACCTTCGGCGAGCAACGCGGGTTGCAGCGATTCGATCCAGTGGTCGAGTTGCTCATAGGTGAGGGGCAAAACCGGCTTGTTCATAACGCTCGTGAGGTCGCGCAACGCGTGTGGGAAAACCGCCGCCTGAAGCGCGACGCGCGTCGGCAGATAGCGCGGCGGTGGGCCTTCGTTTTTTCCTGCAAAGAATTTTGACGATATTATGCATGCCGTTCAGCGATCGCGCGTCGGGGTGGCGCGTGTGACGGCAAACGCGGGGCGATGCGCCGCAAGAAAAACAACAGACCACGGAATAAAAGAGCAGATGACCAAAGTAACTGCAAGACTGCAACGCAGGTTTGGCGCGCACGCACGCGTGCGGTGGGCGATGGTGTTGATGTTCGCGCTGACCGCCTGGAGCGTGCAGGCACAGACCGACGCGGCGGCGCTCTCGCTCGACGTCTCCGGCAAAATCGGCAAGACGAACGACGCGGCGCACCGTTCATATCGCTTCGCCGAGGCGCAGCTGCTTGCGCTGCCGGCCCACTCGATCACCACCGCCACGACGTGGACGCCGCGCTCCACCTTCACAGGACCGCTGCTCGCGGATATTCTGAAGACGGTTGGTGCGTACGGCACGCAGGTTGAAATCCGCACGCTCGACGACTACACCTACACGGTCCCAGTGTCGGATTGCGACCGCTACGGCGTGGTTGTGGCGTACAGCATGAACGGCCGGCGCCTGAAGATCAGCGACTTCGGGCCCCTGTTCCTCATCTATCCGCGCGACGCGTTCCCCGATGAACTCGCGGGCGCCTCGGGCGATTCGAAATTCGTATGGCAGATCAAGGCACTCATAGTCAAGTAACGCGCCGTCCGTGGCGCCGGGTTTTATATGTGCTGATCTGGCTCACTGCGCTCGCCGCGCCGGCCGGCGCGATCGGCTATCTGCTCTACGCGAACCTGCTCAATCCGGGCACGACCGAGTCCCTCACAGGCTCGTACGACGGCTTCTATTGGGACGCGGCGCAACTGCAAATCGCCTACGCACGCTTCGAGAACCAGTTGTTGCTCTACCAGGCCGGCGTCGATGACGACTATCAGCGGCTCACGTTGCGCTACCAGTTGCTGCAATCGAAACTGCACGTCATGGAAGGCTCCACGCTGAGGCTCACGACGCAAGTCGCACTGGTGCAACGGCAACTCGACGAAATCCATGCGCTCGATCGCATGCTGACCGACCTGGCGCCTCAGGTCGCGTCACTGCCCAACGATCGCAGCGGAGTCAACCGGATCGTCGCCCAATTGCGCCAGCACTGGAACGAAGTGAACGATCTCGCGCTGAGCCGCCGTTTCGCCGATGTCGCCGACCGCGAAGCGATGAACCGCGATTACATCGACAAGCGCCGGCTGCTTTTTGCAGGCGGCATGATCCTGCTGCTGCTGTCCGCCGCGGCTACGCTGCTGCTCGTGGTGAACGGCCGGCGCCGCACGCGCCTCATGCATCAGCAGCACGCGGCGCTCGAAGCCGAGCACCAGGCGAGCCGTGCGGCGCGCGAGGCGAGCCTCGCAAAAGACGCGTTTCTCGGCATGATCAGTCACGAGCTGCGCACGCCGTTGCACGCGATTGTGTCGTCGATCGAGTTGCTTGGTTTCAACTATCACTCGGAAGCCGACCGCAAGGTGATTCAGCGGCTCGAAACCGCAGCGCGGCATCTCGAAGCGCAGATGAAGGACCTGACCGATTACGCGCGCCTCGGCGCGGGCAAGCTCGAGCTGCGTCACGAGCATTTCGAGCCGCGCGAGCTGCTGGCGTCGATTGTCGACGAACATGCCATGTCCGCCGCCGCGCGCGGCCTCACGCTCGAGAGCGAGGCGAGCGGCGTGAGCGGGCTCGTCGATTCGGACCCGCACCGGATTCGCCAGATCGTCAATAACCTCGTTACCAACGCCATCCGTTATACGGAAACCGGCACGGTGCGCGTGAAGCTGATGCAGCGGCCGGCGCTGCTGAGCTTCATAGTGAGCGACACGGGGCCGGGCGTGCCGCAGGCACAGATTCCACTGATCTTCGAAGAATTCACGCAGCTGGACAGTTCGCGTACGCGCCGCTTTGAAGGCGCGGGCATGGGACTCGCAATCGTTCAGGGTCTGGTGAGGCTGTTCGGCGGCAGCGTTGAAGTGTCGAGCATGGTGGGCGAGGGCACCACGTTCACCGTGACCATTCCTGTTACGCCGGTCGCGTCTGCTCAGGCGCCCGGCGTCACCGCGCGGGCCGAGCCTGGCGGCGCGCGGCCCAGCGTGCTGATCGTCGACGATAACCGGCTGATGCGCGAGTCGCTCGGTGAAATGGTCGCGCATATGGAGTTCGACGCGCACGCGGTCGCCAATGCGGACGATGCTCTCGCGTGGCTCGATGCGCATCGTTGCGATGTCGTGCTGCTCGATCTGCACATGCCCGAACGCGACGGCTACGCGTTTCTCGCGGATCTGGCCGCGCGCGGCGGGCCGTCGTCGGAAGTGCCGGTGATCGTGGTCAGCGCTTATGCGCCGGAGGCCGGCGCGAAGCACGGCGGTGAGACAGAGAACGGCGCGCTGCCGTTCTTCGAGGCGTTATTAAAGCCGATACATTACGGTGATCTGCGCAACGCGTTGCAGCGCGCGCTGGCTTCCCGGCATACCGTCTAGGACAGCGCTGCGCGTTTCACGACCCGCTCAAGGCCGGTTCAGCCGCTTGGACAGATCGGCTACCAGAATCGCCATGCGCGCCGGCTTTTCGTAGCAGGCGACGTCGTAGTTGCGGATCACCTGGCTGATCTCCGATTCGCTCGCCTTGCCGGTCAGCAATTCGCCCGTCAGCACGAAGATCGGCGCATCGGGATTTTCCGACGCGCGTACCGCGCGAATCGCGGCCGCCGATGTCTGCGAGCCGAACAGCCAGTCGATCACGATGCCGTCGAACACCTGGGTTTGCAACTGTTCGGCAAAAGCCGAAAGGCCGTAAATCGCCACTGCGGTGAAACCGCTGCGCTCGAGATAATCTCGCAGATTGTCGGCGCTCGCCTGATCGTCGTCGACAACGGCGATGGTCGGCTTGTCCGTTTCCGCACGGCGCGGATAAATCTCGATCTTGTGGACTTCATACGCGCTTTGGTAGAGCGTGCCGTCGTGACGCGCGACGCGCCACTGGCCGAGCTTGGAGTACGCGACGAATTCCGGCCGGCTGCCCGGTTCGAGCGCGGCGCCGACCCAGGCGGTGCAGGGCAACTCGATTGCGCCGATGCAGAACACAGCCTCCTGCGCAATCGCGCCGACCATGCCCGGGTCGAGCGATTGGGCGCCGAACAGTTGCGCGGCGGGCTCGCCGTACACCTCGGCGACCTTCTTGATTTGCGACAGGGTCCACGGGCTGTTGCCGCGCAGCTTGCGGTGCCCCTGCGAAAAACTCAGATCGAGGATGCGGCAAAGTTCTGTGGTTTGCTGTCGCTTGCCGATTCCATGCCGGCTCATCAACTCGCGCACGCGCTCGGCGACTGCGATGGAGTCTGGTGAGTGTGTTTCGTTGGTCATACTGCGTGAAAATCCGCCGTCTTAAAGGGCTGTGGGGGCGATACGGCAGGCGTAGCGCGGCCGTGCATCATGGACACAAGGCAAAGCAGTACGCGGGGGACAGCAAATGTACCGTAAAACACCGCGGTCAGGGTTTTTGTAAAGGCGCCGCTGTTTCTGTCAGGGAAAGCCGGAAATTCGACAGATTTAACGGTCATACTCGCGCACCCGCTATGCGTAGCGCATAAAATGCATTTTACCGGCGAAACCGGGCCGTATCCACCAAGCGCAAAGCGACGTCAAGCCGCCGGCATCTTCGCAAGTTTCGTAGCGGAATTCCGCAGGCCTTTGAAGATCCGCTCGGCGACCTTGCCCGGGAATCGTTCGGGCAATTCCGCAGAAACCTGTTCTATCACGTTGGGCGTCTGCCCGATCAGGCGCTCGATCAGCGGTTCCGCGCTCGCGCCATACGAGCACTTGAGTGCCATCGTGTTGAAGTGGCGCCGCTGCACGTCGCGAAAAGCGTCGTGCTTACTGCGCGACCACATGCCCATTGCGAGGCGTGCCTTGAACCACGACCATTGGTTAGGCCCGTTGCCCTCCACCGGCCAGATGGACATGACGTCGTAGAGCGGCGTCAGCCGGTATTGGCCGCCCGCCAGCAGGCGAATACTGAAGTTTTTCGCGTGGCCGTCCGGCGCGGCGAGCATCCAGAAGAGAATCTGGCTCGCGAGCAGCGTCTCGATGTCTTGCGCGGCCGTGACCGACTGCTGCAGCACGCGCGCCAGATCCAGCACGCCAGGACCGCCTTCGTTCTCGTACTTGAGGTGCGAAGGCACGCCGTAGACCTGGCAAAAGTCCTCCTGAGGCAGGCGCAGCAGCCATTGCCCGCTCGAATGCAGTTGCCGGTCGAAACGCTCGACGCTCAGCACGCGTTGCTTGCCGAACGTCACGATTTCCGTGTTCGCTACCGGCAAGCCGTAAGCGCGCAGTATGCGCAGGCACAACCATTCGTTTTCGACCGACGTGCTCAGATCCGCCAGCTTGTTGCCGACGAGTCCGAGCGGCAGCTTGAAGATATGGGTGGTGGGCGTCGCGCCGTGCGGCCGTTTCCATTGTTCGTCGTGCCACAGCAGCGCAGTTTTCTCCTGTGCGCCGGCAAGCGAAATGCGGAAATCGTCGATTTCGTCTGTCGCGCCGAGCGCGGGTGCGCTGACGGTGCGCGTCAGCGTGGTCTCGATCTCGGCGTCGGTCAGCGGCGTGCCCTCGATGCGGTCTACGCCCACCGGCGCATCGTCTTCGGGCAGCAACTGGACGGCGCCCACGCAGTCGCGGCCAATAGCCTGCAGCAGGTCGAACGCGTCCAGCGTCTCGGTCCGGTAGCGCTGAGCGATACGCTTTCTGATGATGTCGCTGTCGGGCAGCAGGTTGTCGAAGTAGTTGAGCACCCGCGGCCCTTTGTGCGCGATGTTGCCGGGCATGAAAGGCAGCGAGAGCGACAGCGGCCGGCCGGCGGGCGAGCCGATCCATGTGGCGTCGTAGGAAAATTCCATCGGACCGCGGGCCGGAAGGCGCCACACGCCGACGCGTTCGCCGTTCGCCCAGACGGAAAGCGCGCGTGAATGAGTAGGGCGGGCCATGCTTACCATTCGGTGGAAAGCGTCGGCGCGGAGGCCGGCTGCTTTTTGTCGCGCAGCTGTAGCTGCAGCCCATAAGCACCGCACAGCGATAGCAGCTGGGCGACGGTCAGCGCGGCCGCGTCGGTCTCCCACGCCGAAATGCGGCTTTGGCTCACGCCCACTCGTGCGGCGGCTTCGGCCTGCGTAAGACCCGCTTGCCGGCGGCTTGCAGCCAGCAGTTGGGCAATCTGGTCTGGTGTGGCGATGAGATGGAGCATGGCAAAATATCCGTCGAACGAATAAACGCATTTTATTCGCCATGCGAATATCTGGCAAATATTCGTGTGGTGAATAAACGCAAAATATCTGTGAGACGGATATTTGCAAATTATTCGTCTCGCAGATAAACCGCATCCTCACTGAACTCCGCGGATCACGCGATTGACGAGCGGGTCGCGCAGGGCTCCGGGCGCCATCACCATTGCGGACAATCGGCTCGCCTGCGAAGATTACGCTCGCACTTAAAACCACTCGCCCGATGACCACGACTTATCCGCTGCACGCCGGCTTCAGCGTCGCCGACCAACCGTTTCCCAAGCACGCCGACGTAGTCATTGCCGGTGCCGGCATCATGGGTTGCGCAGCGGCCTACTATCTTGCGCGGCGCGGGTTGTCCGTGGCCGTACTCGACAAGTCGCGCATCGCCGGCCAGCAGTCGTCCCGAGCCTGGGGTTTCGTGCGCCAGCAGGGTCGCGAATCCGCCGAAGTCCCGCTGATGATGGCGAGCATACCGTTGTGGGAAACGCTCGAGCGCGAGTTGAACTTCGACCTCGAATGGCGTCAGGGCGGCTGCCTTTATGTGGCGAGCAGCGAGGAGGACTGGACCTCCTTCCAGCAATGGATGGACGTCGCGCGGGAACACGGGCTCGACACGCGTACGCTCGATCGGAAGCAGATCGATTCGGTGGTGACCGGCATGCAAGGCCCGGCGCTCGGCGGTCTCTATACGCCGAGCGACGGTCAGGCCGAGCCGCGCCGCGCCGCAGCCGCATTCGCGGCGCGGGCGCGGGAAGCGGGCGCGCTATTTTTTGAAGGCTGCGGCGTGCTCGGCGTGGAGCGCGCGGGCGGCGCGATTGCCGGCGTCGTCACAGAGCGCGGAACCATCCGCACGTCGCGTTTCATTTGCGCGGCCGGCGCGAGCAGCTGGCGTCTTCTGAAAACACTGGGCCTGGAATTGCCGCAGCAGGCGGTGCGCGGCACTTGCATGCGCACGAATCCGTTGCCGCCCGTCACCGCGTCCACGTTCTGGGGACATGGTCTGGGCGTGCGGCAACGCGCGAACGGCGCGATCAATCTCGCCGACGACATGCAGGTCGACGTCGACATGACGCTCGGCCATTTCCGCGCGCTGAAATGGTTTCTGCCCGAACTGTGGAGTCAGCGCGAGAAGTTCAGCTTTCATCTGAACGGCGCCTGCTTGCGGGACTTGCGCGACCGGCTGCCAGGCAGCGTGCCGCAGAGCGAGCGCGTGCTGCATCCGCGCGACCCGCATCCGCAGCCTAACGTGAGCCACGCGCCTCGCGCGCTTGCCAAACTGCGCGCGCTGTTTCCCGCGTTGAAGGACGCGCAGGTGGTCGAGTCGTGGGCGGGTCTGATCGACGTGCTGCCCGACGGGATTCCGGTGATCGACGCCCCGCCGCAGGTCAGCGGTCTTACGATTGCCACCGGCTTTTGCGGCCATGGTTTCGCGATGGGACCTATCGTCGGCAAGCTGCTTGCGGAAATGAACGACGGCGGACAGGCGTCGCTGGATCTGTCGGCGTTTCGCCTGCAGCGTTTTTTCGACGGCACCATGCAGCGGCCCCGCAGCATGTTGTAAGCGCGTCTGCCGTCTTCGCGTCCCACACTTTTCATTGATCGCGTCAGCATGAACGAACCGACTTTGCGCCACGCCGGCGTGCCGTATCACACCCAATGGGGCAGCCCCGAATGGGTTCGCCATATCGTCGAGCAGAACGGCGATCCTTGCGACGATCCCCGCTGGCAGAAGAGCGGCTTCTCGGACCCGGAGCGCTACCGCTTCTGGGCCAAACGCCTGTGCGGTCTGACGTGCCTCGAATCGGCACTCGACTATTGGCGTATCGAACACCCAACGCGCGCCGCGCTGCTCGACGAAGCGCTCGCGCGCGGCGTGTATCGACTCCGGGACGACGGCGGCGTCGACGGTCTTATTTATCACCCGTTCGCGGCGTGGGTGCAGCAGGCGTTCGGGGTGCGCGTCGACGTACTGTCAGAGGCGACGCTCGAAGAAATCGCCTCGCGTCTGAATTCGCGGACGCTCGCCGTTGTCTCCGTCAGCCCTGAGATCCGCTATCCGGAACGGCCTAACGAGCGCCGGGGCGGACATCTGATTCTGCTGCACGGACGCGACGCGAACGGCGTGTGGTTCCACAATCCTTCGGGGATCGGGCCGCAACAGGCCGACGTTTATCTGCCGTTCGCGACAATGACGCGCTTTTACGCCGGCCGCGGGATGGTGCTTAGTGTGAGCGAGGGCTAAGGCGAAGGCTTGAGGCAAAGGCTGTACAGCGAGCGCGGCAAGGCAAAACGGCACGCGCAGCGTGCACAACCGGGGCAACCGCACAGCCCACAGTTGATCGGGCCCGTTTTCTGCTGCCACGCGTTGTATCGACATTGCGATACAGGACCCGTTATGACCAGACTCCACGCCTTGCTCGCCGCGAGCTTTTTCGCCATCAGCGCCGTTACCGCCGCAAATGCCGCGACACAGGACGAACAGGCCAAGGCTTGTCGCGGCGACGCGATGCACTTTTGCGCCGCGGACATTCCTAACAAAGCGAAAATTACGGCCTGCATGAAGCAGCACATCGACGAACTGAGCCCGCCGTGCCGCGCGATGTTCAAAGGCGGCAAAAAGTCCGGCGACGGCAGCGGGAATTCGGGCGCTGCTCAGTGAGTTGGCAGTGAGTCCGCTGTGAGCGAGCGGGACACGCGGGACGCGCGCGGGGGGAGCACGCGCGGAGTTGCGGCGCGGTCATGGCTACCATCAGCGCCATAGTCTTCATGAGAGAACTCATTGCGCGCTCTGAAGGCGGCGCGGCGTCGTAGAATCGCCTGTCTCCACTGCGACCAGACATCCGCTCATGACCCGTCCGACCACGCAGATTTTCGACGCCGCCGCGACCGCGCGGCTCACACCGTATGCCGCACTTGTCGACGCGTTGAAGAGCGCGAGCATCGAGTACGCGCAGCAGCGCATAGCGAGTCCCGAGCGGCTTGTCGTGCCGCTGAATCAAGGCGGCATTTTGCTGTCGATGCCGGCAACCTCGCCGGATCTTGCAATCCACAAGCTCGTCAACGTGTGTCCCGGCAACGGGTCGCGCGGCTTGCCCACGATCCACGGCCAGGTGATGGCATTCGACGCCGATACGGGCGAAACGCTGTTCATCCTCGACGGCCCCACGGTCACGGGCCGCCGTACCGCGGCGATGTCGATGCTTGGCGTCCGGACATTTGCCGCGGCCGCGCCCCGCGAATTCGTGCTGATCGGCACCGGCACGCAGGCGCTGAATCATCTGGAAGCGATAGGCGAGCTGTACCCGGACGCGCGTGTGTGGGTGAAGGGCAGTGCGCCGGCTCGCGCCGAAGCGTTTTGCGCCGCGCATCGCAGCAAGGCATTCGAAGTCCAGCCGCTTGCGGATCCGGATGCAGCGCTGCCCGAGTCGGTCGACACGGTCATTGCGCTGACCACGAGCCGGCAACCCGTCTATCAGGAAGCGCCGCGTGCAAGCCGCCTCGTGATCGGCGTCGGCGCCTTTACGCCCGAAATGGTCGAAATCGGCGCCCGGACGATCGCGGACAGCGCACTTTTTGTCGACGACGAAGCCGGAGCAAAACACGAAGCCGGCGATTTCATCCAGGCAGGCGTGGATTGGGGCGACGTTCGGGGTATCGCGGCCGTGCTGGATAACTCAATGCCGCTGCCGGCCCGAACGCCGATCGTTTTCAAAAGCGTCGGCTGTGCCGCTTGGGATCTGGCGGCGTGCCGGGTCGCGCGCCAGGCTTTGGGCGGCGGCTGAGCCAGGCACGGCGAGGTGGGCGCCGCGCATTCTGCACAGAGGACGCGAACGGCCGTTGCCCTGTAGCCAAGGCGGACCAGCTGCCGCCGCAACCTACTCAGGCCCGGCAACGCTAATCGCATCCCGCCTAAGAAATCCCATCAAAACAGTGGCTTGCCGAGCCCCGTTGGCATATTGCGCCAATGTGCGGCGCATGTTGCCGTGCAAACAATCCCAAAACGTTGCACCATAGGCGTCTGCCAGAAAATTGTGCCGGTCAGCGCGCCGCGAGGCCGCCTGTCCACTTTTTCTGCCTTTGCCCCAGGCCTCGGCTTAAACGGCTCGAACGGCTCGAACGACCCAAACGGCCCGTTGGCTCCTGGCAACGCTTTCTTTCTCACGACGCTGCGACCGCGCTATGACGACCCAACACGCTTCTGCGACTCCCGACCTTCCGCTCGACATGATCATCTTCGGCGGCACTGGCGATCTGTCGTTTCGCAAGCTGCTCCCCGCGCTTTACATGGCGCATCTGCACTGCAACCTGCCGCCGGAAACGCGCATCCTGACGATCGGGCGCAAGCCGTGGTCGCGCGATGAGTACATCAACGAGTTCATGGAGCAGAAGGCCAAGCCCTTCATCGAAAAGAAAGCATTCGATGCCGCCGCGTGGGACAAATTTCTCGCGCTATTCGAATACGTGCGCATGGACGTGGACTCGCCCGAAGACTATCAGCGGCTGAAGGAAGCGTCGCGCGAAGGCGTACGCCGCGTGTTTTATCTCGCGACGTCGCCCGATCTGTTCATGAACATTTGCGAGAACCTCTCGGGCGCGGGCCTCGTAGACGGCAACTCACGCGTCGTGCTCGAAAAGCCGCTCGGCCACGATCTGGCGTCCGCGCAGGAGATCAACACGGCGGTCGGCAAGCATTTCAGCGAAGCGCAGATCTACCGGATCGACCACTACCTCGGCAAGGAAACCGTGCAGAACCTGATGGTGCTGCGCTTCGGCAATCCGATTTTCGGCCCGCTGTGGCAGGCGCCGTACATCAAACGCGTGCAGATCACGGTGGCCGAAACAGTCGGCGTGGGCAGCCGCGCAGGCTTCTACGACAAAACCGGCGCGCTGCGCGACATGGTGCAGAACCACTTGCTGCAACTGTTGTGCATCGTCGCAATGGAGCCGCCCGTGTCGCTCGACCCGGACGCGGTCCGCGACGAAAAGCTGAAGGTGCTGCGCTCGTTGCGGCCCATGACGCCCGAGGACATCGCCCGCGATACCGTGCGCGGCCAGTACACGGCGGGTGCGGTAGACGGCGAGGCGGTGAAGGGCTATCTGCAGGAAGACAACGTACCGGCCGGAAGCCGTGCGGAGACGTTCGTCGCTTTGCGCGCGCATATCAACAACTGGCGCTGGGCCAACGTGCCGTTCTTCCTGCGTACCGGCAAACGCATGCAGAAAAAGGTATCGGAGATCGTCATTGAATTCTCCGAACTGCCGTTCTCGATTATTCCGAGCGGTGGACGCAACTACGGCAACCGTCTCGTGATCCAGTTGCAGCCCGAAGAGTCGATCCAGTTGCAAATGCTCGCGAAGGAACCTGGCAGCGGCATGCACATGCTGCCGGTAAATTTGAACCTCGACTTGCAGCAGGCGTTCACTGAGCGTCGCGCGGAAGCCTACGAGCGTCTGCTGATCGACGTGATTCGCGGACGCCTCACGCACTTCATGCGCCGCGACGAACTGGAAGCTGCGTGGGCATGGGCCGAGCCGATTCTCGAAGGCTGGGCCAAGTCGGGCGAGCGGCCGCGTAACTACACTGCGGGTACGTTCGGGCCGGCTGCGTCGACGGCACTGATGGCGCGCGAGAATGCGGTGTGGGCGGAGGAGTCGCAGTAAGCGGTCTTTTCTGTCGCACGATGAAAAACGGCCCGCTGAATCAATGCGGGCCGTTTTACTTGTAGCGAACTGACTTCAGGGCAACGAAATAGTCAGCGTGGCCGATTGCGGCCCCAGCTTGACCACCTGCGAATAGGGCGCCAATGTGCGCAATGTCTGATCGCGCAGATACGTGTTCAGCCCGAGATAGGCGAGCAGTCCGACCAGCGCGAACACCGCGCCGATCGACCACAACGGCACTTCGCGCTTCAGACGGTGCGCGACCTGATCGGGCAACGGCCAATGCGGTGCGAACGGCGCACGCTTACCCTTCATGTGCGCGATTTCGTCGCCGATACGCGCGGTCAAATACGCAAGCTTCTCCGGCCCTTCAAGCAGATACTTGCCTTGAAAGCCGAGCAGCAGGCACATGTGGAACACCTCGAGCGATTGCAAACGAGCCGCGCCTTGCGCGCGGCATTCCTCGAGATACTGGAAGAATTTTTCGCCCGCGAGCTGCTCGCCGAACAGCACGAGCTGCAGCGGCCGCCGCTCCCATTCCGTGCGAATCTTGAACGTGGACGACAACACCGACTCGTCTATCGCCGCACAGAACGCAAACTTCGACGCGTAGACATCTTCGGCGGAGGCATTGAGCTTTTTCGCGCCGCGCTCGAAGTCGCCGAGAAACTGCTGAATGCGCTGGCTGAATTCGTGCGCTTCGCCAGGCTCACGGCCGTTCTTCAACAGGAACAGCATGAAGAAGCCGTCGTACAGCAGGTCGAGTAGCGAACGGACCTGATAGCTCGGCTCGGTCGCCGGGGCGGGCGTCGCGGCAGGCGTGCTGCCGCCGAAGAGTGAAGGCGCGTAGCTCATGATGTAACCGCGATCAGTTCAAGTTGAAGATCGTTGATGCCCGAGGGCGCATAGATCATTGCGGATTGCGCTTGCAACATGCGCTCATACAGTGCGCCGCGCGGCTCGAAGGAGAAATAGCACGCGCCCGGCCGCACCGGTATAGCGGGCGGCACCTGTGGTGTGTAGACGAGCCGCACGCCCGGCATGGCCGAGAGCACGAGCTTGTCGACGTCGTCTGGCGCGCCGACCTTGAAGCGTGCCGGTACCGCTTCGACCAGTTCGGCGGTGGGCATGTCGGCGGATACCGCAATATAAAAGAGCGTCTTGTCGTCGATCTTGCCCGAGTCCAGCCGCCCTGCATGGAACGACGGACGCACTTCTTCGAGCGCGATCGCGAAGTAGCGTGTGGAGATCACGGTTTCCAGCAGATCGCGCAGGATCATATCGAGCCGGGCAAAGCCGGGGCCCGGATCGTCGTGACGATAAGCCGGCAGATCGGACAGCGCGTAGCCCTTCGAAAACGTCATCAACTGGCCGGCGAGGCGCAGCAACTCCTGAAACAGCCGCTCCGGATGCAGCGCCGAATGCTGATACAGATGAGCGAGCGACGCGAACGCCGCGCTCGCCGTGTGCAGCAGCCAGAACGAAGCAATGTCGCCGGAACGGAACTCGATAATGTTCTTGGTCGGTTCGCGGTGAAAGCCGTATAGCGCGTTGACCTTGGCCTGCAACGCGTCGATCAGCTGACGCAGCCGTTGATGCAGAACCGGCGAAGCGTCGATTGCGAGGCACGGCGGCACGAAGCTGTCGTCGATTTCAAAGCCCGACGTGGCTGTGCGGCGCACGCGCACGAGCGGCACCGAAAGCAGTTGATCGCGCGGCTCGCTGTGCGCGATGAGCTTGACACTCGTCTTGAGGAAGGTGATGTCGGCTTCGGCCGCGTCGGTGAAATGATCGGCGACGGGAGTCTGCTCACTGACGTAGCGCGCGACGAAGCCCGCGTTGTTGTCGTGCGAATAGTTGGCGCCCGTCTCGCGCAACGGATGCAGCGCAAGATAAAACGTAAATTCGTTGATACCGTCGGGCAGCGTGTCCAACGCGATGGGCGGCGGCAGGTCGTCCGCTTGCGGCGCCGAATACAGTGCGCCGTCGGGGAACACCAGCGAAAGCTCGCTGACACGCAGCACGTTGCTGCCAAGTGCATCACGGTCGAAGCGCGCGGAACGCACGCCCCAGTTGTACGGCTGGATAGCCTGAATGGACTCGAACAGGCGCGCCTCGTGATAGGCGTCCTGACGCTGAAAATGCTGCGGCCTCAGAAACAGGCCTTCCCCCCAGAGCACTTTTGCGGAATAACTCATCTCAAACCTGTTATATGGGTTCAGCGTGCGGCGCGGCCGCAATAAGCCTATTCGGGCGCCGCATTGTTAATTCTCTTGAAAATGTTAAATCTCACTGCTTCCGCATCTTTCGCGGCAGGTTTTAACCACAGCTAACAGCGGAAAGCATATTCAGCGGCTGCGCGGGCAATCCCTGTTCTGGCGGGATCACCGTGCCGTTGGTCACCGTCATTGCGCAGTTATGCAGGCCGATCATTATGCCGGATTTCTCCGACTTCGCCGGGTCGAAGGCGAATTTCCAACGCTGCATGGCCGGATCGCGGAATAGAGCGACGATACCGAAGGCTTGCGCTTCACGCGATACCTTTTCGGTAACAACGTAACGTTGGCCCGGGATCAGCGTCACTTCACGCACGCCCAGCAGATCGCCGCCGAGTATGGTCTTTTCCTTCGCTGGGTCAGTAAATGCGTCGAATGGCGCCTGCTGGAATGAAGTGGGATCTTTCAATGTGTAAAGCCGCACCACCAGCGCAAATGGCCGCTTGTCATTTGCGGCATTCAGATTGGGCGCCGCATATAACGTGAGGCCGACATTGCGCGGCGGTTTTTGCGCGTCCGGCAAATCAGGCTTGCCGAGGCCGCTCGCCTGCAAAGCCGCGTTGGCAGCGGCTCCCAGCACGGTAACGCCTGCGGCACAACCCCCTAGCGCGGCGCACAAGGCGGCGTTTGCAATCAATAGCGATGCATGGCGAACAAGACGCGAATTCATATACTTCGACCGGCTGGCCGCCGTCCCCCGTCTAAACATCGATAACAAAATAATTTCTGCAGAACTTCACCAACTAATGCCGCTTTCTGCCGTTTACTGCCTCGCGATGCTGCTTGCATGTAATGCCGCGCATACATTGGCTTTGCGCCCGGTGAGTGGCAAAATTTCCCGTTTACCCGACTGCCCCTATTGCACCAGGAAACAATTTCTGCGTGCCTGGTTTTAAGGATCCATGCGTATTTTTTTCGTGCAATGCTTCTTCACATGAAAGTTGAATTATCGAAAATTGGCCTGTACTATACCCGCGCACTTGAAGCAAAGCAAAACTCCGGTTTCTCCTTGAATTAAAAAATCGCACGTCGGTGAAAAACGATGAATGACCGTCTGTTAGTAAAACTATCTGGGGTAGTGTTGGCATGCGGCGTGATCGCCGGTTGCGCGACACAAGGCAACAACACGGCGACTACACCGGAGGCTTTTAATAAGCAGCTCGCGGACGCAGATACTGTAGCGAAAGGCGGCGATCAGGATCGTGCTATCGCGCTTTATCAGCAGCTTTCAAAATCAGATCCGACGCGCGAAGAACCGTGGTCGCGCATTGCGCAGATCCAGTTTGCGCAAGGTCATTACGGTCAGGCTATCGTCGCCGCGCAAGAGGCGCTGCAGCGCGACCAGACCGACCGTCAGGCAAAGAGCGTACTGGCCGTGGCAGGTCTTCGCGTCGCCACTCAATCGCTCGGTGAATTGCGTCAGGACGCGTCGCTCGCGGGCGACGCCAAGTCGGACGCGCAAGCGCTCGCCAAGCAGTTGCGCGACACGCTGGGCGAAGCCACGTTGTTCCCGCCTGACCCGAGCGACAAGACGACTGCAAAGAAAAAGCGCGTGATTCGCCGCGTCGCGAAGAGCAAGACAGTAGAGGCGCCTGATGCGAGCACCACGGCTGCGGCTCCGGCTCCGGCTGCCACGCCGGCGGCTCCGGCGGCGCCTGCCCCCGCGGCACCCGCAGCGCCCGCCAAGGCCGCGCAAAGCGGCGGCGCGTCAGATCCGTTCAGCGCGCTGCGCTGATCTCCACGTCTCACCATCAGCATTCGGGAGCCGACGATGGCGAAGAAAGAAAGCATACAAAAACGCTTGCAAAAAGTGCGGCCGCCCCGCGTGCAGCTGACCTATGAGGTCGAGCGCGGCGATGCGATCGAGGTGAAAGAGCTGCCGTTCGTCGTCGGCGTGGTGGCCGATCTGGCGGGGCAATCCGAAGTCGATCAGCCGAAGCTTCGCGATCGCAAGTTCGTCAATATCGACCGCGACAATTTCGACGACGTGATGAAGGCGATCGAGCCGCGCGCTGCGTTCCAGGTGGAAAACCGCCTGAGCGAAGCCGGCGGCAAATTTGCCGTAGATCTGCGTTTCAAGTCGATGGCCGATTTCAATCCGGACGAAGTCGTCGCGCAAATCGAGCCGTTGCGGCGTCTGCTCGAAGCACGTTCGAAGCTCGCGGATCTGCGCAACAAGCTCGCCGGCAACGACAAGCTCGAAGATCTGCTTTCCGAAGTGCTAAACAACACGCAGCAGTTGCAAACTCTGGCGAAAGATCAGGGCAATGCGGCGGACCAGAACGGCGGCGCGCCGGACCACGACAAGCAAGGCGATTAAGTACGGGGTGTGAGATGAACCAGCAAACAGCAGCGGCCCAACTCGCTACTGCGCAAAGCGGTCCGGAATCCACGCTGCTCGACGAGATCGTCGAGAAAAGCCGCGTGGCGAAGTCCGATTCCGAACATGCGCGTGCGAAAGACCTGATCGGCGAACTCGTGCATCAGGTGCTCGACGGCACCGTGGTCGTCTCCGACAACCTGTCGGCAACGATCGACGCACGCGTTGCGGAACTCGACCGCCTCATTTCCGCGCAGTTGAGCGCGGTGATGCACGCACCCGAATTCCAGCGCATGGAAAGCACCTGGCGCGGTCTGGACTATCTGTGCAAGGAGAGCAACACCGGCTCGACGGTCAAGATCAAGGCGCTGCATGCGCCCAAGCGCGATCTCGTGCGTGACTTCAAGACCGCGATCGAATTCGATCAAAGCGCGCTCTTCAAGAAGATCTACGAAGAAGAGTTCGGCACATTCGGCGGCTCGCCGTTCGGCGCGATCATCGGCGATTTCGAGGTCACGCGTCAGCCCGAAGACGTCTATTTCATCGAGCAGATGTCGCATGTCGCGGCGGCCGCGCATGCGCCGTTCATCGCTTCGGCGTCGCCCGAATTGCTGGGCCTCGAAACGTTTGCCGATCTGGGCAAGCCGCGCGACCTCGGCAAGGTGTTCGACACCGTCGAATACGCGAAGTGGAAGTCGTTCCGCGACTCCGAAGATTCGCGATATGTGGGCCTCACGCTGCCGCGCTTTCTCGGCCGCCTGCCGTTCAATCCGAAAGACGGCGCCACGGCAGAAGGCTTCAACTTTGTCGAAGACGTCGACGGCACCGATCACAGCAAGTACTTGTGGTGCAACGCTGCGTGGGCATTCGCTGCGCGCCTCACGGCTGCATTCGACGATTTCGGCTGGTGTGCAGCCATTCGCGGCGTGGAAGGCGGCGGTCTGGTGGAAGATCTGCCGACTCACACCTTCAAGACCGACGACGGTGAAGTCGCGCTCAAATGCCCGACCGAAATCGCCATTACGGATCGCCGGGAAAAAGAGTTGAGCGACCTGGGTTTCATTCCGCTCGTGCATTGCAAGAACTCCGACTACGCTGCGTTCTTCGCCGCGCAATCGGTGCAAAAGCCCAAGAAGTACAGCACCGACAGCGCAAATGCGAATGCCGTTCTGTCCGCGCAATTGCAGTACATCTTCTCGGTATCGCGCGTCGCGCATTACCTGAAGGCAATGATGCGCGACAAGATTGGCAGCTTTGCATCGGCGCAGAACGTCGAGGTCTTTCTCAATCGCTGGATCTCGCAGTACGTGCTGCTGGATGACAACGCAACCCAGGAACAGAAGGCGCAGTTCCCGTTGCGCGAAGCATCCATCCAGGTCTCGGAGATTCCGGGCAAGCCCGGCGCATATCGCTCGGTTGCTTTCCTGCGCCCGCATTTCCAGCTCGACGAACTGTCGATCTCCTTGCGGCTCGTCGCCGATCTGCCGAAACCGGCCAATTCATAAACGAAGTCAGAAAACCCGGGCCGGCCGCCCGGGTTGGCTGTTAAAACCACCTCTTTGGGGAGTCGATGAGTTATGAAGGACATCTATTTAAAATTCGGCAATCCGGCGATCAAAGGCGAGTCTGCCGATAAAGATCACGCTGGCTGGATCGAAATCGATTCGTGGAGCCACTCGATCACGCAACCGCGCTCGGCCACGGCTTCGACCGCGGGCGGCCACACGTCTGAGCGTTGCGAACACGCGGACATGCAGTTCACGAAAGACATCGACGTAGTCAGCCCGCTGATCTATCAGCACGCTTCGGGCGGCACGACGTTCGACGAAGTCACCATCGACTTCATGCGTTCGGACGGCGAAGGTAATCGCATCAAGTACCTCGAAGTGAAGCTGAAGTACGTGATCATTTCGAGCGTGACGCCGAGCGTCGTTGGCGAAGGTCTGCCTACCGAACAGTTCTCGCTGAAGTACGCAGCCGTGCAGTGGAAGTACACGCAGCAGAAGATCGGCGGCAACCAGGGCGGCAACGCGCAGGGCGCGTGGAGCCTGACGAAGAACGACAAGACGTACGCGGTCTGATGCATGGGCGCACGCGGCGCGCGGCCCGGAAGGGCTGCAGCGCATGGCGTGCGCACTGCATCTAACCGCTTCTTCGGACGCCGATGAAACGCTTCGAACCCAGCTTTCTCGACAAGCTGTTCGACGACGAACCGCATTTGCCAGCTTCACCGGCGATGCGGCAATTGTCGTTGGAGGAGTTAAAGGGCACTGTCGCGCGAGATGTTGAAGCGATACTGAACACGCGCATCGCGCTGACCGAGCATGAGCTCGCGGCTTTGCCCGAATGTCAGCGCTCCGTGCTCACGTATGGCCTGAACGACTTCGCAGGACTGAGTCTCGCGAGTCACTATGACCGCACGTTCATCTGCAAATCGATTCAACAGGCAATTGCGCGGCATGAGCCGCGCTTGCAGCAGGTATCGGTCACGCTCGAACTGAACGAACAATCGACCAACGCGCTGAATTTCGCAATTCAGGCGCTGCTGGTCGTTCATCCGGCAGAAGAACCGGTGAGTTTCGACGCGATGTTGCAGCCGTCCACATTGCAATACTCGGTGACGCGCGCACGCGCAAAATTGTAGACGCTGTTTTTAGCTTGATACCGCTTGGCTTCAATGCCGCTTCCCCGCCGCCGCCACGCGCATCGGCGGCGGTAACGAAGCGGAGAAGGTTCGGGTCCGGGGATTAGATCGATGGAAGAATTGCTGCCGTATTACGAGCGCGAGTTGTCATTTTTGCGGCGCTATTCGCGCGACTTCGCGGAGCGCTACCCGAAGATCGCCGCGCGTCTTGCCATGTCGGGCGAGCACTGCGAGGACCCGCATGTCGAGCGAATGATCGAGTCGTTCGCGCTGCTCGGCGCACGCATCAACAAGAAGCTCGACGACGACTACCCCGAGTTCACCGAAGCGCTGCTGGAAGTGCTGTATCCGCATTATCTGCGGCCATTTCCGTCGTGTTCGATTGCGCAATTGGGCAACTCTGCCGCATTGAGTCATCTGACGGAACCGGTCACGATCGAACGCGGTACTGAGCTGAAGTCGCGGCCCATTCGCGGCGTGCAATGCCGTTTCCGGACCGCATACGACGTCACGCTCGCACCGGTCCGTATCTCCGAGGCGAAGTACACGTCAGTCGCAATGGCGCCCAGCGCGACCGTGCTACCCGGCAATGCGACCGCAATCGTCTCGATCACCTTCGAATCCACCGCTGCGCAACTCGATCTGTCCGCGTTGAAGGTCGGTACGTTGCGCGCGCATCTGCACGGCGAGCAGTCGTTCATTGCGGCGCTCGCCGACTGCCTGTTCGTCAATGCAATGGCCACATATGTCGAAGCCGACCGGCGCGGCGTATGGACGCAACTGCGTGCATCGCCGCTCGTGCAGGCAGGCTTTGACGAGCAAGACGCGCTAATCGACTATCCGGCCAAGTCCCATCCGGCTTATCGGCTCCTCACCGAGTACTTTGCATTCCCGGAAAAATTCAATTTCGCCGACTTCGATCTGACCGCAATGACGCGCGCGACAGGGCGCTGCCAACGCCTGACACTGCACGTCGTGCTGAAAGAAGTGCGCAGCGATTCGCATGTCGCCAGGCTTCTCGACGCTTTGTCGGCGCATCATTTCCGTCTCTTCTGCACGCCGGTGGTGAATCTGTTCGAACAGCACGGCGAACCGATTCGCGTGACCCATCAGGCGGTCTCGTACCCGGTGATTGCTGAAGCGCGCCGCGCATTTGCCTACGAGGTTTATTCGATCGATTCGGTCAAGCTCGTCAGGCAACAGGCGCATCAGGAATCGGTCACCGAATTCAGGCCCTTCTATTCGCTGCATCACGGCGAGGCCGCACGCGCCGGACACTACTGGTTCGCGCGCCGCAACGACTGGGTCGCGCAAAAGAGCCCAGGCTACGAGACCGAAATCTCGATTGTCGACATCGACTTTGAACCGGCGGCGCCGCAAACCGACACCTTGAGTCTCGATCTGACCTGTACGAACCGCGACTTGCCAGCGGGCCTCGCCGTGGGTCTCGAAGGCGGCGATCTCTTTCTCGAAGGCGGGTCGCTGACGGGCAGCATTACGATGTTGCGCCGGCCCACGCCGAGTGTGCGTTTCGAACGCGGCCGGGCCGCGCATTGGCGGCTCATTTCGCATCTCGCGCTGAACCATGTGTCGCTCGCGAATAGCGGGCTTTCCGCGCTGAAGGAAATGCTGGTGCTCTACGATTTGCGGCGTACGGCGGTGTCGGCGCGGCATATCGACGGTCTTGTCGGGATCGAGCAGCGCGCGGCCGTGCAATGGCTGCCCGGCAAACCGTTCGCGACGTTCGTGCGCGGCATTGAGATTCGCTTGACCATCGACGAAGAGCATTTTGTCGGCACGAGTCTCGCGTCTTTCGTGCGCGTGATCGACACATTCTTTGGGCTGTATGTGCATCTGAACAGCTTTGTGCAACTGGTCGTCGTGTCGAAGCGCACTGGCGAGGAGATCTTGCGATGCAAACCGCGCAGCGGCGAATCGATCCTGGCGTAGTCGAGCAGCTTCTCGACGAACCACATCGCTTTGAATTTTTTCAGGCGGTGCGGCTGTTCGAAAAGTGGTTCGCACAACAATCGCCGTCTGACACCGGACGTTCCGGCGATATCGTCGCGCAGCGCATTGCGTTTCGCAATTCGCTCTCCATGTCGTTCCCGCCGAGCGAGATTCACGGTGCGCAATCGTACGACGACGAAGGCACTGCGCTAAAGGAAAAGGCTCAGCGTACGGCAGCGCTCGAAGACGGCTCGCTCGAAAAAGTGGACATCACGCCGGCATTTTTCGGCTTGCTCGGCGGGCAGGGCGCGTTGCCGCTGCACTACACCGAGCAGATCATCGCCCGTGAACAGATCAAGCGCGACCGCGCCGCGCGCGAATTCTTCGATGTGTTTTCCAATCGCGCCACCGCGCTTTTTTACGCGGCGTGGAAGAAGTACCGCTTGCCGTTTCATTACGAACTGGATCGCGACGAACGCTACTTGCCGTTGCTGCTTGCGCTCGCGGGCGTTGCGGACAACGACACCCGCACCAGTCTGCAAACTGGCGAGGGCGCGCTATTCGACGAAGCGATTGCCGGCTATACGCTGCCCGCGCGGCACAGGCCAGTGTCGGCAGCGTATTTGCAACGCACGTTGTCCGAATATTTCAAGGTGCCGGTGCGTGTCGAGCAGTTCGTCGGCAAATGGTATGACGTGCCGCGCGATCAATTGACGCTGCTCGGCAGCGTCAACGCAACACTCGGCGCGACTGCGCTCGCGGGGGAGCGCGTCTGGCAGCGCGACATGCGCGCGCGGCTCGTGATCGGACCGCTCGACAAAGCCGACTACGAGGCGTTTCTGCCCGGTGCGGACCGCGCCGTTGCGCTGGAACGCATGCTTACGCTGCTGGCGGGCATCACGCTCGAATACGAAGTGGCGCTAGTGCTGCGCCGCGAGGCAGTGGGCCCGACGCTTCTCAGTAAGGGCGCACGCCTCGGTTGGGACGCGTTTCTCTGTACACGCGACGCCGAGCGCGACCGCATGGATGCGCGTTACGAACTGCACGTGATTCACTGACCATAACGATAGAACCTGACCGGATCGCACGACATGAGCACGTCCCTCAATACCCTGATCGCGAAACTGAATCCGACTTGCCGGCAAGCAGCGTTGCTGGCGGCGAACAACTGTCTTGCCCGCGGTCATTACGAGGTGGACCTCGAACATCTGCTGCTTGCGCTGCTCGATGAACCGGCAAGCGATGTTGCGCTGGTGCTGCGCGCAAGCAGGATCGATCCACATGCGTTGCGTGCGGATATCGAGCGTGAGTTGCAGCGCCTGAAAACAGGCAATACGCGTACGCCGGTGTTCTCGAAACAGCTGATCGATCTGCTCGAACAGGCATGGCTGATTGCGTCGCTCGACTCGCAGATTGGGCGCATCCGTTCAGGGCATTTGCTGCTCGCGTTGCTGAGCGCACCCGATCTCGCACAATTCGCCGAGCGGATGTCGCCATTGCTGGGCGATGTGCGTGTGACGGATCTGAAGCATAAGTTCGACGAGTTGACTGCAGGCTCTCGCGAAGTCGAGCGCAGCGATGCGGCGCAGAATCCGGACGAAAGCGCGAGCGATGCAGCGAGAACGGAGGCGGCGGTGGGCGCACCGTCGAAGACGCCGGCACTCGATACCTACACCAGCAACCTCACGCAGCGAGCGCGTGAAGGCAAGATCGATCCGGTGATCGGCCGCGAAGGCGAAATTCGCCAGACCATCGACATACTGATGCGGCGTCGACAGAACAATCCGATCATGACAGGCGAGGCGGGTGTCGGTAAAACTGCGGTGGTCGAAGGGCTCGCGCTTCGCATTGCGGCAGACGACGTGCCTGCACCGCTGAAAGGCGTGGCGCTGCATGTACTGGACATGGGCCTCCTGCAAGCAGGCGCCAGCGTGAAGGGCGAATTCGAGAATCGCCTGAAGAACGTGATTGACGAGGTCAAGAAGAGCCCGCATCCGATCATCCTGTTCATCGACGAGGCGCATACGATCATCGGCGCGGGCGGGCAGGCCGGCCAGAACGATGCGGCGAATCTGCTGAAGCCGGCATTGGCGCGCGGCGAATTACGCACAATCGCTGCGACCACCTGGAGTGAGTACAAGAAGTACTTCGAGAAAGACGCAGCACTGGCACGCCGTTTCCAGGTCGTGAAGATCGAAGAGCCGAGCGAAACGTTGGCGGCAGCGATGTTGCGCGGCATGGCGTCGTTGATGGAAAAGCACTTCAACGTGCGGGTGCTCGACGATGCCATTACTGAGGCAGTGCGCCTCTCGCATCGGTACATTAGCGGCCGGCAACTGCCGGATAAGGCGATCAGCGTGCTTGACACCGCATGCGCGAAAGTCGCGCTCGCGCACAGTTCGACACCGGCCGCCATCGACGACACGAAGAAGCGCCTCGAGCGTATCGACGCCGAAATTGCGGCGCTGGAGCGCGAAGTGGCGAGCGGGGCGCTTCACGACGAACGGCTCGCGCAGTTGCGCGAACTGCGCGAAGAAGACCTGAAGGATCTCGCCGAAGACGAAGCGCGCTACGACAAGGAGCGCGCATTGGTGAGCGAGATCGTCGGCTTGCGGGCGGAGATCGACGCCGCGCGGGTGAGTAGCGCGGACGCGGAGCAAGCGGCGAAGGCGCAACAGGCGCGCGAAACGCTCGCGGTTCGCGTCGCCGAATTGCATGCGTTGCAGGGCGGTCAGCCCATGGTGCCGTTGCAGGTGGACGGCCACGTCGTAGCGGAAATCGTCGCGTCGTGGACAGGCATTCCGCTCGGCCGCATGGTCAAGGACGAAATCCAGACTGTGCTCAACCTGCAGCCATTACTTGGCGCGCGGGTGATCGGACAGGATCATGCACTCGAAGCCATCGCGCAACGAGTGCGCACGGCAAGCGCGAATCTCGAAGATCCGAACAAGCCGCGTGGTGTGTTCATGTTCGTCGGACCGTCGGGCGTCGGCAAGACCGAGACGGCGCTCGCACTCGCCGATGTGCTCTACGGCGGCGAACGCAAGATGGTGACGATCAACATGAGCGAGTACCAGGAAGCGCATAGCGTGTCTGGCCTCAAAGGATCGCCGCCGGGCTACGTCGGCTATGGCGAAGGCGGTGTGCTGACAGAAGCGGTGCGCCGCAACCCGTATTCGGTCGTATTGCTCGATGAGGTCGAAAAGGCCCATCCCGATGTGCTCGAAATGTTCTTTCAGGTGTTCGACAAGGGCACGATGGATGACGCTGAAGGCCGCGAAATAGATTTCCGTAATACGCTGATCATTCTCACGTCGAATGTCGGTTCGCAAGCGGTCATGCAGGCGTGCCTGAACAAAACCGCCGAGGAGTTGCCTGACGCCGATGCGCTTGCGGAGACCTTGCGTCCGCAACTGTACAAAGCATTTAAACCGGCTTTTCTCGGGCGCATGAAAGTAGTGCCCTATTATCCGATTTCCGACGACGTGCTTGCCGAGATCATCGCGTTGAAGCTGGAGCGGATTCGCCGCCGCATAGAATCGAATCACAAGGCGGTGTTCGAGTGGGACGAGTCTCTCGTCGATGCGGTCCTCGCGCGTTGCACCGAAGTGGATTCCGGTGCGCGCAACGTCGACCATATTCTGAACGGCACGCTGTTGCCCGAAGTCGCACAACACGTGTTGGAGCGCATAGCCAACGGCGTGGCGATTCAACGTATTTCGGTGCGCGCAAGCGAGGCTGGCGAGTTCGAATACGCCGTCGCCTAAGCAAATTTCACAAATGCATTCTGATAGCTCTGTGCCATGCCGACCAATCTGAACACGCTGCTCGCTCCAATCAGCGAAGCCGCGCCCTGTGGCGAAGATCTGCTGTTCTCCGCCGACTTCGATGCGATCCAGCACGCCCGGCGTTTCGAAGATCCATCGCTCGATCAAGGCGAATGGATCACCGAGATCAAGGAAGCCGACTGGCCGTTCGTTATCGAGCGATCGAGCGCTTTGCTGCAGACGCAGACCAAAGACTTGCGACTCGCCGTGTGGCTCACGGAAGCGCTTGCCATAGAAGAAGGCGTGAGCGGACTCACGCAGGGTTATACGCTGCTGGCGGGGTTGTGCGAGAAGTTTTGGGACACAGTCCATCCGCTGCCGGAAGGCGACGACACCGAATATCGACTCGGCAACGTTGCATGGCTTGTCGGTCGCACTGGCGATCTGCTGCGTGCCATGCCGCTTACGTCGTCGCAAGGCAACCTGTACAGCACGATCGATTGGGACGTGGCGACACACGTTGCGCAAGCTGTGAAGCGCGATCCCGATCATGCCGACGACATTGCGCGCGGCAAGCCGTCGATCGAGCAGATCGACGCATCGAAACGCGCGACGCCGCCCGCCTTTTACTCAACGCTGCTGGCCGAACTCAAGGCGTTCGAAGCGGCAATGCTCGCACTCGAACAGGAACTGGACCGTCGCGCCGCTGACTCGGCACCGAGCTTCCGTCAGGCGAAAGACGCATATGAAAGCGTTTATCGTCTGGCCGAACGTTTTGCGCGCGAACTGGGCGTGAATGCAGATGCGCAACCGACGTCTGTCGACAGATCGAGTGCGCCGACGCATCACGAACTGGAACGGGCCGAACCCACCTTCAAAACTTCACCGCAACGCGAGGAGCCCGTGTTGACGACGCCGCCGACCCACGCAATCGCAGGAATCCAGAGCCGCGCGCAAGCCGTCGCGCAGTTGCGCGCGGTGGCCCGGTTCTTTCGCACTACGGAGCCGCATAATCCCGCGGCTTACTTCGCCGACAAGGCCGCCGAGGCCGCGGACATGCCGTTGCATCAGTGGCTTTCGACCGTGGTGAAAGACGACGGATCGCTCGCGCATATTCGCGAGTTGCTCGGCGTAAAGCCGGAAGAAAACGGCTAGAGGTCCGCGCTAAAACTAAAAAACCTGGCTTCGAGTCGCTTGACCGAGCCAGGTTTTTTTACGCGAGCAGTTCACGTGCTGACGCGTTGGTCCGCTCAGGAACCCGCGCGGAACTCGATTCGGCGATTGCGTGCGCGCCCATCGGCGCTATCGTTCGATGCAATCGGCTGATCGGGCCCGACGCCGGTCGTGCTCATCTGTTGCGGCGGAATGCCCTTCGCGACGAGGTAGCCCTTCACGGCATCGGCGCGTGCCTGGCTCAAAGCGATATTCGAGGTTCGGTTACCCGAGTTGTCGGTGTGACCGATAATCGCCACCGTCTTCGTGGTCATCTTCAGCATCGCAGCAGCCATCTGATCGAGAATGGCGCGGCCTTGCGGCGTGAGCGTCGCGCTGCCGGTCTCGAATTCGATCGTACGATTCGCGAGCGTCTGGTCCAGCAGGCCCTGCTCGGATGCACTGACGCGCAGACCGTTCTTGATCGTATAGGTCGGATTCAGCGCGTTTGCCATATCGCTCGCAAGTTGCTGACGCTGCGACTCGTTGCGTACTTCTCCCTTTACGTCGATCTGCGTGCCGTCGATTTTCAATTGGCCCTTGCTGATCTGCTTCAGTTGCGGCCCGATCAGCTTTTGCACGTTGGCGGACCAGTTAGGCGGCGTCGCGACGTCCGCGACTTCGATCTGATCGACCACGCTGGCTGCCCCATACGTCTCGCGCAAACGTGCGAGCACGGCCGCCTTGGTCGCTTCGTCCGGTACCTTGCCGCCCACCACGACCTGGCCCGGCGCCGCGTTAGCGGGCGGCGGCGATGCCGTGACGGCACCGGTGCCCGCACCGGTCGTGCCGCTCGCGAGGCCGGCAGTGTTCACCGCGGGCCCCACGTTGCCCGCCGTAGCTGAGGGGCTGGCCGAAGGCGCGGGCAGTGTCGTGGTGCGAATCGAAATGCCGCTGTTGTCGACCGGTGTGACGCGGGCAGGGCCGTCGTTGTCGGCGTGCGCCGAAGCGTTGAACATCAAGCCCGCGAGTAGCACGGCGATCCTGGTGCGTGAGTTCAGCATTGCATTACGCTCCCGTGAAGGCTTCGCGGAACGTGTCGATGCTGACGCGCAAGGACAGTTGCGGTTGGTCGAGGTAGCTGACAAGCTTGCTGATGCCATGATCGTTTTGTGCGTGTTCGTCGATCCACTCGGGATCGTCGATGTCGATGTTATGTGCTGCATAGGCTTGCGGATCGACCACGCTATGCAGCGTTTTCGCCGACGCGCCGTTAAAGCCGACAATGAGCCGCTCGCGCTCTGCGATCGTGCCGATGAAGATCGCCAGTTCGAAATCCGCCTGCGCGACGAACGGCGCGATCAGTTCGAGCCAGAATGCCGCAACGAGACTGCGATAGAACGGATCGTTAGGCAGCGGCAGCGTGAGTCCGCGTTCCAGATGCGACGAGCCGCTTTGCATCACGGGACGCAGCAGAGAACCGAGCGCGAGCATCGCGCCGCGCAAGCGCACAGGATGACCGCTTGCCAGCAACATCTGTTCGAGCCCGGCGAGCGTCTGGTGCTCGACAAAGTCGTTGAAGGTGCCGTCATGCGGATTGCCCGGACCGCCGCCAATCTCGATCGGCACCTGCGTTTCGCCCAGCGCCTGCAATGCGCCGGCCGGCTCGCTTCCGCCAAGCAAAGGCTTCATCTGCGCCGACACGCGCGACCACAAACGCGCGAAAGCGAGCGGGCTGTGTGAGAGGAACGTGAGCGGCTTTTCGACTTCGAGTGCCGTTGCCGCAAGAAACGGAAAGCGGCGCGACGACTGATCGTGACTCGCCACCATATGGCCCGCAATGGCGAGCTTGCTGCGCGAACCGAGGAACGCGAAGTGCATGGGCTTCGCATTTTCATAGACGATCTTCCAGCGCGGATCGTCAGTGAGCAATTCCATTGCCTCGGCGATCCAGCGGTCGAGCGTGGCGAGCAACTGCGGGTTGTGCGCGCTTTTTACGAAGTCCCCACGCGACGGAATCTTGCCGAAGTACGCGATCTGCGCCTGCACGGTCTGCGTCATTGCGCACTCCCTGTGTTCGAAACCGCAGTGGCGGCCGTGGCCGGCCGCGCTGCTGGCGACGCGGGCGCCGCCGTATTCGTGGCCGTTGCGGTGACCGAGTTGGCCGCCGCACTCACGTCCGCTACCGACGACGGCAGGCGCAAACCGCGCAGGCTCTGCTGTTGCGGCGCGTCGCCGCTGCTGCCCGATGCTTGCGACGTGCTGATGATCCGCATGCTAACCGCCACCGTCACATTGCCCTGGGTCCACGACAGGTCGAAGGTCCCATCCGGGCGGCGCTTTCGTTGCGCAGAGTTGATCAGCTTCTCAAGACCGTAGCGGCCCGGCTCGTTGACGAGCTGCAGCGTGCGGCCGTCGAAGGTCGTCGCGTTCAGCGTAGCGCCTGGCGAGCCCGACGGATTCGGCCACACGAAGTTGGTCCACTGCGGCGGCGTGTTGCGGTAGCGCATCTGCTGAGCGTCGATCGCGAGCGTGTACTCCGTCGTGCCGCTGCTCGGCTGCGGCAGAATCTGGAACACCGTCTGCGGCTCGGCCGAGCTTTGGCCCGCCGACGCACCCGCTGCGCCGCCGGCGAGCGGCGCGACCCAACGCGCGAAGCCGTTGGTGAAGTCGGGCGTGAGCGCGAGGCCCATGTCGCCCCATGTGCGGGCGGTGAGCGTGTCGCCGCGGCGCACCGCGAGCGGCCCGAGCGTGGTGCCGACGAACTTCGCAATCGAACCGTCGGGTCCGAATACCTGCGCAATCTCACCCGCGCCGGCTTCGACCTTCGCATCGCCGGCAAACGGATACTTGTTCGCCAGCGAATTCTGGAACGTCTGATACACCTGCGCATTCCACACCTTGTTCACTTCGACGCTCGCGGGCTGAATCACCACGGCATACGCGGCCATCAGCGGACGCACCAGCAGCGGCCGCAACGCCTTGCGTTGTGAGTCGGTGAGACCCGTCAACATCTGCTCGTCGACATACTTGAGCGAATCGGCCAACTCGGAGCCGCTGCCGTCGAGCGTCTGCTGCATGAGTTGGCGCGCGCCCGGCCCTGGATCGCCCTGATTCTTGATGACGTTAAAGCGCGTACGGACCTTCGACAGCGTGTCCATGTAGCCCTTCAGCATCGAGCCGTTGTCGCCCGTCACGACAATGCGGCCGAGCGCGGAGAACTCCTGGCCGATCGGGCCCATCGGCAATTCAACTGGATTACCGTTGATGTCGATGTTCGCGTTCAATTGACCGGTCGGCGCGCGCGCGAACCATTGCTTGAACCAGCTCGTCACACCGCTTTGCGCGCGTTTCAGGTTCGCATTGAAAAGCGACGGGTTATCCCACGAGGTCTGGTCGTAAGCAGTTTCGAGTACTTTGCGAATGGGCGAATCCTGCGGATCGCCGAGACGGTTCATTGCGTCCACCGCTTGTCCGAAACTGCCGAAGCTCTGCACCGCAATACCTTGCATGAACTTCTGCCAGTGCATTGCGTACTCGGTCTTGTACATCGTGACGAGTGCTTTCTGAATCTGCTCAGGGCTGCCTTCGAGCGTGAGGTCGTCGTGAGCAGAGGTGTTGAGCACCCAGTCTTTCGCTTGCAGTTCTTTCGTCGCGGCGTCGCGGATTGCAGGCTGCACGTACTGGAACCACGCTTCACGCGTGAACGTGCCGGGGATCGCGTAGCTGCCCGCCACGAGCGCCGTATTGTTTTCGCCGACGATGCGCGCAATGGTCATTGGCGCGAAACGGGTCGACGCGCGCGCCTTGATCTCTTCGTAGACACGCTGACGCGCCGGCATGCCGCGCACCACGCGGCGCAGGTTTTCTCGCGTCTGGTCAACGAGGCCGAGGTTCTGGTCGATCATCGGCCAGTCGTCGTCGGATACGCGTGACAGGTAGAACGTGATCATGCGCTCCGCGCTGCGGATCATCTCGTCACGCGGCATGTTGCCGCGATTCGTTTCGAGCCAGCCGCGCCAGAAACGCGCAACCTGGTCGGTCAGATGAGCCGTTTCCACGTGACGTTTGTCACTTAGCATCAGATACGTCTTGAGCGCGTTGTACGCGTCTTCGACGTTGGTTGGCGACGCGTCGCTATAAAGCCCGCCTTGGCTGTTCGCCGCCATGGCCGTGTGAGCCGAGACGGGAATGGCAGCCGCATCGGGCGTGCGGTTGAGCGGCGCAAGCTGATCGGGATGCGCGTTGACTTCCTTCAGGAACGACGCGAGGTTCTGCGAAACCGGATCGAGCAGGATCTGGCGCACGCCGTTGTAGTACTCGGTAAGCAGGCGTTCTTCGAGACGATCGCCCTGGTACAGACCGAATGAAACGGCGAGCGGCTTGTCGCGTCGGAACTGTTCCAACTGGTCGATACGGTCTTCGAGAACGTCCATGGCCTGCAGGCGCGACTGCAGATCGTTGCGGTTCTGCTGCAGGCGCACCACGTTGTCGAGGTCGGCTTTCACGTTCTCGGCGAGTTGCTGATTGCCGATGGTCGACCAGGTCCAGCCGCCGAGTGCGAGCGCCAGCGCGGCGACGAAGCCGAAGAACGTTGCATAGCGCATGCGCGTTTTCGCTGGGCTTGCAAACTGCTTGACCGTCTGCCGGTCTGCGAAAATCACTTTTGAAAAAAGATCGCGCAGAAAGAAGCCGTTCTTCGAGAATGCGCTATGCGGCTTCGGCAGGCTGTCGGCGCTCAGGCCGAAGCGGTTGGCGATGCGCGTGGCTGCGGAGCTATTGGTTTCGCCTTCCTGCAATGCACTCGTGAAATAAAAGCCGCGGAAGATCGGCTTGTACTGGAACGGGTTCGTTTCAAAGAGCGTGGCAAGGAAAGCACGCAATGCCGGCTTGATCGTCGAGAATTCCAGTGGAAAGCTCAGTTGGCCGGGCGAGAGCTTATTGCCGCGATTGATTGACATTTGCGCGACGCTGATTTCTTTCAGGCCGTCGTACAGTTCTTCGAAGTGCTCGTCGAAAAGCCCCACCACGTCGCGCTTCTCGTCCGGTTCGTAGGGCAGGGTGGCGCCCCACACGCGGTCGTATTCATGACGGTCGCTGCCGCTGAAGAATTCGGTGAAGCCCGTAATCAGGTCTGCCTTCGTGAACATCACGTAGACAGGCGCGAAAACTTCGAGCTTCTCGGTCAATTCCTGCACGCGCTGGCGCAGGTTCTTCGCGAGATTGATTGCAAATTCCGGCTTGCTGCTGGTGAGCTCCGCAATGCTCGCCGTAACGATGATCCCGTTGATCGGTGCTTTCGGCCGAAAGCGTTTGAGCAGGCCAAGAAAGCCGAGCCATTCGGTGCGGTCTTCTTCATGCACTGAGTAACGGCCGGCCGTATCCAGCAGAATGCCTTCGGTCGTGAAGAACCAGTCGCAGTTGCGCGTGCCGCCAATGCCGTGAATTACCGCGTTGTTCTTGTCGGCGAAGGGAAACTGCAAGCCTGAGTTCAACACGGCGCTGCTCTTGCCGGCGGCGGGGTTGCCGATCACGATGTACCACGGCAACTCGTACAGTGCGGAGCCGCCCGAGACCTGACCAATCTTTGAGGTCTTGATGGTCTTCACTGCATCGACGAGGCGCGTGCGCAGCACGTCGAGTTCTGCCTGGCGGGCGGGCGTTGGCGCAGGACCGGCCTCGGTGCTCTGTTTCTCGGCCTGCTGTTCCAGCATCTCGCCGAGCTTGCGGTTCGCGCGCCGCGCGCGCAGGCGGCGCACCGCCCACACGAGCAGCCATAGCGCGATGACCACGCCGAGTGCGATGGCCGGCCACATCAGATCGATCTGCAATGTATCGGCGCCGACGAACAACACAGCAGCGAGCGCGAGCAGGCCGATGATCGAGAGCGTGCGTGGATGGGTCAACACGTTGAGAATGCGTCGCATAAGCCGTTCAGGTCTTGATGATTGGTGTTGTGGCGCGTGCTGTGGCAAAGGGCATCACGCGAGTGCAGCGTTTGAAACCGAAGCGAAAGAAAACGAAAGCGGGTTCGGGACAAACATGAAAATGGGTGAATTGTTAAATGCGTGAGTGCGGTGCTTGCAAATAGCGGCCTGATGAATGCACCGTTGTATAGGCGATTGCGGTTTGCACTGCCGCTTTTTGCCATAAATAATGATTGAACGCCCCATTTTCCAGCCTCTTGTACCCGTTACGTCTTAATGACCCCGTCCGAGGACGAAGCCGGGTTTGTGATATTCAACGTGCCCGAGATCCATCATTTTCCAGCGGCCACCCCATGTCAGGCCGACCTGTTCGGCTGTTTGCCCATATAACTGATAGCCTCGCATCGCCCAGGGATCTTTTTCTGAAATGACGAGCTTGCCGTCGCGTAGAAACGCATTGTCCGCCGCAAGACCGTATTGGTGATAGCTTTGAAACGCAGCGGCATTGGTGACGTTGCTCCCCATTTGCGCGAGCCGGTTTTGCCGCTCCGGACTGCGATAACCTTCAAGCAAAGCCATTTCGTACCCGTGCTGCTCGTGCATGATTTTGTAGACGAGCAATAAACGCGTTCTGAAATCGGCATCGAGCAGATTCCAGTCGCGGCTCGCATCTTTAAGCGCGGGCCGGATCTGCTCGACTTCACGCGTGGCAAACACCTCCGGCGGCAGCGGCGGCGGGGGTACGAGCTGTTCGCCGTTTAGTAAGGCGGCAATTTTCTCGTCGGGTACCCGTGCTGTTTCGTCGAATTGGAATAACTGCCGGCCGCGTAATGCCAATGCCACCAATGGCGGCGTCGCAAGAATACCTGTGGTGGTAAAAATCAGCAAGCGCCGACGCGCCAGTAATTTCTTCATATCCACCGCAGTGGATTGCGAAATTCTTGCCGAGCGTGCTAATTGGCCGCGCGCGACGGATGCGCTACGCGATGCCCCGCGCATAACGCGTCCATGAATGGTCAGTGCAGCGTCTAATAGAGAAGCCCGGACTGCCGGCAAAAGCAGCATTGCGGCGATCACAACCGCGATGGCGAAATAGGCAAGAAGTACTACGGCAATCAATGGCGACCCCGGAAATTGGAAACAATTGTATTTTGTAATGCTTGCTCTTAGAATCAGGCCTGCTCGGAGAGGAGCCGGAGCAGTATTATCACGGCGAAATAATCCAGGATTCAATGAGACAGTGAATGAGTGCGCCGGAAAATTCAAATTCCAAAGCCCCGCCTAGCCTGTTATCCGATAAGGCTAAAGGCGCAGATGGCAATGGTTCGCGAATTCTTGCGAATCTGGAAGGCCGCGTCGCGCCGCCTAGCGATAAACCACGCCGGTCAAGAACGCCTCTTGCGCTGGTCGCCCTGCTTGTAATCGCGGCGGGGGGATGGGGCGCGTGGCACATGCAACAACGTGCGCCTGCGGAGCCGGTCGCCGGCGCCTTGCCCGCGAGTGGAGCCAACGTCGCCAGGGCCGCCGTACCGGCCTCCGTCGCGAGCGCAACCGTTCAGGTCGCCGCGAATGCGCAAGCGTCCGCGCCGGCATCGTCGCAAGCGGCGACGATCATCGCCGATGACAGCGACAGCAAAGCCGCGGCTTCTTCTGCATCGGCGTCCGCGGGTCTCGCGGACAACCGCTTGTCGCGGGCGCTTGCTGACGGCGCGGTGCCGAGTGGCGCTTCAACCTCGGTTGCTGCGGTCGCGCCGGTCTCAGGCGCGTCCGCAACGGCGCCAGCGGTTGCGTCGGCGGCGAAGCACGACAAGAGTTCAACGGCCGTTGCGAGCAGGAGCAAGCACGAGGCCGCGGCGCACGGCAAGAAGGAAACCGTAACGGCAAGCGCGGGCAACCATCGTTCGAGCACGACGACCGCCGCCACGCAGACGAAGAAAGCGAAGCCGGGCGCGACGTCGAAAGATGATTCGGACGCCGATCTATTGGCCGCGCTCGTTGCACGGACCAAACCGGCGGACAGCAAGGCGGGCGGAAGTAATCCGGCCGCCAAGGTGCCCACCTCGGCGGCGCCGGGCAATGCAAAGCTTGCCGAGCGCGTAAAAGAGTGCGGGCAGCGTGGCTTTTTCGAAGACCAGTTGTGCCGCTGGCGCGTGTGCGACGGTCATTGGGGCAAAGACCCCGCATGCCCAGGCTCTGCGCAGCAAGCGCGTCAGCCCTGACTCTTTGCCATACGAGTTTTCTGTTCGAGAGGCCTTGGCGAGGTTCGCGTTATCCGCGAGCCTCGTCGATACTACGGTTTGATTTCGGCGTCTTTAAGTCTATGATGACTCTCCCTAGTCGCACACCGATGCGATAGAACAGGAGACATCAATGAAGCGGTTTTTCGTGGCATTGAGCTATGTAGCAAGCGTCGTGACTGCTCTGGTCATTGCGGCATGCGGCGGCAGCGAACTGAATCCCTCCAGTCCCCCCAAGGTCATTATCGACAGCGACTACAACACGCTGAGCGACGACGGCCAGCTCGGCGTCATGGCGGCGCAATTACAGGCGCAGGGATCGCTGAAAGTACTCGGCATTACCGTAGTGTCGGGTAATCAATGGTTGAAGCAGGGCGTGGCGGATGCATTGAAATCCGTCGAGCGGCTCGGCGTTGAAAAGCAGATCGGCGTCTATGCGGGCGCAAACTATGCACTGTCGCATGACTTCGCCACGATCCAGGCAGAAATGGCGCAATTCCCCGGCGGCGACGGCTATCTCGGCGCTTGGGGCACGCCCGAGCCGAAGTCCGATAGCGACCTCGTGGCACCGCCCGACGGCTTCGCGACGCACACCAAGGTGCAGAGCAAAAGCGCGGTGGATTTCATCGTCGATTCAGTGAAGCAGAATCCCGGCGAGGTGACGATTCTTGCAATCGGACCATTGACCAATATCGCACTCGCCGCGCGTCAGCATCCCGAGATCGTGCCGTTGATCAAGCAGATCATCTATATGGGAGGCGCGATCGACGTGCCGGGCAATACGACACCAACGGCGGAATTCAACTGGTGGTTCGATCCGCAAGCAGCGAAAGAGGTGCTGCGTCTGCCGGTGAAGCAGGTCGTCGTGCCGCTCGACGTGACAGACACCGTGAAAATGGATAAGGCGCTTTACGACCGTATTGCACACGATCCAACGAAGCAGACCATCGTTACTCAATTGTTCAAGACATTGAATGGCTACGGTTTCGACGGCAAGAACGGCTTCGAGACGAACCCGAACTACACCACGAACATATGGGACACACTGACACTCGGGTACCTGATGCATCCTTCGTTTGCGACCCAGACCGTGGACGAGTGGGTGGACGTGGATACGAGTTTCGGTGCAAATGACGGCAAAGCTACCGGCTATGCGAGCTCACCGCCGGCTGGCTTGCAGAAGATGACGATCGTCAAACGCTTCGACAACCAGAACTTCTTCAATTTCTATGTGGACCTGCTGACCCGGCCGGTGCCGCTGCCAGGCTGATCTACTGTCACGCGTGTACTGCTGCGAGGCTGCATGAATCCGCTTCACGCGGGATGCAAGCCACGCAGCAATTGACGCACGCGCGAGAGGTCCTGATCGACGTGCTCCGCGTTTTCGAACAACTCCGCGAGCCAGTCCACGAATGCGCGCACGCGGGGCGACACACGGCGATTCTTCAGATAGGCGACCGAAACAGGCATGGGCACAGGCTTCCATTGCGGAAGTACTTCGCGCAATAGTCCAGAGTCGAGGTACGGTTGCGCGGCGATCCGCGCAGGTTGAATGAGCCCGTGGCCTTGCAGTCCGCAGGTGAGATACGCCTGCTCGTCGCTGACCTTCACGAAACCATTTACCTTGACGCTTTGCGCTTCGCCGTCCACTTCGAAATCGAATGCGACTTCGCGGCCGTTATGCGGCGACATGCAATTGACCGCGACGTGCCCGCGCAGGTCGTCGAGGTCGGTAGGCGTGCCGTATCGCGCGAGATAGTCAGGGCTTGCGCAGGTGACATGCTCGAGCGTGCCGAGATGCCGCGCGACGAGATTCGAGTCCGGCAGTTCACCGAGCTGGATGCTGCAGTCGATTGCTTCGGACACCAGATCCACCGTACGGTTGCTGACGCCAACGGCAAGGTCGAGGTTGGGATAGCGCGTATGGAAGTCGTCGAGCGCAGGCAGCACGATTGCGCTTGCCACCGAGCCGGGCATTTCAATGCGCAGACGGCCGGTGAGGTTATCGGTGGCGTGCCGGATGCTGGCTTCCATTTCGTCGATATCGGCGAGGATTTGCGCACAGCGTTCGTAATAGGCGGCGCCTTCCGGAGTGACGCTGAGCCGCCGCGTGGTGCGGGCGAGCAACTGCGTGCCGAGCAGGGCTTCCAGATTCTGGACGATGGTAGTCGCCGTCGCGCGCGGAATGTTCAGCGATTCCGCTGCGCGGGTGAAGCTGTTCGTGTCCACGATCCGGATGAATGTGCGCATGGCGGTTATTCTGTCTATCATTCGGTGCCTCTCGTTTGGGGTTAGCTTTTTGCCTTTGCGGCGGGCTGTTTGGGTGTTTGATTGATTACGCTGGGGTTCTTTGGACGCTTTGGCCTCTCCCTGATTTCACGGCGGTCTACTAGCGCTGCCCCTGTGCGGGGCGGCACTTACTTTCTTTGCGGCCGCAAAGAAAGTAAGCAAAGAAAGCGGCTCACACCGCCAGCTCATAAGTGGGTCCCCTGGCTCAGAGGGGGCAGTGGTGCATCTGGAATCCGTGCCCTCGCACATTCCGCACTCGTGACAAGGCAGTCATACATCCCGCCTCGCGCGGTGCGCTCGTCGGAAAGGTGCACGGAACACCGTGCGCGCTTTGACGCGTATCGGTAGTACTTCCGATCGAAAACTTGGGCGCGACATGACTGCCCGCAACAAAAAGTACCGACGGTTTTATGAACGACCGCCACGGCGCGCGAAGCGCTGCCGGAAGAATGACTGCTTTGTCACGAGCGTGGAATGTGCGGGAGCACAGATTCCAGATGCACCACTACCGGTTGCAGACCACGGCGCCCACTTATGAGCTAGCGGTTTGAGCCCGCTTTCTTTGCTTACTTTCTTTGCGGCGGCAAAGAAAGTAAGTGCCGCCCCGCACAGGGGCAACGCTAATAGACCGCCGTGAAATCAAGGAAAGGCCAAAGGTCCCACCCAGAAACAGAACTCCAAACCACAAAAAGCAAAAAACAAAGCCACCGCCCGCAGGCGCGAAAAAAATACCGCGCCGCAGGCAGCAACCCTCTCAATCACTTCCGCAAAGAATCGAGATCGATCACAAATCGATACTTGACGTCGCTCTTCAACATCCGCTCATACGCCTCATTGATCTTCTGCATCGGAATGACTTCGACATCCGAAGTGATTCCGTGGTCACCGCAGAAGTCCAACATCTCCTGCGTCTCGGCAATTCCGCCGATCAGTGAGCCAGCCAGGCGGCGGCGCTTGAGAATCAGGTTGAACACTTGCGGCGACGGATGGTCGTGCTCCGGCGCGCCTACCAGCGTCATCGTTCCATCGCGCTTGAGCAGGTTAAGGAACGGGTTCAGCTCGTGCGGCGCAGCCACCGTATTCACAATCAGGTCGAAGCTGTTCGCATGCGCTTCCATTTCTTGCGCGTTCTTCGAGATCACCACCTCGTGTGCGCCTAGCCGCTTCGCGTCCTCGATCTTCGACGGCGACGTGGTGAACAGCACGACATGCGCGCCCATCGCACGCGCCAGCTTCACGCCCATGTGACCCAGACCGCCGAGGCCGACCACGCCGACCTTCTTGCCGGGGCCGGCGCCCCATGTGCGCAGCGGCGAATAGGTCGTGATGCCCGCGCACAGCAATGGCGCAACGCCGGCGGGGTCGAGATTTTGCGGCACGCGCAACGTGAATTCTTCGTCGACGACGAGTTGAGTCGAATAACCGCCGTACGTAATCTCTCCGTCGACGCGGTCCACGCCGTTATAGGTACCGACAAAACCGTTCTCGCAATACTGCTCGAGCCCTTCGGCGCAACTTGCGCATGTGCGGCACGAGTCGACGAGGCATCCCACGCCTACGAGATCGCCTGTCTTGTACTTCGTGACGTCCGGTCCCACGGCGGTGACGCGGCCGACGATCTCGTGACCGGGCACCACGGGATACACGGTGTTCTTCCATTCGTTGCGGGCCTGGTGCAGGTCGGAGTGACACACGCCGCAATACAGCACTTCCATCTGCACGTCGTGCGCGCGCAGTTCGCGGCGCTGGATTTCAAACGGGGCGAGCGGCGCGCTGGCGTCGGTCGCGGCATAGGCATATGTCGTGCTCATGGGTAGCTCCAGCAAAAGAGGGTGGATGTTGCAAGCCGTCCGCGATTGGCGATACATGTCGCCGATGCGGCCAGGTCTTGCCAATGTTTCGATCAGAGCGTCGGACCACCGCGCGGATCGGAACGCCCGCATGGGTGGCGAGTTCGTGAACTTGAACTGCCGACCAGACTGGTGGCGTAGCGCGGAAAGGATGATCCGGCAGGGTTCCCATAGTAGGAGCGCGCGGCCACTCAGTGAATACCTGAATGTCTTGAAGATTTGCCTAAAACTCCTGGAGAGGAGCGCACCAGGCAGTTTGGTGCTAAATTTCAAGCATTATTCTCTTGCACGTCACTATATCGTCATGTCGCAGCACTCGTCCGAACTGTCGTCACCCGCAGCCGACCTTCCAGTGGCCGACGCCGCGCAGCAGCGCCTGATCGAAGTATTCGACATGCTCGCGCCGAAGCCCGGCATGACGCGTTCGAGCCTTGAAGGTGTGAACCTGATGCGTGCCAACAGCCCGCTGCCGCGCATGCCGGTCATGTACGAGCCGAGCATTGTTATTGTGTGTCAGGGGCGCAAGCGCGGCTATCTCGGGGACCAGGTGTTCCAGTACGATGCGCAGCAGTACCTCGTGCTGTCCGTGCCGCTGCCGTTCGAATGCGAGACCGAGGCGAGCTTTGATCAGCCGTTCCTCGGCATCTCTATCCGGGTCGATCTGACCATGGTGGCCGAGTTGCTGATGGCGCTCAACGAAACGCAAGGCGCCGCGAAGAACGAACCGCTCGGCATTTACTCGACGCCGCTCGATCCCGCTTTGAGCAGCGCGGTGCAGCGTCTGCTGGATGCGCTGGCGTCGCCGCTCGACGCGCGCATTCTCGCGCCCAGCATCGTGCGCGAAATCTGCTATCGGGTGTTGACCGGCGAGCAGGGCGACGCGATTCGCGCGGCGCTCACGCACCAGAATCATTTTGGCCGCGTTGCAAAGGCGCTGCGTCGCATCCACGCCGATTATCACGGCGCGCTCGACGTCGATACCCTTGCTGCGGAAGCCGGCATGAGCCTCGCTGTTTTTCACGCGCAATTCAAGGCAGTGACAGCGACTTCGCCGATGCAATACGTGAAGACCACGCGTTTGCATCACGCGCGCCTGTTGATGGTGCAAGACGGTTTGAATGCGGGCGCCGCAGCGGCGCGCGTAGGTTATGAAAGCGCCTCGCAATTCAGCCGGGAATTCAAGCGCCTGTTTGGCCTGAGTCCCGTCGACGAAGTGAAGCGCATGCGGGCAATCTACGACTCACCGCCGCCGCGAATCGTGCAGCCAGTCGCACGTTATGTCACGGCCGTGTAAGCGCGCTGCCTCACACCTTCTTCAGATACGCCGCCTTCAACATGAAGTTGCCGGCGTCCATTTTGCAGTCCACCTCGTGATCGCCGCCGGCGAGCCGAATGCTCTTTACTTTCGTGCCCATTTTCAGTGTGATCGACGAGCCCTTTACTTTGAGATCCTTGATGAGCACTACCGCATCGCCGTCGGCGAGCACATTGCCGTTGGCGTCCTTGACCACGCGTTCGTCTGACTGGTCAGCGGATGTGACGGCGGCGATTGGCCACTCGTGCGCGCAGTCGGGGCAGACATAGTTCTCGCCGTCCGGGTAAGTGTTGTCCATTGCGCATTGGGGGGCAGGCGGGAATTGTCGACATGGTTCTTTTCGGAGGGCGCGTGCGCCGAGGATCGGGATCGGTTAAGGGGGCGAGTATAGCCGACGCCTGCGTCGCGCTATCCCGCTTTCAGACGCCGCTGGCGTCCACACTGGGCCGCAGTTCGTAGTGCGAGCGTTTTTCTTCGTACATCAACAGATCCGCGCGCTGAACGCCGGCTTCAAGGCGGTCCCCGCGTTGGCACGTCGCGGCGCCCATTGAAAAGCTCAGCGGCGAGCCCGGATAAAACTGATTGTTCATTTCGACGAGTTGGCGAATCGCGTCGATCATCGCCGCGCCGCCGCGCTCGTCGGTGTTTGGCATCAGGATCGCGAACTCGTCCCCGCCGATACGGGCGGCCTGGAACGGCGACTCCATCGCTTTCGCCAGCACTTCGCCTGCGCGGCGCAGCAGCGCATCGCCGGCAGCGTGGCCGAGCTGGTCGTTCACGCGTTTCAAGCCGTTCAGATCGGCCATGATGATGGTGACGGGCCACGGACCTTTGCGCTCGAGCCGGTTCAGTTCGTCCACATAGAACGAACGATTGCGCAGCTTGGTGAGCACGTCATGCTTGCCGAGAAATTCGAGGTACGCTTCGGCCTTCTTGCGTGCGGTGATATCGGTCAGCGCGACGAGCACGAGGTCCCAGTTCTTTTCGTGACCGGGCAGCACCGAGAATTGCAGATGCACGTGCACCTCGCTGCCGTCGAGCGAGTAGTTGAGCACCTCGCGCTGCTGGAACAGTTTGCCTTCCCACAGGTCGAGTAATTGCTCGCGGAAATGCGGCCCCATGTCGTCGCGGAACACTTCCGGCAGGCGCGCGAGCAGCGTTTTTTTGTCCGGCGCGGCAAACATTTCGAGCGTGTGCCAGTTCACGTCGAGCACGTGAATCTCCTGCATGCAGCGCTCGACGAACTCCGGATGCACATCGGTAAATACGCGGAAATCGCTAATGCCGGCCGCCCGCGCCTGATCGAGCAGCTGCTTGACCGCGCTGAAATCTTCGACCCATAGCGATACCGGCGAATGCTCGAACAGGCCGCGCGCATATTCCTCGGCGAGCGTCACGCGCCGCCGCGCCGCCTCCAGTTCGGTGATGTCTTCCACCGACACCAGCACGCGGTCCCAGCGCTCCTCGTGACCCGGCAGCACCGAGCCCTTCAGCAGTACGTCGAGGCGCCGACCACCAAGCGTGTAGTTCACGGTCTGGCTCGTGAAGTGGGCTTGCCCGGCCCACAGCTGACACAGTTCTTCCAGGTGCGTCTTCAGCATATCGTCGCGGAACACCGTGGCGAGATTGTCGTTGAGCGTGGCGAAATCGGCGGCTTCGAATTGCGTCAGCGTCTTCTGATTCACTTTGATGACGCGAATGCTACGGGCACATTCCGCAACCCGTTCGGGCGCATTCGCGAAGTGCTCGCGCAGGTCGGTCACGCCTTCGGCGCGCCATGCGTCGAACAGATCGCGCACGCCGCTGAAGTCTTCGACCCATAGCGAGACGGGCGCGAGGTCGAACATCTTCGAATCGTCGTTGGCGGGCTTGGGGACGCCTGGCAGAGTATCCAGCATGAGGTTCTCTTAGCGAAAAGTCCGGCTATTTTACGGCCCCTTTGAAGCCGCCTAAAAAACAAACGGCTTTCATCGGCTTGGAGCAGGGCTTCGCGTCAGCACGCAATAATTGGTCTTGCTACACTCGATTCGACACGTTTCGTTTGCCAACCTGCACACACGCCACCGGAAAAAGGACGGACATGAAGCCTTCTCTGCTGATTCTCATTCATCTCGACGACGCGAGCCGCGCTTCTATCGAGGCGGAATTCGATAGCGTCTACGCGCCCGATCCGGCGCAACATGCCGCTGTCATCGCCACTCACGGCGCAACGATCCGCGCGGTGCTGACGAACGGCACACGCGGGATCAGCGCGGCTGAGATCGATCGCATGCCGAAGCTGGAATTCGTCAGCGCACTCGGCGCGGGCTATGAAAACGTTGCCGTCGACCATGCGTGCTCGCGCGGCATCGTGCTCGTGAACGGAGCGGGCACCAACGATCACTGCGTCGCCGACCACGCGTTCGCGTTGCTCCTGTCGATCGTGCGCGATGTGCCGCGACTCGACGAGGCGACGCGTGAAGGCGTATGGCGCGATGCATTGCCGATGCGTCCGGACGTCTCGGGCAAGCGTCTCGGCATCGTGGGGCTCGGCAACATCGGCGAGAAGATCGCGCGGCGCGGCGCGGGCTTCGACATGGAGATCGGCTATCACAACCGCAAGCCGCGCGAAGGCACATCGTTATCGTATTTCGACGGCGTCGAAGCACTCGCGCGATGGTGCGACTTCCTCGTGATCGCGACGCCCGGCGGTGCGGGTACGCATCATCTGATCGGCGCCAGGGTTTTTGAGGCGCTGGGCCCGGATGGTTTCGTCGTCAACGTTTCTCGCGGCAGCGTGCTCGATACGGCGGCGCTCGCGCAGGCGCTCGTAGCAGGGACGATCGCAGGCGCGGCACTCGACGTCTACGAGGGCGAACCGCAGCCGCCTGCTGCCTTGCTGAAGCTGCGCAACGTGGTGTTGACCCCGCACGTCGGCGGACGCTCGCCCGACGCGATAGCGGCAGCCGTGAACAATTTTCTGCGAAACGCTGCCCGGCATTTCGCCGGCGAGCCTGTGTTGACCCCGATCTGACCAGACGCCGCTGTCTTTGGTCTGTCCATTGCGACCTCTGTGAACGCCGCCGCCTACGCATTTGCCAGAGGTGCAATGGCGTCGCGGTAGATTCATAATGAGTATCCCGCGTCATGGTCGGCCTATTGGTGATATGAAACGCAGAGATGCGCTCGCTGCATGCTCGCTAGGCGCTCTGCTCGGCCCGGTCAGTCTGGCTCGCGCATCGGCGGGCAGACCTCGTGTGGTGTTCCTCAACCCGGGTGAGGCCGTTGAGCATGGCACCGGACAGCACTGGCAACTGGTGTCGGAATTCATGGGCATTGCGGCGCGGTCTTTCGACATGCGTCTCGACGTTGTGTACGCCGAGCGGGATCATCTGCTTATGTTGCGTCAGGCCGAGGAAGTCGCGCGCCGCGCCGATCCTCCCGATTACGTGGTGATCGTCAATGAAAAAATGGCCGCCCAGCAGATGCTTCAGTTGCTCGCTCGCTCGTCTTCGAAAGTTGTCGTCATTCATAACGACGTGACCGCTCGGCAACGTCGTGAAATCGGCGACGAACGGCAAGCCATACAGAACTGGATCGGAACGGTGACAGCCAACGCGGCGAGCGGCGGCTATCGCCTGATGAGCTACTTGTGCGGCAGGCTGGCCGGCGAACCGGCCAGGGTGATCGGCATCACCGGAGATCCCAACACGCCGGTTTCGCAGGAGCGCGCCTCGGGTGTCGACGCGTTCCTGTCCCGTGCCGGCGGCTCGCGAATGTATCAACTGGTGTTCAGCGACTGGAGCTACGCGGATAGTGAGGAAAAGACGCGCGTGCTGCTTGCGCGCTATCGGGACACCAATCTTGTTTGGGCTGCTAATGATTCAATGGCGCTAGGCGCGTTGAGCGCGGTCCGGTCGCGGGGCGCGCGCGTGCTCGTCGGCGGCATGGGCGCGCTGCCAGGCGCGCTGCGCAGCGTCGCCGAGGGCGGACTGGCCGCGATGGTGGGCGGCGACTACTTCATCGGCGCGTGGGCGATGGTGCTGCTATACGACTACCATCACGGCAAAGATTTTGCGGCATCGGGAGGCGCCCGCCAGACGCTGGACTTTCTGAGCGTGGTTCATCAGGGCAACGTCGAGCGCTTTAGCCAGGCGATCTTCGATCATGGCGACGAACTCGATTTCACGATGTTTTCGAAGGTTCGGCATCCCGAACCCGGCCCCTACGATTTCAGTCTCGCGCGGCTTGTCGGTCCATTCGCCGGGAGCGGGTGATGCGTCCATTTTCGCTTCCGGGTCTACGCTCGTTGAATCTGCACGCGAAGCTCATGCTCGCGCTCGCGATACTGGTCGCGGTGGTCGCGGGCACGTCGGCTTGTCTGCTGATCGAGCGCCAGCGCGCGCAGAAATTTTCCGAACTCGAAGAACGTGCTGCGCGCATTTCCGATCTGTTCAGCCGTTCGCTCGCGTTGCCGCTATGGAACGTGGACCGCGGCGCGATCAGCGCCCAGCTTGCCGCGCTTTCGCCGAATCCGGAGGTCGTGCAGTTCACGGTCACCGCGGTAGGCTATGGCGTCGTGGCCGAGGCGAAGGGTGCACGCCGTGCCGACCCGTCCAGCGACGTGGTGCGGGTGCGGCCGATCGAATACCAGCCGCCCGGCAATGCGCCGCGCGAGAAGCTCGGCGAGGTGCGCGTTCAACTGTCGAGAGCACCGGCAATGCAGGCAATGCGCGATGCGCGCAACGCAATTCTCGCGACGATAGCCGCCATGGTCGCCACGCTCTATGCGGCCACGCTGGTCCTGCTGAATGGCATGGTGCGCGGCCCCGTCAACCGGCTCGAAGAAATGGTGGACCGCATAGCAGGCGGCAATCTCGATGCGCGCTGCGCAGTGGAGTCCGACGACGAACTCGGCCGCCTCGCTGCGCGCGTCAATGCAATGGCGGATCGCCTGCGCGAATCGACGGCGCGCCTTTACGACAGTGAACAGAAGTACCGGAGCATTGTTGAAAACGCGCTCGAAGGCATTTTCCGCCTGCACCGCAACGGCTGGCTGGAGGAAGCCAATCCGGCGATGGCGCGTCTGCTCGGCTACAGCAGCGCAAACGCGCTGGTCGCTGCGGGAACCGGCGAGCCGGGCAAGCGGCCGTTTTCGTCCGAGCTGGTGGAGGACCTCTTTGCGCGCCTGAAGCGGGACGGCGAAATAGCCGAGCTCGATTTGCAGCTCACGCGACCTGACGGCACGGCTATCTGGGTACAACTGAGCGCGCGCGGCGTCGCGCACTCGCATGGCGATATCGTCCGGCTTGACGGTTTGCTCGCCGATGTCACGGCTCGCAAGCATGCGCTGGATAATCTGCGCCGCCACCGCGACAGGCTTCAGGTGGAAGTCGCTGAGCGCAAACGCACCGAGCAGGAACTGCGGGCTTCGCGCGAGGAGCTTCGGCAATTGTCCTGGCACCTCGAAGTGATTCGTGAAGAAGAAAGAAAGCGTATCGCACTCGAAATTCACGACGAACTCGGCCAGCTTCTGACCGCGCTGAAGATCGACATTTCATTGCTGCAGATGAAACTGGCGGGCAATCCGGACGCGCTGCGCAAGACCGAAGCAATGCGCGAACTCGTTGAGAAAACCATGTGGATGGTGCGCAATGTGGCCAATCATTTGCGGCCTGCAGCGTTGAATTTCGGCATTGTGTCCGCGCTCGAGTGGCTCGCCGAGGACTTCCACGGACGCCATCACATTCGCTGCTCGTTCGTGACGTATGGCGACGAACCCGCACTCGAGGATTCGTGCGCGACCGCCATTTTCCGCATTGCGCAGGAGTCGCTCACCAATGTGGCGCGCCACTCGCGCGCGTCGCGCGTGGTATTGACGCTGCGTTCGGACGACGCGTCGATCGACCTGGAGATTCGCGACGATGGTTGCGGTTTCGATCTGAATGCCGTGTCGGCCGGGCACCGCGGCTCTTACGGATTGCTCGGCATGGTCGAGCGCGCCCGCCTGATCGGCGGAGCGCTCTCGATTGCGAGCAGCGCCGGTTCGGGTACTGTCGTCGCGGTGCGCATTCCTCTATCGGACGATGTGCGGGCAACGTTCGTGTCGTGAGTTGGTGTGATCTCGCGGCTACTTGTGCGTGATGCGCCTTACCGTACTGGTAACCAGGTCGACGTAGAAGAGGTCTCCGTCTTGACCTGCTTTCAAATCCACCGGTCCTCCTTGCAGACCCTTCGCAAAGTTCTGTGGCGTGTTGTCGGGAGGCCGCATTGTCCAGATGCATTTGCGCAAAAGATCACCGAAGTACAGCGCGTTCTTGAACTGAATGGGGTAGGTCGTGCTCGTGTCGTCAGTGAACCCAATGGCTGAGAGCACGCTGCCGTTCTGGTCCGGCCCTCCGCCGGACGGTTTGCCGCCGCAGGCCCTCCCTTTTCGATCGTCGAGCGTGACGTAACCCAGGTGAGCGTAAGCAAAGAACGGCGCAGTGACACCCCCAACGCTCCCGCAGTAGGCAGTGCTCTGATAGTCGGGTTGCGGAGCCGCAGCGGCGTTATTACTAGGGTTCCATCCTTCGTAGCACGGCCATCCAAAGTTCTGGCCCGCGACGCTCACATGATCGATGGACTCCCAGGCGTTCCAGCCGACATTGCCGATATACAGTTCATCCGTGCCGGGCGCGCGCGCAAAGCGGAAAGGATTGCGCAGGCCGTTTGCAACCGTGGCAATGCTTTGGGTGGTCGTGCCTGGATTCGCTATCCGCAAAATAACGCCATCGCTGTAGGGCGAGACACCCTGACTGCGGAACGCCCCCTGTGGCAGATTCGTTCCATCGCCGCAAGCGTTATCCAACTGACCGTAGTCGACCTGATTGAAGCTTGCGCCGTCGCCAGCGCTAACGTAGAGCGTTTTGTTATCCGTTCCGAAAACCAGGCCACCGATACTGTGGGACGTGTAGAAGAAGCACCAGGTCTGGTTGCCTGACCCGGCGGCGGGCAGGATCTTCGTTTCGTCCGTCCCAGTCAAAAGGGAAAGCTGGCCATGGGTAAGGACATTTCCGCTGCACGTCCCAGTAGCAGGCGGCGTGGTGTAAAGCACGTAGACCTTGCCGTCGTTCTGGGGATCTACTGCAAGCCCGAGCAGTCCCCGGTCGGAATCATTGCAGACTTTGCCGCTCAGGTCGGCAAACAGCAAACAGGTGGGAGAAGACAAGTCGCAATCCCACACCCTGCCGCCTTTTTCGGCAACGAAAATCCTCGTTTTATTCTTGTTGAAACTTATCGCTGTCGGCTGGTTAAGACAGCCGCTGTATAAAATCTGCTCGGTGAAACCCTTTGGGAGGGTCGGTTGCGGCCTCGTGATGGAAGTGGGTTGGCACGTAACCGACTGCGTAACAACCGCAGCATTGGAGACAGCGGCGTTCGGGGAAACTGCCTCCGCCGCACCGGGCGGAAACAGTAGAGTCAGCAACAGTACCAGCGCGGCGATTGCGCCGCTTTGGCTCAACCAGATTTTGCTATAGCGCGACATTTTGACCTCCCGCACGGATCGGACCGCGAGGCAGCGCCACCCACCGCGTGAGTCGTTTGCTTTCGACGCCGCAGATGTTAAATAGTGGTCTGTGCAACGGTGGGCGGCGGACAAAACACTGTCAGCGTTTGCCACGCGAGCCGGCCGAGCGGGACGCTGAAGCGCGACTCCACGCTGCGGGACCGGCACTTGTGCCGGATGCGCCGCGACGCCCGGCGCAACGGCTAATCGATGTGCTTTATTTGATGGCGTCGTGGTCGGGTTTGTCGGATTACGCCGCCGCTGCTGCTGCGAGCGACTCTTTTCGGCAATTTAGCGCGTCGAGGTCGGCCAGCGTTCGTAAACCAGGAATCCTAACCCATCGGAGATGACCTGCATGAATGAGCAGCCGGTGAAGACGGTCGCGACCGGGAGTCTGCGGATCGCTTTCCTCGACTATGGTCCCGGCGACGGTTGGCCCGTCATCCTGTCGCACGGTTTTCCCTACGACGTTCATGCCTTCGATGACGTGGCGCCGATCCTCGCCAACGCTGGAGCGAGAATCATTGTTCCCTATACGCGCGGGTTCGGTCCTACCTGCTTTGCTGCCGACGCGATCATGCGAAGCGGGCAACAAGCCGCGCGCGGTCGCGATATCGTCCAGCTTGCGGACGCTCTCGGCCTTGAGCGCCCGATCCTCGCCGGCTTCGACTGGGGCGGCAACGCTTCGTGCGTCGTCGCGGCGTTGTGGCCAGAGCGGATAGGCGGCCTTGTCTCGTATGCGGGCTACGACATCATCGATGTCAGCGCCCAACGACGTCCATCCGCGCCTTCGCTCGAGCACGTCTGCTGGTATCAGCATCTGTTTCAGACCGAGCGCGGGCGCGCATGCCTGGCCGAACACCGCCGCGACTTGTGCCGGATGCTCTGGGAAGAGTGGTCGCCGGGCTGGCGGTTCGACCAGGCGGTGTTCGACCGTACGGCGGCGTCCTTCGACAATCCTCACTTCGTCGATGTCGTAATCCACTGTTACCGCCACAGCTTCGGCCTCGCAGCCGGCGACCCAGCGTTGGACTCTCTCGAACAGCGCCTCGCGCAAAAGCCCGCCATCGCGGTGCCCGCAGTGACGCTCGACGGCACGAGAGACCCGCTGAAACCCGGTGGGACGTCAGATCACAGCCGCATGTTCATCGCCGTGCACGAACACCGCGTGATCGATGCGGGACATAACCTGCCGCAGGAGCAGCCCTCGGCTTTCGCCGACGCGATCCTCAAAGTACGCGAGTGGCTATAAGAGCGGCGTGCCGCACTGTCCGATGACCTGGACAGGCGGGTGAGCAACCCGTCGTCGTTCCCGTTACGCCGAGCGACGAACGATCGCGCCCGTCACCCGCAAGCCCCCACTTCGCCGCACGCCGTGCAGAAGTCGCATCCGTCCTTGCGAATCACGGCGTTCGCGCCGCACGACCCGCATTTGCGTCCCAGCATCGTATGCAGTCCTGGTAGCACGCCAGGCGGCGTCGATTGCAACGTGCTGGTTTCGGCTTCGCCCGGATGCGGGCGGATGCCGAAGTCCGCGGGCAACGCGGTTTCCGCTTTCATCTGTCCGCGCGGCAAACGCGCGAGCAGGCGCGATGGAACCTGATTGCCCTCGGCATCGAGGAACCCACGCCGGTGCAGGATCTGCTGGATTGCAAAGGCGAGGGCGGCGACTTCCGAGTCGTGCCAGCGCGGCGTGCGGTGACCGTCCAGACGCTGCACTTCGCCAAGACGCACTTGCCCCCGATCCCACGACACCTTGCGCATGTCCTGCAGATTGCGTGCGACGAACCCGCCGCGCGCGGCGAGCGACAGCGAACGCATGGTGGCCGTGATCCATTGCTGCGACTCGTCGCGCTGACCGGTCGGGATAAAGAACTCGATGGGCCGCTCGATCGTCACGTCTTCTCCGCCGAGACGCCCCGTCACCTCGATAAACGACACCGCGACGTATAGCGATTTCTTGCCGGCTTGCGTCAGATACTCGACCTTCTCGATGATCGCCGGCAGCTCGCCTTTCGGCCGATGATCGATTGCGATACGCAGCGGATCGAGATCGGTTTCGGCCAGCGTGTCGTCGGCTTGGGGCGGACTCACGCTGAGCACCGCGCCGAGGGTTTCGTTCGGCCGATACGTGGCGAGACCCTTGAGGCCGTTTTTCCATGCATCGAAATAGAGGCTCTCGAAGGCTCCGAACGGATAGTCGGCGGGCACGTTGACCGTCTTCGAGATCGACGTGTCCACGTAAGGCTGCACGGCCGCCATCATGTCCAGATGATCGCGCGCGGACATTTCGAGTGCGCTGACAAAATAGTCGGGCAGCCGGCTCACGTCGCCGCCCAGCTCGCAGTAAAGCCGGTACGCGTAGTCTTCGACATCGAACGATTCGCGGCCGCCGTCCGCCATCACCTTCATGCGCGTATAGGTCCACGAGAATGCAGGCTCGATGCCGTTGGACGCGTTGTCCGCGAATGCGAGGCTTACGGTGCCGGTCGGCGCGATCGACAGAAGATGGCTATTGCGAATACCGTGGCGGCGAATCGCCTCCTTGATGTCGTCGGGCAAGCGCGATGCGAACGTGCCCGCTTCGAGGTAGCGCGCGGCATCGAAGAGCGCAAACGCGCCGCGCTCCTTCGCGAGTTCCACCGAAGCGCGATACGCCTCGTCGCGCATCAGCCGCGCAATACTCACGGCGAAGTCGCGGCCTTCCTGCGAGTCGTAGCGCAAGCCGAGCATTACGAGCGTATCGCCGAGTCCGGTGAAGCCCACGCCGATGCGGCGTTTCGCGCGCGATTCTTCGTATTGCTGCGGCAGCGGCCACAGCGTGACGTCGAGCACGTCGTCGAGAAAACGCACCTGCGTGCGCGTGCGCCTCGCGAGACCGTCCCAGTCGAATGACGGCTTGCCGCCTTTCATTTGCGCGAACGGATCGATCACGAAACGCGTGAGATTTAACGGGCCGAGGTTGCAGCAGCCATAAGCCGGCAGCGGTTGTTCGCCGCAAGGGTTGGTCGCGCGAATCGTTTCGACGGCGCGCAGGTTGTTGTCGTCGTTCATCCGCGAAATGAAGACGATGCCCGGTTCTGCGACGTCGTAAGTGGAGCGCATGATGCGGTCCCAGATCTCGCGCGCGGGCCGCTCGCTGTAGACCCACATACCGTCGTTCCGCTGCCTGACGTCGCCTGCCGCGCGCAGCGCCGGCGATGGCTCGGCGCGATGCACGAGCTGCCAGGGCTGATCTTCTTCGACCGCCCGCATGAATTCGTCGGTCACGCCGACGGAAACGTTGAAGTTGTTCCAGCGTCCCTTCGAGTGCTTCGCCTCGATGAATTCGAGCAGGTCCGGATGATCGCAGTCGAGCACGGCCATCTGGGCGCCGCGCCGCGAGCCCGCGCTTTCGACCGTGCGGCAGGACGCGTCGAACACATCCATATAACTGCACGGACCGGACGCCGACGAACTCGTGGTGTGAACGCGCGCGCCCTTTGGCCGGATCGCCGAAAAGTTGTAGCCGACGCCGCCGCCGCGCCGCATCGTCTCCGCGGCTTGCAGCAGCGCGACGTAGATGCCGGGCAGCCCTTGTTCGTCCACGCCTTGAATCGCGTCGCCGACCGGTTGCACGAAGCAGTTGATCAGCGTGGCCGCGATGCCGGTGCCCGCCGCGCTCATGATGCGGCCGGCGCCGAGCGCGCCATGTCGCAGGTTATCGACGAAAAGCGCTTCTACCGATTCGCGCAGTTCCGGCGGTTCGGCCTCGGCGACGCCGCGGGCGACGCGCCTGAAGACGTCGTCGGTGGATTGTTCGTCGCCTTTCGCGTACTTTTCGAGCAGGACGTCGGTGGCAAATTGCTGCGGAGCGACTAGAGGAGTGGGAGGCGCGCTCGCCGCGCCGGTGTCCTGCCGGGTCGACGGATGCGGCGTGTCTTCTGCCATGGTATGCCCTCGAGCAGCGCCGTGGCGCGCACGGCGCGATAGGTGAATATGCACGTCACGTTACCGCCGCGCGCTGAGCAGGCGGGTGACGTGACGCAAGCAGGTCCACCTTAACGCACGTGGCGAAGGGCCGCAATCGGGGGAGGGTTGTGCGCGGCGCGGTCTGGGAACCGCGTGGCCGCGCCGGCATGCAGACAGGGATACAGCAGAAAAATCAGGCTTCGGCAGGTAGCGCGCCGACAATTTCGGCGCAGATCATGGCGGAAGCATTCGCCGGCGCTGGGCGCTCGGCCGGCTTGAATACCGCGTCGCCGCGTCGAATCTTGCGACGCGTCACTGCGCACGTTCCCGAAGTGTGCGCGGATCTGCGCCGCCAGCGCTGCTCGCCGTAATGACATCGCCCCGGCTCGACCCAGCGGATCACCAGCGTCGTGTCGGAGCGCTCGAGAATTTCGATGCGTACGCCGTTGGTACCGTCAAGGGGGATGGACTCAAGGGTCATCATCGTCGGCTCCGTATTTGTGGGTGTGCCGAATGTAGACCTGCGCGCGCCGCAGAGCCATTGTGTCCCCGTTGAAACACTGTTCCCTAATTAGCAACAATCAGACTTGACTTTCGAAGGGGCTTGAATCGGCGGGGCCTGGCGGCGAGCTTGCTATCACGAAATGGGATAGGAGCGTTTTTTGCAACGCAGTGTTGTAATCGCTGAGACACCAGAACCGCGGTCAGAGGCGTGCGCGCGCTTCCTTTAAGATGTCATTGCGATGGTTCGAGCGCGTCCCGCAAGTCTAACGTGTTTGGCTTTGGCGAGTCGGCTCGCGCGCATCCCGGTTTCAACATTGGCATTAATAGAAGAGCTCACATGAATTCACGTCCACCCGTCACCCCGCCAGACTCGACGCATTCCACGGAGTTGCCGGCAACGCCTGGGCGCGTCAAGAAGCAGAGGGCGGCTTCGCTGGTGCTTTACATTGGGCTCGTGCTGCTGGCGTTGTGGGTCGTGCGCGACTTCATCCCGGTGGTCGCCTGGGCAGGCGTGCTGGCGATTGCATTGTGGCCGCTGCTGCGCAAGGTCGAAGGCAACCGCTGGCTCACCGGCCGCACCACCTTGATCGCGGCCGTGCTAACCCTTGCGATAGCGTTGCTCGTGGTGCTGCCGGTCGGCATCGGCATTGCGCAGGCCTTGCGCGAAGCGCGTGACCTCAGCGAGTGGTTCAAGACCGCGCAGGAGAACGGCATTGCAATGCCGGATTTCCTTCACCGTTTGCCGTTCGGTGCCCAGCAGGTCGCGGCCTGGTGGCAGGCCTATCTCGCGCCGCCGTTGCGCGATTCCGCAGCGATGAAGGGCTTGCACAGCACCACGGTCGTCACGCTCGGGCGGCACTTCGGCGCGCGCGCCGTGCATGCGGTCACCGTCTTCGCATTCATGCTGGTGACGTTGTTCGTGATCTTCCAGGCAGGGCCGCGTCTGTCGGGCGCATTGAGCCGGGGCCTGCGGCGCGGTTTCGGTGAAGACGGCGCGCAGCTCGTTCAGCGCATGGCCACGGCGGTACGCGGCACCGTGTCCGGACTCGTGGTAGTCGGACTCGGCGAAGGCGCGTTGCTCGGCGTCGCCTATTTCGTGACCGGCTTGCCGCATGTGGCGCTGCTTGCGCTCATCACCGCGATTGCTGCGATGTTGCCGTTCTGCGCGCCGATCACTTTCAGCCTCGCCGCGTTGTGGCTGTTCTCGCAAGGATCGGTGGCGGGCGCAATCGGTCTGCTGGTGTTCGGTGCGATCGTGGTGTTCGTCGCCGAGCATTTCGTGCGGCCCGTGCTGATCGGCAATTCGACGCGCCTGCCGTTTCTGCTCGTGCTCTTTGGCATTCTCGGCGGCGCCGAGACGTTCGGCCTGCTCGGCCTCTTTATCGGCCCCGCGTTGATGACCGTGCTGATGGTGCTGTGGACCGATCTCGTGCAGTAGTTGCATGCACATCAATGCAATGCCCGGTCCCGCTCTGCGCGGCGCCCGCCTCAGGGCCGCTGATTCGACGGATGCTCCTGCACCGGCGATCTCGCGCAGCCGAGTGTGTATTTCAATGCGCCCGGTAGAAGGGCGCTCCATACGTCCCACGTGTGGCCGCCGTCGATAATGCGCAGCGCTGCCGGATTGCCGGCCAACCGAAGGTGCGTGTAAAGCAAAGACGCGTCGGCCTGAATGGCGAGATCGTCGTCGCCGGCGGCGATAAAGACGGGCACGCGATAAGGCCGGCTCATATAGCGCTCCCACTGCGCCGGGTAGTTCAGTTCGTGCCAGATGCGCGGATCGAATTGCCGCTCCCCGAACACGCCGACACGTCGCGCGGCCGAACCGCGCGGCGGCTCGTTTGCATAGATGGCAGGGCTTAGCAGCAGCGCGCCGCAAAACCGTTCCGGCTGCGTCATCACGTAGCGCAACGCGCCGAAGCCGCCCATCGAGACGCCGCCGATCATCCGCCCGGCGCGCTGGGTCGACACGGCGTAGTGCGTTTCGATCTCGGGCAGGAGATCGTCGAAGAAAGCGGTCTCCATCTTTTCCTTGCGATCGACGTACCAGTCGGTGCCGCCTTGCGGCATCACGACCGCGACCGGCGGGATATCGTGGTGTTCGATCAGCGCGTCGACCGTGCTTTGCAGATGGCCTTGGGTTATCCAGTCATTCGCGTCGCCGTTGTTGCCGTGCAGGAGATAGATGACCGGAATGCGCGCGGCGTCCGGACGATAGCCGGTCGGCAGATAAAGCGTGTAGGACCAGTCGCGACCGAGCGCGGACGAATGGAAGCTTCGATTCGTTACCGTGCTTGCAAAAGACGAAGCGCCGCAAGCGGCGCAAAGAACAGCCAGCACGGAGTGTAGGAATGGACGCATGTCAGGGTAGGAAGCAGCCGCGCCAGATGACGCGCGGCCGTCATGCTATCAGCATCCGGTGGATCTTTGTCCAAAGAGCTTTACGGCGATCCTCTGTTCTCGATACCGGGCACGCAGCGGGGTAAAAGCTCTGCAAGGCGGCGTGTCGAGGTGCCGCCATGCGCATTGCCTTCGGCGCTTTACGGCGACGTGCGGAGTCGCGTGGTGAAAAGACGCGTCACGAGGCGCTTGAGCGGCTCGGTCCCGCACGCGACGGCGAACAAGGCCGTGACCGCGCACGCGTCGGCGAGCAGACCGAGCGGATAGTTCAGATAGCCGTCGGTTGCCGCATACAGCACCGAGTCCACCACGAGCGAGATTACTGCGCCGGCGACGAAGCAAAGCAGGCCCTTGCGTCCAATGACACCGATCAACGGCAGCGACTCAGCGAGTTTTTTTGCCCAGCCAAGCTCGATCAGGTTGGCGACAAGCCATGCGATGGCGAGGAAGTTGACCGCTCGCAAGTAGGACAGATTCTGCTTGAAGCTCGCATCGAGCGGCTCGCGTTCAATAAAGAGCTTGTAGTAAGCGGCGAGCGCCACTACCGAGCACGCCGCGAAAGTGACGAGCCAGCCGAAGCGATGCTCGCTCACTCGCTGATAGACGGGCTGACAGCGCGCGAGCGCGCCGAGCACGAACAGCAACTGCCAGGCGAACGGGTTGAAGTCCCAATGCATGTCGGGCGCGGCCGGCAGATACGCATTGATGGCCGGCGCGCCGGCCCACAGCGCTACGCTGCCGGCAAGCAGAAGCCAAGGCTTGCTGCGCGCAAGCGGCAGGATCATCGGCACGAGGAGCGCGAAGAAAGCGTACATGGGCAACACCGACGCAAGGTAAGGCTGGCGGCGGAACAACAGGATGTCACGCATGGCGGCGACGGGCGTGTCCATCAGGTCGTCGAGGTCGGTGATCGCGAGGTTCGGCGCCTCGATGCTGAATGCGTTCAGGACCGCGCTCACGAGCAGCATCAGGCCCGCGGTCACGAGAAACGCCCGATAGATTTCCAGCGAGCGCCGCAGGAAGCGGTTGCGCGCGATGGTTTCGCTACGCCGCTCGGCAAGCGCCGCGTAGGCCGTCGCGGTAGCAAAGCCGCCGAGGAAGACGAAGACTTCCGCGGCGTCGCACAGCGCGTACGCGTGCAGCGTGACACGCGACAGAATGCTTCCGCCGATGTGGTCCACCACGATGATCAGCAGAACGAGTCCGCGAAAAAAGTCGAGCTCGACTAAACGGGATTGCGACGGTTTCATTGTTTTTATGCCAAAAGCAGCCGCGTGCGACGGCGCGCTCTTTCAGCGCGTCGGGCGTCTCACATGGCTTTGGAATAGTGGATGAGTGCTGCGGCGGCCGCGCAATCGCGTTGCCGCTGTCGACCGGCACGAAGGCACGGTTGCACGATGCAGTAAAAATGACCCGGGCAGAGCGGCGGAGTTCCGCTTCGGTGCCGCGAAAGTCAGCGATTATATTTCTTTCTGTGACAAGTCTGCTCGGAGTCACGCAAATGGGAAGCCCGCCCACATGGGTTGTCGGCGGAATAGGCGGTTAAAGACAGTGGAGATTTCGCAACGTTTTGACATATCCAAGCGACACCCAATGGACGGACGGCTTACGGCGTGTGAGGATTTCCCGTAAGCGCGTCAGGCATCTAGAAGCGCGTTGTCGTAGGGTCAAGAAGAAGGCGTCGGATCGAGTTAGGCCCATTACTCGAGTGCAGGGGGATCGTCATGAACAAGCAAGTGTTCGCGCTCGCTGTTTCCACCGCTGTGTCCGCCGCTTTCAGCGCACCAGCTTCGGCGCAGACGAGCGTCACGCTGTACGGCGTGCTCGACGAAGGCATCAACTACACGAACAACGCCGGCCGTGGCCATGCCTACGAGTTGGCGAGCGGCTATGCGCAAGGCAGCCGATGGGGGCTAAAGGGCGCGGAGGAACTTGGCGGCGGTCTCAAGGCGATTTTTCAGCTCGAGAATGGTTTCGACCTGAGTTCCGGGCGATTCAATCAGGGTGGCCGTATGTTCGGGCGGCAGGCTTTCGTCGGCCTGAGCGCGGACCGCTTTGGCACGTTGACGTTCGGGCGCCAATACGATTCGGTAGTCGATTATCTGGCGCAGACCACGGCCAATGGCAATTGGGCCGGTTCGCTCTTCTCGCACCCCTACGATAACGACAACACGGATAACTCGTTTCGCCTCAACAACACCGTCAAATATACGAGCCCGTCGCTTAGCGGTTTTCAATTCGGCGGCACATACAGCTTCAGTAACGATACCAACTTCGGCAATAACCGCGCTTATAGCGTCGGCGGACAGTACGCCTATGGAGGGCTGCTCGTGAGCGCCGCCTATTTACAGGCCAATAATCCCGGCAATGGCGTGAATGGTGCAATTACCGCCAATGACGCCAGCTTTGTCGCAACCCGTATGCGCGTATTCGGTGGCGGCATTACGTATAACTTTGGTCCGGCTACGGCGGGCTTTGTGTACAGCAACTCGAATTATCTGAATCCGACCGGTAATGGTTATCTCGGCGTTACGCCGCTGGTGCCGCCCGGCGTATTGCTGAACTCGTTGAAATATCAGAACTTCGAGTTGAACGGAAAATACCAGTTTTCACCGGTGCTTTTCGTCGGGGCGCAGTACGTCTATACGATGGAAAACTACGACGCGTCGAGCGGCGGCGTCAAACCGAAAATCCATTCGTTTGGTTTGATGGCCGATTACAACCTGTCCAAGCGCACCGATGTCTACATTCAAGGCGAGTACCAGCACGTGACTGGCGACTCCACTTACTCGATACTCGATGATGCGTTTATAACCGGCGCACAAGCGCCGTCGTCGACATCGAAACAGGTCGTGGTGCGCGCCGCGATACGGCATAAATTCTAGATCCGGCCTGTACGCCGCCGCCGATAGCGACGATACAAAAAGAAAAACGCGCCCGGTGAGCAGTTCACCGGGCGCGCCGTTTTTTGCCGGTCATTCGCACCGGCTGCTTCATTCGATGCTCAGTTCATCAGGACGTTTTGCACCAGAATGCCGGCCATCACGCCTGCGGGAATGCCGAAGGTTCGGCCGCGGAGAGTCGCACTCAGATCTTCGTCGAGAATAAAGCTGCTGCGGCGCTTGCTCCATACCGTCTTGTATAGAACCGGCCTGGTGTCGGCGATAAGGAGCGAGATGACCGCCGTCGCAATGACCTGTTCGAATGCATGCAGTCTGGCCATGAGCGGGGAAAATTCAGCCCCGACGCAGAACAGCACCATGATGGCGGTAGCGATCACGGCGCCAAAGAAGAAACCGCTCATGAAGCGGTTGGCTGATGTAAGAGAATCCACTTGAGCCTCGACTTCTTCATCGTCCGGGTGAGGGTTGATGAAGCAAAATATTCTGAAGGGAAGGTATTTCAGTTGAGTAACTGGGGAGCTTTTTCGGTGCGCGGCAGTCAGCATCAAAAGAGGCCTAAGAATATTTTTTTTATGCTCTTCAACCTATCGTCCGTTTCCTAATCACGCTTCGGAGAAATCCTAAAGCGCGAGGGCGGATACGGGCCCCGCCCCGGCTTAGTCAACCGTGGGACATTGACCTGACTTCTTCGATGGAGATTTCATGAGCAATCGTGCGACGCAAATTCTTCCTCACCATCGCTATGTTCATTCGCTGGGCGCGCCGCTCGCCTGCGTGCAAGGCACAATCAGCAAAGTATTCGCGAGTCCGGACAACCACCACGGCGCGAATCATCAGCATATGGTCATCAAGATCGACAAAGTGTTGAAGTTCGAAGGCGGCACGCAAAACCTGGTGGGCACAGAAGTGTTCGTGGCGGTTCGCTTCGGCGACAACGAGGGACTGTCCGAAGAGATTCCCGGACTACAAGCCGGTCAACCGATCGAGGTGCAAGGCGAATACATTCCCGAGGCAAGCGCCTATCCGACCGACGACAATTCCGACCCCGTCCTGCCAGTCCTGCATTTCACTCACCATCCCGTCGGCTACGTGCGCTATGCGGGGCAGTACTACAGCTGACGCTTGCCGGCTCGACCGCCGTGCGTGGCCCATCGCCTTTTCTAACCGGCCATTCAAGTTATGACGGCGGCGTGCCGTTAAGCAGATGGCGTCGATCGCGTTGCCCGCCCGTTGCGCGCGCAACGACGCATGCAAGGCCGTGCGTAACGTTTGTATCAGACTGTGTGACGCGCCGGGATTTCTGTTGAAGCCACTTTACAATTCTGCTGGGAATTTAGTCCGGTCTGGGCCGTCCGCGAAGGGAGTGGCTGCTTTGAGCGCCCGAATCCGCCGCCGCGCGAGCGACGAATCGACGAGCGGGCCGGTCGAATGCAAGGCAAGAACAGCAAGGGTGCGGGGCGCGCAACGCGCGCTCGCCGGGCCGCAACACGACAGGCTGCGCGTTGTTCAATCGCGCGCATCGCATGCGGCAAGGCGCCTGCGACCTGCCAACAAGATACGTCAGGATTCGAACATGATCGGAAAGCGTTTCGACAGAGCAATAATGGTCGGCATTGCCGGCGCGTGGCTGGCGCTTGCGATGACCGGTTGCGCGAACGTCGGGCAGCAGGGTGCGCAGGGCGACGGAGCATCGGCAACAGGCGCCACAAGCCTTGCAGGCACGGCGGGAGCGTCTGCATCGGCGAATACGCCGGCGCCGGCCGCCAATGAAGCCTCACCACTCAGGAGAGCGCCGCCGCTGGTGTATCGGGTCAAGCGCGGAGACACGCTGGCGCGCATCGCGCAGCGTCATCATTGCAGTGTCGGGCAGTTACAGGCTTGGAATGGCCTCAAGGCATCGTCGCGGTTGAAGCGGGGCCAGGTGTTGCGTGTTGCATCGCCGGAAACGGTGCAGGCGGTCAACGCGGCAGCGGCTGCCGCTAAAGCCGCCGCTGCTACGTCGAGCGCGTCTGTCGCGCAGACTTCCGCGGCCGATGGAGCCGCAGCCGGAACGTCGTCAGCCGCGCAAGCTTCGGCGGGCCCGAGCGCCGCCGAAGCGCGCGAAGTCGCGCAACAGACCATGCGTCACGCGAACGGTGTCGCGCTCGCGTGGCCGGCGGGCGGCCGGGTGGTCGAAGGGTTTCAGCCGGGCGAAACGCGCGGCATAGAGATCGGCGGCAAGGCAGGCGATCCGGTTCGTGCTGCGGCCGACGGCAAGGTCATGTACGCCGGTACGGGGCTGAACAGCTACGGCAGTCTCATCATCGTCCAGCACAACAAAGACTTCCTCACCGCCTACTCGCATAACCGCAAGCTGCTGGTCAAGACGGGAGACATCGTTCGTCAAGGGCAGCAGATCGCCGAGATGGGCGATCAGAACAACTCACGCGTCTCGGTCGGCTTCGAATTGCGCCGCGACGGCAAGCCCATTGATCCAATGCCGTATCTGCCGCAAGGACGCGGCTAGGCGCATCTCGTCGGGCGGCTTCAGTCGAGCTGCCCGAGCCACCCGAGCGCCGCCGCGACGATTGCTTCCGGCGCATCTTCCTGCACCAGATGGCCTGCGCGCGGCACGGCCTGAAAGCGCGCCTGCGGAATCAGCGCGGCCAGACGGCGGCCGCGCTCCAGCTCAATCCACCGATCCTCTTCGCCCCACAGAATCTGCGTCGGGCAGCGCAGTTGCGCATAGCGGGGTTCGACTTCGTCTGTGTAACGCTGATCCATTTGCGCGATCTGCCGGTAGAACGCAGCTTGCCCTGTTGCGCCGAGCCATGGTGTTACGTACGGCGCAAGCTCGTGATCTGTGATGTCGCGCGCGATCGCGCCGCGCACATACGCGTTGACCACGGCCTCGTGAATGTAGGGCGGCAGCCCTGCGAAGGCGTCGCCGTGGCGGCGCACGTGCTGGACGAACGGCGAACCCCACGGCGCGAGCGCGACCGGATCGATCAGCATGAGGCTGCGGTAGTCACAACCGTTGATCAGATGCGCACGCAACGACGTGGCTCCGCCGAAGTCATGCGCGATCACATCCGGGCTCTTCAATTGCCAGTGCGCGAGCAATTCGGCGAGCAACTCATTCTGGACACCGAGAGACACGTCCTGGCCGTCGCACATGGCGGACTGCCCGTAACCCAGCAAATCGTAATAATGGACCGTGCGATCTTGCGCGAGATGCGGCGCGATGCGATGCCAGACATAAGATGAAAACGGTGTGCCATGCACCAGCACGAGTGGCGGGCCGGTTCCTGTCAGGTTGAAGCGCACGCTTTGATCGCGGAACGTATAGGTTTGGGGCAGTGGCCAGTCGTTCATGGCAGTGAGCGGTTGTGACGAAGTCTGCTTACGTTAGCAGGGCTCGCGACAGCATGCATCACGGTTTTGCGTGGTTTTAAACGGCCGGCGCGGCGATCACCTCCAGACTCTCCTCCGCTTGACCGCTCGCATCCCGCAAAAGCTCACCGTAAAATTGTTCAGCAAACCTAGGCAATTCGATCGATAGGTCTTTCATCGCGCTTGCACGGCACCTCCGTCCACCAGTCACGCATGCATCATCTTTACGAATCGCGCATGAATGCCCTTGAATCAGGGCGATTTTGCGCCGTCATGGTTAGCAAAGCCTGGTAATCGCTGATTGGCGACGCTCCGCCGCTTAGGAACAACCACGCCGGATTGGAGCAGACTACTCGCATGCAACGGCTTGCGAACGGTGAGGAAATCCGGGAGGCGCTGGCAGTCGGTGACTACTTCGCTTGCGCGCCGCGCAAGAGTTGCGATACCTGGCCATGCAAATGGAGTATCGCCGGATCGGCCTGCAACAGCGGCAGATAACGCGGCAGGAAAATATTGTTCGGCTGGTCGGGGGAGAAGAGGCCGGTAACGGCTTCGGCAGCGGCGATCCGGTCGGTGGCGTCGGCTTCCTTGTCGTCGAGAATTTCGTCGACGTTCGCGATGATCGTCGAGAGCGGCGTGAGCCAGCGGAAGCCTGTTCCGTTGATCAGCACTTGCAGAAACGCCGCAGGCGTAACCGGGCCGAATTCTTTCTCGTACGACGCGCGCTCATGATCGAGTATCGCCTTATGCAGCGCCAGCAAAGGTCTGCGGATCTCCGAGAGGAATTGGGTGCATTGCTGGTCGTTCATGATGCGGCTCCTTCGGATGGTCAGTGCAGGTCTCGCCCATGCTAACAAAAATGCGGCGCCTGGGGCCGCTCCGGTGCCATTGCACAGCAGTGGCGGGGTCCAGGCGAAGTTCTTAATGCACGGCTACAATTCGCCGAACCCTCACAGTCACTAGCGCGATGCCTGGCTTGCAGTTACGCGACGACGCCTTTGCAACGGCGCATATTGGCATTGCGCATTAGTCATTGCGCATTAGTCATTGCTGTCGAATAAACGCGACGAGTCATTGCGTTTTGAACGCCGGTCATGACTAAACAGCCTGGCAAAAGATAACCCCACAAGGAGTCGCTCATGACAACATTCAACATCAACGGCGAGACACATACCGTGGACGCGCCGCCCGACATGCCTCTGTTGTGGGTCCTTCGCGATCTCGTCGGCTTGACCGGCACGAAGTTCGGCTGCGGTATCGCTCAATGCGGCGCCTGCACCGTTCATCTCGACGGCGTCGCGGTGCGCTCGTGCGTATTGCCGGCGGCGGCGGTCGGCGACAAGAAGATCACTACGATTGAAGCAGTCGGCAACACACCCGCGGGCCAGAAGGTGCAGCAGGCGTGGCGCCAACTGGACGTGGTGCAATGCGGCTACTGCCAGTCGGGCCAGGTCATGTCGGCGGCCTCGCTGATTGCAAGCAACCCCAATCCTACCGATGCTGACATCGACGCAGCCATGGCCGGCAACATCTGCCGCTGCGGCACGTACAACCGCATCCGCGTTGCAATCAAGCATGCGGCGAAGGGAGTCTGATATGTCGCAAGGATTGCTCGATGCACAGAACGGCGCAACGTCCTCGCCCGAGGCAAACGGAAAGCGCGGCGTGTCGCGCCGCACGTTCCTCAAGCTGAGTGTGACCGTGGGCGCGGCGGCGGGCGGCGGGCTGCTGCTCGGCTTCAGCATGCCGGCCGTCGGTCAGGACCAGAAATCCGGCAAGTCGGTGATTGGCGGCGACGCAAACGAAGCGGCGCAGAACGGTGTGTTCGCACCGAATGCGTTCATCCAGATCGACACGGCAGGCAAGGTTACGCTGGTGATTCCGAAGGTCGAGATGGGTCAGGGCGTCTATACGTCGATTCCAATGTTGATCGCCGAAGAACTCGAAGTGCCGCTCGACACCGTCACGCTCGACCACGCGCCGCCTGACGAGAAGCTCTTCACCGACCCGCTGCTCGGCGGCCAGCTCACCGGCGGATCGACGTCGATCCGCTATGCATGGGAGCCGATGCGCAAGGCAGGGGCGACCGCGCGCATGCTGCTTATCGGCGCGGCCGCGCAGCAATGGCAAGTAGACGCCGCAAGCTGTCATGCGAAATCCGGCCAGGTCATTCACGCGGCGAGCAATCGCAGCATCGGCTATGGCCAACTTGTCGATGCCGCGGCCAAACTGCCGGTGCCGCAGAACGTGCCGCTGAAGGACCCGAAAGACTTCAAGATCATCGGCACGGCTGTGAAGCGCCTCGATTCGCCGGAAAAAGTGGACGGCACCGCAACGTTCGGCCTCGACGTGCGACTACCCGACATGGTCTACGCGGCCATCGCAAATTGCCCCGTGTTCGGCGGCAAGCTTGCGAGCGTCGACGATACCAACGCGAAGAAGATCCCCGGCGTGCGTCAGGTCGTCAAGATCGACAACGCGGTCGCCGTGATCGGCGATCACACGTGGGCAGCCAAACGCGGGCTGCAGGCGCTCGACATCAAATGGAACGAGGGCGCGGACGCAAAGCTTTCGATGAAGCAGATCGTCGACGATCTGGCCAATGCGTCGCAACGCAACGGCGCGGTCGCACGCAAAGACGGCGATGTGGTGCACGCCTTTTCGAACGCGAAGACGCGAGTCGATGCCGTCTATCAGCAGCCGTTTCTCGCGCATGCCACGATGGAGCCGATCAACTGTACGGTGCATGTGCGCGCCGATGGCTGCGAAATCTGGCTCGGCTCGCAGGTGCCCACGCGCGTGCGCGACGCGGCAATGGCCGTGACCGGCTTGCCCGCCGACAAGATCGTCGTGCACAACCATCTGATCGGCGGCGGCTTCGGTCGCCGGCTCGAGTTCGATATGGTTACGCAGGCGGTCAAGATCGGCAAGCAGGTATCGACGCCCGTCAAAGTGTTGTGGACGCGCGAAGAAGACATTCAGCACGACATGTACCGGCCGTACTACTACGACAAGATTTCCGCAGGCCTCGACGCGAACGGCAAGCCGCTCGCGTGGCAGCACCGGATCGTCGGTTCGTCGATCATGGCGCGCTTCGCACCGCCTGCATTTAAAGACGGGCTCGATCCCGACGCGGTCGAAGTCGCGTCCGATCTGCCGTACGACTTGCCCAACCAGCTCGTCGACTACGTGCGCCAGGAGCCGCACGCCATTCCCACTGCGTTCTGGCGCGGCGTGGGCCCGACGCGCGGCACGTTCGTGGTCGAAAGTTTTATCGACGAACTCGCGGCCGAGGCCAAGGTGGACCCGGTCAAATATCGGCGCGATCTGCTCGGCAAGACGCCGCGTGCGCTGAACGTGCTCAACACTGCCGCGCAGGCAGCCAATTGGGGCAGCGCGGTGCCGAAGGGCCAAGGGCGCGGCGTGTCGGTCATGCATGCGTTCGGCAGCTACTTCGCAATCGTCGTCGATGTCGCGGTCGATCAGGGCGAGGTGGCGGTCAAGCGCGTGGTGTGCGCGGTCGATTGCGGAATGGTCGTCAATCCGAACACCGTCGAAGCGCAGGTGCAAGGCGGGATCATCTTCGGCATTACGGCGGCGCTTTATAGCGAGATCACGATCAAGGACGGCCGCGTGGAGCAGAACAACTTCACGGACTACCGGATGCTGCGTATCGACGAGACGCCGCCTATCGACGTGCATATCGTGAAGAGCAGCGAGGCGCCGGGCGGCATCGGCGAGCCGGGAACAGCCGCGCTCGCGCCGGCGCTGACCAATGCGATTTTCGCGGCCACCGGCAAGCGGCTGCGGCAATTGCCGGTCGGCAGCCAGTTGAAAACCGCTTAACGGGAGCCCGACATGAAAAACACTCTGAAGGGTTTCGGTGCGGCGCTATGCGTGGCGTTGCCTTTTCTGACCCAGACATCGCCGGCAAGCGCGGCGGCATCCGCAGCCGACCAGGCGCTCGTGCAACGCGGCGCGTATCTGGCGAAGGCCGGCGATTGCGCCGCATGCCACACGGCGCCGAAAGGCAAGCCGTTCGCGGGCGGCTTGCCGATGAACACGCCGATGGGCCAGATCTACACCACCAACATCACGCCCGACGCGCAAACCGGTATCGGCAGTTATACGGAACAGGACTTTGCCCGTGCCATGCGCGAAGGTGTCGCGAAAGACGGGCACAACCTGTATCCGGCGATGCCGTATCCGTCGTATGCAAAGGTCAACGACGAAGACATGAAAGCGCTCTACGCGTTTTTCATGAGCGGCGTCGCGCCGGTGCAGCAGGCCAATCGCGAGTCCGACATCAAATGGCCGATGAACATGCGCTGGCCGTTGAAGCTCTGGAACATGGTGTTCCTCGAGAAGGGCGTGTACCAGAACAAGCCGGGCAAGGACGTCGCATGGAATCGCGGCGCGTATCTGATCCAGGGACTCGGGCACTGCGGCTCATGTCACACGCCGCGCGGCATTGCGTTCCAGGAGAAGGCGCTCGACGAAACCGGCAGCGCGTTTCTGACTGGCGGTCTGCTCGACAACTGGTACGCGACGAACCTCACCGGCGAACATAACGTCGGCCTCGGGCGCTGGAGCGATCAGGACTTGCAGGCGTTCCTGAAGACCGGCGCGAATCGTCACGCTTCCGCATTCGGCTCGATGACGAGCGTGATCAACAACAGCACGCAGAACCTGAACGACGGCGATATCACGGCGATGACGACGTATCTGAAGTCGCTGCCGGCGGTGGGCGGCAACGGTGCGCCGCCCTACAAGTACGATCCGCAAACGACGAAGGTGTCGCTCAACCGTCCCGCGAACGATGCCGGCGCGCGCGTCTACACCGCGTATTGCATGCATTGTCACGGCGTCGACGGACGCGGTTTTGCGCCGATGCTTGCGCCGTTGGCCGGTAATCCGAACGTGCTGGAAAAGGACGCGTCGTCGCTCATCAACGTGACGCTCAACGGCACCGAGGACCTCGTGATCGGCGGTATTCCCGCGCCGTATCCGATGCCGAAGTACGCGCCGGTGCTCAACGACCAGCAGATCGCCGACGTGCTCACGTTCGTGCGTGCCGGCTGGAACAACGGCGCGCCCGGAGTCACGGCCGCCGACGTGACGAAGCTGCGCAAGTCGACTCAAGCGGCGCGCTAACTGTAGCGTAAAGCGTGAGCGCATGAAAAAGCGTCAACCGTCTTGCGGCGGTTGACGCTTTTTTCCATTCTGCGACGCAACCGGCTCGCGCGGTCTAGCGATGCTGTCCGACCTTTTGCCGTTTCTCCAGCACGCGTGCGTACCAGGTCAGCGGAAAGCACATGGCGAAGTAGATCATGGCGACCATCCCGTAGATCGGAAACGGGCGGAACGCTGCGTTCGTGATCATCGTGCCGGTCTTCGTCAATTCAGTGAAGCCGATAATCGACGCCAGCGCAGTGCTCTTGACCACCTGCACGAGAAAGCCGACCGTCGGCGCAACGGCGATTTTGAGCGCCTGCGGCCAGACGATATAACGCAACTGCTGGCTGAACGTCATGCCGAGACTCGCGCCGGCGGCCCACTGACCGCGCGGCACGGCTTCCACACAGCCTCGCCAGATGTCGACCAGATACGCGCTCGTGTAGAGCGTGAGCGTGACCGTGGCGGCGACCCATGGCGACACGTCCACGCCGAGAAGCGGCAGACCAAAAAACGCGAGAAAGAGTTGCATCAGAAGCGGCGTGCCCTGAAACACCTCCACATACAACACGACGATGCGGCGCAGCCACGCGAGCGGCGACACACGCATGGCGAGCAGGATCAGGCCAACGATGCCGCCGCCGACAAACGCGATCAACGAAAGCAGCACTGTCCAGCGCGCCGCGAGCAGCAGATTGCGAGCGATGTCCCACAGGGTGAATTCGACCATGATCAACGCTCCGCGGGCAGGGTGCGGGCGCCGCGCCACATCAGGCGGGCGCGCCAGCTGCGAGGCGCACTGTCGGCGCCGCGCGCGGTGCGGCCCGCAAACAGGCCGCGTCCGAACCGGTTGAGGATTTGCCGCAGCACGATGGACAGCAGCAGGTAAGTCGCCGTGATGATCAGGTAGCTCTCGAACGACCGGAAATTGCGCGACTGAATGAAGTTGGCTGCGTACGTGAGATCGGGAACGGAGATTTGCGACACCACCGCCGAGCCGAGCATCACGATCAGCACCTGGCTCAGGAGCGCGGGAAACACATTGGCGAGCGCCTGCGGCAGCACGATGTAGCGAAACACTTGCCGTCCATGCAGACCGAGCGCTTGCGCGGCCTGAACCTGGCCGCGCGAAATGGAGTCGATGCCCGCGCGCACGATTTCGATTGCGTAGGCACCCAGGTTGACGGTCATCGCCAGAATCGCCGCCTGTATTTCGTCGATATGAATACCGAGGCTGGGCAAGCCGAAGAACACGAAGAACAACTGCACGATGAACGGCGTATTGCGGATCAGTTCCACATAGCTCGCCACGACCCAGCGCGCCCATTTTGGTCCGGCCACCGCGACGCTCGCGCCCGCGATGCCGACCACGGCGCCGAGCAAGGTCGAGATCGCCGTGAGTCCCAATGTGACGGCAACACCGCGCGCGAGCATCCCCGCATAGAGGCCGAAGCCGCTGAAATCGAACGCATAGGTCATGGCGTGGCGCTCATCGTGAGTCAAACTCCGTACAGGAAAATCAGAGATCGGCCGGCAACGGCGTGCGCAGCCATTTCTGCGAAATCGCGTTCATGGTGCCGTCCTTGCGGGCCTTGGCTATGGTTTCGTCGACTTTCTGTTTCAGACGCGGCTCGTTCTTGTTCAAACCGACGTGATCCGGCGAGCTGAAAAGCGAGAACTTCTGCTCGGGATCGTTCGCGGGATGACGCGCGAGAATCGTGGCGCCGACGTCGTTGCCGACGACCATCAACTGTACCTGACCAGAAAGAAACGCCGAAATTGCTCCGTTAGGATCGTCGAAACGTTTGATGTTCGCGCTGGGCGGCGCGATTTTCGTCACGCTCAGGTCTTCCAGCGTGCCGCGCGCGACCGAAATGGACTTGCCTGCCAGATCGGCGGCGTTTTTCACCGGCAATGCTTTCGGGCCGAATACGGCCAGGTAATACGGCGCGTACGGCTGCGAGAAGTCGATCACCTTCTCGCGCTCGGGCGTCTGGCCGACCGACAGCAGCATGTCGGCTTTACGGTCCGCGAGGTATGCCATGCGGTTGTCGCCCGTCACCTGCACCAGTTCGACCTTCGCGTTGAGTGCGCGGCCGATCAGATTCGCGACGTCGATGTCATAGCCCATCGGCTTCATGTCCGGCCCGATCGAGCCGAACGGCGGATAGTCCATGAACACGCCAATGCGCACGGTGCCCGATTTGGCAATGCTGTCGAGCGCATCGGCATGAGCGGCCGGCGAAAACGCGCTGAGCGCGCCAGCGCCGGTGAACGCCAGCGCTGCGGCCAGCGTGGCGAATGCGCGGCGCGCTGTCGAGCGAACGGGCTTGAGTTGCTTAATGAGCTGATTCATGGTCTGTCCTCTGTCGAGTGTGTTGCAACTGTCGTGTTGGAATACGATTGATATCACTGCACCGCGCGCGCGGCGATCAGCTTGCACGCGTGCGGCGGCAGTTCGGCCAGCACCGGCATGCCGAGCGCAAGGCCCGGTGTTTCGCGCGGCGTAGTTGCGGCAGTCAGCGTAAAGCCGGCGCAATCGATCGTCGCCTCAAGCGAGGCGCCTACGTCGCGGATAAACGTGACCGTACCGGCCAGCCGGTTCTGCCCTGCGGCGGCGCCGGTCGCGGATTTCACGCAGACGTCCTCGGGACGGATCAGCAAACGGATGTCGCTCGTGGACTCCGGAACGCGAGCCGCCTGCGACACCGCAATGCGCACGCCGCCTGGAAGACTGACCGCACCCGCGCCGTCGTAAGTGACCGGCAGGATATTACCGAGCCCGATAAAGTCGGCCACGAACTCGCTGACCGGATCGCGATAGATGTCGAGCGGCTTGCCGACCTGAGCGATGCGGCCTTTTTCCATTACGACGATTTCATCGGCCATGGTCATTGCTTCGCGCTGGTCGTGCGTGACCATGATCGTGGTGATGCCGAGGCGCTGTTGCAGCAGGCGGATTTCAACTTGCATCGCTTCGCGCAGTTTGGCGTCGAGCGCGGAAAGCGGTTCGTCCAGAAGCAGCAGTTTCGGCTGCGACGCGATTGCACGCGCAATCGCCACCCGTTGCCGCTGGCCGCCGGAAAGCTGGGTGACCGGCCGGTTCGCCATATGCGGCAACTGGATCAGTTCGAGCAGTTCGGCGATCCGGCGCGCCTGTTCGGGCTTCGGCGTCTTACGCAGCTTCAGCGGATAGGCGACGTTTTGCGCGACGCTCATGTGCGGAAAGAGCGCAAGCGACTGGAACACCATGCCGAAGTCGCGCTGGTTGGCAGGCACGCGCGTGATGTCGCGGCCCGCGAATTCGATGCTGCCCGAGGTCGGCGTTTCGAGGCCGGCGATCATCCGCAGCAGGGTGGTTTTGCCGCAGCCCGACGGGCCGAGAAAGCACACGAGCTTGCCGTCCGGCACGCTCAGATCGACGCTGTCGACAGCATAGGCCGCGCCGAAGCGCCGGGTCACGGCCTGCAAGGTCAGATGAGTCATCGAATGCTCCAGCAAGAAGGCGTCGGAAAAACACGAGCGGTCACAGCGCAACCCCTTCGTCGCCGATCAGCTTTTCGAGCAGCCAGATCAGCGCGAAATCGATCGCGACGATAAACACCGCGAAGCAGAACACGGTCGGATCGAGCGACGACACCGTGCGGCTGTAGAGCCACACCGGCAAGGTCATCGTGTCGATGGTGTACAGGAAGAACGTCACGGTGAATTCGTTGAACGACACGATGAACGCGAACAGCATGCCGGCGAGAATGCCCGGCCGCATCAGCGGCAGGATCACGTCGACGAGCGCGCGGGCCGGGCTCGCGCCCATCACGCAGGCCGCTTCTTCGAACTCGGGACCAATCGAGGCGACCGACGCCGCGCAGTTTTTCACCGTGAAGGGCAGAGCCAGAATCACGTGCGCGACGATCAGGCGGAAGACGCCGAGTTCGACCGGCAGCACGTTGAAGACAAGCAACAGCGACAGGCCCAGCATCACGAGCGGATAGACGAGCGGCAGCGCGACCAGTTGCTCGACCGCCGGTTTGCCGCGAAAGCGATAGCGGCTCAGCGCGTAAGCCGCGGGCACGGAGACGAGCGTCGCGATCAGCATGGTCGACAGCGCGACGATCAGGCTCGTGCTCAACGCGGCGCCCATCGAAAGCGAACTGGTTGCGTCCGGCGACACGAAGCTTTGCCATGCGGCGCGATACCAGTGCAGACCGTACGCGTGCGGCGGGAATTCCAGCGTGTCGGCCGCGCTGAACGACATCGTGATCATGGTGAGAATGGGCAGCGCGGCGACGAACAGCACGATCGCCGCGAGCAAGGCCGTGGCCTTGCCGAGCTGACCGGGCAGAGCGTTGGACAGACGCGGCCAGCGGGGCGGCGGCGACGCGCGATGCAAGCGCGCACTCGGGACGGGCGTGCTCATGCGTGGGGCTCCTCGGCGAGACGTTGGGTGCGGCGCACGAGTCGTTGTGAAAGCGCCATCACGGCGAGCGTCGCGATCATCAATACGACACCGGATGCCGACGCGGCCGGCCAGTTCAGCAAAGGCGCGACCTGATCGTGAACCAGTACCGCGAGCATCGGCACGCGGCGGCCGCCGAGCAAAAGCGGCACGGCGAACGCGCTGGCGTTGTAGGCGAACACGAGTAGCGCGCCCGACACCAGACCGGGCATGGCGAGCGGCAACAGGACATGCCGCAGCGTTTGCCAGCGCGTTGCGCCGAGCGTCGCCGCGGCTTCCTCGAATGAACTGGAGACGGCGCGCATGGCACTCGAAAGCGGCAGCACCGCAAGTGGAAACGCCGTCTGGATGAGGCCGAGCAGCACGCCGTTTTCACGGTACAGCCACATCAACGGACGATGCATGAGACCGCTGCCGAGCAGCGCGTGATTGAGCAAACCGGCCGGCCCGAGGATGATCAGCCAGCCATAGCCTTGCAGCAGCAGATTGACGAGCAGCGGCAGCAGCACGCCGGCCAGCAACAGCCGCCGCGCGAGACGCGACGTCGTGCGCGCCATCGCGAGCGCGACCGGAATGGCCAGCAGCACCGCGCAGATCATGCTCTGGAACGCGAGCTTCAATGTGAGCCACAACGACCGCATGAAGTAGCCGTCCAGCAGATCAGCGTAGTTCTGCAGCGTGAAGCCATGCCATTCGTTGCCTTGCGTGCCGAAGCTCATGCGCAACACGACGAGCGCCGCCGCGCCGAGCACCGCGAGAAACAGCAGGATCGGCGCGAGCAGCAGCCATGGCCTCGCCTTCTGCGCGACGCTGGCCGCAGGCGCGTCGGGTCCTGTGGCGTCGGGTCCTGCGATGAGTGCGGCGCGGGACGCGGCGCCCATGCCAGGCGCCGCCTCGTGAGCCGTAGCATCGGAGGAGGCCGCTGAAGCACGCCGCGAGAAGCGCGCTGGCATCGTCGTCATGCCGAAAAGATTTCGGTGTAGCGCTTGATCCACGCGGGCTGCACGGCGGCGAGCGCCTTGTCGTCATGCAGCACGGCTTTCTCGGCGATCTGCTGCGCGCTTGGCACGAACGCGCGGCTCTCGGCGGGAATCACCGCTTTCGAATTGACCGGGCCGTTGAGCACGTCGGCGGCCATGCGGCCTTGCACGCCGGCATCGAGCGAATGATTGATGAAGGCGTGGATGAGATCGATGTCGCCGGGATGCGATTTCGGGATCACCGTGAACATCAATTGCGTGGCGAAGCCTTCTTTCATGCCGTACGTCACGCCCATCTTGTATTCCGGCTTGCGAATCTGATCGGGGAAAAACGCCGGCGAATAGATGCCGCCAATGTCGAGCGAGCCGGTGCGAAAGAGATCGGCCACCTGATTCGGATTTTCACCGAGCGTCATGACGTGGTCTTTCAGTTGCATCAGCTTCTTGAAACCGGGCTCGATGTTCTGCTGCGAGCCGCCGTTCATCTTCGCGGCGATGATCGCCAGATCGACCGCTTCGGCCCATTCCGGCGGCGGCAGGAACAGGCGGCCGGCGTATTTGGGGTCCCACAGCGCTTCATACGACGACGGCGCGGTTTTCACCGTCGACGTGTTGTAGATCAGACCGTCGGACCACAGCAGGTAGCCAATGCCAAAGCCGTTCGCGCCAGTGCGGTACTGCGGCGCCACTTCTTTCAGGTTGGGCAGCTTGTCGAGATCGGGCTTCATCAGCAAGCCAGCGTCGCCGAGACCGGCTGCGCCCACGCCCGCGAGCGTGATGACGTCGTAGGTCGGGCGCTCGCCCGCGGCCTTGACCTTCGCGACCATGCCCGAGGTGCCGTCCGCGCGGTCGGCGATCACCTTCGCGCCGGTCTTCGCGGTGAACGTCGCGGCGATGTTGCGCAGCGCGGCCGCGCCCGTGTCGTCGGACCACGTCAGGAGGCGCAACGTCTTGCCGCTGAAGTTCTGCTGCTGCGCGCGCAGACTGACGAACGGCATCGGCAACGTGGACGCCGCGAGCGCTGCGCCAATCGTCTTGATGGCCTGCCTTCTGCCCCGTTTGATCTCTTGCATGGCGGTCTCCCTGTGTTGAACGCCTGTTGCCTGGTGATAATCGCTGTGACCGCTACCGCCGCACCGCACGGCACCGTTCGTTGGCGTTGGCGGCTGCGGACTGTGGATGCACTCTAGGTTTGCCAAAATCCGTCAACAAACGAAATATGCGCATGGAGGGCATGACGTAATCTCATGCCGGGCACGTATCGCGAAGTGCGGAAAGCGCGTCACGCGATCCGCCCGAAGGTTGAGCCACCGGCGTATTCGGGTTAACGTCCATGCTTTTCCGCACTCTGCGCTTGCCCGTAGGTATGAGCAAAGCTCGGTTCTGGTGCGCTCGTGGTGGCCTCGTGCCCCGCTGCAGTGCGCGCCGCGCACATTCGGCGCATTTTTCGACCGACGCATGAGCGCAACGCATGCCGCTACGCGTTGCCACGACTCGTGCGGCGACGCGCGATCGCGTATCCTGTGGGCAGGCGACGAATGACGACCTCGGTCCTTCACACCGCCGCAATGATTTTTTCTGATCCGGATACCTGATACTTCATGCGACGCCTTCCGCCGCTCAACGCGCTGCAGATTTTCGAAACCGTTGCGCGTCACCGCAGCTTCACGCGCGCCGCCGATCATCTGTGCCTCACGCAAGGCGCGGTGAGCCGGCAGATCATCGCGCTGGAGGACTACTACAAGTTTCCGCTCTTCAAGCGCCACGCGAAAGGGCTGACGTTGACCGCGGAGGGCGAGTTGCTGCTGCCGGCGGTGAAGGAAAGCTTCGCGCGAATCGAGGAGATTTCGCTGCGCTTGACGCGCCAACGCACGGACCTCGCGCTGAAGGTGCCCACTTGCGTCATGCGCTGGATGCTGCCGAAAATCATGCGCTTCCAGGCCGAATATCCGGACCTGCATGTGCAGATCACCACGACATGGCAGCACGACGTCGACTTCCAGCTCGAACCGTTCGATGCCGCGATCATTTATGGCTCGTCGCCCGGTGCGGACGTGCAGGCGGTGCCGCTATTCGAGGAGCGTCTCACGCCCGTGTGCGCGCCCGATCTGTTGAAGGACAAGCCGCTCGCGGCCGTCGGGGATCTCGCGCGGCATACGCTGTTGCATCCGACGCGAGATCATCGTGACTGGAAAATGTGGCTTGCCAAGATCGCCGAAGCAGACACGGCAGACGCGCGCGAGATCGACGCCGAGCACGGACCGAGCTTCGACACTCTGGACATGGCAACCAACGCCGCGTTGCAGGGCTTCGGCGTGGCGATCAGCGACCTCGCGCTAATCGACGAGGACGTGGCCGCGAGGCGTCTCGTGCGGCCTTTCGATATGGTCCTCAAAACGGGTTGGCGCTACTACTTTGTGTATCCCGATTCGGTTGCGCATCAGCAGAAGCTGAATCTCTTTCGCGACTGGATCGCCGCGCATTGGGAAGAATAGGTGTCGATGTTCCGCGCGTTTGAAGGCGGGGCGGCAGAGCGCAAAGCTACGGCGCGAACGACAGGAACAGATATGCGGCGAAGAGCGACAGGTGCACCGCGCCCTGAAGGATCGTCGTGCGTCCTGTGCTCAGCGTCAGCGTGCCGACAATCAGCGTAAGCACGAGCAGCACGGTCTCCTTGCCGTCGAGGCCGAGCACGAGAGGTTGCCCCGTCGTCAGGAACACGGCAGCCACGGTTGGAATGGTCAAGCCGATACTCGCGAGCGCGGAGCCGAGCGCCAGATTCAGGCTGTTCTGCAAGCGGTCGGCGCGCGCCGCGCGTACGGCGGCGAGACCTTCCGGCAGCAACACCAGCGCGGCGATGATGATGCCTACCACCGCCGGCGGCGCGCCGGCATTCTGAACCGCTGTCTCCACGACCGGCGACAACACTTTCGCGAGCAGCACCACCGCGACGAGGCACGCCACCAGCAGGCCGCCGCTCGTAAGCGCGAGTCCGGCGCTGGGCGGCGCGGCGTGCACGTCTTCGTCGGGCACGCCGGCGAGAAAGTAATCGCGATGGCGAACCGTCTGGACGAATACGAACACGCCGTACAGCACTAGCGACGACGCGCCGGCGAAAGCGAGTTGCGACGGCGACAGCATCGGGCCGACGCTCGTCGTCGTGTAGTTCGGCATGACGAGGGTCAACACCGATAGGGAGGCCAGCACGGCGAGAGCCGCAGCCGCGCCGCGGCTCTGAAAATCCTGCTCGCGGTGGCGGATGCCGCCCACCAGCACGCACAGTCCGACGATCCCATTGCAGACGATCATGACCGCGGCGAACACGGTATCGCGTGCGAGGCCCGCTTTCTCGGGGCCGGACGTCAGCATGACGGAGACGATCAGCGCGACCTCGATCACGGTCACGGCCACAGCGAGAACTAGCGTGCCAAACGGCTCGCCGACGCGGTGCGCGACCACTTCAGCGTGATGCACTGCCGTGAACACCGCGGCGCAGAGCGCGATACCCACTAGCACGAGCAGTAACTGGTTGCCCGGCAACGCGTAGGCCGCGCCCAGTACGATCCACGCAACCAGCGGCACGGCGAGAGTCCAGCGGGGCAAGACGGTCGGCGGCTTGGCCATCGGGCATCCTTTTGTCTGGTACTTGTTCGTGAATCGTGCGACGAGGCGGGCTTTGGAAACGGGAGCGACGAATTAAACCGGTGCGTTAGGAGGATGGTGCAACGGTTTGGATGGTAGAGCTTTTTATCAGGCGCGGGGAAGGTTTGTTGATGGCGCTGCGGGTCCTGGCAGCACGAGATTGGGCAGGGAATTGCCAAGCTGGAGGCCGCGCTGGAATGGTCTGGCCGGGATTGCCGACCGTGGACTGCAGACAGCGAACTGCGAACCGTGACGCGTCAAAATGCGACGACACTGCTGAAAGAGTTGCTCGAGCCTGTTACGCCCGGCAGAGTGCCAACGTCAGGCAGCTCGACGCCGGCACCTGCCGAGGTTGCAGCCGGCGCCACGCGAGCGCCGGCTTCTGGTCGTTACTGGCCGACCGGGCGAACCGTCAATGCGTTCTTCACCGACGTCACGCCGGCCACGCCTTGCGCCGCTTGCGTTGCGATGTCGACTTGCGACTGGTCAGGCACCGTGCCGGCCAGCGTCACAGCGCCTCCGCGTGCGCGCACGTTGATGTTCGCGACGCTCAAGCCCTTGGTCTTGGCGAGCGCGCTACGGACCTTGCGTCCGAGCGCACGGTTGGCAGCCTTGGCCTGCTTGCCCGTTGCCGCCGACGACGCCGCGGTTGCCGGTGCGGACGCCGCAGCGTCGCTGCTTTGTGCGGATGCGTTGAGCGATGCCAATACGATCAGCGCGCCGCCGACCATCTTCATTGCCGTGGATGCTTTCATGCGAGTTTCTCCTTGTCGTGAATATGCTCGTCCCCTGGCGGAGACCATGTGTTGCACTACGGGTACAGCGGAATCAAATCGGAAGGACGTCACTGCGGGTCTTGCAAATGCTTGAGTCTGGCGAGCTCGTTTTGGCTGCTTCGACGGGCCGAAGCCCGCGCGAGCCGGTGCAGGCTTGCTTAGGGCCGGAAGCAAACGATACTCCAATTGGTTCCAGGGTGAATGCGGCGGTGCCCGGAATGAGGCTTTGCTACAACGGTGAAGCCATGATGAGCAAAGCTTTGCTGCATATCCGGGCGGGCTGGTGTAGGCCGTGGCGTCCCGTGTTCCCAACAAGTGGACTAACGGTGGACTAACGTGGACTTACCGTGGACTACCCAATGCATCAGCCCGCGGACGAACCCACGCACCAGTCACTGCAACCACCAACGCATTCAAAAAGGCACGCTGCATGAGCAAATCATTGCTTCCCATCATCCCGTTGTCGCGTAACGATTTGCCCGTGGGGGCCGCTGACCTCGCGCGTTTCATGATCGGCAAATACCTCGTGCACGACCTGCCCGAAGGGCGTATGAGCGGTCGCATCGTCGAGACCGAGGCATATCCGGTAGGCGATTCGACCAGCCATGCGTTCATCGGACGCCGTCCATACAACGGCTCGATGTTTCTCGCGCCCGGCTACGCCTACGTGCGGCTCACCTACGGCCTATCGTACATGCTCAATATGTCTGCCGAAGCGGAGAAAATCGGCGCGGGCATTCTGATTCGCGCGATAGAGCCGCTCGAGGGCCTGCCGCTGATGGAAGCGCGCCGCCCCGGCGTGCCGTTGCGCGACCTGGCGCGCGGACCCGGCCGCCTCACTATGGCGTTGGGCATCGGCCAATCGTTCGACGGCCAGGATCTTTGCAGCGGGCGCGACCTGTGGATCGGTGTCATCGAAAAAGGCGATATGCCGGTCGGTGTGACGACACGCATTGGCTTGTCGCGGGAAACGCATCGGCCGCTGCGTTTCTTCGAGCCGGGCAGCGCGTTCGTCAGTGGTCCGCGCAAGCTGCTTCTTGCACCTCACGCCGACCTCGGCGGCAATTTGCAAAATTGACCGCAGCTTCTGACCAAAAGGAAGGCAGGCGTGGACGTCGGCGAAATTATTACGGCAACGATGCAAGCGGCATTTTGCGTGGCGGCAATTCCGGCTGACTTTTTCGATTACGACAATTATGTATCTCACAATTAGGGGTTTTCCCTCGGTGCGCCGGTGACTAGACTGGAATCACTCGCTTCCACACGGTGTGGCAAGCAGCAAATAAAACCAAGTCTGGAGGTAATAACCATGAAATCGCTTATCAAGGCAGTCGCCATTGCAGCAGTTCTCGCCGCTCCGGTCGCATCGTTCGCTCAATCGAGCCAGCAACCCGTGACGCGTGCGGAAGTCCGCAACGAGCTGATCCAGTTGGAACAGGCAGGTTACAACCCGGCAGTCAGCAATGACCCGAACTACCCGGCCGACGTCCAGGCCGCCGAGCGTCGCGTCCAGGCGCAAAATCCTGCAGTTGCGCAAACGCAATTGCCGGTTGCCGACACCAGCGGTTACGGCGGCGTCGCGAATGGCTCGTCGCAATCGGGCGGCGTGCGTGAGCCCATGACTGGCGCGAAGTCGGTTTATTTCGGCAACTAAGATTCTGCAGCTTGGCCGCGTCGGCAGTCTCCGCTAGTTGAGTCTGCAACCGGCCGGCCAGTTTCTTAAGGCCGCAGAGCGTTGGATTCATCAAGCGCGATACGGCTGCTGCCGCAAGCATTGCAATTCTGGATTTGAGTAGGAGAGCGTGCCGCTAGATCAGACGGCGCGCGGTCTTCCAGCGGGATTGAAATACCGAATCACGTGGTTCTGACACGTTGGGCGGGCTAACGCAAAGACTCAGGTCCATGGCCGACACCGCGTCACACGGCGCCGTAGCCTGCATGCCAGGCAAAGCGTTGCGCGGTGTCACATACCGCCCAGGAATTCACAGGAACCTCCGCTGCCGCAAGGTAGCTTGGCCCAACCGTTCAGCGATTGGGCTTTTTTTGCGGCTCGTACATGCGGCAGGCGCGGCGCGTCAGGGACGCTCGCCGTGAATATAGAACTCGAGTTGCTGAATGGTGAACTGCTGTTCGGCGATGATGTTCTTCACGAGGTCGCCGATCGACACCATTCCCACGAGTCTGTCGTTTTCGATCACCGGCAAGTGGCGCATACGCCGCTCGGTCATGAGCGCCATGCAGTCGTCGGTGGTCTGCTCGGGGCGCACGAAGCGCACGGCCTTGCTCATGATCTCGCGCACCGGCGTGGCCTTCGAAGACCGGTCCATCAACACGACCTTGCGCGCGTAATCGCGCTCGGTGACGATCCCCGCGATGCTGTCGCCGTCCGTCACGACGAGCGCGCCAATGCCTTTCTCAGCCATCAGCTTGATCGCTTCGTACACGGAGTCGTCGGCCCGTATCGTGTAGACGGTCGTGTTGTTCGGTTTGGTTTTAAGAAGCTGTGCAACGGTTGTCATGGAGCGGCTCCGTTTCGCGGTGCAGCACGCCGGCGCGGCGGCTGTCGAGGACCAAGCAATTCCAGTATAGGCGCGAGACGCCAGCGAGTGTGTTCGGGAATACCTGGAGCGCGCGAAGCGTTTACTTCGGGTAGTGCGGCCTCAAACTATTGCACTTGCGGTGAGTTGGGCGCTTCGCTGGTGCAAGATCGTTGCGCCATGCATGGGCATACGGTGAGGTCGGCCGATTAGCGGTAAACTCCTGTCCGTACCTTATCCCCGGTTTCATCGGGTTCATGTTCAGCACCTTTGTCTAACGCCATGCTCACGTCTCACGATCCGTCGCCCGTAGTAGACGGCGCCATCAACGGCGAATGCGTCGTTCTCGACGCCACCGCCACGCTTCCCACGCGCTACGGCACGTTCACCTCTTACGTGTTTCGCGTGGTCGAAAGCGGCGCCGAACATCTTGCTCTCGTGATGGGCGACGTCGCGAACCGGTCTTCGGTGCTGACACGTTTGCACTCCGAATGCCTGACGGGCGACGTGCTCGGCTCGTACCGCTGCGATTGCGGCGAGCAACTCGATCTTGCGCTGCGCTATATCGCGGCCGAAGGCTGCGGCGTGCTTCTGTATCTGCGTGGGCACGAAGGCCGAGGCATCGGTCTGTCGAACAAGATCCGCGCTTATGCGCTGCAGGAGCAGGGCCGCGATACCGTCGAGGCTAATCTCGATCTCGGTCTGCCGGACGATTCACGCGAATACGACTCGGCGGCGGGCATCTTGCGCACGCTGAAAGTGACCTCGGTCCGCTTGATGAGCAACAATCCCGAAAAGTTCGACACGCTGTCAAAACACGGGATTCCGGTTTGCGAACGCGTCGCGCTCGCCATTCCGATGCGCGAGGAAAACGAGCGCTATATCCGTACGAAGCAGCTCAAGTTTGGGCATTACTTCGATGAGAATGAGTAGGCGGGAATCGGTATTTATGCGTAGCTGTGTGCGGTGAGAAGGCCCCAGGATCGCAGGTGCAAGCGATGGTCTTTGGTGGCAAATTCCCAAGCGCGAGACCGAGGGGCTTCATTACGAGAATCGCGAGCCTTCAGCCTTGCATCATGCGGCGAATGTAGTCCTCCCGTTCCTCGTCATTCCTGTACAGGTGATACACGTAGGCAAGGGGGTCTTCGTCCTGATCACGTTCCGGCGCAAACTTGTTGAATGTTGGATCGTGCGCCCACCATGCCTCATATTCGAGGCTGAATCCGTTGATGGTGAACGTCGTCGTCTTGCTGTCGAAGTTATGGCCATAGCTCACGTCACTCGACGGGCCAACCTCCCAGCGCGGCTCGCCGAGTTGAAGGTACAACCTTCCGTCTTCAGCGTACTGCACAAATGTCTTGCCCTCCACGGGAAAGGCAAAACCGCGCACGGGCAAAGACTCTGACCCGCTGACGGGAGTAAGGCTGCCCGTCGGCTTGTCCAGCACAAGTCTCGGACGGTTCGGCAGGGTACGGACGATGATCTGTGTTTCGTTCATTTGACTTTCGCGATGCCCGTGAGGATGTCCATGGTCGGGTTCGTGCGTGTTGCACTTTCAATGATCTGTTGAGGTGTCTTGCCGCTCTCGATCAGATAATCGTAGCTCGGGCCCATCTTGTCACCATACTTGGCCAGGTTGCGCGCGTATACGCCCGGCAACTGCTCTTCCGTGTAGTAGGAAAGGCGGTCTGCGTTGCGACTATTGGTTATCTGCTGGGCTATCTCTTCGTCCGGCACGCCCGCGCTTCTCTGGTCCGCGATCCAGGCCTCTTTCTGTTCCATACCCTCGTGATAGTCGATCCGCTTCGCGGTCGCACCCGCTGTTGCTTCGGGGTCGGTCCAGTCTACACCCCACTTTGACTGGTGAAATTCGGTCCCTTCCTTGGGCATGTACCCGTAGACGCCAGCCGTGTTGGGTTCGAGGTCAGCGGGCACCTTATCGACCGTATAGTCAAAGCGCGAAACCGGCGCGGCGACAGGCTCTTTTGGCGATTCGAGCGAAGCGATGGGAACAGGCTCTTTGGGCGCCTCGAGCATGCCTGCGCCCTTGCCGGCGAGTCCACCGCCAACGAGCGATCCACCCAGCATCGACCACTTCTGGCCATCCGAACCCTCACCGAAAACAGCGCCGCCGACCGCAGAGCCGAGTTCCCCGCCGGCGAATCCGCCCGCTGCGCCGATCAGGCCGACAACGGGCCCCGCGAGCACGACCGCCGCGGCAATTCCCACGCCGAGCATCGCCCAGTTCATCCAGGCCGGAACCTCCGGGCTGATGTCATCGGTCGTCTGGCGTGCACCGCCAATGAATACATTGGGCGAGCCGTCGCTGATGACCGCGCTGCATGCAAGCATGTCCTCCTTGCGGCTTGCGGGCTGGCCGTTGATGAAGACGGTGCTCGAACCCTGCGCGACGACCTGTGGAGCACCTGAGTGGTCGCTACAAAGCGCGTTGCTGATGTGCGCTCGGATAGCTGAGCGGCTATTGATGAAGACGTTTGGTGATCCGGATATGAGACTGCCCGTGACGTGTCGGGGCGCCCAGGACATCGTGCCCAGTACTTCGCCGATACCACCACCGGCAGCAGCTCCCGCTGCCACTGCGGCCAGCGCGATCAATGCTGTGCCGCCCGTAAGCGCTACGACTGCTGCACCAAGCAATGCGCCACCGATCAGACCGGCGAGCATCCAGCCTTTGGAAGCTGTGTGCGCGACCGGGTCTCCGAGTCGGGCTGCGGCGAGTAGCGAATCCATCAGCTAACCGCCGGTTTCGTGGGTACAGAGACGGACACATCAGCCAGATATCGGCGCACGGCGTCGACGCTAGACAGACTGCTGATGCCACTGACGCTGCGTACAGCGTCGAGCCGATGGGCAAGGCGAGGGTGAGTCGCCGGGTCGAGAGTCCAGAACATATAGCGCTCGCCGTCGGGATGCGCCCAGCCTTCTCCTAGTTCCGTTGTCCGCTCGAGCCCGATCGGTGCCCCCGTGTGATCGAAGAACGCGACCTTGGGGTCGAGCGCGTCCGCGATGTTATAACCGAAGAGTTGCGACAACGTCGGCACGACTACCAGCGACCCGTCGGCCTCTCGCAGAACGAAGACCAGCCCGTCTGCGTCAGCAGGAAGCATACGGCTCGCGAACGGTCCAGCTCCCCGCTTGGCAAGTTTCGCGCTCCCGACCAGCTTCTGGTATTCCTCTGCCCACTCCGGCGTAAAGCCGTTCGGGCACGTCCCTATGAAACTGATTGCACGGGGCTTCGTGCCTGAGGCTCCCCGCGCCATCACAACGGTCTGTCGCTGGTGTAACGGCGTGCCCTGAGAGACCCAGATATAGTCGATTTCTCTCGCCGTCTCACTGTCGACTTCCCTTGCTCGCAGGTTTTTCAGTTCGAAGCGGGGCAGTGTTTTGCGCATTTGCTGGACGAGCTTATGCGCGAACGTATCTACCGTATCGCTTTCGTCCATATCAGCGCGTGACACGACAAAGGTGAACGCGTTGATGCCGTTGCGCTCTACGGTGAACAGGTGCATGGTGCCGTCCTTGAACTGCTCGGGCAGATCGATGGCGGCATCGTTCATCTGATAACGTGACATGGTTGTGTTCTATCCGCTGCTTGTGGTTTGCATACCTGTTGCCTGCGTCCTGCGACTGCGTGCCGCGCCACCGCTGACTTTCCTCGGCGGCATGTATCCCCGGCCGCCACGATTCGCTTTGCGATCGCGAGCAGGGGCCGCCTAACACTGTCGTCTAACCCTGCATTAACCGTCGCCATCTTGCAACGCGATAACGTGGTCATCGCGCTACCTAGGGATGTCGTCTCATGCCGGCAACCCTGCGTTTTTCATCTCGGGTACCTCTCATGCCGTCGGCCACTTCCCGCCTGCGCTGATTAATTTCTTGCGTATCGCCTCGATACGCTCAAGCTGGGGAGAGCCTTTCGGCGTACTGTCAAGCTCAATCTTGAGCACCTTGGCGTATGTCACGCCACCGTCATTGACGACGGTAGGGTCGGCTTTGTGCGATAACAAATAGTCAACGGAGTCCCACTGGCGGATTTGGGTGGCTCCGAAAATCGCGGTGTTGCCAAGCGAATCCTTGAGGTTCACATTTGCGTTGTTTTCTACGAGCACGCGCAATTGAGGTAGAAGATTGTCTTCGGCAACTGCGAAAAGCAGGGGAGTGTCCCCGTCGTATCGCAGGTCAGGGCTCATGCCTCCTGCCAGGAGCGCCTTGAGCAGGGCGGGTGAGTCAGCCCGGGCGGCGATATACGCAACGTTGCCTTTGGTTTGACCAAATGGCTGCTCCGGTTTGGCACCATGGCGGACCAGTTCGCTAACGATCTGATAGCGCACGTTGCCTGCGTCCGTTTTGACGGGGACCGTTTCCTGGACGGCGAACGCGAGCATCGTCATTTCTTTCCTGCCTACCAGGCTCAAGTCGACCTTCGGTATCAGTTCCCTTGTACGGGCGAGATCGCCATCCCGAATCGCGATCGCAAGCTCGAGCGATGCGCCAGTGAAGAAGCGCGTCGGTGGGTATCTTCGAAAGTCCGATTGCCCGGGCTTCTCGTCCTGATTAACCCACCGGAAAGCGACGATCGTCGCAGCCGCTATGACTATCAACATAACGGCCATGGTTTTCCAGCGCGACATCCACCCCCCATCCGCTGTAAGACCTTGCGTTAAGCTGTCGGCCACTTTGCGCCTGCGTCGATGATTTTTTTCCGGATCGCTTCGATGCGCTCCATCTGGGGGGAGTCTTTGGGCGTTTTCTGTAGCTGTTTGCTCAACGATTTTGCGTAGGAAACTCCGACATCGTTGGTGACCGTTGGGTCTGCCTTGTGTGCAAGCAGGTAATCGACAGCGTCCCATTGCCGGATCCGCGTAGCGTCAAAGATCGCCGTATTGCCGAGCGAATCCTTGATGTTCACGTTCGCGTTGTTCTCCACCAGCACGCGCAATTGCGGCAGAAGATTATCATCGGCTGTAGCAAAGAGAAGGGGCGTGTTGCCGTCGTACCTGAGATCAGGACTCATGCCGCCGGCTAGCAGTGCCTTGAGGAGGTTTGGCGAGTCGGCGCGCGCCGCGAGATACGCAACATTGTCTTTGGTGAGACCAAACGATTGTTGTGGTTTCGCACCATGCCGCACCAGTTCGCTCACGATCTGATAGCGAACATTTCCTGCGTCGTTCTTGACGGGAACTGTTTCCTGCACGGCGAACGCAAGCAAGGTCATCTCCTTGTTGCCTACCAGATCAAGGTTGGCCTTTGAAATCAGTGCCTTCGTGTGTGCAAGGTCACCGTCCCGGATCGCGTGGGCCAACTCCAGTTCTGGGCCTGAGAAAAAGTCCTCGGGAGGATAGCGTTTGAATCCGGACATATGCGTTTCCTGTGCCTGAGTTGGCCACCAGAGCGGGGTAGCGACGCACACTGCTGCGGCGAATGCCCCAGCAATTGCGAGTTTTCGATATTTCATCTAATGCGTTCCAAGTAGTTGAAGCAGCGACGACTGCTGGTCCGCGACTGTCGACTCCATGCCCGCGTTGACCTCCGCCATCTTGTGACGCGATAACGTGGTCATCGCGCTGCCTGGAATGTCAATCTGTTCACCGACTGCCTTGGGCATTACAGCCGCAGTGGCGTCGCTAATCGGACCGAGTTTGCCTTCCTGCATCCCGGTCAGAATGTCGCCGTCTACCCGATAGTTCGTGATAGATGAATTGACCTGCGATGCGCCGTACAACGGAAGCGTCGCTGAGTTCAAACCTGCTGCGTTGAATGTCGTGGCGGTTGATCCGCTGGCTTCGGACGCCGCTGCGGCCAGCCCTCCTCCGAGCGAGTGTCCGGTCATCTCAACGCCTGACGCCATGTCTTTTTCATCCACGAGACTGCCGATCTTCACAGCCTGAGCATAGTATGGCGACAGCTTGCCTTGGCCCTGTGCGAGATTGTTCGCCATGTCTTCGCCCGTCAACTGCTCGGTACCCTTGAAGGCGACTGTCGGCTTCATGCTGTCGCCGAACACTGCGGGATCGGGCGCATATGCCTGTGAGCCGAAGTTGCTACCGGGAATTTTAAGATCCTCGGGCCTTAGACCGAGTTTCTTCAGAGCCTCAGGGTCATTGCTGATGTTCGACCATCCGGGCGGCGCCGTACCGGGCGAATAAACTGCGTCCGCCAACTTCGCCATCTGCTGCGCCTTGACAGATGCCTGCAGCCGCTTCGCCGCGTCACGCACCTTCGGATCCGGACTCGCCAGACCCGCCGCGATGATCGCCTGCTGCTGCGCCCACTGGATGGCCAGCGCCTGCTCCGGCGTCACAAACAGGCCTTGGTTCAGGTGAATTACCGGCCCGTCGAGGAAAATTCCGCTCTGGTTGATCAGGATGCTCGACGCACCGTGCGACAGCTTGATGCTGTCGGGCTTCATCGTGATGATGCTCGCGCCGACGCGATGCTCGATCTTGTCCGTCGCCTGATGCATCTGGTTGCCAGGCCCAGCTTCACCGCCGACCGCTTTCGTATCGATCGTATTGGCCGTCGTCGCGCGCGCCTTCGCGATCGTCTCCGTCAAGCTACCCTTGGCGATGTCTTTCGTTTCATCGCCTGCGTGCAGTCTCACGAGCCGATTTCCGGCTTCGATCGAGCGCGTCTCGCTATCCTTGACGACGGTGTTCAGATTCTTCTGGGCGTGGATGAAGACCTCTTCCGATCCGGCGACATCCGAAAACTTCAGTTCGTTGAACCCGTCGCCGTTGATGGTCTTGCTGCGCAACCCCATCGTCCGGCCCGCGGTGTGGTGGTAGGGGTTGGTTTTCTCTCCGTTGAAGACGCGACCGACGATGATCGGGTTGTCAGGGTCGCCCTCGTTAAACGCGACGAGCACTTCCTGTCCCGTGCGCGGCATTGCCGACCCGCCCCAGCCCCCGCCCGCCCACGACTGGGCCACACGCACCCACATCGAGTCGCTACCATCCTGCTTGCCACGGCGGTCCCAGAAGAAATGGACCTTCACAGAACTGCCGTCGGTGTGGACTTCCTCGCCTTCCGGCCCGACCACCACCGCCGACTGCGTACCGTACATGTAAGGCTTCGGCGTGCGCCGTTCGGCCCGATAGGGAATATCCACCGGCAGGCACGAAAACGAGTTGCGATACGGAAGTTCGTGCGACTCGTGTGTGTAGTCGTTGGCAGCTTCGTGCCGTACGTGCAGAAGGGCAAAGTCCTTGTTGTTGAAGGCCGATACCGGATGATTGACCAGTTTGAATTTCAGGCCCGGGTCAAGCTTCTGAACGTACGATGCACCATTGAAATGATGGGCCTGTGCCTCTTCAGCCTCCATTGCAATGCGCGCATAACGCTCCCCGTCGTCGCCGTGGTCGTAGAGCGAGTGATATTCGTACCGCTCAGTGTTCTGGATATTCGGATTCGACAAGGTCGACGGAACCTCCACATGGAGGAGGGGCGTCGACGGTGTGCGATGGTTGAAGTCCCGATAAGTGATCTTGCCGACGCGGAAGCTGAACGCTTCGTTCCACTGCGAGATGCCGTTTTTCTCACTCGCCGCGCTGTCCGCGTAGAACGGAATCTCGGCGAGGCCGTCGATCGCCCTGAAGCCCGCATTGCTGTCGCTGATCACGAGGACGTGTTTGTCCTTCTCGTGACGAATCCACCAGATAAGCCCTTCCTGCTCCATCAGGCGTGCCACGAAGTTGAAGTACGACTCGCGATACATCACGATGTATTCGAACGGTTTATATTGGCCTTGCAGGTTCAACTCATAATCACTAAATCCGAACTCGGAAAATATTTCCGCCAATATATCCGAAGGCGTTTTATTCTGGAAAATTCTGCAGTCTGTCGAGCGGCTGAGAAACCATAGCCAGGGCACGACCGTCATCTGGTAGCGCGTAACAGTGCCAGAATTACCAACGCGCGAAAAGGAAATGACAAAGCCGTGAAAGAAGCGCTCGGACTGGTTAGGGTTCTTTGGCACTGCGGAAAGCAGTCCGCCCTGTTCAGGCTTAAGCGAGACAGAAACGACTTGGCCGACGAGAGAGTCAATCTGGATATCGCGTCGCTGTGATATAAGATCGAGATGAATCTCTGGCAGCCGGTTCAGATACTCGTCTGCCACCAACGCGGTGACCAGAAGCACATCCGGGCCGAGCGGCGTCCGAATCGACATGAAGCGATTCTGCTGGGTGAGCTGGGGCTTGGTTGCAAGCGAATTGATGGCGTCTGCGACGGCTGAGGGCGTCTTGCCGATCAGGTTCGACGCCGTCTGGGCCAGTTGAACCGCGCGTGCCGCCTGATTAACGACTCCCGTTGCATATGAGCTGCCAACCGGTCCGCCTAAACTACTTGCGACTCCGGCAAATGACTCCGCGCCACTCAATAGTCCCGCAATAGAACCTCCTGACGCGGAGATTCCGTCACTAGCGTTATTAAAACTCATTGAAGCCCCCAGCGTGGCAAACAGCCGATTTTTTCTTTGGCGCTTTTGCGCTGGCCGAATAATACCCCAACACCAAATTCCTAAAAACCGCCGCAAGACAACTTTTGTTGGAAAGTGTAACGGAAAAGTTAAATCCAGAGTGCTGCGTCAACTATTAACCCTGCATAACGACGCGAACTCGGACGGCCCCTTCGCAGGGTCGTGCAAACGATCAATGACTCCAACGGATATTAAATCGTGCTTGAAGTGACCATACTGACATAGGATTCAAGGCAGTTCATTCGATATGAGAGCGCGGACAAGAAAGGCAGCCCTTGATCGTCTGCAAACACGCTGGCAACGTCGCAGCTCGGACTCTTTCGGGTTAAGGCCTGCGTCTGCAAGTTACAGAGGGTATCGGCCGCTCTCCCTCAGCAAAGGTACTTTGAGCGTCGTCTATCGAAGCTCCGAATTGAATACCCTTTGGTGTTGGAAGCGATCTTGATGGAACAAACAAGTCGCGGTGTACTCTGGCGCGTGTTACATGTCGGTTTATTAGCCGACGGGCGCAAGAGAAGCAGCAACTGCGATCCAATGCATGACAAAAGCCGGCTTTGTCACTTACCCCTGAGAATGGCCACACCGGTCATACGGCGACCGTTATTGGACCGCAATTCCGGACAGCCACATGCAATCTACGGCCCACTCGAACAGGATCATCTGTACGGAGCACATTTATGCGTGAAGGGTTTCGTTACGAGCCAGCAGCGACCGGATTCACGCCTGCCTGGTTGGATATTGCGTTTATGGAACGGGGCGTCAGCCGTTACGGACCAGGAGAATCCAACCCGAGGATTGCCGAATACAACAACACGACTCAACTCGCCGGTTATGACGACAAGATTTCGTGGTGCTCGTCATTCCTCAACTGGTGTATGAAGCAGTCAGGCATTTCTGGAACGGGATCGGCCTTGGCTCGCTCGTGGCTCTCATGGGGCAATCCGCTCGATGCGCCCAGATATGGTTGTGTTGCTGTGTTGACTGCCGACGACGCTGTCGAATGGAAAGGGCATGTCGGGTTCTTTATCCGATCGGACGCCCACAACGTCTACCTGTTCGGAGGCAATCAACTCGGAGAGGTGAGGGAATTGGCTTATCCGCTTGAACGCGTGCTGGCCTATCGCTGGCCGTAAGCAACACCCGTTCGAATGACGAGGCAGGAGTGCGGCTCGGACCGCTATAACGGGCGAATTGCATCTCGCGGAGAGACTGCGGCCTCATGTGGAATGTCGGGGCGTTTTCTGAGCGCGAGCGCCCGTCGAAGCATCGCCACATCGGTCGAACGATCCGGTTTCCAGTGACCCTCATATGCGTCGTGCGTTAGCGCGGTCATCGGCCGCCAGACGGGCTAACGCTTCGCTCGCACTCGAGGCCGTCTGCACCTGCGCCCCAAAGCTACGCCCCTCCAGAACTCACTTCATTCTCACGACGACCTTGCCCTTGGCACGTCCTTGGGCCAGGTATTCGAGCGCTTCCTTCGCCTGCCCAAACGGAAACACCTTGTCGATCATTGGACGAACCTGTTCCGACTTGAGGAGTTCGCCAATTTCAGAGAGTTGGGCTCCGTCGGGGCGCATGAAGAGAAATGAATACGCCACATCCCGCTTCTTCGCGAGCCGCATGATCTTGCGGCTCATTAGCCCGAACACCAACCTCAAAATAAAGTTCAGCCTGCGGGCGCGGGCGAACGCTGCGTCCAGCGGCCCGATGAGCGACACGATCTTGCTCCCCGGTTTGAGAATGCCCATGGATTTCTCAATCGCATCGCCTCTGATGGTGCCAAGCACAACGTCGTAGCCGTCCAGAACTTTCTCGAACTCCTGCTTCTTATAGTCGACAACCTCATCTGCACCCAGACTGGTTACCAGTTGTACGTTGCCCGTACTGGTTGTCGTTCCCACCCGAGCGCCGAAGTGCTTTGCGAGCTGGATCGCAAACGTGCCAATGCCGCCCGACCCGGCAGGAATGAAAACTTTCTGGCCGGCTTGAAGATGGGCGCGCTCTTTCAACGCCTGCCACGAGGTGAGCGCGACCATCGGTACTGCCGCAGCCTGCACAAAGTCGAGGTTGACCGGCTTCGACGCAGCAACGCTCTCCGGCACCGCCGCGAATTCAGCGATCGAGCCCCTGCCGAGATCGAAAAGGCTGGCAAAGATTGCATCGCCCGGTTTGAAACGCGTCACGTTACTGCCGACCTCGGTCACCACGCCGGCAATATCGCTGCCCAGCGTAGCGGGCAACTCGAATTTGAGGACGGGCTTGAAGGTCCCCGACGGAATCATGTTGTCGATCGGGTTCAACCCCGCCGCGTGGACCTGTACCAACAGTTCATCAGGCTTGAGCGTGGGGCGGGGCACTTCGGCGAACCCGATTTCGGGTGTCTTGCCGTAGCGTTTGAAGGTGAGCGCTTTCATGGTGTTCTAAATCCAGTTTTGGGTACCTGTCGCCGGCCGCGATGTTTTCAATGCGCCAGAAATTCCAGCGCTTTGATCACGAAGTCCGCGTGATACTGAAAGATGCCTCCGTGTCCTGCGTCCTCGTAAATGACGAACTGCGCGTTGGGAATGCGGCGCGCCATATCGTGGCTCAAGGCGGTAGGCACCATGATGTCGTTGTCTCCATTGGCGATCAGGACAGGCATGTGCAGGCGGCCGAGATCCTGCGGCGCCTGCCGGCCCCAAGCCTTGATCGCCTTGAGCTGACGAAGCAACGCGCGGGGTGTCGGCCCTCTGTCGCGCTCCGCCGTGCGTTCCTTCAGCCTCTTCAGGAACGCGCTCGCTGCCTGGCGGCCATTAGCGGTGGAGGTGAAGAACAGATAGGTCTTGGGATCGCGCATCGTCAACAGGCCCTTGAGCATCAATGGCCAGGACTTGGCCCCCACACGGTCGATGCCCCGACCGCCCGCGGGCCCCGTACCTGTGAGGATGAGCCTGCGCACCAGGTCCGGCGCCTTTAGCGCCACGTCCTGCGCGACGAAACCGCCGAGCGAAAAGCCGAGCAGATCGACCTGACTGAAACCCATCGCGTGGATCAACGCGATGGTGTCGCGCGCCATCTCGTCCACGGTCAAGGGCGTGAGGCCGCCAGATAACCCGATTCCGCGATAGTCGATCGCGATGATGCGATGCTTGCGAGCGAGGCCATCGACGATGCGCGGATCGAGGTTGTCCAGCACGGCGCCCCAGTGGTTGAGCAGGATCAGCGGAATGCCGCCGTGCGGGCCAAGCTCGCGGTAAGCGAAAGTGGTTCCGGCCGCCCTGACATGGCTGTTCTGTGCGCGGGCATAGGACATTGCCGACTGGCTAACCCTGCCGGTCGAGTCGATCGTCTGCAACGCGCGTGAGCGTTGTGTGTGCGTGATGGTCATCGAGCTACATCTCAAGAACTGAGCGGGGGTATCGGTCGATTAGGCATGGCTGGCTTTCGCGTAGACAGGGGCCAAAGTGTTCAGGCTTCTGACCGGTAGCGATCGGCCGCGTGCGCTTGTCGAATATCCGACAGGAGCCCTTGACGCGCGCCATCCAGCGCCTCCCAGCGGCCGGCCACATGCAACGGCGGGATGGTGACCAGTTCGCGGCGGTCGAAACCGACGAGCGCCGCATCAACCAGTTCGCCGACCTCCATCACCTCGGTAAGCGAATTGACGTCGATGCCGGCGCGCTCCCAGATCTCCGTACGGGTCGCTGCCGGCAGCACCGCCTGCACATAAACGCCGCTGGGCGACAACTCGAGGTGCAATCCCTGCGACAGAAACAGCACGAACGCCTTGGTGGCGCCGTAGATCGACATGCCAAACTCGGGCGCGAAGCCCACCACCGAGCCAATGTTGACGATCGCGCCTGTGCCCGACTCGACGAAACGCGGAGCGGCCGCGGCTGCCAGCCGCGTCAGCGCCGTGGTGTTGAGCGTGATCAGGCGTTCGATGCCCTCGCTGGTCTGCTGCAGGAACCCGCCCGACTGAGCCATCCCCGCGTTATTGATCAGGATACCTATGCTAGCGTCGTCGCGCAGTCGGGTCTCGACTGCGGCCAGGTCCCCCGGTTGGGTCAGGTCAGCCTGCAGCACTTCGACGGCAACACCGCTTTCTTCACGCAGGCGTGCGGCCAGCGTATCGAGGCGCGCCTTGTCGCGTGCAACGAGCACGAGGTCGTGGCCGCGGCGTGCGAAGCGCTCGGCGTAGATGGAACCGATGCCGGAGGATGCGCCGGTGACGAGAACAGTCGGAAGCGTGGTCATGAGTAGTTTCCTTCAAATGAGCGTTTGGATGGGGCGCAAGCGCTGCGCGCCTCAAGCGGTGATGGCTGGGTAATCGGTGTAGCCCGCGGCGCCGCCACCATAGAGCGTGGCGAAATCGGGCTGAGCCAGCGGGGCGCCGGTCTTCAGGCGTTCGACCAGATCGGGATTGCTGATGAAGGCACGACCGAACGCGAACAGGTCTGCGGTGCCCTCGTTGAGCCTGGCGGTGGCGAGCTCCAGGTCGTAGCCATTGTTGGCGAGATAGGTCTGCCTGAACCGCTGTCGCAGTGCGTCGTAGTCAAACGGTGCGAAATCGCGCGGGCCGCCCGTCGCACCCTCGACCACGTGCAGGTAGACGATGCCCAGCGCGCTGAGCTGCGCCGCGATGTAGTCGTACTGCGGCTGAGGATCGCTGCACGAAATGCCGTTTGCCGGTGAAACAGGCGAAATGCGCACGCCGGTGCGATCGGCACCAATTTCTTTCACCACGGCCGCGACGACTTCCAGCAACAGGCGCGCACGGTTCTCGACAGAGCCGCCGTAGGCGTCAGTGCGCTGGTTGGCCCCGTCCTTGATGAACTGCTCCAGCAGATAGCCGTTCGCACCGTGAATTTCCACGCCGTCGAAGCCGGCCGCAATTGCGTTGGCCGCAGCCTGACGGAAATCGTTCACGATGCCCGGCAATTCGACAAGCGCCAGCGCACGTGGCTGGGATACATCGACAAATCCGTTGTTGACGAAGGTTTTCGTCTCCGCGCGAATCGCCGAAGGCGCGACCGGCGCAGCGCCGCCGGGTTGGACGTCGGCGTGCGAAACGCGTCCGACGTGCCAGAGCTGCGCGAAGATGTGCCCACCCTTGGCGTGCACGGCCTCGGTGACCTTGCGCCAGCCGGCAATTTGCTCAGACGTGTATAGGCCCGGCGTGTCCTGATAGCCCTGTGCCTGGGCCGACACCTGGGTGGCTTCCGTGATGATGAGACCCGCCGAAGCGCGCTGGCCGTAATAGGTCGCGGCCAGTTCGCTGGGCACTAGCCCCGCGCCCGCGCGATTACGGGTTAGCGGTGCCATGACAAAGCGATTGGCAAGCGTCAGGCGGCCAAGGGCGTAGGGCTCGAAAAGCGTCGTTCCGGTCATGTCGGTCAGTTTCTGGGTTGGCAATGGACGCAATGATGACGATCATAATCTAACGTGTCAAGGTTTTGATGATGATCGACATCAATGTATAATCGAACCTTCGAACACATGAACCACTGTGGTCACGAAATGAAGATCACCAAGGCACAGGCGCAGGCCAACCGGGAACACGTCGTCGAGACGGCGTCGAAGCTGTTTCGGGAGCGCGGCTACGATGGGGTGGGGGTTGCCGATCTGATGGCAGCCGCCGGCTTCACGCACGGCGGCTTTTATAAGCAGTTCGGCTCCAAGTCCGATCTGATGGCGGAGTCGGCGGCCTGCGGTATTGCGCAGACCGTGGCGCTGAGCGCGGGTGCCGACGCACCTGAGTTCGTGCGGTACTACCTTTCCCGCGAGCACCGCGACGCCCGCGCGACCGGCTGCACGATGGCTGCGCTGGGTGGGGATGCCGCACGTCAGTCAGACGCAGTTCGGGCCGAGTTTGCGGCCGGTATTGAGAACCTGTTGACTGTGCTCTGCCCCGAAGGCGGTGCGGGGGACGGTGCGGACACGGGCCAGGCGCGAGCCAGGTCCCTCGACATGCTGGCGCATGCGGTCGGTGCCATTGTCATGTCGCGCGCCTGCCCGGACGATTCGCCGTTGGCCGACGAAATCCTTGCGGCTTGCCGTGACCAGATTTTGGCGTCAATGAGCCCGTCGACGACCGCCGTGGGCGAAGAACCGTAAGGGCATTGGCCTGTACCCGTGCATGCTCCACCATCTGTCGCCGTGCACATTCTCGATGGAGAGAATGCCAAGCCCGCATGTTCGCGATCGCCTGGCTCTTGAGCTACAGCGCGCAAAAAATCCCGCCGGGCGGACTGGCCGGCGGGCCCCGAGATCCGAACCTCGGTGACAGGTCCGGAGGGTTCGGAAGGAGAACGAACTGCGATGGCTGGACCAACCGCGTGGCCATCCCACTGCGCTCCCCAGGAGTAAAGCCGTCAGACCTGCAAAGGATCCATCATGCGGGTCCGGTCTTGCGACTCCCGATCCGTGGACTCACGCCTTGGCAAATTGCAGGCCGCCGAAATTCTGGATCGTGGGAATGTCGACTTTCGTGTACGTGCTGATCTGGGTAACCGGTGCGACCACGATACTCGGGCTGGCGAAGCCGCCACCATAAGCAGCATTGAAGTTCCCGAAGTTGAAGTTGCTGCCGCCGCGTACAGCAGACAGAGCCTTGGCGGACAGTTCTTCGGTGTGGGCGATATCTCTGATGGTCAGCGAGGTCATGGTAGGTCTCCTGGAACTGCTTCTCTGTTTCGGTTTAAAGAGTGTGGTTCGACGTGCAAGCGGGGAGAGCGCACCTCTATGGGATGAAACGGCATCCGATGTCGGTGCGACTCTCCGCGGCGCTTAGCTCACGCCTTGGCGAACTGCAGGCCGCCGAAATTCTGGATCGTGGGGATCTCGACTTTCGTGTACGTGTCAGTCTGCGTGACGGGTGCCACTACGACGCCCGGGCTGGCGAAGCCGCCGCCATAGGCAACATTGCCGTTTCCGAAGTTGTAGTTGCTGCCGCCGCGTACAGCGGACAAGGCCTTGGCGGACAGTTCTTCGGTATGGGCGATATCTTTGATGGTCAGTGAGGTCATGGTAGGTCTCCTGGAGCTGTTTCAGTTTCGGTTTAACGAGTGTGGTTCGACGTGCAAGCGGGGAGAGCGCACCTCGATCGGATCGAACGGCATCCGCTGTCAGCGCGACTCTCCGCGGCGCTTAACTTACGCCTTGGCGAACTGCAGGCCGCCGAAGTTCTGGATCGTCGGGATCTCGACTTTCGTGTACGTGTCCGTCTGCGTGACGGGTGCGACCACGACGCCCGGGCTGGCGAAGCCGCCACCGTAGGCAAGGTTGAGGTTTCCTGCGTTGTAGTTGCTGCCGCCGCGTACAGCGGACAGAGCCTTGGCGGAAAGTTCTTCGGTGTGGGCGATGTCTTTGATGGTCAGCGAGCTCATGGTAAATCTCCTGTGAGGGTCTTCGGTCTGGATGGAAGAGCACTATTTGTCGCGCTCACAGGGGTAATTGCATAGGGTGTGCCAACGTAGACCTGCTGAGCTGGCGATACTCACATAAGCCGCTGAATCTAAAGAAAAAAATAAAATCGCCCGCGAGGTTTTTCATGCGGTTGCGGGGCGCGAGGCAGCAAAAGGTGTCGTGGGATAGCAAACACGTTTTGGCTGAGTGTCTGCCTTGAGTGAACGGCCGCGCATTCAAGCGCATTGATTCGTTCGAATGACGGGGACTCGTCAGTTAGTCGACGCGATACCTGATGTTCTTGGGCCTGCCGCTGCGGCCGTCATATCAGCGCATTAACACCGCCTAAAACAAACCAAAATCATCGTTGCTATCGGGAATCGCATTGAGCAGATCCCGAAGCGCACGCCAGCCCACCAGTGCCGACAACGTCAGCACGAGCGCGAGCAGGCCGCTCGCACGAGTGGGCATTCTTCTCGCCTCGCATCTCAAGGGGCAGGTCGACATCTCCGTGGTCCTCGATCAACCGTTCTGTGCCGCGTCCTGCGGCATGATCGCCGCTAACGCCTGCGCCAACGTAGTGGGACCGAATCGCCGTTCACTAACGCGCGCTTGCACGTCGATGCGTCCCGCGTTGTGCGCGTCGTACAGATCCGCAATGAGCCGCGCGTGTTGCTCGCTCAAGCCCGCGCCTCCGAGCATCGCGGCCCATTGCTCCCGCGGCACCGCGTGCGGCACGACAGGCCGGCCCGACAGTTCGCCGATAGTGTGCGCAACGTCCTTCACACTGACGCGTACTTCACTTTCTATGCTCACCACGCGAGGCGAACGCTCACGCGGCTCGCCGTCGAGCAGCAATTGAGCCGCCAGTGCGCCGACATCTTGCGCAGCCACAGTAGGAAAGCGCTTTTCGAGCGGATGATGCAGGCTCGGCAACACGCCCTTGGACAATGCGAGCGGCAGCACACGCGCCCAGTTGTGCATATGCTCAGCCGCGCGCAGGAACGTCAACCGGGTGTCGACGGTGCCGAGTTGCGTTTCGAGGTAGTGGAAAAGCGTCGTGATGCCCGTTCCGCTCGGGTGCTCGGCGCCATAATCCGAAAGCGCGAGTACGTGCGGTGGCGGATTCGCACGCAATGCTTCGACGCTCACATCGATCATGTTGCGCATCGCGTTCGCCGGGTCTTCGTCATGGCGCGGCAGCGGACACACAACCTGCACCGCGTGCGCGTCTTCCAATGCGCGCGCCACCGCAGCCCGGTCGTGCAAATCCGCGACCACGACATCGCAGCCGATTCGCTCGAACGCATCCGCCTGCGCCACGCTATGAACCACGGCGCGCACGTCTCGCCCGGCGCGTCGCAACGCGGCTACGCTCACTTTGCCGACATTGCCGCCGGCTCCAAAAATCACGAACATCAGGTGCTCCTTACCGGATCGTCATGAGAGGATCATAAGGACGCGCCAAGCGCAAAACGCGCATGCAAGGATGCCCATGAGCAGATTCGGATGACTCGTTGCTCGTCGGCGCTGCGCACGGGAAGTCAGGAGGCGTACTGAGCGTAGGCGCTAAAAACCATGCACAATGCCCGCAGACCGACTGCCATCCGCGAGATAAACGATGAATGCCGTCCCAGAGACCCGCACGCAGATCCCACCCGCGCATACCGGCTCCCGTATTGCGCTGCGCTCGAGCCGACTGCTCGGCTGGCAGGGTTTCGGCGCGGAGCTGGTGAACGTGTCAGCTGGCGTGCACCGGATACCTGCGTTCAATCATCATCGAATCGGCGTGCATGTGGGCGCGCCTGTCCGCGCGCACTGTCGTTGCAACGAGAAACCGCACTCGCGCATTCAGGCGCACGGCGACGCCGACGTGATTCCGGCAGGACTCGACGGGCAGTGGAGCGATGAATCGGCCTGCACGATTTTCAGCATCTGGATCGGCGAAGATTTCGCGCGCAGGACCGCTGAACAATTGGCGCGCAAACCAGACGGCGCGCAGATTCTCCCGCAATTCCAGATGCGCGATCCGCGCTTTCAGCACCTGGCGTGGGCGTTGCGCGCGGAACTGGAAGCAGACGTCGCGTCTGACCCGCTCTATGCCGAAAGTCTGTGTACGGCAATCGTGGTGCGGCTGATTGGCGGCGCTGCGTCGCTAGACAACAAGCGGCGCACGCTCGCACCGCGGACAGCGGCGCGTGTGACGGAGTTTATCGAAGCACATCTCGACCGGCGTCTCACGTTGAGCGAGCTTGCCGCGCTTGCCGACCTCAGCGTGCCGCATTTCAAGGTGCTGTTTCGCGCGACGCTCGGCGTGCCTGTGCATCAATATGTGGTGCAGCGGCGCGTAGAACGCGCGCGAACGTTGTTGCTGCAAGGCCGGCTGAGCGCCAGCCAGGTCGCGCTCGACGCGGGCTTCGCACACCAGAGCCATATGGCGCACTGGATGGGGCGGCTCCTCGGCATCACGCCGCGCGAGCTAGTGAAGTCGAGCTCGCGCTGACGAACACAATAGACCGTACCCGCATCAGCTCGACGGCGGCGCCGCTGCCGTCAATTGCGAGTACACGTCATGCGACAGTTGCAGCAACTGCTTGCGATCGATACCGCCTGACACCGCATAGCCGAAATCGCCGTCAACCCAATAGAACACGTTGACCGGCCCGTCCTGATACAGCTTGAACGCTGTCGTGTTCGCGTTCACCTTGCGGCGCGAGATGCACAGCGTCACCCGTTCGCCATTCTGGCCGCGATACATGAACTGCGCGGTGTCGCCGTCCGGACCAGGCAGCAGGCGGCCACCCGACAGCGCGAAGCCTGCCTTCGACAACATGGGCGGATGCACATTCGTGCCGAGGCGACTCGCCAGCCACTTCACGAAGTCCTGCTCGTGATCCGCGTTCATGTCGGTGGGCCGGTCGACCGCCGGCATATAGACGACATGCGCAACCGCAGCCTGACGCGCGAGTACTTCGGTGCTGTCCGCACTGACAGGGCGCGTGTCGGACGAACCCGCCACCGAAGGCAACGTGTCGCGTCCCATATGCGTGCCGACGCCGATGCCAATGCCCATTACCAGCGCCGCCGCCATGCCCGCGAACTGCGGCCAGTTGGCAGCGACGCGCGAGCGGCGCGGCGCGCCCGGCTGCAAGCGCTTCGGCACAGGCTCGTTCAGCACGCGGTCGTAGCGCTCATGGAACATGCTGTTCAGCGAGAAATAATCGCTGATGCGCGTGGCCAGATCCGGATTCTGTTCGAGCGCGCGCTCGACCTCCGCACGTCGTTCCTCGGACAGCGTGCCGTCCACATAGGCGTGCAGTTCTTCTTCGCTAACTGGCGTAATTTGCTCGCTCATCGCACCACCTGTAATTTCGCACCGGGCTGGCTGCCCGCCATCAATGCCCGAAGCCGTTCGCGTCCGCGCGAAAGCCGCGACATGACCGTGCCGATGGGCACGTTCAGCGCGAGCGCGACGTCGGCATAGCTCATTTCCTCCAGCCCGACCAGCAGCACGACTTCGCGCTGCTCAACGGGCAAACGCTGCAGCGCGTAGTCGAGATCGCGCATTTCCAGCGAACGGGATTGTTGCGCCGGCACGGCGAACTCGCTTTCATGCACGCTTTCGTCGTCGACCGCCACGTGTACCGCGCGCGACGACGCCTTGCGCGCCTGATTCGCAAACACGTTGTGCATGATCGTAAATAACCAGGCGCGCAGATCGGTGCCGGCCTGGAACATTTCGGTGCGGCCGAGCGCGCGTTCGAGCGTGTCCTGCACCAGATCGTCCGCGAGGTCGCGATTGTTGATCAGCGCCCGCGCATAGCGCCGCAAGCGCGGCACGTGTTCCATCAACTCGTCACGAACATCCATTATTCATCCCGGTCATGGGGCCTCTCGTGGACACGGAGCGGCGGCGCTTCGTCGGGCGTCGCACGCGTTTGTAGTGCAAACACGCGTGAACGAATTTTATTCCGTTGATCAAGCGACTCGCCGCAAGATCGTGCGGTTTCATTGCATGGTCATGACGTCGGCGGCGCGCATCAGACCGTGTGTGCGTGCATTGCCGGCGACCACGAAGCGCTGCCGCTGCGCCGTCCATGTCAACAGACGTACATCGCCGATGCGGCGCGCCGACCATTGCGGCTGAGAAGGCGCGAGCAGTGCGAGCGTCGACAGCACCACGACCGGCTCGTTATCGCCATTCAAATAGATGAATTCGGTAGCGCGCTGCAGCAGACCGAGCGACACGACGCGCTGATCCACGAGCCGCAGCCCGATCGCTTCGAGGTTGGGGGCGGACGGATCTCTGCGAGTCGGCGATCCGGCGGGAAACGGGGCGGCGGCGGTTTCGGCCAACGCCATGATGGCCGCGTTGTTAAGCGCCTGGCGCGTGACCTCGGTGGCCGCGAACCAGCCGCTCACGGCGACGCACGCGATGATTAATGCGACCAGCACCCTGAGCGGCTTGCGCAAGCGCAGCGTTACAGCGCTGCGCCAGCGGCGGCCGGCGTTGCGCCGCCCGTTGAATGCGCTGGCCTCGGGTTCGTCGGCGGTCTGAAAGGAGCGTTGCATCTGTTCGTTGAGCTTGCCGTAAAAGGCGACCCGGCGGGCTTCCGCCGGATCGCGGCCGAGATAGTCGCGCAGAAACGCGGCGCGCGCCGGCGACAACGTGCCGTCGGCGTAGGCCTGAATGTCGGCTTCGGAAAGCGGCGAATCGTTGGGGGCGTCGGTCGGGTTCATGGGAAAAGGTCTCCGGGCAAAATCCGGCTATTGAGGTGCAAACACCGCCGCGCTGCGGTTTATTCCGTTCTCGTCACCGGGTTTGCGCAACATCTTTTACTGTGCCATTGCAGCGTCGCGGAAGCTAGCAAACCCGTTCGCGAAGTGCTTTATTCCGCGCAACGGAAATGTTTTTTCCACGTGGCTTACGCAGGAATAAAAGCCGGTGAGGTGTGGTTCTCCCTGATGCAAACCCGCAACCAACTCACCGGAGTTCATCATGAAGAAGATCGCTTTTGCCGCATTGTCCGTCGTCGTTCTGGCCGCTTCGTCGAATGTTTTCGCGCAGGGAAAGACCCGTGCCGAGGTCTACCAGGAACTGATCCAGGCACAACAGAACGGTCTCGATTACGTGACTGACGCATCATATCCGGACGTCAGCCCGGTCTTCGCGCATATGGTCGAACAGCACAAGCAGGCGCTTGCTGCCGAGGCGGCCGCGAACCGCGTCGCGAGCGACGCCAGGCCGACGGACAGCATGAATTGAGGGCGTTGAAATGCCGACGGCCGGCGCGCGTGGCGAACGGGCGCGCCGGAAATCGAACGGAATAGACTTGCGCCGCGCGTGTTAGCCAATAAACGCCTCGATTCAGCAAGGAGTCTCCGTGACAAAAAACACCGTTCCCGATCAGTTACCTCGCTGCGTGCCGTGCCGGCTTGCCGCGATAGGCGCCGTCGTGCTTCTGTCCGCAGGGGGCTTTGCTTATACGGCGGGGTGGTTGACGCCGCAACGCCTGAGCGCGCCGCGCATCGTCAATACGCTTCAGGCCGTGGCGGGTCAACCGCATCCGGGCTATCGGCGCAATCATGCGAAGGGCCTGTGCGTCGAAGGTTATTTCGACAGTAACGGCCAGGGCGAGCGCGTCTCGCGCGCGGTCGTATTTGCGCCCGGACGCACGCCGGTCACCGGACGCTTTGCGGTGCCCGGCGGCAATCCGTCGGCGCCCGATACGAGTTCTCCGGTGCGCAGTCTCGCGCTGCTCTTTCAATTGAAGGACGGCGAGCAGTGGCGCACCGGAATGAACTCGACGCCGGTCTTCGCCGTGCATACGCCTGAGCAGTTCTATCAGCAACTGCTTGCCGCAACGCCCGATCCGGCGACCGGCAAGCCGGACCCGGCCCGGCTCAAGGCCTTTTATGCGGGCAATCCGGAGACGCAACCTTTCCAGACGTGGGTGAAGGCGCATCCGCCTTCGTCGAGCCTTGCGAACGCCGCGTACTACGGCATCAACGCGTTCCGCTTCACCAACCAGGCCGGCGACACGCGCGCGGTGCGCTGGGCGATGGTGCCCGAGACGCCGTACGCGCCGATTACGGACGCGCAAAAGGGCGAGAAGAATTTTCTCGCGGCGGACCTGGACGAGCGGCTGCAGGGCGGCCCGTTGCGCTGGCATCTGATCCTGACCGTTGCCCATCCGGGCGACCCCACCGACGACGCCACGCTTCAATGGCCGTCCGATCGGGAGAATATCGACGCGGGGACGCTCGTGATCGAGCGCAGCACGTCGCAGGAAAACGGTGCTTGCCGCGACGTCAACTTCGACCCGACGATCGTGCCGGCGGGCATCGCGCCGTCCGACGATCCTTTGCTTGCCGCGCGCTCGGCGGCCTATGCGCTGTCGTTCAAGCGACGCACGCGCGAGGAAACGCTGCATCCGGAAGTTCATCATACCCCGACGACACATGGAGAGCGCTCATGACGCGGACCCGCACGCACTTCAGTCCGCTAGCGCGGTTTTTGCACTGGACGATGGCGCCGCTCATCGTCGCGATGCTGTTTATCGGCGTCGGCATGGTCGCAACCGTGTCGCGCGCGCATGACACGCTGATTGCGATTCACAAGCCGCTTGGCATCGCTTTGCTGCTGCTCGTGGTGATACGCGCGAGCGTGCGCTTACGGCGCGGCAGTCCGCCATTGCCTCACGACATGCCCGCATCGCAAAAAATGGCGGCGAAGGGCTCGCACGCGGTGCTCTATGCGCTGATGTTTGCGATGCCGCTAATCGGCTGGGCGATGCTGTCCGCGGCGGGCTATCCGCTCACGCTATGGGGTCCGTTTCATTTGCCACCGATCGCGCCGCATAACGTCGAGCTTTTCGCGGTGCTGCGCGCGTTGCACACGTGGCTTGCTTTTGCGTTGTTCGGCACGGTGCTGCTGCATCTCGCGGCGGCGCTGTTTCATGGCCTGATCCGCCGCGACGGCGTGTTTTCGAGCATGGCGCGCGGCGGACGCTAGACGCCGCGTGCTAGTTGCGGATTCGCTCGGAGCGGGGATCGTAAGGCGCCTTCAGGTGCAAAGTAGCCGGCAGCAATTCGCCGGCTACGTCGATCGCATATGCGCCGCTCGTCAGATACGCGGAGTCTGCAGCGCCATCGGAGTTGTTGACGTAGCCCATGGCGACCGGACAGCCGAGCGTATGGCCGAATGCCGCCGAACTCACGAAGCCGACCGGCTTGCCGTCGCGCAGAATCGCTTCGCCGCCCCAGAGCATGCGATCTGCTGCGCCGTCCGCGGTCAGCACCACCATGCGGCGGCGCAGCGGTTTGCCGCGTAGTTCGAGCAGTGCGTCGCGGCCGCGGAACGGAATGTCGGTGTCGAGTTTGCATGCGAATGCAAGGCCCGCCTCGAATGGGTTCGTGTCCGGAGTGAGTTCGCGGCCCCATGCGCGGTAACCTTTTTCGATGCGCAGCGAGTCGATCGCGTAGTAGCCCGCATTGACGAGGCCGAACGCCTTGCCGGCTTCATGCAGGATCTCGTACACGCCCATTGCGAATTCGACCGGCACGTACAGCTCCCAGCCCAGTTCGCCGACATAGGTGAGGCGGGTCGCGCGCACGGTTGCATAGCCGATATCGACTTCGCGGCTTTGGCCGAACGCGAACGACTCGTTGCGCCAGTCTGCTTTTGACACGCTTTGCAGAAGTTCGCGCGAGCGTGGCCCCATCACGGCGAGCACCGCATACTGGCTCGTCACGTCGACGAGCACGCAGTGCTTATCGCGCGGAATTGCCTTGTCGATCATGTCGAAGTCGCGCGTGGTTTGGGCGGTGCCGGTAACGAGCAGGTACTGATCTGCGGCGAGGCGAGTGAGCGTGAAGTCCGATTCGTAATTGCCGCGCTCGTTGAGCATGCCGGTGTAGACCGTGGTGCCCGGCGGCACGTCGACGTCGTTCGCAACCAGGTTTTGCAGGACGCTTTGCGCGTCGCGGCCTTTGACAAGAAATTTGGAAAACGACGTCATGTCGAAGAGCGCAACGCTTTCACGGCACGCACGGTGTTCGGCGCCGCTTAACGGCAGCCAGTTCTGCTGGCCGAACGCATAGTCGATGCGTGCTTCGTCGCGCGTCGGTGCGAAGAAATTCGCGCGCTCCCAGCCCATCTTGCTGCCGAAACACGCGCCGTCCTCGCGCAGCAGAGCGTACAGCGGCGAGCGTCGAAACGGACGGGCGCTGTCGAGTTCGCGATTAGGCCACGGCATCGCATAGTGCAGGCCTAGCGTTTCCTTCACGCGATCGTGCAGCCATGTGTCGTTACCGTTAAAGCGCGCAAAGCGGCGAATGTCGACGGGCCACAGATCCATGGTCGGCTCGCCCGCCACAATCCATTCGGCCAGCGCCATGCCGGCGCCGCCCGCCGAGGCGATGCCCATCGAGTTGAAGCCCGCGCCGACAAAAAAGTGTCGCAACTCGGGCGCCTCGCCGAGCATGAAGTTGTTGTCGGGAGTGAACGATTCGGGACCGTTGTAGAACTGGCGTACCTGCGCCGTTTCGAGCGCGGGTACGCGTTGCAGCGCGTTCGTCATCAGGATTTCGAATTGATCCCAATCGTCGGGCAGCAGCTGGAATTCGAAGTGTTCGGGAATGCCTTGCATGCCCCACGGTTTCGCGTTGGGCTCGAAACCGCCCATGACGAGGCCGCCCACTTCTTCCTTGAAATAGATGAAGCCGTCCGGATCGCGCATGACGGGCAGGTCGGGGTGAACGCCGGCAATGCGTTCGGTGACAATGTAATAGTGCTCGGCCGAGTGCAGCGGCACCGTCACGTCGCACAGGCGGCCTACGGCCTTGGCCCACTGGCCGGCGCAATTCACGACGATCTCGGCGCCAATCGTGCCCTCGTCGCCGTTCTTGTTGTGCCACGTAACGCCAGCCGCTTCTCGCGCGCCGTGCGCGTCGCGTGTGTGGATAGCCGTCACGCGCGTGTTCTCGACGATGCGCGCGCCGCGCATGCGGGCGCCGCGAGCCAGGGCCTGCGTCAGATCGGTGGGATTCGCCTTGCCGTCGCCGGGCAGCCAGACCGCGCCCAGCAGGTCGTCGGTGCGCATGACAGGCCATAGATCGCCGGCCTCGCGCGCGCTGATCACGTCGCAGGCCACGCCGTAGGCGCGAGCCACGGCAGCGGTGCGTTTGAGTTGAGTCATCCGCTCGGCAGTGCGGGCCACCGACAGCGAGCCGCATTGTTTCCAGCCCGTTGCAAGACCCGTCTCGGCTTCGAGTTCCGCGTAGAGCGCGGTCGAATAGCGGATCAGCTTCGTCATGCTTTCCTGAGCCCGCAACTGGCCGACGAGACCGGCCGCATGCCACGTCGTCCCGCAGGAAAGCTGGCCTTGTTCCATCAGGACGACGTCGGTCCAGCCGAGCTTCGCTAAGTGGTACGCAACCGAGCAACCAATGATGCCGCCGCCGATGATGACGACGCGCGCGTGCTGAGGGATGGATGTGGACATGTGTTGAATTAGAGGGAGTGATACGCGGAGGTTGCCGCATAAATGCACATAATGCAACCGGGAGGCTGTTGCAAAATCAAAGGTGGTATCCGACATAAAGATGTCATTTATCAACTGCGAGGCATCCTATGCAGGCGCCGATCGCGCGGTGCTTACCTTAAGTCAACGGCGGTGCGATCGCCGCAGATTTAAATGTGTGGCTTTGTGTGGGAATCAATGAGAATTGCCACTGTGAACCGTGGTTTTTGCTAGACTCACCGAATCCCACATTTGCGCACTCCATGTTCTCTACCCAACGCCAGAGCGAAATCCTGCAGCTTGTCCGCGAGCAACGCACCTGTACGATCACCGGTCTCGCGGCGCGCTTCGAGGTTTCCGACGAGACTATTCGCCGCAATATCAAACCGTTGATTGCGCAGGGCCTGCTTCTAAAGGTCCACGGCGGCATCATGCTGCCCGAGCGCCTCGACGAACCGCCGTTCGAGCGGCGCATGGCGGCCAGCCTCGCGGGCAAGCGGGCGATCGGCGCGCGCATCGCTGAACTGGTGAGCGACGGCGACTCTCTGATTCTCGACGGCGGCAGCACCTGCGTGCATATCGCGCGGGCGCTGACGGCGCGCTCGCGGCTCACGGTCGTGACCAACTCCATCGAAGTGGCCCGGCTGCTCGCGCCGCGCAACGGCAACCGCGTGTTCATCGCGGGCGGCGAACTGCGTGCCGACGACAGCGCCGCGATCGGCGACAGCGTTCAGGCTTTTCTGCGCCAGTTTCATGTGCGTTACGCGATCGTCTCGGTGACCGCGATCGACATGCACGGGCATTTCATGGACGCGCTTCCCGCCGACGTCGCGTATTCGCTCGCGGCGTTCGCTCAGACGGAGCGTCGCGTGGTCGCGGCGGACCACGCCAAATTTGGACACAGCGCGCTGCTGCACGCGTTCGCTGCCGATTGCGTGGACCTGCTCGTTACCGACGAAGCTCCCGCTCCGGCGCTTGCGCAAGTGTTGACATCCGCAGGTGTCGAGGTGCTCGTCGGCGCGCCGCCCGGCGGCGGGGCGAGAAGCGGCGAGAAGGGCGGGCAGGACCGGTACGACCCGAAGAACGGGAACGGCGAGAACGACGAGAACGGCGCGCGCCCCCGCTAGCAACCGCCTCGCTGAGAGCGGTTCGAACGCGGACACTGGCCAACGCACACCAGACCCCACACCAGGCTCGCCCCACGCGAGCGCCGCCTCGCACAGCCAATTCGCTCCGACGCGTAAAATGGCCGGTTATCGCTGGCAGCCTGGCTCCGGGTGAACGAAGCGGTGGACTGCGCCGTCCGCCGGCAGTTGCCTTCCGCGCCGCCTGCCTTCGCCGGCTTGAAGAGGATGCACCCTGATGTCGTCAGTTTTCTTTGATCGGGAACGGATTGCAGAATGGCTCGGTGAGAACACCGTCGCCAAGGCGCGCGCGGTCGGGCCCGTCAGCAAAGTCGCATGGCACGGGGCCACGCTGACTGGCGACGTACAAGGCTCGCAGCCGCTGCCTTACAGAACGCGGGTCCGTTTTCGCACCGACGGCGGCTTGCCGTGGGCGCAGAGCGACTGCACCTGCCCGGTCGGCCGCAATTGCAAGCACGTCGCCGCGCTGCTGCTGGCCGAGCTCGAATACCACGACGAGATGGACCACATCATCGACGTGGACGGCAATGAGCGCGAAGACAGCGCCGCCGTTTTCGCCCGATCCGCATCGGCGGAACCTACTGCTTTGCAACCTGGCGTGCGTCCCGAACTGGTCAGCTGGCTCGAACGCTTCCGGGCACGCGCGGAAGCCGCCGATGCCGCCGTCCAGAAGGCAAGCGCCGCGCGCACCGAGACGCTCGCCTACCGGCTGAACTGGTCCGACTTCCACATGCGGCACGAGGTCGTGCTGCACCGCGCGCGCTGCCATCCGGACGGTCGGATCGTCTCCGTCGGCGAAACGTGGGGTAACGTCGAAGCGGCGCTCGTCAAGCAACCGGGGTTCGTATCGGACGAAGATCTGTCCATCTTGCGCGGCCTGTGGCTCGGCCGTTCCCGCGAAGACTTCGGGCAATTCGTTCTGCGTGGCACGAACGGCGCGGAGATGTTGCAAAAGCTCATTGCCACCGGGCGCCTCTTCGTCGACTTCGGGATTGCGCCCGGTCACGACGGCCCCACGCCGCTCGCGCGTGCGGCCGACCGGCCTGGGCGCATCGAATGGGAGCCGCTTGCCGACCAGCGGCTGCGCCCGGTTCTGTGCACCGAGCCGCGCGCGAGTATGGTGTTGCCGACCGAGCCCGTCTGGTATGTGGACGGCGTGGCGAACGAGGCCGGTGTGGTCCGCTCGTCGCTACCGTTCCAGCAATTGCCCGATTACCTCGCAATGCCGCCGATCTCGCTCGCCGAAGCGCCCCTTGTCGCGTCGGTGCTGCGCGAGGTTGCGCCCGACTTGCCGTTGCCGCCCACGCATGACTCGCGGGCGATCCGGGTGATCGACGTGGAGCCGGTGCCGGTGCTCACGCTCAATAGCCACGCGTTGCCGTCCGCCGGAAAGGCCAAAGGCCTGGCCGTCGAACTGGCCGGCGTGAGCTTCGACTACGACGGCGTCAGCATCAACGTGGACAGCAGCGTGACACTCGTGCCCATGCCGGGCGGCGACGTCATTCATATCCGCCGCCGCTACGAGGTCGAGAAGAAGCGCCTGCTCGAACTTCGCAAAAGCGGGTTGCAGAAGGTGCCCACGAGCCGCGTGTTCACGTCGCGGCAGCTGCCCGATACGATGCTCGGCCTGGCCGATGCGGACGCCTGGTCCTCGTTTGTGAGCGATGCGGTGCCGGAACTCGTCAGCAAAGGCTGGCGTGTGACGATGGCGCCCGAGTTCCGCTACAACGTGATCGAGATCGACGCGATCGACGGCACCGCGCATCAGGCGGGCGACGGCTGGTTCGATCTTGAAATGGGTATCCGCATCGGCGAGCGCAATGTGCGGCTCGAGCCGCTGCTCGCCGATCTGTTCCGCCGCGACCGGCGCTGGCTGGGCGGTACGCTGGAGGCGATCGCCGACGACGAGCCGATTGAACTGAAGACCGAAGAGAACAAGCGCCTGCGGCTGCGCGCGGACCGGTTGAAGCCGGTGGTGCGCGTGCTGGTCGATCTGTTCGATTCGCTCGGTGCGAGTCTCGCCGAGGGCGCGCCGCTGCGCGTGCCTTCGGTGGACGCAGGCCGCCTCCAGGCATTGAGCGATACGGGACGCTGGCAATTTCGCGGCGACGATTCCATCCGAGAACTCGCGCAGCGTCTGCAAGCCGGTCCTGGCTTGCGCGAGGTGCCGGTGCCTCGCGGTCTGCGCGCTGAACTGCGCGCATATCAGCAGCAGGGTCTGAACTGGATGCAGTATCTGCGCGAGCAGGGTCTCGCCGGTGTCCTTGCCGACGACATGGGCCTTGGCAAAACCGTGCAGACGCTTTCGCATATCCTCGCCGAGAAGGAAGCGGGCAGGCTCGACCGGCCGGCGCTGATCATAGTGCCGACCACGCTCGTGCACAACTGGCGCGAGGAGGCACGGCGCTTCGCGCCCGAACTGAAGGTGTTGGTGCTGAACGGCCCGCAACGCAAGCAGCGCTTCGATCAGATCGGCGAACATGAACTGATCCTGACGACGTACGCGTTGCTATGGCGTGACCAGAAGGTACTCGCCGAATACGAATATCACCTGCTGATTCTCGACGAGGCGCAGTACGTAAAGAACGCGACGACGAAAGCCGCGCAGGCAATCCGCGGCTTGAACGCGCGGCACCGGCTGTGTCTGACCGGCACGCCGCTCGAAAATCACCTGGGCGAACTGTGGTCGCAGTTCGATTTTCTGCTGCCGGGTTTTCTTGGCAGCCAGAAGGATTTCACGCGCCGCTGGCGCAATCCGATCGAAAAGAATAACGACGGCGTGCGCCGTTCGTTGCTTGCGCGTCGCATCCGGCCGTTCATGCTGCGGCGTCGCAAGGACGAGGTGGCGAAGGAGTTGCCGGCCAAGACGACGATTGTGTGCTCTGTCGACCTGGAAGGCGCGCAGCGCGATCTGTACGAAACCGTGCGAACGGCGATGCAGGAGAAGGTGCGCGCGGCCGTCAGCGCACAGGGCCTCGCGCGCAGTCACATCATCGTGCTCGACGCGCTGCTGAAGCTGCGGCAAGTGTGTTGCGATCCGCGACTGGTGCGCAGGCTCAGGACCGCGGGGGAGGGCGTCGAACGCAGCGAGGACGCAGCGGCGAAACCGGCGAGCCCGGATAAGGCGGAAAAGGGCGCACGAGGTATGCGCTCCGCCAAACTCGACCTGCTGTTGTCCATGCTCCCGGAGCTGATCGAAGAGGGACGCCGCGTGCTGTTGTTCTCGCAGTTCACCGGCATGCTCGCGCTGATTGCCGAGGCGCTGGACGAAGCGGCGATTCCCTATGTGATCCTGACCGGCGACACAACGGACCGGATCACGCCCGTCGAGCGCTTTCAGCAAGGCGAGGTGCCACTGTTCCTGATCAGCCTGAAGGCGGGCGGCGTGGGGCTGAACCTCACCGCTGCGGATACCGTGATCCACTACGACCCGTGGTGGAATCCCGCCGCCGAGAATCAGGCCACCGACCGTGCGCATCGACTCGGACAGGATAAGCCCGTGTTCGTCTACAAACTGATCGCGGCGGGCAGCATCGAAGAAAAGATCGTGGAATTGCAGGAGCAAAAGGCAGGGCTTGCAGACAGCATTCTTTCGGAAGACGCCGCCGGCGCAGCCAAGTTCTCCGACGACGATATCGACGCGCTGTTCGCGCCGATGCCCGAGCTCGAAGGCGGAAGGTGACGCGACCCGTTTTCGGGACAGTGCGCGCGGGTCGCGCACTCATCCACCACTGAATGCCGACGTTTTCCGGTATCCAATATTCCCAAATTTGACTCCGCATTGTTCAAAGACGTCACAAGTCGTCAAGAAACGCGGAGTTTGTCTGCCTGCCGTCAACGGTTGCTTGCCGTACTCGTTGAACACGCGACCGTCATCAGGTCAGTCAACGCAGTACGTTAAGGAAATAACCGTTATGAACAAGCATTTCGTCGCCGCCGCTGTTGCCGGCCTTTTCTCGATCGCAGCGTTTGCGCAGGCTTCGGCACCGGTCGCGGCATCGTCGCAAGCTGCTGTTGCTGCTACCCAGCAGGAAGCAACGCCGGCAGTCAAGCAACACCACACCACGAAGCAACACAAGCACGCGCATAAGCATTCGCACAAGCATTCGCACCATGCAGCATCGGCTGCAGGCGGCGAACAGGATGCCGCACCGGGGTCCGACGAAGCAGCGCCCGCCAAGCCGTAACCGTTACGCCGCGTAGCGAGCCTGTGAAGACGCGGGCCGGTGCATGACATCGGCCCGTTTGCTGCGTGCAGTTCAACGACGAATTTCTGCGCGCGACATAAAAAACGGTCTTTTTAAGGGCAGCCCGGTGGCTGACGCAGAGCGTCGTTCGCGTTGCTGATTGCAATCACGTCTATTTAGTTAGGACTCTTGTATGAAACGTATCTGTCTTTCGATCGGATTCGGCTGCGCGATGAGCCTGACCGTCATCGCTCAGGCAAAGAGCTTTGGATTCGAACTCAGCCCGTCCGCACGCACGACTGCGAATGCTCCAGCGACACAAGGCTGGCACGGCGGACGTTATTGGGACGGTCACCGTTCGTGGAGCCGCGACGAGTGGGAAGGGCGGCGCACGCGTGAAGCAGGCCACGACGATGCTTATCGCTTCAATCGCGGCACTCATTGCCCGCCGGGCCACGCAAAGAAACACGATTGCTGATGTTCTCGCCCGCAATGAACGCGCGCGCCGACTGCGCAGCGTGTTCGACAGGCGGACCTCGCCGTGCTGGCCGCCGTGCCGACGGCCGCGCCGACGGCCGTGCCGATCGCCGCGCCGCCGCAGCAACGGTAGCCCGATGCGCCGCCTTGCACTACCCCGATCTCGCCCACTGCTCTAATGAAAATCTGTTTGCCCCGTTTCGCCACACCGGCTGTCCCAATCCTGCTCGTCTTCTCGTTGGCCGGCGCGCTGAGCGGTTGCTCCCTGCTCGCGCCGAGCGGCCCGCCTGCGAGTCCGCCGTTGGCGTGGCCCTCCAGCTGGGCGCCCGCAGTGCCAGCAGTGCCTGCATTGCCGGCAGTGCCTAATGAGGCAATGGTTCCGGCTGGGTTCTATCGGGTGAATTCGGGCGATACCTTGACCGGCATCGCCCGCGCTTTTGGCCGCGATGCAGCGGCTATTGCGCAGTGGAATCATCTGTCGTCGGATGGCGCGCTGGATGCCGGGCAACTGCTGCGTGTCGCGCCGCCGCCGGGAGTTGCCAGCGCGCCTGCCGGATTGAATGCGCGCACGCCTGCAAGCCCAGAACCCCGCGCGAACGCAGTGCAGAGCGTCGCGCCCATCGGCAAAGCGCGACTCGCATGGCCGGTTAACGGGCCGGTTGAAGCGCCGTTCGCCGCAGGAAAAACCAGGGGTATTGCGATCGCTGCGGCCGCCGGCGCACAGGTGAGAGCGGCGGCGAGCGGCAGGGTCGTCTACGCGGGCGGCGGCATTGCGGCTTACGGTCTGCTGATCATCATCAAGCACGACTCGCATTTGCTGACCGCCTACGCCAACAACCGCGCGTTGCTGGTGAAAGACGGCGCGCTCGTCAAGAAAGGGCAGGCGATTGCCGAGCTTTCGTCGGACTCCCACGGCGACGCGTCTTTGCATTTCGAAGTGCGCGACGGCGGCAAGCCTGTCGATCCGCTCCTCTATCTTCCGAAGCGCCCTTAAGCCGGTGCCCACGCGGCATTGCCGCTTTCCTCGAACCGGACCGACGCGGCGTGCTGTTTCGTGCAGCGCGCTGCGCAGTGTAATGCCCTATGACTTTTCGCTTCACCAACTGCACCGGCTCAACCGGTTTCATTGGTTCTCTCCGCGTGGCTGCAAATCCTCTCGGTCTCACGCTCGCGTCGCTTGGCTGTGTGTTGGCGTTGGCGGGTTGCGCGCCGTCGGTCGTTGACCGCTCCGCCCTGAGCAGCGCCGAACCGGCCATTCGTACAGTCGGGCAAACGGCGCCTCATGCATTGCAAGGTAGCTACAACGATGATGACGAGCGGGCCGCAGCACTTGCGCCGAGCTTATCGGCTGCCGAGCCGCAATCCGAGCCGCAGTCCGACGCGCAGTCCGCGGATGACGATTCGCCGGCCGCGTCGGCTTGCGCTTGCAGCAGGCGCTTTCTGCAGACTGGCCTCGCGTCGTGGTACGGCAAGGTATTCCATGGTCGCCGCACCGCGAGCGGCGAGCGCTACAACATGCACGCATTGACCGCGGCGCACCGCACTTTGCCCTTGGGCGCCTGTGTGCGAGTGACGGCAGTGGGGCGAGAACGTTCGGTGGTCGTGCGGATCAACGACCGTGGGCCGTTCGTGCACGGACGGATCATCGATCTCTCGTATGCCGCTGCTGAGGCAATCGGTGTGAACGTCGCGGGTACCTTGCCCGTCAAGCTCGAACACATTGCGCCCGCGCGTGGTCTGAACGGCGCTCGTCGCTGTGTTGACCGGGCAGAGCGGGCAGCGTGAGGGTCGGCCGCAAGCTTTCGCAGCTTTCGATGCGGCCGGGAGTCGCGTGACTCATGCTCGAGAGAATGCAGCACTGGCGTGCGAGTTTTTCGCTTTCACGTCCGTCTGTAACAAATCATCGCCGTCTGTAAATGTTCACATGTCCGCACCGTTCATCCCCCAGGGTTCGATGTCGCGCGGCATTGCAACTTCGGGATGGTTGTTATGGCCTGCGTAATATCTACCGCGTCGTTCGTTACAAACGTAGTTCTTTCATCTTGAGAATGAATTTCTGAGCGGTTACTTTCTGTGCACTCGTGAGGTAGCCCCCGCGAGCGTGTGATGTTTTTACGGCGTCGTCCTGACCAGGCACGACGCCGTTTTTTTTGCTCTCGACGGCCGGCGCGCAACGACCCATGCCGCGAAACGCGCGGGGCGCCCGGGCAATCGGAGCGCGACTCGGTGTATTGAGCGGTTGCCCAAGACATAACCTGAAAGCTTTGCTCCGCGATTAATTGCACGCCGTCACAGTGCGAGGTGTCCATCCACTGATCCATTGTTTTTTGACTGGTTTGTGCGGACTCGACAGCTTCATTGCAAATCTACAACAGCGGCAGCACCGATTTAACAATCCTTAAACGATTTATTTTGAGACCGTTTCTATACTCACTCAAATTGTCAAATCGCTGTTTCCCGAAAAGCTTGTCGCGGTTTGAAAAAGACAGGCGCGGGGCCTGCAGTGTGCGAGAGAGACCACCTTTTTAATGGCAGGCCCATACGGGCCGAAACTGGCCGGCGGGACCTGAGAGGCGTCGGGAACGGCGCGCAAAACCGGCAAAAGCAGCATGCGAGCCGGCAGCCGCCGCTGAACCGTTTAATGGCATTCAGCAAAGATCGACCGTCTTTTCGATTATGATTATCGGCGGTTTGATAATCGCCGCTCCCAAATCGAAAAATGCGCGCTAATTTTGAGATGGGGTGGCAGCAGGGTTGTACGGGGCGCGAGGCGAAGGACCATTAGTCGAAAGAGAGTCAAACAAACTTCGAACTGAAGATGAATGAAAGGCCGGATCGCCGGTGCCAGCGAGCACCGGCATCCCGGTCGATCCGCCGGCTTGCCGGTAATGGCCGCGGTCGCCGATACGCCGCTGCGCCCATTACCGGCAACGACGAACGAACGACGAACAAACGACGAAGTCGCGTTGCGGGGTTTTTATGAGAATTGCTGTCCTGGATGACGATTCGGCGCAAGCCGATCTGGTTTGCCAAACGCTGTCGGCAGCGGGCCACGTCTGTCATGCATACGTTGCGGGACGCGAACTGGTGCGGCAGTTGCGGCGCCAGACATTCGATCTGCTCGTGCTCGATTGGAATGTGCCTGACATGTCGGGCGAAGAAGTGTTGCGTTGGGTGCGCGAAAGCCTGTCAGAACGCTTGCCCGTGCTGTTCATGACGAACCGCGGCCAGGAGAGCGACATTACGTCGATCCTGAACATCGGCGCCGACGACTACGTCGTCAAGCCGGTCCCGGCCGCCGTACTGCTCGCGCGCGTCGGTTCGCTGCTGCGCCGCGCTTATCACCTGAAGCCGTCGGCGGCGACGGAAGTCTTCGGCGAATTCGAGTTCGATCTGCATGCCAAGCATGTAGTGGTGCGCGGCACCAAAGTGGCGGTCACCCAGAAGGAGTTCGAACTCGCGCTGTTGCTGTTCCAGCATCTGAGCCGGCCGCTGTCGCGCGCGCATATTCTCGACGTCGTCTGGAAGCAGGCGACGGACATCCCGTCGCGCACGATGGACACGCACGTGTCGATGCTGCGCAGCAAGCTCGGCCTGCGGCCTGAACACGGCTACCGTCTGACGCCGATATACGGCTATGGCTACAGGCTGGAGCGGCTGGAGTCAGCAAGCGATACACCGCCAGCGGCAGACCGTCCGCAAGCGGGGCAGGCGTGACGTTTTCCGTCGACGACGCTTCAGCGATACGCGGCAGGACCGGCTCGGCTGGCCGCCGCGCGAGCGCCGTACTAGCCGCCGCGGGACTCTTCGCCTTCGCCTGCTTTGCGCCCGCTTCGGCACATGCGCAGCCGTCACGGGCGCCCAAGCAGCGCGCGAAAGCTGCGCCTCCTGCCTATGTTTCCTATGTGACGCACGCAGGCGACACACTCTATGAAATCGCGAGCCGCTATCTCAGCGACACCGCCGACTGGGCCGTGCTCAGTCGCCTGAATCACGTGCCCGCACCTCGTCGCATGCCGGCCGGCATTGCGCTGCGTCTGCCAGCCGACAAACTGAAGCAGGACCCGGAGACGGCACGTGTGATCGCGACGAGCGGTCCAGCTGAACATGCGTCGGGTGCGAGCCCTTATCTGCCGCTGACGGCGGGCGCGACGCTTGGCGAAGGCGATCGCATCCGCACCGGACCCAACGGTTTCGTCACACTGGAGTTGTCGGATGGCTCTCATCTCACGATGACGCAGGACGGCGCGCTCGACATCGACAGGTTGCGGCGGACCACACTGACGGGCGCGGGTGACCGTCAACTGGAACTGCGCCGCGGGCAGGTCGAGAGCCAGGTCACGCATGCGACGAAGAAAGACGACCGCTTCCAGATCCGTTCGCCGTCGGTGGTGGCGGGCGTGCGTGGGACGCGCTTCAGGGTCGCTTACGACGGCGACGCGCAAACCACGGCTGTCGAAGTGCTGGACGGCGCGGTCGGCGTCGATCCGGTCGCGGCGCTTTCGCGCAAGTCTGCACCGCCGCCAGGCGTGCCGCTGCAGGCGTCGGCGCAACTGCTCACGGAACGCTTCGGCAGCGTGACGCGAGCCGGCGCCGCGATAGGCGATGCAGTTGCACTGCTTCCAGCACCTGCGCTCAAGGAGCCGGCGAGAGTGCAGGACGCCAAGACGGTGGCTTTCGATCTGATTCCGGCCGAGGCCGCCGGAGCCGCGGAAACTGCAACATCCGCAACAACCTACCGCGTGCAGATTTCCCGCGACGCCGACCAGCTCGACCTCATCCGCGACCTTCGCGTGAGCGCGCCACATGCGGAATTCGGCGATCTGGCAGACGGCACGTATTTCGTGCGCATTGCGGCGATCGACGCGAACGGGCTAGAAGGTTTGCCGCAGGTGTATGCCTTCGAGAGACGTCAATTCGCGGTCGGCGCGTCGGCCGCGCCGCGCGTGGGCGGCCACGATTACGAATTCCGCTGGTTCGTGAGCCGCGCGCCGGCGTCGGCGCAAACGCGTTTTCGCTTCGTCATGGCGACGACGGCCGATCTGCGCCATCCGATTGTCGACCGCGCGGATCTAACGGGCGGGCAACTGGTGGTGAGCGATCTGCCGCCAGGCGTCTATTACTGGACCATCGTTGCCGAGCAGTTCGAAAACGGGCGCTTGTACGCGACGGCCAGCGCAGTTCGCACGTTCACGCTTGCGCGCTGACGCTGGTAGATTCACTGGCCCGGAAGTGACCCGGTCCGCTTGCTGTTTTTGGCTGTCTACCTTCTGACATCGCGCCTTGCCCAACACATCCACGCGCTTGAGCCTCGACCCGCGCGCCCGTCTCGGACGGCGCGCCGGCCGTCGTTTTCTGATCGAATGGGCGGCTATCGGATGCCTGGGTCTCGTCGTGATCGCGCTCAGTTCGTTGGGTCGCATGAGCGCGAGCGTCGATCATCTGGTGTACGACCGCTTACTGAGTCTGCATGCGCAGGCGGTGCTGCCGGACATCGTCGTGCTGGAAATCGACAATGAAAGCATCGCGCAACTCGGCCGCTGGCCGTGGCCGCGCAGCGTTCACGCCCGATTGCTCGAGCAGGTCGCGAAGGCAAAGCCCGCCGCGGTCGTCTACGACGTGCTCTTCACCGAAACCAATCCCGACGACGCCGAACTTGCCCGCGCGATTGCGCTGAGTCCGACCTATCTGCCGGTGCTCCTCACGGATGCCGGGAGAGGCGCGCCCGCTGCCGTCGTCGAACCGGTGGCGCCGCTCGTGCGCGCGGCAGCCGGCCTCGGGCATATCAATCTCGAAGTGGACAGCGACGGCATCGTGCGCAGCGTCGCCCAGTTCGAAGGCGACGCCGACTCGCGCTGGCCGCAGTTGATGCTCACGGTGGCGCGGGCGGCAGAACGCGGCGCGCTAGGGCTGAATGTGCAGCCGGCGAGGCGCGCGTCTCTGGAATCAGCGAGCGATGCAAGCGATCGGGGAACGGGTGCGCGCAACGACGCGGCGAGCGACGGCCGCTTCCTGATCCCGTTCAGCCCGAATGCACAGAGCTACGAGAAGCTCAGTTTCGCAAGCGTGCTCGCGGGCCAGGTCCCGCCCGAGAAATTGCGCGGGCGCATCGTCGTAATCGGCGTGACCGCATCGGGTCTTTACGACCGGTTTGCCACGCCGGTATCCGGTGCATTGGGGCCGCTGCCCGGCGTCTATATTCACGCGAACGTGCTCGATACGCTGCTCACCGGCCGCGAAGTCGCGCCTGCCGCACGATGGCTGCTGCTCGTCGTCTCACTGGCTCCGCTCGCGGCGTTGCTGGCCGGTTTCCTCGTGCTGTCGCCGCGCCGCTCGCTGCTGCTGACCGGCGCGCTGTGCCTGCTTGCCATGTCCGGCAGTGCGATTCTGCTGTACGGCGCGCAGCTGTGGTTGTCGCCCGTGCCCGCGATTCTCGGCGTGGTGGCCGTTTATCCGATCTGGAACTGGCGCCGCCTCGAAATGACGATGGCGTATCTGCGCAAGGAGTTGCAGCGTCTCGCGGACGAACCGCATCTGCTGCCGCAAACGCCGCAGCGCCGGCGCCAGTTTGGCGGCGACGTGCTCGAACAGCACATGGCGCTGATGGCGCAAGCCGCACAACGCGTGCAGGACATGAAGCGCTTTATGTGGGACAGCCTGGACAGCATGCCCGAGCCGATTCTCGTGAGCGACATGCAGGGCATCGTGCTGATCGCGAACCATGCCGCGAGGGCGCACTTTGCACGTCTTGGCGCGCCGATGCCCGAGGGACGTTCCATGCAGGCGGTGCTGGGTGGCCTGACGTTCGTCAAGGCCATCGATAGCGGAGCCGGATCGGATGCCGAAAACGATCTGCTGGCCCGCGCGCACTGGCCCGCGCTGCTCGATCCCACGAGCCGCGAATTTGCCGCGCTGATGGCGCAGGGCGTCGAGGTGCGCGACGCCGACGGGCGCGATCATCTGCTGCGTTATGCGAACTGCACGAATGCTCAGGGCGAGACGACTGGATGGATCGCCGGTCTCGTCGATGTCTCTGCGTTGCATGCCGCCGAGCGCCAGCGCGAAGACGCACTTCGGCTGCTGTCGCACGATATGCGCTCGCCGCAGGCGTCGATCCTGGCGCTCGTCGAGATCGATCGGGCCCGCGAGAAGCCGGTGCTCGCGCGCGGCTTGCTCGAGCGCATCGAACGCTATGCGCAACGTGCGCTGACACTCGCCGACGACTTCGTCCAACTCGCGCGCGCCGAGTCGCAAACCTACCTGCTGGAGCCGGTGAATCTCGCCGAGCTGATGATCGACGCGAGCGATGAAGTCTGGCCGCAAGCGCACGCGAAGCGGATCGCGTTGCACACGGAAACGGACCTATCGGCAGAAGGCCGCGATATGGACGATAACGGCGACGAGGGCCACTGGATCTGCGCCGATCGTTCGCTCCTGACGCGTGCGCTCGTCAACATCCTGAACAACGCGGTCAAATACAGTCCGCCCGACACGCATATCACCTGTGAGCTATCGAACGAGGTGCCCGCGCGCACGTCGGCGACGGCTGGTTTCACTATGGCGGTTGCATCGGATCGCGCGACGCGACGCGTGTCGTGCACGATCCGCGACCAGGGCTATGGTATTCCGCAAGACCAGCAGGCACAGCTATTCGAACGCTTCAGACGTTTTCACGAAACAGAGCGGCCAGAAGTGGGCGGCGCCGGGCTCGGCATGGCTTTCGTCAAGACAGTGGTGACGCGCCATGGCGGTGAAGTGGACGTGGTGAGCGCGCCCGGGCGGGGCACGGCAGTCACGATCTATCTGCCGGCACTGGAAGAAGCGCAACTGGATCGGCCTGCGAGCCGGCGTCATGACGCCTGAGCGCGCGTCTTATCGAATCGGGGAGCGAACTGTGAAAGCGATGGAAGCGATGAAAGCGGTGAAAGCGATGAAAGCGGTGAACGCAATGAAAGCGACTCTGGTGTGTACGGCGCTCGCTGCGGCGACGCTCGCCGGATGTACCGGCATGCACGCCGACGTGCACACCGCGACGCCCGCAGCCGCACTAGATGGCGAGCGGACGTACACGTTCGCGCGTCTGCCGATGCAGGAAGCGCGCGTCGACCATGCGCAGTTCGAAACCGTGCTGCGTGACGAGCTGACGAAGCAGGGTTTCGCGGATACGGCGGAGCGGCCTGCGCATTACGTGCTCTCGGTCGGATACGAGACGCGGCCAGCACAAATCGGCGTTGGTGTGAGCGACTGTGCATCTGGCAATTGCGGCCCGCAGACCGACGCATCGGTCCCGCTGTTCGGCGCACGCGTCTACCGTCATACGCTCACGCTGCGGTTTTTCGAACGTGTGAGCGGGCGCGAAGTGTACAAGGTCAGCGCGGCCAGTACCGACCGCGACGCCGATCCGTTGCACGCCACGCCCGCGCTGATCAGAAGCGCGCTGGTGCAATTCCCGTTCGACGCACCGACCGACTGGCGCGTGAAATTGCGCCCGAATCCAGAAGGCAGCCTGCCGGACGTGGTCTCGGTGACGCCGTTGCAAAGATAACGCCGGCTACAGCGGGTCGCGCGGCGACTGCTCGTTCGGTATCGGATCTTCGGGCCAGCGGTTTTCAAATACGCAATCGGCGAGCGGCGTGCGCTCCGCCCATCGTTCGGTTTGCAGCATCGGCTCGCTATAAAAGCGGTCGACGTGGCCAAGGCATAGTATCGCGACCGGCCGCGCGCCTTCCGGCATGCTCAGGAGCCGACGCACTGCATCGACGTCGAAGAGAGACACCCAGCCCATGCCGAGCCCTTCGGCGCGGGCGGCGAGCCACATGTTCTGGATCGCGCAGGCCACCGATGCGAGGTCCATTTCCGGCAGCGTGCGGCGGCCGAAAATATGCCGCTCGCGGCCGTCCATCAGCGCCATGACGAGCAGCTCGCCGCACTCCAGCATGCCTTCCACTTTCAGCTTCATGAACTCTTCGCGGCGCTTGCCGAGCGCGTCGGCGGTAGCCAGCCGTTCGCTTTCGACGTTCGCATGCAACGCAGTACGCAAGGCGGGATCGGTGATGCGCGCGATGCGCCACGGCTGCATGAAGCCCACGCTCGGCGCATGATGCGCGGCATCGAGCAGACGCTGCAATACCGCGGCATCGACGGGATCGCGCACGAAGTGGCGCATGTCCCGGCGCTCGTAAATCGCGCGATAAACCGCGTCGCGGTCGGCTTCGTTAAAAGGCTTCGCCATTGAACAGAGCGGCCGTGAAGGCCGGGTTGGAGGGCCAGTAAGCGTGCATGTAAGTCGCGACAATCGAGCCGACGCGGTATATCGCCTCGCCGGGTGCATCGGCTTGAGGCCGCGTGGCTGAGCGCAACGGCGAAAGCGGCGTGCCGAGCTTCGAGTAGTGAAACGTGTGGCCGGTCACGGGGCCATGCGTGCTGTCGATCTGTTGCATGCCGAGCGCGGTGAAGCGTGTTTGCATCGTCGCGTGACCGGGCAGCAAGCCGAGCATCGACGTGCTGACACCTTGCGTGTCAGTGAGCTTATCGAGCAGATAAAGCATGCCGCCGCATTCAGCGACGAGCGGTTTGCCGGCCGCCGCATGTGCGCGGATCGCCGCGGCGCTGCGGGCATTCGCGGCGAGCGCCGCGGCGTGCAGTTCGGGATATCCGCCGGGCAGATACAGCGCATCGGTGTCGGAGGGCGGCGCTTCGTCAGCGAGCGGCGAAAAGTAGTGAACGTGGGCGCCGAGCGCTTCGAGCAGCGCGACATTGGCCGGGTAGATGAACGAAAACGCGGCATCGCGCGCGATGGCGATTTTTTTGTTGTGCAGAAGGTGGGGAAGCACTTGTGGCGTAGCCGCGCCAAACTCCACCGCGGGCGGCAGCCCGGCCAGCGCTGTATGACTGAGCGCATCGGCGGCGCGATCCAGACGCGCGTCGAGATCGTCGATTTCCGCGGCCTGATGCAAGCCGAGGTGGCGATCGGGCAATTCGATTTCGTCGCTGGCGGTAATGTGCCCGCACCAGCGCAGAGTCGCCGGCAACGCCTCTTCGAGCATCTGCGCGTGACGCGAGGAACCGACGCGGTTCGCGAGCACGCCATGAAACGGGACCTGAGGCCGGAAATTCGCGAGGCCGAACGCGACCGCGCCGAAGGTTTGCGCCATCGCCTTCGCCGAAATCACCGCGAGTACCGGCACACCGAACTCGGTCGCCAGATCGGCGCTGCTCGGCGTGCCGTCGAAGAGGCCCATCACACCTTCGATCAGGATCAGATCGGTTTCGTCCGCTGCCTGCGCGAGAAGATTGCGGCAGGCATCTTTGCCGACCATCCACAGATCCAGCGACAGCACGGGCGCGCCGCTTGCGCGGGCAAGGATCATCGGATCGAGAAAGTCGGGCCCGGTCTTGAACACGCGCACACGCCGCCCCAGTCGCCGATGGTAGCGCGCGAGGCCCGCGGTGATCGTGGTCTTGCCTTGACCCGACGCGGGCGCGCTGACAAAGAGCGCAGGGCAGGCGGACACGTTCAGAACTCCACGCCGCGCTGCGCCTTGACGCCTTGCTCGCGGTACGGATGCTTGACGATGCGCATTTCGGTGACGAGGTCGGCCGCTTCGATCAGCGCATCGGGCGCGTGGCGGCCGGTCACGACCACATGCAGCATCGCCGGACGCGCGTTGATGACGGACAGCACTTCGTCGAGCGGCAGATATTCGTACTTGAGCACGGTGTTCAGTTCGTCGAGGATGACCATCTGATAGTCGCCGCTTTCAATCATCCTGCGTGCTTCATCCCAACCTTTGCGTGCGGTGGCCATGTCGGCGTCGCGGTTCTGCGTGTTCCAGGTGTAGCCGTCGCCCATCGTCACGAAGTCACAGTTGGCAATAGCGCCGAGGAAGTCGCGCTCCGACGTATGCAGGGCGCCCTTGATGAACTGCACGACGCCAAGCCGCATGCCGTGGCCGAGCACACGCACGGCCATGCCGAAAGCGGCGGTTGTCTTGCCCTTGCCGGTGCCGGTGTTGACGATCAGCAGGCCCTTTTCGACGGTCGCGTTGGCCTGCTTCTTTTCGTGGCCTTCACGCCGGCGTTCGGTCATGCGTTGATGCGATTCGGGATCGGTCTTCATGGAAGGTCCTGTTGGATGGTGGTGACACTGTGTGCTGGCGCTGGTGCGGTCGATGCGATCGCCACGGTGACACCAGCGTAAACGGTTTTGCGGGCGATCAGATGTGCGGTGCAACCGGCGGCCACCGCAAGCAACGCGCACGGTTCGCATACGCCGTCCACGCCGAGATGCTCGCGCGCGGCAGCCGACGGTTCGTGCACATCTATCGCGAGGATCTGCTCGCGGTTGAACACTTGCAGCGCGAACCCGTGACGCGCGCAGAACTCCAGCAGGCCCGGCTCGTCGGCTTTCGTTTCAATAGAGGCTACCGTTGCAATCTGTTCGAACGTGTGCGAACCGAGCGCGGCGCGCACCGCCGTTTCGATCTCGTCCGCCGATGTATGCAGGCGGCAACCGATGCCCACGCTAAGCGTTTTCATTTCGCGTCCGGCGAAGATGCCGCATCTGATGAGCTTGCCGCGGCGGCACGCGCGAGCGCGAGCGACGCCACGCCGCCTATCACCACGATCGCAGGCGAGCCGAGTCCCGCGCGCGCGACGGCATCGGCGAATTCGCCAAGCCTCGAAAGCGCATGGCGTTGCTCGGGACGCGTAGCCGATTCGATCGCCGCACACGGCGTGTCGGCGCGCATGCCGGCTGCGAGCAATGCGCTGACGATATCGTTCAGCCGCCGCATGCCCATGTAGATGACGAGGGTCATGTGAGTGGCGGCGAGCGCCCCCCAATCCGGCTCGCTGCTGCCCGCGCCGTGGCCGGTCACGAATATCACGCCTTGCGCGTGATCGCGGTGTGTAACCGGAATGCCGATAGCTGCGGGCGCCGCGATTCCGGCTGTGATCCCGCTGACGATCTCTACCTCGATTCCGGCCGCATGCAGCGCCTGCTGCTCTTCGCCGCCTCTGCCGAATACGAACGGATCGCCGCCCTTGAGTCGCGCGACGCTGCGCCCAGCATGCAGATGCTCGAGCATTTGCGCGACGATGCCTTCTTGCGGCGTCGACGGATGACCGCCGCGTTTGCCGACGTAAACAATGGACGCGTCGGCGCGCGCAAATTGCAGCACGTCAGGATTCACGAGATCGTCGACGAGTATCACGTCGGCTTGTGCGAGGGCGCGCGTTGCCTTCAACGTCATCAGTTCGACGTCGCCGGGCCCTGCGCCGATCAGCCACGCGCGTGTCATCGCGCCTCGCTAACCGTGCACGGCAACGACGTTGCGCGCCCCGCCGGCATGCGCCATGCAGTGCGGCGCGCGAACGGGCCCAGGTGATTGGAGATCGAAGTCATTCAAGCGGTGTCTTCACGCACGACGGCACGCGCGGGTGCGAACCCGGCTGCCTCGCCGTGCTTCAGCGCCTTCACATCCGTCCCTCGCGGATTCCGGCTGCCGGCGGCGTGACGTCGAGAAACGCACGGCCGCCTCCGCATCTGGCCGGTATCCGGGCTGGCGGCCTCACGCGCTTTGCCTTCCCGCCCGCATTCGTTCGAATGTATCGGACAGTGGCATCGAAAACGCATGCGCGGCGCAGCATGAACATTGCACCGCAGGTCGCTTACCGTTGCGGGGACAGCACAGGTTGAGCGCGGGAGCGCTGCCTGTTTCCCGTTTAACTGCACACGCGAATGCATGTGCGGGCACCAAACGCGCGCATACGATAGCACACGAGAAGCCCGTGCGATAAGCGCGCCGGGCCCGCGTTTCCTTGACGGCGCCAGACGGTCGGCCTAAACTCGCACGCACTTCTGGTGCTCGTGTGCGCGCTCGTGCGCATGCAGTTAAACGGGAAACAGGGCGCCCGCCTGTCACGGTTTGGGTCAACCTGTGCTGCCCCCGCAACGGTAAGCGAAAAGTGACGTCACGGCGGTTTGCGTGGTGTCGCAGTGCCGGCTTCGGTGTCCACGCGCAAGGCCGCGTGGGCATATCACCACTGGGCGAGAAATCACTCGTCCGGGAAGGGGAAGCGGCGCTTTCGCCAGCCCGGATACCGGCCGGAACACGAAGGGCGAACGTCGCGGGGATGCGGCGCTGCGCTCATGCCCTCACACCCGTTTTCTGCGTTTTTCCTGTTGTAGCAAGGCCGTCGTTCATGCCCGAGGCACGCGCTGGACCTCATGCGTGCGGACTACGCCGGCCGGCGCCTGCAACTACTGGGATGGACCTCACGATGCAAACTCAAATGCGCAAGATCCCCGTCACCATCGTCACGGGCTTTCTCGGCAGCGGCAAGACCACTCTGTTGCGGCACATTCTTCAGCACGCAGGCGGCAAGCGCATCGCGGTGATCGTCAACGAGTTCGGCGAACTCGGTATCGACGGCGAAATCCTGAAGGGTTGCGGCATCGGTTGCGACGAGAACGGTGTCGAAACGGAAGGGCAATTGTATGAACTCGCGAACGGGTGCCTCTGCTGCACCGTGCAGGAGGAGTTTTTTCCGGTGATGGAAAAGCTCGTCGAGCGCCGTGAGCAGATCGACCACGTGCTGATCGAGACATCGGGTCTCGCGTTGCCGAAGCCTCTCGTACAGGCGTTCAACTGGCCGCAGATCAAAAACAGTTTCACCGTCGATGCGGTGATTACCGTGGTCGACGGCCCCGCTGCCGCGAGCGGCCAGTTCGCGGAAAACCCGCTCGCTGTCGACGCGCAGCGCAAAGCCGATCCGAATCTGGATCATGAATCGCCGCTGCACGAATTGTTCGAAGATCAGTTGGCTTCAGCCGATCTGGTGATTCTGAACAAAACAGATCTGCTCGATGAGGCTCGTCAGAACGCGGTCGAAGCCGTGATCCGCGAGGAGATTCCGCCGCAAGTGAAGGTCGTGCGCGCGCACATGGGGCAGCTCGATCTGCACACGCTGTTCGGGCTCGAAGCCGCATCGGAAGAAACGATTCACTTGCGCCACGACCATCACGGCTCGGCGGACGATGCGGATCATCACCACGATGAATTCGATTCGGTAGTGGTGCATGCAAACGTGCTGTCGCGTGACGCGGTAATCGCCGCACTGCAAGCGCTTGTTCAGAGCAACACGATCTACCGTGTAAAGGGTTTCGCGGCGTTGCCGGGCGCTGCAATGCGTCTCGTGATTCAGGGCGTGGGCCGGCGCTTCGACAGCTATTTCGATCGGCGCTGGCAACCCGGCGAGGCGGGCGAAAGCCGCTTCGTGCTGATCGGTGAAGACCTCGATCAAGCCGCGCTGCAGCGCGCGTTCGACGCGGCGCTGGGCGTGTCGAACGCCCAGGTGCCGGGCGTCGCAGCGCAACAGGCGTAAGCGCACATGCATCTGCTGCGCACCACGCCGGGCGGTTTCGTCGACGATACGCAAGGCGTGATCCGTATCGATCAGCGGCCTGCGGATATCGTCGTGCTCAGTTCTGCGGACACCACGTTGTCGCTGCTGGCAAGCGTGTTTCCTCGTCTCGGCGACGGCTTTCCGAGCGTGCGCCTCGCGAACGTGACGTATCTGCGGCAACCGGCGTCGGTGGATTTCTACGTCGAAGATGTGCTGCAACACGCGCGCGTCGTCGTAGTCGATCATCTTGGCGGCGAAGCGTATTGGCCGTACGGTATCGAACAGGTCGTCGCGCTAGCGGAGCGCAAACAGCAAACGCTCGCGATGTTTTCGGGCGATCTGCAGGAAGATCCCAATCTGCTTGCGCGCAGCACCGCGGACGCGGATCTGTGCCATCAGTTGTGGCGTTATTTGCGGGAAGGCGGTCCCCAGAATGCGGAGGCGTTTCTGCGCTGCATCGCGTATCGCGCGCTCGGTTGGGGACACGAGCCTGGGCCGCCCCGCGCGTTGCCGGCCGCGTCGCTTTACCATCCACAACGCGACACGCCGACAATCGCCGACTGGCAAGCGCGCTGGCGGCACGATGCGCCCGTCGCGGCGATACTGTTCTACAAGGCGCATCTTCAGGCGGCCAACACAGCGGTGTTCGACGCGCTGATCGAAGCGCTCGACGCACAAGGCGTGAACCCGCTGCCAATCGCGATTACGTCGTTGAAAGACGCGATGAGTCGCGAAGTCGTACAGTCGTTGTGCGCGCAACATAACGCGGCGCTCGTACTCAACACGACTGCGTTCGCCGCGTCCGCGATCGATGATCCCGAACCGCTCGCGCTCGCCGGCGACGCGCCTGTGCTTCAGGTGATTCTGAGCGGCGGCAACCGCGAGGACTGGCTCAAGGACAATCAGGGCCTGAATTCGCGCGACATCGCCATGCATATCGCGCTGCCCGAAGTGGACGGGCGCATCATCACGCGCGCGATCAGTTTCAAGGGACTCGCGTATCGCTGTCCGCATACGGAAGTCGACGTGGTGCGTTATCAGCCCGATCACGAACGCGTGAATTTTATTGCCGGGTTGAGCCGCCGCTGGTGCCGCCTGCGCTCGCTCGACAACGCGGACAAGAAACTCGCGCTGATTCTCGCCAACTATCCGATGAGCGAGGGTCGCATTGGGAATGGCGTCGGACTGGATACGCCGGCGTCGGTGGTCGGCATTCTGTCGATGTTGCGCGACGAAGGTTATCGCGTGGCAGCCGTGCCCGATAACGGCGACGCGCTGTTGCAGAAGCTGACCGAGGGCGTGACGAACGATCCCGTGGTGCGCGATCTGCGGCCCGCTTTGCAAAGCTTTGCGCTGGCCGATTACCTCACCCATTTCAACGCGCTGCCCGCCGAAGCGCGCAATGCGCTGAATGCGCGCTGGGGCTCGCCAGAGCACGACCCGAGCGTGCGGCGCGGCCGTTTCATGATTGCGGGTTGGCGTTGCGGCCACGTGTTCGTCGGCATTCAGCCGTCGCGTTCGCGCGAGCAGGGCGATTACGCGAGCTATCACGACGCCGAACTCGTGCCGCCGCATGCGTATCTCGCGTTCTATTTCTGGCTGCGTCATCAGTTCGGCATCGACGCGGTCGTGCATGTCGGCAAGCATGGCAACCTCGAATGGCTGCCCGGCAAGAGTGTTGCGTTGAGCGATACGTGCTGGCCGGATCTGATTCTCGGGCCCATGCCGCATCTGTATCCGTTCATCGTCAACGATCCGGGCGAGGGCAGTCAGGCCAAGCGCCGCGCGCAAGCTGTGATCGTCGATCATCTGATGCCGCCGCTCACGCGCGCCGAAAGTTACGGCCCGTTGCAGGACCTCGAGCGCCAGGTCGACGAATACTATGAAGCGCTGATGATCGACCCGCGCCGCTCGAAGCTGTTACGGCGCACGATCCTCGCGACTATCGTCGAACATAAGCTGCATGAAGAATTGAGCCTGTCCGAGCCGAAGGGTGAAGACGACGAAGATGTGTTGCTCACGCGCGTCGATGCGTGGCTGTGTGAGTTGAAAGAAGCGCAGATTCGCGATGGTTTGCATACGTTCGGCCAATCGCCGCAAGCAGTGCAACGACGCGATACGCTGCTTGCGTTAGCGCGCTTTCCCGTCGGCGATGGGCAAGGTGGCAACGCAGGGTTGATCGATGCGTTGGCGCGCGATCTGCAGATCGATCACTTCTTCGACCCGCTATCGGTGGATTGGTCCACGGCCTGGACAGGCCCGCGTCCTGACATTCTGCAACAGGTCAGCGATGCGCCCTGGCGGCATTGCGGCGATACGCGCGAGCGTCTGGAACTGTTCGCAGCGGAAATGCTGCGGAGCCTATGCGAGCCGCAAGCGCATACGGATACAGATACGTCGAGCGCATTGGCGAAGGCGCCGCTGCCGCAGGCAGGACGCGTGATCGAGCGCTTGCGCAACGACGTGCTGCCGCGGCTCGACGCATGCGGTACGCAGGAGATGACGCATCTCAGGCGCGGTCTCGAAGGGCGATTCGTGCCGCCGGGGCCGAGCGGTTCGCCATCGCGTGGCAGACCCGATGTACTGCCGACCGGCCGAAATTTCTATTCGGTCGACACGCGTGCGGTCCCAACGCAAGCGGCCTGGTCGCTCGGGCTCAAGTCGGCGCAGCAGTTGATCGAGCGGCATTTGCAGGAGCACGGCGATTACCCGCGTGCGATCGGTCTGTCCGTGTGGGGCACCGCGACGATGCGCACCGGCGGCGACGACATTGCGCAAGCGCTCGCGTTACTCGGGGTGCGACCGAAGTGGGCGCCGGGCAGCCATCGCGTGACCGACTTCGAAATCATGCCGATCGAAGCGTTCGACCGGCCGCGCATCGACGTCACGCTACGTGTATCCGGTTTTTTCCGCGACGCGTTTGCGAACGTCATGCATCTGTTCGATGCTGCGGTGCAAGCCGTTGCAGAACTGAACGAACCTGCAGAACTGAACCCGATTCGCGAGCGTGTGCTGCGGGAACGCGATGCATTGATCGCACACGGTATGGACGCGGCCGAGGCACGCAAGCGCGCCGGCTGGCGCGTATTCAGTGCGCGTCCCGGCGCTTACGGCGCCGGTTTGCAGGACATGATCGACTCGCAGCAATGGCAGACCGATGCCGACCTCGCGAATGCATATCAGGCTTGGGGCGGTTATGCGTACACGCAGAAAAGCACCGGCGAAGAAGCGCGTCACGCATTCGGCACACGCCTCGCCGCGATGGATGTCGTATTGCAGAATCAGGACAACCGCGAACACGATCTGCTCGATTCGAACGACTACTATCAGTTTCAGGGCGGTATGGTCGCGGCCGTACGCCATCTTGCAGGCAATCAGCCGAGCGTTTATCACGCCGACCATAGCAACCCCGCCGCGCCGCGCGTTCGCACGCTTCACGAGGAGATCGCGCGCGTAGTGCGCTCGCGCGTGGTCAACCCGAAATGGATCGACGGTGTAAAGCGCCATGGTTATAAAGGCGCTTCTGAAATTGCAGCAACGGTCGACTATCTCTATGGCTATGATGCGACCGCGCGTGTGGTCGCGGACCATCAATATGCGCTCGTCACCGATGCTTATCTGAACGATGCGGATACGCGAGAGTTCTTGCAGCGGCACAATCCGCATGCGTTACATTCGATTTGCGAGCGCCTGCTGGAAGCGATGCAGCGAGGTCTGTGGCAGACGCCCGGCGACTATCGCGCGCAGGTCGAACAGCATCTGCTCGCGAGCGAACAGCAGATTGAAGGAATGCAATCATGAATGCAGCCACGCAAAATGCGCGGCCAAATCCTGCGCAAAACCCCGCGCAAAGGCCGGCGTTTCCTTTCTCCGCATTGATCGGTCAGGCGCCGTTGCAGCAAGCGCTGTTGCTCGCCGCGATCGATCCGGGGCTGGGTGGCGTGCTGGTGAGCGGGCCGCGAGGCACGGCTAAATCGACAGCTGCGCGCGCGCTCGCCGAGCTGCTGCCCGAAGGGCAACTGGTTAATCTGCCGCTGGGCGCGAGCGAGGATCGTCTGATCGGCACGCTCGATATCGAAACCGTACTGCGCGACGGCTCCGTGCGCTTTTCGCCGGGGCTGCTAGCCAAGGCGCATCGCGGCGTGCTGTATGTGGATGAGGTGAATCTGTTGCCCGATGCGCTCGTCGACGCGTTGCTCGACGTCGCAGCGAGCGGTGTGAACACCGTCGAACGCGACGGCGTATCGCATAGTCACGAGGCGAGCTTCGTGCTGATCGGCACCATGAATCCCGAAGAGGGCGAGTTGCGGCCGCAATTGATCGACCGCTTCGGCTTGATGGTCGAGTTGCAGAACTGTTTCGAGCCGCGCGTGCGTGAAGAGATCGTGAAGGCGCGGCTCGCATACGATCTCGATCCGGTGGCCTTTCGTGCCGGTTACGCTCGTGAGCAGGCGCATTACGTCGAGCGGATCCGTGCAGCACGCAACAAGCTCGCGCAGCTTTCTTTCGACGACGCCGTGCATGCGCATGTCAGCGCGTTGTGCATCGACGCCGCAGTAGACGGCTTGCGCGCCGACCTGGTGATGCTGCGCGCCGCGCGAGCGCTCGCGGCGCTGGAGCAGAGCGATGCTGTAACGTCGCAGCATGTGGATAGCGTTGCCGAAGCGGTGCTCGTGCACAGGCGGCGTCAGCGGGATACATCGACCGCTGACAATGCGGCTGGCGGCGAAGCACTGTCGCGTGATTTACCGCAGAGTTCGGCTATGCCCTCATCATCCGATGTCGAGGCCGGCGATGGCGATTGGGGTTATCTGCCGCCGCAGCCATCCGCGACGACGCACGTCAAAGGCGTCATACCGCTTAACGTAAAAAAACGCTGAGCCATCGGAAGGGCGCCGCCGCTGACTCGCGCAGCGGTTTCCGATGGCGGCGACGGGCGCAGACGCACAGCAATGTGCGTGCAGATCCGCGTGGCGAACCAACGCGCCGTATCGCATGGCCGCAGACGTTTGCTGCGAGTGGGCAGCGACGAGCGAAAGAGCAGCGGGAAGAGCGCGGGCAACCCGCGCTGCGTGCCGAAGATCTGCGTTTCGTGCGCGAGACTCCGCCCGGCGGTGTGCTGCATTGTTTCGTGCTCGATTGCTCCGGTTCGATGCTGGCCGGTCAGCGCCTCGCACTCGCGAAAGGTCTGCTGATTGCGCTGTTCGATCGCGCGAGTGCAATGCGTGCCGAGGCTGCGCTGATCTGCTTCGGCGGCGCCGGCGCAGACCTACGCTTTGGCCCCGCAGTGCCGCGCTGGTGGAACGAGCGTTGGCTTGAGCCCGTCGGCGGTGGCGGCGGGACGCCGTTCGCTGCGGGCATTCGACACGCAACGCAGTTGCTCGGGCGCAGCGCGCGCCGCAACCCGGCGCAACAGCGCTGGCTTTGGGTTCTGACCGACGGCCGCACGACTGATCAAGCGACGCGTCCCTTGGATGCAGACGAAGTCGTATTCGTCGACTTCGAGCGTGGCGCGATACGGCTCGGCCGCTGCGAGCGGATGGCGAGCGCCTGGGGCGCACGCCGCGTCACGCCGGAAGAACTGATTGGTTGATAGGCAAGCGCGCTTCGCGCACTGCTTGCTGCGGGTTCATTTGAAGCCGTGCGACCACTGCTGCACGTCGTCCTGACGATCGAACACAAAGACCTTCAACGCTATCTGCTGGGCCGGTTCGAGTTGATCGAATTCGAGTCCATGTACCGAAGAACTATCGGCGCCAGTGCTTTTCTGCAGGTTTCGGATCACGGCCGTGGTCTGTATCTCTGTGTCCATCTCCGCCGATCCGAGCCGGAAAGCCACGCGCAACCGGTCGCCGACGGCACCCAGGGTCCACGGCGCCATCAGCGACATGCCAAGCGCGCTGAGGCTCTTCGCTACGCCGAGACCGTCGTACGTGTCCCCGGTTTCGCCGATGCCGAAGCGCACCGCGAAATGCGTTTGAACGCGTATCGACTTGCGTTCGCGCAGACGCCGGATGGGGCCGGGGCGCGACAGCACCACGTAATCGAACGGAGAGCGGCAGACGGCTTCGACGGTGCATACGAATCGGAACACCGCCTGACTTGCAATCGCGACGATGTCGATGTTTTCACCGAGGCCGAGCGCAAGCATGCGCCCCTGCTGAAGCGGCGGAGTGATGAACAGCGAATGATTCGGCGCAAAACCGATGATGCGGCATGGATGCATTGGCGCGCCGCTGCCCATTTGCAAGCGTACGCCAACCAATGCCCCGATTTCGACGTGCATGTCGGCGAGCGTCAGCGGTGTTTGCGGTTCGGCATGCGTATCCGCTACGGCTGCCGGCTGTGCTGCCGCGTCCGCCAGGTCGCCGCGGCGCGGCTCGAAGTGCTTGAAGAGAAAGGCTTTTTCGTCGGCAGTTGCGAGAACTGTGCCGCTTGCAAAAAGCAGCGAGCCGTCTGCATCGACGATCGGCCATTCGAGCGGTGTGCCTACCGGTACCGCGTCGGCGCTGAGGACCGACGAAGGCGCTGCTGGCGCGGGATTCGGGACTTGCTGGTCTGCTGATTCGTCCATTGAGCAGCGATCGTTTGAGTGGCGGGATATCCAGTTTAACGGCGGCCGGCGAGAGAGCTTTAATTGATGCGAGACGGCGGCGGCAGTTCTTTCGTGTGTTCGTAGTCGGGGCAGGTCGGCAAATTGTGTTGGATACCTAACTATTTGCGGGTACGCTGAAAAAGTACTGCTCGTTCCGTTTCTCAACTTTTTGAAAATAATTGCAGGTGAGGGGTTGACGGGCTGCGGGCTGCATCGCATAATTCGCCTCCCGTTTGATGACGGACGCGAAGAAAGCAGAGCTTCTTCACGAATGATCTTTAAAAACTAACAGCCGATAAGTGTGGGCGCTTGATGCGCGACGCGGGTGGATCTCCGGATTCACATAAAGCGAAAGTATCAAGTCTCACACAGTAATGAAAGGAAGGTTTGGT
>NZ_JBQEPV010000010.1:0-313030 GCF_052045935.1 Paraburkholderia sp. 22098 | reverse complement strand
CGACCGACTAGGCCTACCCCGTCTCTCCTGACCTCAACTTCCCGAACCGCCCGGTGCGGGCCCGCATGCCGGGTGGTGTGGCAGGGGCGTAGCCTGTTGGCTACCCCCTATGCCGATTGAAGAGCGACGCCGCCGACTTTCGCATACTCGCGTTCAGGTCTGCAAGCTGGCCATTCGGCCGATGTAAAGGGGCACGCTTCCTGCGATAATCCAGTGTCCAATTTCACTGAAGAAGCGCCTACAGCATGGCTCGAACTCCCGCCTCAGATCCAGCAACCAGCGCTCCGGCCGAGCGGGCCGCGTGGCTGCGCGCGGAACTCGAACGCGCCAATTACGCGTACTACGTTCTCGACCAGCCCGACTTGCCGGACGCGGAATACGACAAGCTGTTCAAGGAACTGGAGAGCATCGAGGCGCAGCATCCCGATCTGATCGTCCCTGATTCGCCTACGCAGCGCGTTGGTGGCGAGGCGGCAAGCGGGTTTGAGCCGGTCGTTCACGACCAGCCCATGCTGTCACTGAATAACGGTTTCGCAGACGAAGACATCCTCGCGTTCGACAAGCGCGTGGGCGATGCACTCGGCAACAATGCGAAGGAACCGCCGGTGCCGGTCGACTACGCGGCCGAGTTGAAGTTCGACGGCCTCGCGATCTCGCTGCGCTATGTCGACGGCGTCTTCGTGCAGGCCGCCACGCGCGGCGACGGCACGACTGGCGAGAACGTCACGGAGAACGTCCGCACGATCCGCTCTATTCCTCTCAAGCTGAAGGGCAAGCGCGTGCCGCACATACTCGACGTGCGCGGCGAAGTGCTGATGTTCAAGCGCGACTTCGAGCGTCTCAACGAACGTCAGCGCGCCGCGGGTCACAAGGAGTTTGCCAATCCGCGCAACGCCGCAGCGGGCAGCTTGCGTCAGCTCGATTCGAAAATCACCGCGCAAAGGCCGCTGTCGTTTTTTGCGTATGGCATCGGCGTGCTCGAAGGCGTCGAGATGCCGGCCACGCATAGCGAACTGCTCGACTGGTACAAGGAACTCGGCTTGCCCGTCAATGCGGAGCGCGCGGTCGTGAAAGGCGCCGAAGGTCTGCTCGCGTTTTTCCATGCGGTCGGCGAGAAGCGCGACAAGTTACCGTACGACATCGACGGCGTCGTGTACAAGGTCAACCGGCGCGACGAGCAGGACGCGCTCGGCTTCGTGTCGCGTGCGCCCCGTTTCGCGCTCGCGCACAAATTCCCGGCGCAGGAAGCGTTGACCAAACTGGTCGCGATCGACGTGCAAGTGGGGCGCACCGGCGCGATCACGCCCGTGGCGCGCCTTGAGCCCGTGTTCGTCGGCGGCGCGACTGTCACGAACGCCACGCTGCATAACGAAGACGAAGTGCGTCGCAAGGACATCCGTATCGGCGACACGGTGATCGTGCGGCGCGCGGGCGATGTCATTCCGGAAGTGGTGAGCGCGCTCATCGACCGTCGCCCGGCTGACGCACATGAATTTGTGATGCCTACGCACTGTCCGGTGTGCGGCTCGAACATCGAGCGGCTACCCGACGAGGCGATTGCGCGTTGCACCGGCGGTCTGTTCTGTCCGGCCCAGCGCAAGCAGGCGCTATGGCACTTCGCGCAGCGGCGCGCGTTGGACATCGACGGACTGGGTGAGAAGATCATCGACCAACTGGTAGAACAGAACCTGGTGCGCACGCCCGCCGATCTGTTCAACCTCGGCTTCTCGACGCTCGCCGAGCTCGACCGTTTCGCCGACAAGTCCGCGCAGAACCTGCTCGACTCGCTCGAAAAGGCCAAGCACACTACGCTTGCCCGTTTTATTTACGCACTTGGCATCCGCCATGTCGGCGAATCCACGGCGAAAGATCTGTCGAAGCACTTCGGCTCGCTTGATCCGATCATGGAGGCCTCGGTGGAAGCATTGCTGGAGGTCAACGACGTGGGGCCGGTCGTCGCCGAATCCATTCACCAGTTTTTCGCCGAAGAGCATAACCGCACGGTGATCGAGCAACTGCGCGCGCCGGGCAAGGTCACGTGGCCTGAAGGGCCGCCCGCGCCGAAGGCGCCGCAGGGCGTGCTGGCCGGCAAGACCGTTGTGTTGACGGGCACCTTGCCGAGCCTCGCTCGCGAGGAGGCGAAGGAAATGCTCGAAGCGGCCGGCGCGAAAGTGGCCGGCTCGGTGTCCAAGAAAACAGACTATGTGGTGGCGGGGGCCGAAGCAGGCAGCAAGTTAGCGAAGGCCGAGGAACTCGGCATTCCCGTACTCGACGAAGATGGTATGCGTAAGCTCCTGGAGGGGCAGTTATGATCCGCGAAATTCTCAAGATGGGCGATCCGCGCCTGCTGCGCATTGCCGATCCGGTCGATCACTTCGACACGCCGCAATTGCATGAACTCGTGAAAGACATGTTCGAGACCATGCACCATGCGAACGGAGCGGGGCTCGCCGCGCCGCAGATCGGTGTCAATCTGCAGGTGGTGATCTTCGGATTCGGCAGCAACGAACGGTATCCGGATGCACCGCCGGTGCCGGAAACGGTGCTGATCAATCCGACTATCACGCCGGTTTCGCTGGATATGGAAGAGGGCTGGGAGGGCTGCCTTTCTGTTCCGGGCCTGCGCGGTGCGGTCAGCCGCTTTTCGATGATCAAGTATCACGGCTTCGACCAGTACGGCACGCCGATCGACCGCGTCGCCGAAGGTTTTCATGCGCGCGTCGTACAGCACGAATGCGATCACCTGATCGGCAAGCTGTATCCAATGCGGATTACCGACTTCGCCAAGTTTGGCTTTACAGAAGTGCTGTTTCCGGACATGGATCCGAATAGCGACGATTGATGCGGCCCGTTGGCCGTTGGCCCTTGGCCCTTGGCCGGCGCCGCGCGTTGATAATAAAAAACCCACGCAAATGCGTGGGTTTTTTATCGGGCTGCTGCGGCGCTCGATGCGCTTGAAGATCACATGAAGCGGTCGATCTCGCAGCCCCTGAGCTTGCCGGATGACGTCAGAACGACTCGTCCGGTGCGAGGTAACGCCACTGGCCAGGCGGTAGCGCGCCAAGCATCACACGGCCCATCCGCACGCGTTTCAGGCCAAGTACCTCGAGGCCGACCAGTTCGCACATCCGGCGAATCTGGCGCTTCTTTCCTTCGCGCAGCACGAAGCGCAACTGCTCGCCGTTTTGCCAGTTGACTTGCGCCGGCTTGAGCGGCACGTCGTCGAGCGAGAGACCGTGACACAAGAGCGCGAGGCTTTCCGGCGGGAAGTGACTTTCGACGTCGACCGAGTGCTCGCCGTAGGCGACGCGCACCAGATACTCCTTGTCGATGTCGGAATGGCCGCCGATCAGCTGCTTCGCGATGCGGCCGTCCTGCGTCAACACCAGCAAGCCTGTCGAATCGATGTCGAGACGCCCGGCCGGCGCGAGTTGCCGCAGATGCGCGACGGAGAAGCGGATGTCCGAGCGGTCGCCTTCCCAGCGATTCTCCGGCGTGACGAGCGTGATGGCCGGCTGGTAGCCGTCTTCCGCCTGGCCTGACACGTAGCCGACAGTCTTATGGATCAGCACGGTGACCTGGCTTGCTTGCACGGCCTCGGCAGCGGGATCGATCTCGATCCGCTGATCGGGGCGAACCTTCGTGCCTAACGTGTCGATCCGCTCGCCGTCGACGAGCACCCAGCCTTTCTCGATCCATTCGTCGGCTTCGCGGCGCGAGCACAGGCCCAGTTCGGACATGAGCTTGGAGAGGCGCAGGGTGCCGGGCGCGTCCTCGATATCGCGACGCGGCGTGCGCGGGACAACCTCAGTGTGCGGGCGATGTTCGGCCGGAGCGGCGCCGCGCGCCTTGCTGGCTCGCGCGGGGCGGTCGTCAGTGAAACGGCGTTCGGCCGCCGGCGCCTTGTCGAAGCTGCGTGCCGGGCGTTCCGCACGGTCGGTGCGCGGGGCGGCGCGATCACCGAATTCGCGGCGAGCCGGTGCGCGGTCGCCCCGTTCGCCCCGGTCCCCTCGTGCGTCGCCAGTTGCGCGGGCCGGACGATCGGCGCGGTCGCCATAGCCGCTCTTGACGGGCTTGGCAAAGCTGCGCTCGCCGCGCTCGCTTTCTGCGCGCCGAGGCGCGCTGTCGCTGCGCGGTCCGCGCTCGCCGCCGCGGCGGTCTTGCGAGGCGCCGCGGTCTGCGCTGAAGCGGGGGCGGTCGGAAGCGTCGCGTTCACCGCGCGTCGGACGCTCGCCACGCTGGCCGCCTTCCGCGGGACGGCCTGCTCCCGTCCGCGGGCCGCTGGTCGGACGGCGTTCGCCGTCGAAGCCGCGCGAGGCGCCGCGGTCTGCGTTTCCTTCGAAACGGCGAGGCGCGCGGTCGGTGCTGCTGGTGCGGTCTTCGAAACGGCGCGGTGCGCGTTCGCTGCGTTCGGCACTTGGGCCACGCGGCGACCGTTCGCTGTTACCAGCACGGTCTTCGAAGCGGCGGGGCGCGCGGTCAGTGCTGTCCGAGCGATCTTCAAAGCGGCGCGGTGCGCGTTCGCTGCGTTCGGCACCAGGTCCACGCGGCGGCCGCTCGCTGTTACCAGCACGGTCCTCGAAGCGGCGGGGCGCGCGGTCAGTGCTGTCCGAGCGATCTTCAAAGCGGCGCGGTGCGCGTTCGCTGCGTTCGGCACCAGGTCCACGCGGCGGCCGCTCGCTGTTACCAGCACGGTCCTCGAAGCGGCGGGGCGCACGGTCGGTGCTGCCCGTGCGATCCTCAAAACGGCGCGGTGCGCGTTCACTGCCAGGGCCACGAGGTGCACGCTCGCCACCACCTGTCCTATCCTCAAACCGACGCGGTGCGCGTTCGCTGCGTTCACCACCAGCGCCACGAGGCGCCCGCTCGTCGCCAGCCGCGCGATTTTCAAACCTGCGCGGCGCGCGCTCACCACCCTCACGCCGCGGACCACGCTCGCCGCTTCCTTCGAAACGCCGCGCCGGTGCGCCCGCACTCTCGCTGCGCGGCGGCCGGTCAGACGTCGCACGTCGTGCGCCGCCGGCGCCGCCCGCTTCGCGTTCGCGCGAGAACGAGCCTTCCGCGCGGGGAGCACGCGGTCCGCGCGCGCCTGCGCCAGCCGGACGCTTGCCACCGGACGACGTCCCTGCGCCTTCGCCTCGCGGGCCACTCGGGTCCGCCATCGACGATTTCGGTCCTGCCGGCCGTGTCGGCTTACGTCCCGACGTGCTGCCGCTACGGACAGGGGCGCGTTCGGACGAAGCCGGCCGCGGGTGCTTGGCTGTTAATTTGTCTCGCATGAAATCTCACACTGCGATCGCGCGCAGCAGTTCCGTCTCGACCTGAATTTGCAGGCGGTTGTCCGACAGACCGTGTCCGTCCAGCAGAAACACGTCCTCGACGCGTTCGCCGAGCGTGTTGATCCGCGCCGACGCGACGCCGACCCGATGTTCGGCCAGCACGCGCGCGATCGAATAAAGAAGGCCTGGCCGGTCGTTCGCCGACACGGACAGGATGTAGTACTGGCCGCGCTCGTCGGCCCGAAGATCGACGCGCGGTGTAACAGGGAAGGTTCGCGAAAGCCGCGACAAGCGGCCTTTCGACGGCCCCGGGAGCCAGGTGCCGTCGCCGGTTAGGCGCGCGGTCAGTTCCTGCTCGACGAGATTGGCAATGTCGCGATAATGCACGTCTTCTTCGGTATGCGCGACGAGGAAATTATCCAGCGCATAGCCGTGACGCGTGGTGCTGACCCGGGCATCGAGCACCGACAGGCCGTTGCGGTCGAAATACGCACAAATGCCGGCGAACAGATCCGGCTGGTCCTTCACATACACGAGCACCTGAAGCGCTTCGCCGATCGGAGAGGGGCGGGCGCGAACGATCGGCGTAGGCGTCTCGACGTAACGGTAGAGCACGCGCGTTTGCCATGCGATGTCCGCCGCGTCGTGGCGTAGGAAGTAGCCGACGTCGAGCTTGTCCCACAGCGCTTTCTGCGCGCCTTCCGGCACCGTCTCGAGGCGCAGGAGCGCGAGCGCCTCTTCCTGACGCGATTCCAGTTCCGAATGCGCGTCCGGACGGGCGCCGCCGAGCACTGCGAGCGTCGCGCGGTACAGGTCTTCCAGCAGCTTGCCCTTCCATGTGTTCCAGACTTTTGGACTGGTCCCGCGGATGTCGGCAACGGTCAACAGATACAGCGCGGTCAAACGGCGTTCGTTGCCGACCAGTTCGGCGAAACGCTTGATGACCTCCGGGTCGCTCGTGTCCTGCTTCTGCGCGACCTGGCTCATGGTCAGGTGCTGCTGCACGAGCCAGACCACCAGGTCGCCGTCTTCGCCCTCGATGCCGTGATTGCGGCAGAAACGCCGCGCGTCGGCCATGCCGAGCGTGGAGTGGTCGCCGCCACGGCCCTTGGCGATATCGTGAAACAGCGCCGCGACGTACAGCACCCATGGCCGGTCGAAGCCGACGATCAACTGGCTGCAGAACGGATACTCATGCGCGTGTTCCGCGACCGCGAAGCGCCGCAGATTGCGCAGCACCATCAGAATGTGCTGGTCGACCGTGTAGACGTGATACAGGTCGTGCTGCATCTGTCCGACGATGCGCCGGAAGTTGAGCAGATAGCGCCCGAGCACGCTCGTCTGGTTCATCAGGCGCAACGCGTGCGTGATGCCGGCCGGCTGCTTCAGGATGTCCATGAAGAGGCGCCGGTTTTCCGGATCGCGCCGCCAGTGCTGGTCCATCACCTCGCGCGCGTTGTAGATGGCGCGCAGCGTGCGCGCCGACAGGCCTTTGACGCCCGGCGTCTGCTCGTACAGCAGGAACGCTTCGAGGATCGCGTTCGGCTCGCGCTGAAACACATCGTCGCTCGCAATTTCGAGCATGCCCTGCTTTTCGACGAAGCGGTCCGACAGCACGCGGGTAATGCCGCTCGTGCTCGGGAAAAGCTGCGCCTCGATGTTCTGGATCAGGATGGTGGCAAGCTGCGTGACCGCCTTGGCGGCCCAGTAATAGCGGCGCATCAGCTGTTCGCTTGCGCGCTTGGTGGCGGTGGGCTTGTAGCCGAAACTTTCTGCCACCGCAGTTTGCAGGTCGAACACCAGAATGTCCTGACGACGGCCGGCGGTGACGTGCAACCGGGCGCGCAGCGACTTCAGGAATCCTTCGTTGCGCCGCAGTTCCTGCGCTTCGCGCTCTGTAATGAGACCGCGCGCTTCGAGTTCGCGCCAACTGCTGCCGAAACCGGCCGCCTGGGTGATCCATAGAATCAGCTGCAGATCCCGCAGCCCGCCCGGGCTTTCCTTGATGTTCGGCTCGAGCGCGTAAGGCGTGTCCTGAAACTTGGCGTGGCGCTGGCGCATTTCCAGTACTTTGGCCTGGAAAAACGCTTTCGGGTCGAGCGCCTCGCGATAACGCTTTGCGAAGTCGTCGAACAGCGCCGCGCTGCCCGTAATGCGCCGCGCTTCCAGCAGCGACGTGCGCACGGTCACGTCGTTCGCGGCTTCTTCGAGACACTGCGAAACGCTGCGGACGCTGCTGCCGAGTTCCAGTCCCAGATCCCATGCCAGGCTGATGAAACGCTCGATACGCGCTTCCAGGTGTTCGAGCGGCGCATCGGGCAGCAGCACCAGAATGTCGATGTCGGAGTGCGGCGCCAGTTCGCCACGGCCATAACCGCCCACTGCGAGGAGCGCAAGATCCGAGGGCAGTTCGCAGGTGTTCCAAGCGGCGCGCAGCGAGTCGTCGGTGGTGCGCGAAAGCGCCGCCATCAACGCTTCCACGTTGGTGGCGGTCTTGAAGCGTTCCAGCAACTGGGCTTTGGCCACTTTGTAGTCCGCCTTGAGCGACTTGGCATGGGACGGGGCGACGGCTGGAACACTACTCATGGGCGGCTGAAGGTCGGGGAGCGAAATCGGTCAGGCCGTGGCGGCGACCATCGGCGGGCGCGCGGGCGTGCCTGCGGAAACGGTCAGTACGTCGTGGCCGGATTCCGTCACGAGCACTGTGTGCTCCCATTGTGCCGAGAGGCTGCGGTCTTTGGTCTTGACCGTCCACTGGTCGGGCATGGTGCGGATGTCGCGGCGGCCGGCGTTGATCATCGGCTCGATCGTGAAAATCATGCCGGCTTGCAGTTCGAGCCCCGTGCCGGGACGGCCATAGTGCAGAATCTGCGGATCTTCATGGAACACCGTGCCGATGCCGTGGCCGCAATACTCGCGTACCACGCTGTAGCCTTGCGCCTCGGCGTGCTTCTGGATTGCGTAGCCGATGTCACCCAGATGCGCACCCGGGCGCACCTGGTCGATGCCGAGCCACATGCATTCGAAAGTGGTCTGAACGAGCCGTTTGGCAAGAATCGAACCCTCGCCCACGATGAACATCCGGCTCGTATCGCCGAAATAGCCGTTCTTGATCACCGTTATGTCGATGTTCAGCGCATCGCCATTCTTGAGTGTCTTGTCGCCGGGAATGCCGTGGCAGATCACGTCGTTGACAGAAATGCAGGTGGCCTTGGGGTAGGGCGGATAGCCGGGCGGCTGATAGTTCAGCGGCGCGGGGACCGTGCCCTGTTCCTTCAGCATGTATTCGTGACACAGGCGGTCGAGTTCGCCGGTCGTGACGCCGGCGGTGACGAACGGCGTGATGTAATCGAGCACTTCGCTCGCCAGTTTGCAGGCGACGCGCATTTGCGCGATATCGTGTTCGTTTTTTAGCGTGATAGCCATGAGTCGGGCCTGAAATGCGATTTATCCCGGGATTATCGCACCATATTCCCGGTGCCGCAGCGTTTTGGCGGTCGCCGGACGGCTTTTGCGCCGGGATTGATGCCCCGTCATTTATGGCCTCGCGGTGGGGCGCGAAGCGGCGGGAAGCGTCCGGGTGCAACCAGCGGCAGCAAAGACGGGCAACCGGGCAGGTTGAGTCGGCCGATAGTCGCATGCTATAATCTTTGGCTAAGTCGGTCCTTCTCTTGTCGCCGCTGGCTACCCGTCTGGGCAGTCAGCAGTGTCAGGCAGATGTGAGCGACGCTTCCCGTGGCGCTGGCTGCCCGAGCCATGGGAAAAGCTGTACCGGGCAGCAGACTCGCAAGCCGGCGCACCCAGGGTGTCCGCGGCGCGTAGCCAGGCAAGACTTGACCTGGCAGCGCGGCGGATACGGCAGCCGGCTTAAGACCCAACCCTCGCGGAGATTTTCATGGCAGTTACCATGCGTCAAATGCTGGAAGCCGGTGTCCACTTCGGTCACCAAACGCGCTTCTGGAACCCGAAGATGGCCCCCTTCATTTTCGGTCATCGCAACAAGATTCACATCATCAACCTCGAAAAGACGCTGCCGATGTACAACGACGCGCTGAAGTACGCGCGTCAGCTGGCAGCGAACCGCGGCACGATCCTGTTCGTCGGCACGAAGCGTCAATCGCGCGACACGATCGCTCAGGAAGCGCAGCGCGCGGGTATGCCGTACGTCAACGCACGCTGGCTCGGCGGCATGCTGACCAACTTCAAGACGCTGAAGGTTTCGATCAAGCGCCTGAAGGACATGGAAGCAGCGCTGGAAGCAGGTGAAACGGAACGCATGAGCAAGAAGGAAGCGCTCCTGTTCGAACGCGAAATGGCCAAGCTGCAAAAGTCGATTGGCGGCGTGAAGGACATGGGCGGAATTCCGGACGCGATTTTCGTGGTCGACGTCGGCTATCACAAGATCGCTGTTACCGAAGCTAACAAGCTCGGCGTGCCGGTCATCGCAGTGGTCGATACGAACCACTCGCCGGAAGGCATCGACTACGTGATCCCGGGTAATGACGACGCCAGCAAGGCCGTCGCTCTGTACGCGGCCGGCGTGGCTGACGCGATCCTCGAAGGCCGCGCCAATGCGGTCAACGAAGTGGTGCAGGCTGCACGCGGCGACGACGGCGACGAGTTCGTCGAGGTCAACGCGGAAGCGTAAAGCTGCCCTGTGTCCGGCAAAAAAGGGGGCTTTCTACAGGCCCCCTTTTTTTAAGCCGCGACGCCGTAGTGGGGCGCTGTCTCCGGCTGGGGCTGTGTCCGACGCGTTATCCGTAAAAAATGCGCATAACGCTGAAACGAATTCTTGCCGCCGGTATCGAAGTCCGGGCGGCGTGTGACAGATCGAACTCAAGGAGCAAATGATGGCGGCAATTACCGCAAGCATGGTTGCAGAACTGCGCGCAAAGACCGACGCGCCGATGATGGAATGCAAGAAAGCGCTGACGGAAGCCGACGGCGACATGGCGCGCGCTGAAGAGCTGCTGCGCGTGAAGCTGGGCAACAAGGCGAGCAAGGCTGCATCGCGCGTCACGGCTGAAGGCGTGGTTGCCTCGTTCATTGGCGGCAATGCGGGTTCGTTGGTCGAACTGAACTGCGAAACCGACTTCGTCTCGAAGAACGACGACTTCCTGGCTTTCTCGAAGAAGATCGCCGAGCTGGTCGCAACGCAAAACCCGGCTGACGTCGCCGCGCTGGCGGCTCTGCCGCTCGACGGCCAGACCGTCGACGCAGTGCGTCTCGCGCTGGTCGGCAAGATCGGTGAAAACCTGTCGATCCGCCGTTTCGTGCGTTTCGAGACGTCGAACAAGCTGGCTGCGTATCTGCACGGCACGCGCATCGGCGTGCTGGTCGAGTACACGGGCGCGGACGAGCAGGTCGGCAAGGACGTGGCTATGCACATCGCCGCCATGAAGCCGGTCTCGCTGTCGTCGGACGACGTGCCGGCGGACCTGATCGCCAAGGAACGCAGCATCGCTGAGCAGAAGGCTGCCGAATCGGGCAAGCCGGCTGAAATCGTCGCCAAGATGGTCGACGGCAGCGTGCAGAAGTACCTGAAGGAAGTGTCGCTGCTGAACCAGACGTTTGTTAAGAACGACAAGCAGACGATCGAGCAGATGCTGAAGGCTGGCAACGCGAGCGTCCAGAAGTTCGCGCTGTTCGTGGTCGGCGAAGGCATTGAGAAGAAGCAGGACGACTTCGCTGCTGAAGTCGCCGCTCAAGTGGCTGCTGCAAAGCAACAATAAGCTTCACCTAAGCTTCAGCTAGTACCGTTGTACCCGCGGCAGAGCAAGACTGTGCCGCGGTCGGCAGCGCCGCAAGGCTGCGCGCGGGTCGACCCCCGCTGTGCAGCCGCCATTGACGAGCCTCATGTGTCGATCAATTTGGCGGCGCTTGCCCGAATCAGCATTTCACCCCTACATTAGTCCCTTGTTGTTGCCCTGTTCTGCGCGATCTGGATACCCCTATGCCCACTGCCTACAAACGCGTTCTGCTCAAACTCTCCGGTGAAGCTCTGATGGGCGATGATGCCTTCGGCATCAATCGCGCGACCATCGAACGAATGGTGGCGGACGTGGCCGAAGTGGTCCGTCTTGGAACGCAGTTGGCCGTGGTGATCGGCGGCGGCAATATTTTTCGCGGTGTAGCAGGCGGCGCGGCCGGTATGGACCGCGCCACGGCCGACTACATGGGCATGCTGGCCACCATGATGAATGCGCTGGCACTGCAGGACGCCATGCGGCATGCAGGCATCGAGGCGCGTGTGCAGTCCGCGCTGCGTATGGACCAGGTGGTCGAGCCGTATATCCGCCCGCGCGCGATTCGCCAGCTCGAAGAAGGTAAAGTCGTGATTTTCGCGGCCGGAACCGGCAACCCGTTCTTCACGACCGACACGGCCGCCGCGCTGCGCGGCTCGGAAATCGGCGCTGAAGTTGTGCTGAAAGCCACCAAGGTGGACGGCGTCTACTCCGCCGACCCAAAGAAAGATCCGAGCGCGACGCGCTACACGACGATCAGCTTCGACGAGGCAATCGGCCGCAATCTGCAGGTCATGGACGCGACCGCGTTCGCGCTGTGCCGCGACCAGAAGCTGCCGATCCGCGTGTTTTCGATCGTCAAGCCGGGCGCGCTCAAGCGTATCGTGCTCGGCGAGGACGAGGGCACCCTCGTCCACGTGTAAACTCTCGTTCACATAAGTGGGCTTCGACGCGGGCCCGGGCCGCCGCATATCGCGCGTGCTGGCCGGCTCGCACAGTTTTGAAGGTTCGGAGGTTTAAAAATGTCTGTGGCTGATATCAGGAAGGGCGCTGAGCAAAAGATGCAGCGTTCCATCGACGCGTTCAAGAACGATCTGTCGAAAATCCGTACGGGCCGTGCGCACACGGGCCTGCTCGATCACATCCAGTGCGACTACTACGGCTCGCCGGTGCCTATTTCTCAGGTCGCGAACCTGACGCTGATCGACGCACGCACGATCGGCGTTCAGCCGTGGGAAAAGAAGATGGTTCAAGTCGTCGAAAAGGCGATCCGCGAGTCGGACCTCGGTCTGAACCCGGCTACGCAGGGCGACGTGATCCGCGTACCGATGCCCGCGCTGACCGAAGAACGCCGCCGCGAGCTGACGAAAGTGGTCAAGAGCGAAGCCGAAACGGCCAAGATCGCTGTCCGCAATCTGCGCCGCGACGCTAACGAGCAACTGAAAAAGCTCGTCAAAGACAAAGAAATTTCGGAAGACGACGAACGCCGTGCAGGCGACGACATTCAGAAGCTGACGGACAAATTCGTCGCTGAAATCGACAAACTCGTCGTGACCAAAGAAGCAGAGATCATGACGGTGTGATGTTGCTCGGCTCCGTGCAGACACGGAGCCGGCACGGGTTTTCCTGCCCCCTACAGGGGCTGGCGCGAAATGTCAGTCATGCAGCGCCAGGTCTGGGAGCATTCACCAATTCAAGGTTTGCACTTCTTCATTTGCAGTTATTGTCCCGACGGCCATGACCTACACCAGTTCAACCGTGCGCGTGCCTGATGTCGCTGCGGTGCCGCGACACATCGCGATCATCATGGACGGCAATGGCCGTTGGGCCACCCAGCGCCGCTTGCCGCGCGTGGCCGGTCATACGCGCGGCGTCGACGCTGTGCGTGCAGCCGTCGAGGCGTGCGCCCGTCAGGGCGTCGAATATCTGACGCTGTTTGCCTTCAGTTCCGAAAACTGGCGTCGGCCGAACGAGGAAGTGTCGTTCCTCATGCGCCTGTTCGTCACCGCGCTCGAGCGCGAGATCGGCAAGCTGCACGCGAACGGCATCCGTTTGCGGGTGGTCGGCGATCTCGAACGTTTCGATACGCGCATCCGCGATCTGATCAGGCGCGCCGAGACCAAGACCGCGCGCAATACGCGCCTCACGCTGACCATCGCAGCCAATTACGGCGGTCGCTGGGACATCATGCAGGCCACCCGCAAGCTCGCCGAGCAGTCGGCGCTGGCAGGCAAGGCGGTCGAGGTGAACGAGGAATCGTTCGCTGAACATCTGTCTATGGCCTATGCGCCCGAGCCCGATCTGTTCATCCGTACGGGCGGCGAGCGGCGCGTCAGCAATTTCCTGCTGTGGCAACTCGCCTACACCGAGTTCTACTTCACCGACATCTTCTGGCCGGATTTCGACGCCGACGCCCTCGGCCACGCAATCGCATCATATGCGGAGCGCGAGCGCCGTTTCGGCCGCACCAGTGCTCAACTCGAGCCGCAATCGCAAAACGTCGATTCGCTTCCATGCTAAAAACCCGTGTCATCACGGCGGTCGTCCTCCTGGCGGTGTTCCTGCCCGTCACGTTGTTCGCGCCGGTCGGCGCGTTCGGCGCGCTGATTGCGTTCGTCGTCGTGTTTGCAGCGTGGGAGTGGGCGCGCCTGCTCAAGCTGGGCGGCGCGGGCCCGGTCATTTACGCGCTGGTGGCGGCGGTGGCGCTAGTGGCCAGCACGCGTCTCGGCATCGGCGTCGACGATGCGCGGCCGTTTTACAAAGCGGCCGCCATTTTCTGGGTGATCGCCGGCCCGTTCGTGCTGCTGCGCAAACCGACGCTCGCGCAGGGCGCGTGGCGTAACTTCCTGTTTCTTGCCGGGATTGTGATATTCGTCGCGTGCTGGCATGCTCTCGTCGCCGCGCGCATGCAGGGTGTGCCGTTCGTGCTGTCGCTGCTGCTATTGGTATGGCTCGCCGATATCGGCGCATACTTCTCGGGCAAGGCGTTCGGCAAGCACAAGCTCGCGCCCGCCATCAGCCCGGGCAAGACGTGGGAGGGCGCGATCGGCGGCTGGCTCGTCGTCATGATTGTCGCGCTGGCGGCGGTGGTTTTGCATGCGTTCGAGCCGACCCTGTATTCCGGCTTGTGGGCGCATTGGGGCGCCCCGCGTGCGCTGCTTGCGCTGACCCTGCTGGTGGTGTTCAGCGTGGTAGGCGACCTTTTTGAATCCATGATGAAGCGCCAGGCCGGCGTGAAAGATTCGAGCGGCCTGTTGCCGGGGCACGGTGGCGTGCTCGACCGCATCGACGCATTGTTGCCGGTGCTGCCGCTTGCCATGCTGCTGCTCGGCTAGAGAAAGAGATATGCAAAAACGTCTGACATTGCTCGGTTCCACGGGCTCGATTGGAGACAGCACGCTCGACGTCGTCGCGCGTCATCCGGAGCGTTTTTCGGTCTATGCGCTCACTGCACACCGCAACGGCGACAAACTCGTCGAGCAATGCCTGCGCTTCCGGCCGGAAGTCGCGGTGGTCGGCGACGCCGACACGGCAGCGCGCGTCGCGGCCAAGTTGCGCGAGGCGGGCTGCAAGACCGAAGTGACTTACGGCGCTCAGGCACTCGTCGACGTGTCGAAGGCCAGCGGCTGCGACACGGTCGTGGCGGCCATCGTGGGCGCGGCAGGCCTCGCGCCGAGCCTCGCCGCCGCGCGCGCCGGCAAAAGGATTCTGCTTGCCAACAAGGAAGCGCTCGTCATGTCGGGCGCGATCTTCATGAACGCGGTCCACGACAACGGCGCGGTTCTGCTGCCGGTCGACAGCGAACACAACGCTATTTTCCAGTGCTTGCCGCGCGAAGCCGCGCTGCATGGCGGCGTGTCCAAGATCATTCTGACCGCCTCGGGCGGCCCGTTCCGTACGCGCGAACCGGCCACACTCGCGGGCGTCACGCCCGAAGAAGCCTGCAAGCACCCTAACTGGGTGATGGGCCGCAAGATTTCGGTCGACTCCGCCACGATGATGAACAAAGGCCTCGAAGTGATCGAGGCTCATTGGCTGTTCGGCTTGCCGGGCGAGCGCATCGACGTGCTGATTCATCCGCAAAGCGTGATCCATTCGCTGGTTTCGTACGCCGACGGCTCGGTGCTCGCGCAACTCGGCAACCCGGACATGCGTACGCCCATCGCTCATGCGCTCGCGTTCCCGGATCGTGTCGATTCGGGCGTCGCGCAACTGGACCTCGCGGAAATCGCGTCGCTGTCGTTCGAGAAACCGGACTACGCACGTTTCCCCTGTCTGGCTCTGGCGATGAAGGCACTTGCCGAAGGCGGCCTCGCCAGTGCGGCGCTCAACGCCGCTAACGAAATTGCTGTTGAAGCGTTCCTGTCGCGCCAGATCGGTTTCATGGCGATCGCGCAAGTGGTCGACTCGGTGCTCAACGGGTTGCCGAACGGCAGCGCGCACGCGCTCGAAGACGTGGTCGAAGCAGACGCCGCAGCGCGTCGCGCCGCTGCCGAATTCATCGCGCGTCTGCCTGACGCCGCCCGCCGCACGGAACGCGCCGTCCAGTGAGGCGCTTATGAATCTGCTGATCGAAGTGCTCGCCTTCGCGGTTGCGATTGGCGTGCTCGTGGTCGTCCACGAATATGGGCATTACAGCGTGGCGCGGCTGTGCGGCGTCAAGGTGCTGCGCTTTTCGATCGGCTTCGGCAAGCCGCTCTTCCAGTGGGTCAGTCCTAAGAGCGGCACCGAGTGGACCGTTGCCGCGTTGCCGCTCGGCGGCTATGTGAAGATGCTCGACGAGCGTGAGACCGGCAGCGCCCCGATCCCTGCCGAAGCGTTGCCGCATGCGTTCAACCGGCAGTCGGTGTGGCGGCGTATCGCGATCGTGGCGGCCGGGCCGGTCGCCAATTTCCTGCTCGCCATCGTGCTGTTCGGCCTCGTGTTCGCCACCGGCGTCACAGAGCCTGCGGCCATTCTGGCCGTGCCCGCGCCGAACACGGCCGCTGCCGTCGCCGGGTTCGAAGGTGGCGAGACGGTGGTGGCGGTGCGCACGGAGAACGCCGCCGACTCCGAGCCGGTGCGGTCCTGGTCTGACTTGCGCTGGAAGTTGCTCGGCGCAGCTTTCGATCACAAGCGCGTCGTGCTGAGCGCGAAAGGCCCGGGCGGCACGTCGGACTTCCAACTCGATCTGCGCGGTGTCGGTGAAAAGGACGTAGACGACGACTTCATGTCGCGCCTCGGCTTCGAGCCCGGTGGCGGCAAGCTGACCGTTGCAGGTGTGCAGCCGGGCAGCGCGGCGCAGAAAGCCGGGCTTGTTCCGGGCGACCGTTTGCGCGCGATCAACGGCATGGCAACCGACAACGCCACGGCCTTCATCGCGTATGTAAAATCGCACGCCGGCAAGCCTTTGACGCTGCAAGTGGAGCGCGCGGCCGGCGGCAAAGTGCAGGATCAAACGCAGGGCCAGGCGCCGGATCAAGCGCAGGGCAAGCTCGAAGACATCACCATTGTTCCTCAGGCACAGCGCGACGCGGCAACGGGACAGCAGGTCGGCCGCATCGGCGCGGAACTGGCGACCCAGGTGCCGTCGATCAACGTGCGCTATGGACCTTTCGAAAGCCTTCAACTGGGCGCGCGCCGTACGTGGGACCTGGCGGTTTATTCGGTGCGGATGTTCGGCCGCATGATCGTCGGCGACGCTTCGCTGAAAAATCTTTCGGGTCCGGTGACGATCGCCGATTACGCGGGAAAGAGTGCACGTCTCGGTCCTTCTGCATTTCTGTCGTTCCTGGCCCTCGTCAGTATTAGCCTCGGTGTACTGAACCTGCTACCAATTCCGGTATTGGACGGGGGTCATCTGTTATATTATTTGGTTGAAGCTGTGACCGGTAAAGTTGTCTCCGATCGCTGGCAACTCGTTTTTCAGAGGGCGGGTCTCGCCTGCATCGTCGCTTTGTCGGCGATTGCACTGTTCAACGATCTCGCTCGTTTAATCCACTTTTAAAGTGTCCGGCGGCGCTAACAATGGCGACCGTCCGACCTGATGCAGCTATACACACTGGGGAAGCACGTTGTTTAAACCTCATCGCTTTGTTCCGAAGACGGTTATAACCGCGGCATTCGCCGCGCATGGGCTGGTCGCCCACGCAACCACGCCCTTCGTGGTGCAAGACATCCGGATCGAGGGATTGCAACGCGTCGAACCTGGTACCGTGTTCGCCTATCTGCCTATTAAGCAGGGCGACACGTTCAGCGACGACAAGGCATCGGAAGCCATTCGCGCACTGTACGCAACGGGCTTTTTCAACGACGTCAAGATCGCGACCGAAGGCAATGTTGTCATCGTGCAGGTGCTGGAGCGTCCGGCCATTGGCACGATCGACTTCGCGGGCATTCACGAATTCGACAAGGAAAACCTGACCAAGGCGCTGCGCGCCGTGGGCTTGTCGCAAGGCCGTTACTACGACAAGGCACTCGTCGACAAGGCCGAACAGGAACTGAAGCGTCAGTACCTGACGCGCGGCTACTATGCAGCCGAGGTCACGACCACGATCACGCCGATCGACCGCAATCGCGTCTCGGTGCTGTTCTCGGTGGCCGAAGGGCCGAGCGCCAAGATCCGCCAGATCAACTTCATCGGCAACAAGGCGTTCAGCACGGGCACGCTGCGCGACGAAATGCAGCTGTCCACGCCGAACTGGTTCTCGTGGTACACGAAGAACGACCTGTACGCGAAAGACAAGCTCACCGGCGACCTCGAAAATGTCCGCTCGTATTACCTGAACCGCGGCTACCTCGAGTTCAATATCGAGTCGACGCAGGTGTCGATCACGCCGGACAAGAAGGACATGTATCTGACGGTCACGCTGCATGAAGGCGAGCCGTACACGATCTCGAGCATCAAGCTGGCCGGCAATCTGCTCGACCGCGAGCCGGAGCTCGCCAAGCTCATCAAGATCAAACCGGGCGATCGCTTTTCGGCCGAAAAGCTGCAGGCCACCACGAAGTCGATCGTCGACAAACTGGGCGAATATGGTTACGCGTTCGCGACCGTCAACGCGCAGCCGCAGATCGACCAGTCGAATCACAAGGTCGACCTGACGCTGCAGGTGGACCCGAGCCGCCGCGTCTATGTGCGCCGTATCAATGTGGTCGGCAATACACGCACGCGCGACGAAGTGGTGCGCCGCGAAATGCGTCAGCTCGAAAGCTCGTGGTTCGATTCGAACCGCCTCGCACTGTCGAAAGACCGTATCAACCGTCTTGGCTATTTCACCGACGTCGACGTGACCACCATTCCTGTGGAAGGCACGCCCGACCAGGTCGATGTGGACGTCAAGGTCGCTGAAAAGCCGACGGGTGCGATCACGCTGGGCGCAGGCTTTTCGTCGACCGACAAGGTGGTGCTGTCGGCCGGCGTCTCGCAAGACAACGTGTTCGGCTCGGGCACGAGCCTCGCGGTGAACGTCAATACCGCGAAGACCTACCGGACGTTGACGGTTACGCAGGTCGATCCGTACTTCACGGTCGACGGCATCAAGCGTATTACCGACGTCTATTACCGTACTTATCAGCCGCTGTACTACTCGACCGATTCGAGCTTCAAGATTGTTACGATTGGTGGCGACCTGAAGTTCGGTATTCCGTTCTCCGAAGTGGACACGGTGTACTTCGGCGCGGGTCTCGAGCAGAACCAGCTGGACGTCGACGCAAACACGCCTGCGTCGTATAAGCAATACGTTCAGGACTTTGGCCGCGTGTCGAATAACGTGCCGCTTACTGTCGGCTGGTCGCGCGATGCGCGAGATAGCGCGCTGGTACCGAGCCGCGGTTACTTCACGCAGGCAAACGCCGAATACGGCACGCCGATCGGCGGCACCCAGTATTACAAGGCCGACATCAACGCGCAGTACTATTACTCGTTCTCGCGTGGCTTCGTGCTGGGTTTCAACTTCCAGGGCGGCTACGGCAAGGGCATGGGCGGCAAGCCGTACCCGATTTTCAAGAACTACTACGCGGGCGGTATCGGTTCGGTCCGCGGCTACGAGCCGAGTTCGCTTGGTCCCCGCGACGCCACCACGGGCGACCCGATCGGCGGCTCGAAGCTGCTCGTCGGCAATATCGAGTTGACGTTCCCGTTGCCGGGCACCGGCTATGATCGAACCCTGCGCGTATTCACGTTCCTCGACGCGGGTAACGTGTGGGCGGACGCGAGCAGCGCCGCCACGTCGAATGGCGCTAACGGTCTGCGTTACGGCTATGGTGTCGGCCTCGCATGGATCTCGCCGATCGGACCGCTCAAGCTGAGCTTGGGCTTCCCGCTGACCAAGCATACGGGCGACCAGTATCAGAAGTTCCAGTTCCAGATCGGAACGGCGTTCTGATCCGCGTTGCGGACAGCTCGCCAAACAACAGTATCGAGAGGATCACTTTGCTAACCGGTATGTTTTCGAAACGTGTGGCTTGCGCGCTGGCGCTGGCAATGACGCTGGGCGTCGGAGTAGCGCACGCGCAGGAAGCCAGGATTGCCGCGGTGAATTCGGACCGGATTCTGCGGGAATCGGCTGCGGCAAAGGCGGCCCAGGTCAAGCTCGAGGCGGAGTTCGCGAAGCGCGACAAGGACCTCGCGGACATGGCCCAGAAGCTGAAGTCGATGTCCGATTCGCTCGACAAGAGCGGTGCGTCGATGTCGTCGGCGGATCGCGCGCAAAAGCAGCGCGATCTGTCACAACTCGACACGGACTTTCAGCGCAAGCAACGCGAGTTTCGCGAGGACCTGAACCAGCGCCGCAATGAAGAACTGGCGGCGGTGCTGGACCGCGCGAACAAGGTGATCAAGCAGATCGCCGAGGCGCAGCATTACGACCTGATCGTTCAGGAAGCGGTGTATGTGAGCCCGCGCATCGACATCACGGATCAGGTGCTTAAGGCCCTCGCGGCCTCGGGCAACTAAGAGCACACGCAGGAGCGTTGCAAGCGGCGGTTGAACGGCGGCCTCGGCCAGGGCGTTGAATGCAAACGCCGCGCACGACGCGCGCCGTCTGGTGAGCTGCAGATCAGCTTTACGCGAACCGAAGTACGCCGCCGCGCTTGAACTGCGGAAGGCGAGCCGGGGCGGGGCTCTCACCGGTGACTCTGACAAGACGCACTGAACAGCAGGAGACAGGACAGGCATGGCATTTACGCTCGAGGACATCGTCCAACGGTTCGGCGGTGAAGTAGTAGGAGACGGTTCGCAGCGCGTCGGCAGCCTCGCGCCGCTCGACCAGGCAGGTCCGGACCAGCTGGCGTTCCTCGCGAACCCCAAGTACCTGTCGCAAGTGGAAACGACCCAGGCTGGCGCCGTGCTGATCAATGCCGACGACCTGGCGAAGCTCACGTCCCGCAGCGCCCGTAACTTCATCGTCACGCCGAATCCGTACGCTTACTTCGCGCGCGTTGCGCAAACCTTCATCGACCTCGCCACGCCTAAGGTCGCGCCCGGCATCCATCCGAGCGCGACGATCGACCCGTCTGCGCAGATCGCTGCGAGCGCGGTGATCGGACCGCACGTTACGGTCGAAGCCGGCGCTGTCATCGGCGAAAACGTGCGGCTCGACGCGAATGTCGTCATTGGCCGCGGCACGCGCATCGGCGCCGGCTCGCATCTGTATCCTAATGTGGCCGTGTATCACGGCTGCAAGCTCGCCGAGCGCGTGATCGTGCACGCGGGCGCGGTGATCGGCTCCGACGGTTTCGGATTCGCGCCGGATTTCGTCGGCGAAGGCGAAGCGCGTACCGGTAGCTGGGTGAAAATTCCGCAAGTTGGCGGCGTATCGATTGCAGCGGATGTCGAAATCGGCGCGAACACCACGATCGATCGTGGCGCAATGGCCGATACGATCATTGAAGAGTGCGTGAAGATCGACAACCTCGTGCAGATCGGCCACAACTGCAAGGTCGGCGCTTACACGGTAATCGCCGGTTGCGCGGGTATCGCGGGCAGCACCACCATCGGCCGTCATTGCATGATCGGCGGCGCTGTGGGGATTGCCGGGCACGTGACGCTCGCCGATTACGTGATCGTGACCGCGAAGTCCGGCGTGTCGAAGTCACTGCTCAAGCCCGGCATGTACACGAGCGCATTCCCGGCCGTGAACCACGCTGACTGGAACAAAAGCGCAGCTTTGCTGCGCAATATCGACAAGCTCCGCGACCGTATCAAGGCGCTGGAAACTGCCTCGGCTGACCGGCCGGACGCGAAGCCGGCCAACACGCCAGCACCTTTGGCATCGGGCGCGACGGGCATTTCACAGAGCGACAAAAGCTAGATTTCTGGGCGGCCCGCCAGTACCGCGTAAAATGGCGGGCGAATATCAGGAAGCGAAGACGGTTGCCGTGACCCGGTGGCACGGCAATCAGGTCACGGCGAGCGCCGGCAGCACGCGTTACCAACCCACCTGCACCAGCATCCGCAGTCATCATCGCGCAGTCAATGCGTGAGCAGAAACACCATGAGCACCGAAAAAATCAATCTCGACATTCATAAGATTCTCACGCTGCTGCCACATCGTTACCCGATCCTGCTGGTCGACCGGGTGCTCGAACTCGAGCCGCACAAGAGCATCAAAGCGTTGAAGAACGTGTCGATCAATGAGCCGTATTTCCAGGGGCACTTTCCTACGCGTCCCGTCATGCCTGGCGTGCTGATCCTCGAAGCGCTCGCACAAACGGCAGCGCTCCTCACGTTCTCGGAAGAGCCGAGCGACCCGTCGAACACGCTGTACCTGTTCGTCGGTATCGACAACGCGCGCTTCAAGCGCGTCGTGGAGCCCGGCGATCAACTCATCCTGAACTGCACGTTCGAGCGGCATATGCGCGGCATCTGGAAGTTCAAGGCGCGAGCCGAAGTGGACGGCTCGGTGGCGGCGGAAGCAGACCTGATGTGCGCGGTGCGTCACACGGACAAGGACGCCTGAGTCAATGTTCGGGCAGCCGGCGCCTCATGACGCTGCCGGCTCGACCCAGCCCATCCAGACAACGCAACAGAATCAGAAGCGAGGACGCATGAGCAGGATTCATCCCACTGCGATCGTCGAACCGGGCGCTCAACTCGACGAATCCGTCGAAGTCGGACCGTATGCGGTGATCGGCGCCCACGTGACGATCGGCGCCCGGACCACTGTAGGTTCGCATAGCGTGATCGAAGGCCACACCACGATCGGCGAAGACAACCGGATCGGCCACTATGCATCGGTCGGCGGCCGTCCGCAGGACATGAAGTACAAAGACGAGCCTACCCGGCTCGAAATCGGCAACCGCAACACGATCCGCGAGTTCACCACGATCCACACCGGCACGGTGCAGGACGCGGGCGTGACCACGCTCGGCGACGACAATTGGATCATGGCGTACGTGCACATCGGGCACGACTGCCACGTCGGCAACAACGTAATTCTTTCGAGCAACGCACAGATGGCGGGCCACGTGACGATTGGCGACCATGCGATCGTCGGCGGCATGTCGGGCGTGCATCAGTTCGTGCGCATCGGCGCTCATTCCATGTTGGGCGGCGCTTCCGCGCTCGTGCAGGACATTCCGCCGTTCGTGATCGCGGCCGGCAACAAGGCCGAGCCGCACGGCATCAACGTCGAAGGTCTGCGCCGCCGCGGTTTCTCGCCGGACGCGATTTCGGCGCTGCGCTCCGCGTATCGACTGCTGTACAAGAACAGCCTGTCGCTCGAAGAAGCGAAAGTGCAGTTGCGTGAACTGGCGTCGGCCGGCGGCGACGGCGACGAGCCGGTGCGAACGCTGCTGGCATTTGTCGAAGCGTCGCAGCGCGGCATCATCCGCTAAGCGATGGCATTGCAACCCAGTCCGCTACGCATCGCGATGGTGGCCGGCGAGCCGTCCGGCGACCTGCTGGCGTCGTCGCTGCTGAACGGCCTCGCGAGCCGCCTACCTGCCGCCACGCACTATTACGGAATCGGCGGCCCGCGCATGATTGCCACGGGTTTCGACGCGCACTGGCCAATGGAAAAGCTGTCCGTGCGCGGCTATGTCGAAGCGCTGCGGCACATTCCCGAAATCCTGCGTGTTCGCAACGACCTGAAGCGTCAACTGCTGGCCGAGCCGCCAGCGGTGTTCGTAGGCGTCGACGCGCCCGACTTCAACTTCGGGCTCGAACATCCGCTGCGCGAGGCGGGCATTCCGACGATTCACTTCGTGTGCCCGTCAATCTGGGCGTGGCGCGGCGGGCGCATCAAAAAGATCGCGAAGGCCGTCGACCATATGCTCTGCGTGTTCCCGTTCGAAACGGCGCTGCTTGAAAAAGCGGGCGTCGCGGCTTCGTACGTGGGTCATCCGCTTGCCGACGAGATTCCGCTCGAACCCGACACGCTCGGCGCGCGCCGGACGCTCGGTCTCGCGGAAAGCGGTCCTGTCATCGCGGTGCTGCCGGGTAGCCGCCGCTCGGAGATCGACCTGATCGGGCCGACGTTCTTCGCGGCGATGGAAATGATGCAGCATCAGGAGCCCGGTCTTCGCTTCGTGATGCCGGCGGCGACGCCCGCGTTGCGAGAGATGCTGCGCCCGCTGGTCGACTCGCACCCCGGCCTCGCGCTGACCATTACCGACGGCCAGTCCCAACTCGCCATGACGGCCGCCGACGCGATCCTCGTGAAAAGCGGCACCGTCACGCTCGAGGCGGCGCTGCTGAAAAAGCCAATGGTCATCTCCTACAAGGTGCCCTGGCTGACCGGCCAGATCATGCGCCGGCAGGGCTATCTGCCGTATGTCGGTTTGCCGAACATTCTGGCGGGGCGCTTCGTGGTACCGGAAATCCTCCAGCATTTCGCGACGCCGCAGGCGCTGGCCGAAGCCACGCTGAAACAGTTGCGCGATGAAGCCAACCGGCGCACGCTGACGGAAATCTTCACGGAGATGCACCACGTGCTGAAGCAGAACACTGCGCAGCGTGCGGCGGAAGTCGTCGCGAGCGTTGTCGAAAAACGCAAGGCGCGGCCGTGAAGAACGGACGCACCAGCGGGCGCACCAACGTACCCGCGCCTCGCCGCAAGACCGCGGCCGTCGCAGGCGCGGCGGGATCGGCCGGCCGGCAGGTCGGCTTGAACTTCGAGACGCCCGGCGACATTATTTGCGGCGTCGACGAAGCAGGGCGCGGACCGCTGGCCGGTCCGGTCGTGGCTGCGGCGGTGATTTTCGATCCGTCGAAGCCGATGATTCGCGGCCTCGACGATTCCAAAGCGCTGGGCGCCAAAAAGCGTGACGAGCTATACGACAAGATCGTCGACCGCGCGCTCGCGTACTGCATTGCATCGGCAACCGTCGAAGAAATCGATTCGCTGAACATCCTCCATGCAACCATGCTGGCGATGAAGCGTGCGGTGGAAGGGCTGTCCGTCACGCCCACGCTGGTGAAGATCGACGGTAATCGATGCCCGACATTGACCGTGCGTAGCGAAGCAGTGATTGGTGGCGACGCGCTCGTGAAATGCATTTCGGCGGCGTCGATTCTTGCCAAGGTCACGCGCGACCGGATGCTGCTGGAACTGCACCAGACGTATCCGCTTTACGGCTTCAATGCGCATGCGGGCTACGGCACGCCGCAACACCTCGCGGCGTTGCGGGAGCACGGTCCCTGCGAGCATCACCGGCGCTCGTTCGCGCCCGTGCGCGAGGCCCATATGCGATTCGGCACTGGCGTGCCGCTGCCCGCGGGCGAAGTCATCGTCGTGCCGGATATGCTGGCGAACGGCATGCTGGACGACGCAATGCTCGATCGCGACGCGTTCGGCGAACACAGCGGCGCGTGAATATCGCGCGGATTTGGCGGGCGGCTCGATCTACTCGCGGTGCGGGATGGCATCGAGCGTAACGCTTTCCGCCCGCTAACCTTTTTCCTTACCTCACCGTCTTCGCTGCCTGTGAAAGCCATCACCTCGCGGGACAATCCGCTCTATAAACGCCTGAAGGCGCTCGCCGGTTCGACGCATCAACAGCGCCGCAGCGGCCATGCGCTGCTGGAAGGTTTCCATCTCGCGAGCGCTTATCTCGATGTAGCCGGGCAGCCGGAAATGTGCGTCGTCACCGACGGCGCACTGCGTCACGACGAAGCTCAGGCGATCGTTTCGCGCATCGACGAACATCGCATCGTCACGTTGCCGGATGCGCTTTTCGGACAGCTGTCGAATGTCGTGCACGGCGTCGGGATTCTGCTGCTCGTGGAAAGGCTGGCCATGCCGCTGCCGGAGGAGGTCGCGCAGACATGCGTCGTGCTCGACGGCGTGCAGGACGCCGGCAACGTCGGCTCGATCTTGCGCAGCGCAGCCGCGGCGGGTATCCAGCACGTGTTCTGCGCGCCGGGCACCGCCTACGCGTGGTCATCCAAGGTGTTGCGCTCCGGCATGGGCGCACACTTCCTGCTGCAGATCTACGAAGACGTCGAAGCGCAGACGTTGATCGATCGCCTCGCGGTGCCTGTCGTGATCACCGACTCGCACGGCGCGGCGGCGATCTACGACTGTGACCTGAGCGGACAACTTGCGTGGGTGTTCGGCAACGAGGGGGCCGGCGTATCGCAAATCTGGCGTGGGGCCGTCTCATTGCGGGTGACGATTCCGCAGCCGGGCGGCATGGAGTCGCTCAATGTCGCGGCCGCGGCCGCTGTATGCGTCTTCGAGCAATGCAGACAACAGCGCGCCGCAAACATGCACGGCGACGCGCGTTCGTCTTCGCGTTTCCCCGCTCAATAAGACGGGCGATCCAGCTTGATCTCCTGCAGGATCGTGGTCGCGATCTCTTCGATCGACTTGTGCGTCGACGACAGCCACTTGATCCCTTCGCGACGCATCATCGTTTCGGCTTCGTTGATCTCGTAACGGCAGTTCTCCGGTGCGGCGTACTTGCTGCCCGGCCGGCGCTCGTTACGGATCTCCGATAACCGCTGAGGATCGATCGACAGCCCAAACATTTTCTGCCGATGCGCCAATAACGGCGTAGGCAGTTTGCCTCGCTCGAAATCTTCCGGAATCAGCGGATAGTTGGCCGCTTTCACGCCGTACTGCATGGCCAGATACAGGCTCGTCGGCGTTTTTCCGCTGCGCGACACGCCAACCAGTATCACGTCGGCATCGGCGAGATTGCGGTTCGACTGGCCGTCGTCGTGCGCAAGCGAGAAGTTGATCGCCTCGATCCGGTTCTTGTATTCCTCGGTGTCCGCGTTCTGGTGACCGCGCCCCATCGCGTGGCTCGACTTCAGTTCCAGTTCCTGTTCCAGCGGCTCGACGAAGGTCTGGAACATGTCCAGCACGAGCGCATTCGAGCCCTTGACGATCTGATTCGAGGCGCTGTCCACGAGCGTCGTGAACACGATCGGACGGCGGCCGTCTTGCTGGATCGCTTCGTTGATCTTTTCGAGCGTGGCGTAGGCTTTTTCCGTCGAGTCGACGAAAGGCACGCGAACCAGGCGGAATTTCTGGTCGAACTGGGAGAGGATCGAATGCGCGAAGGTTTCGGCAGTGATCCCGGTACCGTCGGAGACGATGAATACGGTGGGCGGCATCAGTGGGGCAGGGAACGTGAGCGGCAAAAAGCGCTCGAATGGAACATCGCTGCGTTGATTTCGCTGCGCGGTGGCTGACCGCAAAGCAGCGGCGTCAAACAACGCGCCGTGGGCACCGCTACTGCGCCGGGAAGCACCTGCAGACTCTTCGGAAAAGATTGAAAGAGCCGCGCAGGCGGTCCGGGCGCGGTTGGAGGCGCAATTCTCGTCCGACAGTCACATTTCGAGAGTCGGCACGGTAGAATAGCGGCAACCTGTTGGATAAGCAATTGCAGGCGATTGGCGCCTAACTCGCCGCGAACGGTCGTTCAACGCTCCGGTATCGGACGTCAAACGCCACGGAACGCGGCGCATCGATCGCTAAATCCGGGCATTCGCGCTCTTCGTCGCCCTGGTTGGCTTCGTTGGCGTTGCCGGCGTGATGCATTGCACAAGCGCGTTGCATCGGCGTGGTACGCAAGCGCCGCAAGCTCCGTAAGCGATTGCTTCTCCAACAGGTTGTGCAAGACGCGAGGTCACGCTCCCAATGGGCGTCTCGCGTTCGAGCCCACTTGCACAGCCGTGAATTTCTTTCACACTTAGGGGCTTGTATGACTAACGCAGTTACCGTCGCAAAGGATAGGGCATATGTAGTTCCGTTCGAGCAGTTGCGGATGACCGATGTGGAGATTGTCGGCGGCAAGAACGCGTCGCTAGGCGAGATGATCAGTCAGCTCGCCGAAGCAGGCGTGCGCGTGCCGACCGGTTTCGCCACGACGGCGCTGGCTTTCCGCGACTTCCTGCATCACAACAACCTGACCGAACGCATCGCCAAACGTCTGGAGACGCTCGACGTCGACGACGTGAAGGCGCTCGCCGAAGCGGGCAAGGAGATCCGTCAATGGATCGTCGAAGCGCCGTTGCAGCCGCAACTTGAGGCTGACATCCGCGCAGGTTTCGAGACCTTGCAAAACAGCTCGCCTGAAGAGCTTTCCTTTGCCGTGCGTTCGTCGGCAACGGCGGAAGACTTGCCGGACGCGTCGTTCGCGGGTCAGCAGGAAAGCTACCTCAACGTGGTCGGCATCGAGGAAGTGCTCGATCGCATGAAGCACGTGTTCGCGTCGTTGTACAACGACCGCGCTATTTCCTATCGCGTACACAAGGGCTTCACGCACGCTGAAGTCGCGTTGTCGGCTGGTGTTCAGCGCATGGTGCGCTCGGACGTCGGCGCGGCCGGCGTGATGTTCACGCTCGATACCGAATCCGGCTTCAAAGACGCGGTCTTCATCACGTCGAGCTATGGTCTGGGCGAAACCGTCGTGCAAGGCGCGGTGAATCCGGACGAGTTTTACGTCTACAAGACCACGCTCGCGCAAGGCAAGTATCCGATCATCCGCCGTTCGATCGGCTCGAAGCTGATCAAGATGGAATTCACGAAGGCCGGCGAAGAAGGCCGCGTGAAAACTGTCGACGTGCCGCACGAACAGCGCAACCGCTTCTCGATTACTGACGAAGACGTGATCGAGCTCGCGAAGTACGCGGTCATCATCGAAAAACACTACGAGCGTCCGATGGACATCGAGTGGGGCAAAGACGGCCGCGACGGCAAGATCTTTATCCTGCAGGCACGTCCCGAAACGGTGAAGAGCCAGGCGACCGGCAAGGCGGAGCAGCGCTTCAAGCTGAAGGGACAATCGAACGTGCTGGCCACCGGCCGCGCGATCGGCCAGAAGATCGGCGCGGGTCCGGTGCGCGTGATTCACGATCCGTCGGAAATGGACCGTGTGCAGCCGGGCGACGTGCTGGTCGCCGACATGACCGACCCGAACTGGGAGCCGGTGATGAAGCGCGCATCCGCGATCGTTACGAACCGGGGCGGCCGTACCTGCCACGCGGCGATCATCGCGCGCGAACTGGGCGTGCCGGCCGTGGTGGGCTGCGGCGACGCGACCGACGTACTGAAAGAGGGCTCGCTCGTCACCGTCTCGTGTGCTGAGGGCGACGAAGGCAAGATTTACGACGGCCTGCTCGAAACCGAAATCACCGAAGTGCAGCGCGGCGACCTGCCGCCGATTCCGGTGAAGATCATGATGAACGTCGGCAACCCGCAACTGGCTTTCGACTTCTCGCAATTGCCGAATGCCGGCGTGGGTCTCGCGCGGCTCGAGTTCATCATCAACAACAACATCGGCGTTCATCCGAAGGCGATTCTCGAATATCCGAACATCGATCAAGACCTGAAGAAGGCCGTGGAAAGCGTCGCTCGCGGTCACGCCTCGCCGCGCGCGTTCTACGTCGACAAGCTGACCGAAGGTATCGCGACGATCGCTGCAGCGTTCTATCCGAAGCCCGTGATCGTGCGTCTGTCGGACTTCAAGTCGAACGAGTACAAGAAGCTGATTGGCGGTTCGCGTTACGAGCCGGACGAAGAAAACCCGATGCTGGGCTTCCGCGGCGCGTCGCGCTACATCGCTGAAGACTTCGCCGAAGCGTTCCAGATGGAATGCGTCGCGCTGAAGAAGGTGCGCGAAGAGATGGGCCTCGACAACGTCGAGATCATGGTGCCGTTCGTGCGTACGCTCAAGCAGGCCGAGCGCGTGGTCGGGCTGCTCGAAAAGTTCGGCCTGAAGCGCGGCGAGAACGGCCTGCGTCTCATCATGATGTGCGAAGTGCCGTCGAACGCGATTCTGGCAGAGGAATTCCTCCAGTTCTTCGACGGTTTCTCGATTGGCTCGAACGACCTGACGCAACTCACGCTCGGCCTCGACCGCGACTCCGGTATGGAGTTGCTGGCCGTCGATTTCGACGAACGCGACCCGGCGGTCAAGTTCATGCTCAAGCGCGCTATCGAAACGTGCCTGCGCCTCGACAAGTACGTCGGTATCTGCGGTCAGGGTCCTTCGGATCACCCCGACTTTGCTCAGTGGCTGACGGACGAAGGCATCAAGTCGATCTCGCTGAACCCGGACACGATCATCGAGACCTGGCAACAGCTGGCAAAAACGTCGACGAAGTAAGCGTTGCGCGTGCCGCGCCGTAAGCGGCACGCATGACGAAACGCGCGGCAGATCGAACGCGTAGCGAAAGCACATCGAACGCGCATCAAAGGCAGGCTGAATCGCACGTTCGATGCCGGTAATCCGCATCCGCTTCGTGCTATAAACACCCCGGTAGATCCGGGGTGTTTTGCTTTGTGGAGGTCGAAGTGGCGCCAGGTGGACTGTTCTGGTGGATCGGGGCCGGTGTGCTAGTCGTGCTGGAGTTGCTCAGCGGCACTTTCTATTTGCTGATGATCGCGCTCGGTTGCGTCGCTGCAGCCATTGCGCATATCGCGGGCGCTGCAGCAGACATGCAGTTCGCGGTCGCGGCGATCGTCGCGCTCGCCGCGGTGCTCGTGTTGAGGCGTTCGCGTTTCGGCCGCAGAACGCGCAAGGAGGCGTCCAGGAATCCGGACGTCAATCTCGACATCGGTCAGACGGTGAGCGTGCCGGCATGGCACGAGCGTCGTGCGCGAGTGAGTTATCGCGGGGCGGAATGGGACGTCGAACTCGCGCCCGGAGAGCCGGACGATGCCCGCATTTACGAGATCAAAGAGTTGCGCGGCAGTTGCCTCGTGGTGGCAGCGGCGCAGCATGCACGGTCCAATGCGGCGCATCTTTGATATTGACCGGTAGGCTCGCAGCAATTAATTAAACCAACTAACGGTTCTGGAGTGCAGATATGGATTCGACCATCATCGGGGCGGTGTTTCTGGTCATCGTGATCGTGCTGGCGGCGCAGACCATCAAGATCGTGCCGCAGCAGCACGCATGGGTGCTCGAGCGCCTTGGCCGCTATCACAGCACGCTGACGCCGGGTTTGAGCTTCGTGTTTCCTTTCGTCGACCGGATCGCTTACAAGCACATTCTCAAGGAGATCCCGCTCGAAGTGCCGAGCCAAGTCTGTATCACGCGCGACAATACGCAGTTGCAGGTCGATGGCGTGCTGTACTTCCAGGTCACGGATCCGATGAAGGCGTCGTACGGGTCGAGCAACTTCGTGTTCGCAATCACGCAGTTATCGCAGACCACGCTGCGCTCGGTGATCGGCAAGCTCGAACTCGACAAGACTTTCGAAGAGCGCGATTTCATCAATCACAGCATTGTTTCCGCGCTCGACGAAGCCGCGGCGAACTGGGGCGTCAAAGTCTTACGCTACGAGATTAAAGATCTGACGCCGCCAAAGGAAATTCTTCACGCGATGCAGGCGCAGATCACTGCCGAGCGTGAGAAGCGCGCGTTGATCGCGGCGTCGGAAGGGCGCAAGCAGGAGCAGATCAATATCGCGTCGGGCGGCCGCGAAGCGGCGATCCAGAAATCGGAAGGCGAGCGGCAGGCGGCGATCAACCAGGCGCAAGGTCAGGCCGCGGCGATTCTTGCCGTTGCGGACGCAAATTCGCAGGCCATTCAGAAGATTGCCGCTGCGATTCAGTCGAACGGCGGCATGGAGGCGGTGAATCTGAAGGTCGCCGAGCAATACGTGAACGCGTTCGGCAATCTGGCAAAGCAGGGCACCACGCTGATCGTGCCGGGCAATCTGTCGGACATGAGTTCGATGATCGCGTCGGCGCTCGCCATCGTGAATAAAGGCAAGGGTGTGGCAGACGCGCGCTGACCAATCCGGGCGAGGCACGGGCGAGTCGGCCGTAAGACCGTTTCAATAATGGCGCAGCAAAAACAATGGCCCGCATCAGTGCGGGCCATTTTTGTTAGATCAGGTGAAAAAGATGCGGCGGTCTCGCGGGCAAGGTGCGGCATATCCGCGCGACAGTTCTTTCGCGTCGCGTAAAGCGAACGACGCAGACCGTGCAAGAGCTCAGCCCGGCGAGCGCATCAGACGCGCCTTTTCGCGCTCCCAATCGCGCTTTTTCTCGGTTTCGCGCTTGTCGTGCTGCTTCTTGCCCTTGGCGAGACCGATTTCGCATTTGACGCGGCCGCCCTTGTAATGGAAGTTCAGCGGCACGAGCGTATAGCCGCGCTGCTCGACCTTGCCGATCAGTTTGCTGATTTCCTCGCTATGCAAGAGGAGTTTGCGTGTGCGGACCGGATCGGGCGTGATGTGGGTCGAGGCCTCGGGCAGCGGGCTGATATGCGTGCCGATCAGGAACAGTTCGTTGTTACGGATCACGACGTAACCTTCCTTGATCTGGCCACGGCCGGCGCGCAAGGCCTTGACCTCCCATCCTTCGAGCACGAGCCCTGCTTCGTAGCGTTCTTCGACCGAATAGTCGTAGAAGGCTTTTCTGTTGTCGATAATGCTCATGAATGGAAAGTGCCCAACTCGTTTAAAATCACGATTTTAGCAAAGCGGGGCAAGGAAAGCCCGCCGCGCTCGTCCACCCTCGCCGCGCGCTGTTCAATTTATGGCAGATGTCCAAAAAACCGTGTTGATCCGCCATTCGGCGGAACAGATGTTCGACCTCGTCACCGACGTCGCCGATTACCCCAACTTCCTGCCCTGGTGCGGAGGAGTGGAGGTCCGCCACCGGGACGACACCAGCATGGAGGCGAAGATCGACATCAACTTCAAGGGTATCAAGCAGCACTTTGCCACGCGCAACAGCATGGAGCGGCCCACGCGTATCGACATGGAGTTCGCTGACGGCCCGTTTCGCAAATTCACCGGTTTCTGGCGCTTCACGCCGTTGCGCGCGGACGCCTGCAAGATCGAATTCGCGTTGCACTACGAGTTCACCAACATCATTCTCGAGAAGATCATTGGGCCGGTGTTCAATCACATCGCCAATACTTTCGTCGAATCGTTCGTGAAGCGCGCCGATCAGCGCTACGGCAAGGCATGAGCGAACGTCTGTCCGTTCAGGTCTGCTATGCGCTCGCGACCGAGCAGGTGCTGATCGACGTCGAGCTGCCCGCGGGCGCCACACTCATGCAGGCGATCGAGGCTAGCGGCGTTTTGCAGCGTTATCCTCAGATCGATCTGCGCACGCAGAAGGTCGGTGTATTCGGCAAGCTCAAGCCACTCGATACGGCGCTGGCCGATCACGACCGCGTCGAGATCTACCGGCCGCTGCTGGTGGACCCGAAGGTTTCTCGCCAACGCCGCGTCGAAAAAACCCGGAAGGCGGGCTCCATTGAAGGCCGCCGCTGGCAGAACAAGGATTCGCGGTAGCGCCCGCTCACAGGCGCATCGCCCGCTTCAAGGCGCCGAACCGTGCGCCTTTTTCCCGATAGGCGTGGCGCCGCCGGAATCGTCATCCGCATGTTGACGCACAGACCAGCACACACCCGCCACCAGTAACAGGATTGCCGCGATCTCCAGCGGCCGCGGCAGCCGTTCGTCGTAAATGAATGCGTAGAGCAGCGCGAACAGCGTTTCGAATACGATCAACTGGCCGGAAAGCGTGAGGGGCAGCCGCTTCGACGCCGCGTTCCACAGCCCGTTGCCGACCCACGACGCGCCAATCGCGAGACCGAGGTTGAGCATCCAGAAGCTGTGCCAGCGGCCTGACGCCAGTTCGCCTTGCGGGCCGCCCGGCGGCAGCGCGGCGGCCGCGAGCCAGAGCGCGGCGCCGAGCATGCCCGTCACCACGCCCCACAACACGGACCACTCGTTGCCGGTGAAACGCGTCTGCCGCTGAAGGTAGCGAGCGTTTTCGACTGCAAACCACGTCCAGCAGCCGAGCGCGCCGACCGCGCAGGCGAGGCCGAGCATTTTGGTGAGAACGCTGACCGGCGTGCCTTCGGCGACCGTGAAGACGTCGATATTGATGCAGGCGATGCCGGCCATCACCATCGCGAGCGGCCAGCCCAAGCGGGAAAGCGGCACCGCGCCGTGGTCGCCGCGGCCCATCAGCGTCACCGTGACGGGCAGCACGCCGACGATCAGCGACGCCGGCGCAATCCCGACCAGATGCACAGCGGCAGTCAGCAGCAGGTAATACAGCAGATTGCCGGCCAGCGCGAGCTTGACGAGCGCGACCAGGTCCTCGCGAGTCAGGCGTTTGACGAGCGAGCGCGCCATTGGCAACGCCGCTGCCAGCGAGACGACGCCGTACATGGTGTACCGGCCGGCGGACAGCAGAAGCGGTGAAAAGTCCGGCAGCACCCGCGGGACCAGAAAAACCATGCCCCACAAGGCTCCAGCTATCACTCCATATGCGACACCGCGCTGCATCGACCACTCCTGCAAGAAAACCGGGATGGTCCGCAGATTAGCCGTTGGGCGCCGCGCGCGTCTTGTTTGATTCTGCATTCGAGGCGAGCAAACGAAACGCGATCGAACCCGAGGCGAAAGACGAAGCGAAATAGCGGACGCTAAGCCACGAAAAAAAGCACCCGAAATTCGCTAAGCTGCTGTTCGCGCAGTGAAAAGCGGGGAGGTATCGCGTATAATTCGCTTTTGCGCCTATAGGATTTGCCATGCGTCTGATCCAAACAGCACTCACGTTCGATGACGTGCTCCTCGTCCCGGCCTTCTCCGATGTTCTGCCGCGCGACACCAGCCTCAAGACCCGGCTGACCCGCAATATTTCCCTGAATATGCCGCTCGTGTCCGCCGCTATGGACACGGTCACCGAAGCCCGCCTCGCTATCGCCATGGCGCAAATGGGCGGCGTCGGCATCATCCACAAGAACCTCACGGCGGCCGAGCAGGCCCGTGAAGTGGCCAAGGTCAAGCGTTTCGAGTCGGGCGTCGTCCGCGATCCGATCACGGTGCCGCCGCAAATGAAGGTGCGCGACGTCATTGCACTGTCGCAACAGCATGGCATCTCCGGTTTCCCGGTTGTGGAAGGCGCGCAGCTGATCGGCATCGTCACCAATCGCGACCTGCGCTTCGAAGAGCGTCTGGACGAGCCGGTGCGCAACATCATGACGCCGCGTGAACGGCTCGTGACCGTCAAGGAAGGCACCTCGCTCGCCGAGGCCAAGGCGCTGATGCACAGCCACCGGCTGGAGCGCGTGCTCGTCATCAACGACGCATTCGAACTGCGCGGCCTGATGACGGTGAAAGACATCACCAAGCAGACCGAGCACCCGGACGCCTGTAAAGACGAACACGGCAAGCTGCGCGCGGGCGCGGCGGTCGGCGTCGGCGCGGACAATGAAGAGCGCGTCGAACTGCTGGTTCAGGCGGGCGTAGACGTGATCGTCGTCGACACCGCGCACGGTCACAGCAAGGGCGTGCTCGAGCGCGTGCGCTGGGTCAAGCAGAACTTCCCGCACGTCGAGGTGATCGGCGGCAACATCGCCACCGCGGCGGCAGCCAAGGCGCTCGTCGAATACGGCGCAGACGGTGTGAAGGTCGGTATCGGCCCGGGCTCGATCTGCACGACGCGAATCGTCGCGGGCGTCGGGGTGCCGCAAGTCACCGCGATCTCGAACGTGTCCGAAGCGCTGAAGGGCACAGGCGTGCCGGTTATCGCAGACGGCGGCGTGCGTTTCTCGGGCGACGTCAGCAAGGCGCTTGCAGCGGGCGCAAATGCCGTGATGATGGGCAGCATGTTCGCCGGCACCGAAGAAGCACCGGGCGACGTGTTCCTGTATCAGGGCCGCCAGTACAAGTCCTACCGTGGCATGGGTTCGGTCGGCGCGATGAAGGACGGCGCGGCGGACCGCTACTTCCAGGACAACTCGGCAAACATCGACAAGCTCGTGCCGGAAGGTATCGAAGGGCGCGTCGCCTACAAGGGCTCGGTCAACGCGATCCTGTTCCAGCTGATCGGCGGCGTGCGTGCCAGCATGGGCTACTGCGGTTGCCGCACGATTGCCGAGATGAACGACAAGGCCGAGTTCGTGCAAATCACGGGCGCGGGCTTGCGCGAGTCGCATGTGCACGACGTGCAAATCACCAAGGAAGCGCCCAACTACCACGTGGACTAAACGCCAATGAAGCCATTGCTGCGCGCTGTACTGATCGTCGACGCGTTATTGCTGCTCGCGTTCGGCCTGTTGTTCCTGCTGACGCCGTGGACTTCGTTGTACAACGCGCTGCTGCTGGTGCAAACGCAGCCGGCGCTGGTCGGCCAGGCGTTTGGCATTGCGTTGATCGGGCTCGCGTGGCTCGCGTTGCATGCGTCGATCGACGGCGGGCTGACATCTTCGGTTGCAAGGACTGTGGGCCACGTGAACTGGTTGACCGGCGTGCTGATGCTGGTCTGGCTGCTCGGTTTGCACACGCCGGCGCTGACCGGCTTCGGGCAGATCGTCGCGGTGCTCACGGGTGTGGTGTTGCTGGTGCTGGGTCTGGGCGGCGTGCGGTTGTCGGGCGCGGTGCGGCGGCGCGAGAAGTTGCGCGTCGCTGAAGCCACTGCCGCGGAGCGTGCAGAAAGGCAGGCTGCGAAAGACGCCGCCAAAAATGCAGCCAACAGGGCGGCGAACGAAGCGGCAATCAACACGGCAACCAGCACGGCAAGCACGGACGGCCGGCGCGAGCCCGTGGTGCCTGCTACGGCAGGCTTCCCGGTGTATCGCGCGGAGCCGCTCGTCGAGCCGGCCATGCCTGCTGCGACGGTTGTGCCTGCGACGGCGGTGCCTGCTGCTCCGGACACGCGGCCGCTCGGCTCGGCATCTACCGCGCCGTTGCATCCGGCGGTCGACGAGCCCGGTCTGAGCGCATCCGAACGCGCTGCACGCGCGCAAGCTGCTGTCGCTCGCGACGAGGCCCGCAATGCCGCTGCCGATGCGCCCAATGCGCCCCGGCCCCCGTTTCATGGCTGACGCGCCGCGCGCCACTGCATTCGCCGAAGCAACCGCAATCCGTGTGCGCGCGCCGCAGGCAGTTCTCTGCAGCAGTGGCGGACCTGGCGCACACAGGCTTCATCATCGCGTTTCGCCATCGCATCCGCGGGCCCGCATGTCCGCGTGGACCGCTTTGAATTCAACGCCGCGCTTCGTGCGCGGCATTCCGTATCCGCTCACTTTTGACTCCGTCCGCTGCCATGCATGACAAGATCCTGATCCTCGACTTCGGTTCGCAAGTCACCCAACTGATTGCACGTCGCGTTCGCGAAGCCAACGTGTATTCGGAAATCCATCCCTACGACGTCGATGCGTCGTTCATCCGCGACTTCGCGCCGAAGGGCGTGATCCTGTCCGGCGGCCCGAGCTCGGTCACCGAAACGGACACGCCGCGCGTGCCGCAAGCGGTGTTCGAACTCGGCGTGCCGGTGCTCGGCATCTGCTACGGCATGCAGGCCATGGCCGAGCAACTGGGCGGCAAGGTCGACATCGGCCATCTGCGCGAATTCGGCTATGCCGAAGTGCGCGCGCGCAATCACACGAGCCTGCTCGAAGGCATCAGCGACTTCACTACGCCGGAAGGTCACGGCATGCTGAAGGTGTGGATGAGCCACGGCGACAAGGTGCTCGAAATGCCGCCTGGCTTCGCGCTGATGGCATCGACGGAATCGTGCCCGATCGCCGCAATGGCCGACGAGACGCGCCGCTTCTACGGCCTGCAATGGCATCCGGAAGTCACGCACACCGTGCAAGGCCGTGCGATGCTCGAGCGCTTCGTGCTGCAGATTTGCGGCGCGCGGCCCGACTGGGAAATGGGCCACTATATCGACGAAGCAGTCGCGAAGATTCGCGAGCAGGTCGGCAACGAACATGTGATTCTCGGCTTGTCGGGCGGCGTGGATTCGTCGGTGGCGGCGGCGCTGCTGCACCGCGCGATCGGCGATCAGCTCACCTGCGTGTTCGTCGATCATGGCCTTTTGCGCCTGAACGAAGCCGAGCAGGTCATGGCTACGTTCGCGGATCACCTGGGCGTAAAGGTGATTCATGTCGACGCAAGCGACGTGTTCCTGCGCAAGCTGGAAGGCGTGACTGACCCGGAAGCGAAGCGCAAGATCATCGGCGCGGAGTTCGTCGAGGTGTTCCAGACGGAAGCCGGCAAGCTCACCGACGCGAAGTGGCTCGCGCAAGGCACGATCTATCCGGACGTGATCGAATCGGCGGGCAAGGGCAAGAAGGCGACGCAGACTATCAAGAGCCACCACAACGTGGGCGGCCTGCCTGAGACGTTGAACCTGAAGCTGCTCGAACCGCTGCGCGAACTGTTCAAGGACGAAGTGCGCGAACTCGGTGTGAAGCTCGGTCTGCCGCCGGCTATGGTGTATCGCCATCCGTTCCCGGGCCCGGGTTTGGGCGTGCGGATTCTCGGCGAAGTGAAGCGCGATTTCGCGGACCTGCTGCGTCGCGCAGACGCCATTTTCATCGAGACGCTGCGCACGTTCATCGACAAGGAAACCGGCAAGTCGTGGTACGACCTGACGAGCCAGGCATTCGCGGTGTTTCTGCCGGTGAAGAGCGTCGGCGTGATGGGCGATGGCCGCACTTACGAGTACGTGGTCGCGCTGCGCGCCGTGCAGACGCTGGACTTCATGACCGCGCATTGGGCGCATCTGCCGCATGAGCTGCTCGGTCATGTGTCGAACCGCATCATCAATGAAGTGCGCGGGATCAACCGGGTGGTGTATGACATCTCGGGCAAGCCGCCGGCGACGATCGAGTGGGAGTAAGCGGTAACAACCGGCGTGCAGATCGAGCACGTCCGGTCCATTAACCGACGCAAAAGACCGAAGCCGACTAGCTGCTACCAAGCGCGACCAAAGCCATCGTCGACGTAAAAGCTCTCGCAAAGGAACGCTGCTTCCGCAGCCTTCCCGCCGTCAGCATCTCGCAAGGCCCGCTTCCCCGCGGGCCTTTTTCTTATAGGTACCACATCTAGCTGCTAAACCAGCGGCATCACCACGCCGCATAGGCCCGGACTTTGCTGCGCCTACACGCATGACCCATTCGACGCATCGCGAGACTCGTCCCACCGCATCGCCGATACTTATCGGCTGTGCAGGCTGGGCGCTGTCATCCAATGTCGCGGCGCAATTTGCCACGGATGGCAGCCATCTCGAGCGGTATGCGCGGGTGTTCCCGGCCGTGGAAATCAACTCGTCGTTCTATCGTCCGCATCAGCCGAAAACCTACGCCCGCTGGGCGGAAACCGTACCCGAAGCATTCCGGTTTTCCGTGAAGATTCCGAAGGCGGTCTCGCACGAACTCAGGTTGCGCGACGCCCATGCCGCCATGAGCGCATTTCTTGCGGAAGTCGCGCCCCTAGGCGAGAAAATGGCCTGCCTGTTGCTGCAGTTGCCTCCGAGCCTCGCATTCGATAAATCCGTCGCACGCGACTTCTTTGCGCTGCTGCGCGACCTCACAAACGTGCGCGTTGTCTGCGAACCGCGTCATGCATCGTGGTTCACCGACCAAGCCGCGCAAACGCTAATCGACGGCAGGGTCGCCTGCGTGCGCGCGCATCCACCGCCCGTCGCCAGCGCCGAACCGGTGGGCGATCCGCGCACCTTGTACATCCGTTTGCACGGCTCGCCTCGAATCTACTATTCGGCCTACGACGAGCCGTTCATCGAAGCGGTCGCGGCGCGCATTGTCGAAGCCCGCGAATCCGGAGCCGACGTCTGGTGTATTTTCGACAACACCGCGCACGGCGAGGCGGTGCCCAACGCCTTGATGCTGATGGAAAAACTGCAAGAAGCGGCTGCTTAGGCGGTCCTTCGAAAGGTACATATCGTTAGCAAGCTGAGCCGGCTGCCCCGACCAGGTGTTGCAACTCGTTAGGCGCACTCTTGAGCCAAAGCCTCGCAGCATCTCGACACATTGCTACTCGCGCTCTCATTGCGCCGCTATGATTGGGGCAGGGTGCAGTACGCGAAAAACGCCCTTGCATTGTGTCGAAGATGCAGGAAATGGCTTCGCTGTGCTGGCGGTGCCACGGTTGAAGAAACACTTGTCGCAGGTCCTGAAAAACTTGAACAAAGGGGAATGCCGTGGCCAGATGCAACCGCAATAACGAGGGACTTTCCAGCGAAGGGCGGCGGCAGTTTCTCGGCTACACGGGCGCCGGGGTGCTCGCGGCCGTGCTGCCCGGCTGCGGCAACGACGAGCTTCATTCGACGCCTTATCAGCAGACCATTGCACTTGGTCAACAGGTGATCCAACAGGCTGTCAGTGATCCGTCGAATGGCGTCGCCGCAATTTCAGTCGCGATGGTCAAAGGCAACGCGGTGGTCTGGCAGCAGGCTTTCGGGTTGGCATCGGTGCCGGGGCAGATCAAGGCGACGCCGCAGACGCGCTTCAACATCGGCTCGGTCAGTAAGTTGTTCCCGGCGCTGGCGGCGACGATCCTCGTCGATCGTGGGCTGATCACGCTCGACACGCCAATCGTCAAATATCTGCCGGCCTTCACGATGCTGTCGCCGCAATACGCGCAGATCACCATGCGTCATCTGCTGTCGCATGCATCCGGTCTGCCCGGCACAAATGGGCGCAATCTCTTCACGTTCGAGCCGGTTGCCGGCTACGCCGCCGACACGCAAGCCGAACTCGCCAACTCGCACCTGAAGCATTTGCCCGGTGAACTGGCCGTGTATTGCAACGACGGCTTCACGATGGTCGAGCAGGTCGTGCTCGCCGTGACGGGGCAGAGCTTCGTGAACTTCGTCCAGTCGGAGATTCTCGCGCCGCTCAAGATGACGAACTCCAGCTATCTGACGAGCGTGCCTTCCAGCGGATCGTTCTCGCTGCCGTACGTGAACGGCACGCAGCGCCAGGAATTCGTCAATGCGTACGCGACCGGAGGACTAAGCTCCACGCCCGTCGACATGATGAACCTCGCGCAGATGATCTACGGCGGCGGCGTGTTCGAAGGGCGGCGCATCGTCTCCGCGGCGGGCATCGCGGAGATGGGCGCGGACCAGACGAAAAGCCTGACGATCAACCCATCGCCCGAATGGCGCTGGGGTCTAGGCTGGGACACCGTGGTGCAGCCGGCGCTCAACGCTGCAGGCGTGCTCGGCTGGGAAAAAGACGGCGGCACTGCGTTCTATTCGACCGAATTTTTCGTCGTCCCCAACTCGCGTTTCGCGCTGCTGGTGACCGGCAATGCGGGATACGACGCTCGCGGGATTGCTGAAACGCTGGTGCTGTCGGCGTTGAAAGAAGACGGCACGATTTCGTCGCTGCCGGCGAGGATCAGTACGACGCCCCCGCCGGTTGCATCGGGGCCGGGCATTGCGAGCGGCGCGGGCATTTACGGCAATTCGGATTCGCCGTATCAGGTGCTTGCCAACGCGGACGGTAGTCTGCAGATCAACCAGTGGGACGCCCACACGCGAGGCTGGGCGCAGATTGGCGCATACCGGTATCGCAGCGACGGTTGGTGGGCAAGCGATACCGACACGGCGTCGTACCGCTTCGCAGTCGTGTCGGGCAGCGACAGCGGGGGAAATGCGTTCAACTATCGCTATCTGATGAAGCGCGTCGTGCCGGGCGCGGGCTATGCCTATCTGACGTTGCCGGTCGGTCAGCAAATGACACCGCTGGCGGCGCTCGACAGCGCGTGGCAGCAACGCGTCGGTACGCAATGGACGTTGACCAACGATTCGCCGAGCGCGGTGCCGATCGTCGTTCTTGGCAATCCGCCGGGATTTTTCGCGACACTGAGCGAACTTCCGGGCTACGTGCTGTACGGCAACGAAGACCTTCGCTACCAGCTATTCGTGCCGTTGAGCGACACGCTCGGTGGCATGTCGGTCAAGGTGCCGGGCAATTTCGGGCGCGACCTCTACGAGATCCGTTTCGCGTCGACCAATGCGACGACGTTGACAATCGGCAGTTCGATTTACGCGCGGATCTGAAGGTAAAGCCTTTTCATGCCGCCAGGTCGCGCGAGTTTCCGCTAACGGCATCTGCGTTCGGAGAGCACGCTGTCGTTCGCAGTACTGCCATTCAATCGCAGGCATCGGGCAACGGAAACGCGCTCACCGCCGCAGTTCGCCAGGCCCTTTTCCTGTCCACCGCTTCAAGGCGCGGCGAAAGTTTGCAGCGTCGCTGAAGCCTAGAAGCATTGCGACATCTTCGGTGCTCATTCTTGTCGACTGCAGATATTCGATAGCGAGCGAGCAGCGCACATCGTCGACGATTGCCACGAACGAGGTTCCCTCTGTTTCAAGGTGGCGCCGCAAGGTCCGGCTCGTAAGGTTCAGCCTTGTTGCCACTTCCTCCATGCCTGGAAAAACACCGGGCGTGCTCATCAGAATCTGGTACACCTCGCCGGATGTGCCCACCGAGGTCTTCGCCTGCCCGATCAGGCGATCGCACGTTTCCTGCAGCAGCGTTGCCGTGAGCTTGTGCGCGAGTTGCGGCTTCTGGTTCAGAATCGCGCTGTCGTAGATGAGCTCGCATTGCGGCGCGTCGAAAAAGCACGGACAGCCGAGGTACTGCGAATAGATACCGGCATGCGGCGGAGCAGGGTACGAAAAACAGGCCTTGAGCGGCGGACAGCTATGGCCGGCGACGTCCTGCAGATGCGTGACATGCTGCGTGAACTGCTGCTCGATGATGAACTCGCGCAGTTCGCGCGACGGGCTCGAAACGAACGCGTCCGGAAACGACCAGACAGCCTTGTCCGGATACTCCGTCCAGTCGATCGTCACCGTGGGTGTTGCGAGGCGATGGTACTTCACGCCGAGACGGAAGTAATCGCGCAACGACAGGCACGACATCAACGCATAGCCGTACATGCCGTACGCCGACAGGTGCAGACGCGAGCCGACCTTGAACGGCGTCGCCGGGTCGCGCGAGAGCAGCACCGCGTTGCGGGCCACCACTGCATATTGACGCACCGAGGTCATCACGGACGCGTCGTTGAGCTGATCCACTGTCAGGCCGCTTCCCTTCAGACTGGTTTCGGCCGCAATGCCTTGCTCCGCGAGGACTTCGACCAGCGCGGCGATTTTGTACGGCGCGTAAATACGCTCGTTAAGCAATGGGCGGGTCGATGCCAAAGAAAGCTCCGCAAATTGTCCTCGGGGGACATCTCCATGTCCGGAAATGACCTTACCACTGCGATCGTATCGAAATAAGATTGACTACACAAGACGATGCGCCCGCACAGCGGTCGCGGCATCTGCAGACAATGGGGACAACGTGGACGCGTGATCCGGTCGGGTACGACAGTGCGCCGGATCATGTCCGCAATCGAGGATATTTTAATGAGCGACACCAGCCGAAAGGTCATCATTTCATGCGCCATCACGGGGGCAACGCATGTCCCGTCGATGTCCGAATTTCTACCGATCACGCCGGAGCAAATCAGGGATCAGGCGATCGAAGCGGCGCAGGCGGGCGCCGCGATCATCCACTTGCACGCTCGCGATCCGGTTGACGGCCGCCCGACACCGAGTCCGGAAATCTTCAAGGCCTTCGTGCCCGCGATCGCCGAAGCGACCGACGCCGTGATCAACATCACGACAGGCGGCAGCACGCGTATGACGCTCGAAGAACGTCTTGCGTATCCTCGACTGGCGAGACCTGAAATGTGTTCGCTCAATATGGGCTCGATGAACTTTTCGATCCATCCGGTCGCCGCAAAAATTTCATCGTGGCGCTACGGCTGGGAGAAGGACTACATCGAAGGAATGGAAGACATGATCTTCCGCAACACCTTCAGGGACATCCGCAACATTCTTCTGGAACTGGGCGAAAGCGGCACGCGCTTCGAATTCGAATGCTACGACGTGGGCCACCTCTATAACCTTGCGCATTTCGTCGATCAGGGCCTCGTTAAACCGCCGTTCTTCATTCAATCGGTGTTCGGGATTCTGGGCGGTCTGGGCGCCGACCCTGAAAACATGCTGCTGATGCGTTCGACGGCAGACCGGCTGTTCGGCCGCGAGAATTATCACTTCTCGGTGCTCGGCGCAGGTCGGCATCAAATGCCGCTCGTGACCATGAGCGCGATCATGGGCGGCAATGTGCGCGTGGGTCTGGAAGACAGTGTGTATCTCGCGAAGGGCGTGAAGGCGGAGACCAACGCGCAACAGGTCCGCAAAATCCGGCGCATTCTGGAGGAACTGTCTCTGGAAATCGCCACGCCCGCCGACGCGCGAAAAATGCTGGGCCTCAAGGGCGCCGATCAGGTCAATCTGTAGCCGCTCTGTACCTGCTACGGGACTCATCACCCGATGAGTCCTGGTTTGCCTCGCAACAACAAAAAAATAGAGCTATTTCAAATATTGGAGACAACGTTATGGATACCGCTTCCGCCGATCAGCGGGTCGGACAGTTGCATCGCATCGCCACGCGCAAAGCAATGGCCAGACTCATCCCGTTGATGTGCGCCATCTACTTCATGTCCTTCCTCGATCGCACCAACGTGGCGCTCGCGAAGCTTCAGCTTGCGGCGGATGTGGGCATCAGCGCCGCCGCGTATGGTTTCGGCTCGGGCATTTTCTTTCTCGGCTATGCATTGCTCGAAGTTCCGAGCAACCTCGCGGCCCACAAGGTCGGGCCGCGCCGCTGGATCGCACGCATCGCGGTGACGTGGGGCATTCTGTCGACGGCGATGATGTTCGTGCAGGGAACGTCCTCGTTCTACGTGTTGCGTGTTCTGCTGGGCATTGCGGAAGCGGGCCTTTTCCCCGCGCTGATGTATATGGTGACGCTCTGGTTCGCACCTCACGACAGGCCTGTCGTGGTCGGCTGGATCTACATTGCGCCGGCGCTCGCGCTCATGCTCGGCAATCCGCTGGGCGGCGCGCTGATGCAACTCGACGGCTTCGGCGGCCTGCACGGCTGGCAATGGATGTTCATGCTCGAAGGCATTCCGAGCGTGATCGTCGGCATCGTATTGTTCTTCAAGATGCCCGAACGGCCGCGCGACGCACGATGGCTTTCGGCGGCCGAGCGCGATGTGCTTGAGACGCATGCGGTGATCGACGGGCACGGCCGCGCCGACTATTCGTCCGCTAACTGGATCGCCGCTCTGAAACGGCCGACGACGGTGCTGATCGGCCTCATCTACTTTCTGAATCAGGTCGCGTTCGTCGGACTCTATTTCTTTACGCCCGCCATCATTCATCAGATGCATGTCGATTCGTCGCTCGTGGTAGGTTTTCTCTCGGCGAGCGTCGGTCTCGGCTTTCTGCTTGGCGTGCTGGTTCTTCCGCGTATTCACCGCCGCACGGATCGTGACTGTGTGTTTCTCGGTATCCTGACCGCAGGGCTTATCCTCGGTGCTTGTGCGTACCTTGCAGTGACGAATCCCGCCGCGCGCATTGCGCTGCTCACGGTGACCGCGTTCTTCGCGGGCGGTGTGCTGCCTTCGTACTGGGCGATCGCGATGAAGCGTCTGCAAGGCATTCAGGCAGCCGCCGGCCTTGCGTTCGTCAACACGATCGGTTTGATTGGCGGCTTCGTGGGACCGTATCTGTTCGGTATTGCAGAAACATCCTCCGGTCGAAGCGACGCCGGTTTCACGGTGATCCTGATTGCCGGGGTGCTCGGTCTCGCACTCGTTCCTGTGCTGGCGCGAGCAATGCGCAGCGAGGCCGGTGTGCTTGCGTCGTCGGGGTCGGCTGCACAGATGAAACCATAGCGGGCATGTTCGAGCCTGGCTTTTACAGTAAGGATATTCAACGATGAAGCTGAACGGAAAAGTCGCGATCATTACCGGCGCGGGGCAGGGGATCGGCGCGGCAACGGCATTGAAGTTCGCACGCGAAGGGGCGGTCGTGATCGCGTGCGACATGAATCTCGATGCGGTGGCGACGGTCGCGCACCTGTGTCGCGAAGCGGGCGGGAAGGCCGACGCATTTGCCGTCGATGTCACCAATCGCACGCAGGTCGATGAAATGGTCGCCAAAGTGCGCGGCACATATGGGCGCATCGATGTGGTGGTGAACAACGCGGGCATCACGCGCGACGCCCGTTTGCAAAAAATGACGCTGCAGCAATTCGACGACGTGATAGACGTGAACCTTCGTGGCGTTTTCCATACCGCACAGGCCGTTGTCGATACCATGATCGAACAGGGTTCGGGCGTCATCCTGAACGCGAGTTCCGTGGTAGGCATCTACGGTAACTACGGACAGACGAACTATGCCGCAGCCAAGTTCGGCGTGATCGGCTTCACGAAGACGTGGAGTCGCGAGCTGGGTCCGAAAGGCATTCGCGTTAATGCGGTTGCGCCGGGTTTCATCGACACGCCCATCCTCAAAACGATCCCCGAAGATGTGTTGACGAAGATGCGCGACCAGGTGCCGCTGCGCCGGCTCGGCAAGCCCGAGGAAATCGCCAGCATCTACGCGTTCCTCGCGAGCGACGAAGCAAGCTATGTCAACGGCGCGGTTATTGAAGCCACCGGCGGACTCACGCTGTGAGCAGCGTTATTAACCACTTCACAAGCCACGCAACGGGCCGCATAACGAGCCATATCAAGAACATCGGAGAGACGCGAGCATGAGCATCATTGATCTTTTGAAGCCGAGGCCCGGGCTGCGGGTATTCGTATCAGCGGGTGCTGCGGGAATTGGCCTGGCGATAGCCGAAGCCTTCATCGAGGCGCAAGCAGAGGTTTATATCTGCGATGTGAACCAGCCCGCCATCGATGCGGCCACGTCGCGATTCCCCAAACTGCACGCGGGCATCGCCGACGTGTCGAAGCAGGCACAGGTCGATCAGATCATCGACGATGCGCGGCGCAAGCTCGGCGGACTCGATGTTCTGGTCAATAACGCCGGCATAGCGGGACCTACGGGTGCCGTGGAGGAACTCGATCCCGCGCAATGGGAAAGCACTGTCTCCACCAATCTGAACAGTCAGTTCTATTTCCTGCGCAAGGCGGTGCCGGTACTCAAGGAGACATCGGACTGCGCGAGCATCATCGCGATGTCTTCTGTTGCGGGACGCCTTGGGTATCCGTTCCGAACGCCATACGCGTCGACGAAATGGGCGATCGTGGGGCTCGTCAAATCGCTCGCTGCGGAACTCGGGCCGAGCAATGTCCGCGTCAACGCGATTCTGCCCGGCGTAGTGGAAGGCGAACGGATGGACCGCGTGATCTCCGCTCGTGCCGACGCCCTTGGAATCCCGTTTAACGCGATGCGCGAAGAGTATCTGAAGAAGATCTCGCTGCGCCGCATGGTGACTGTCGACGACATCGCGGCGATGGCACTGTTCCTCGCGTCGCCGGCGGGCAGCAATGTGACGGGGCAGGCAATCAGTGTGGATGGCAACGTCGAGTACTTGTGAGGCAATGCCGCTTCGCCACGTGCGGGACGGCGAGGCGGCCAAGCGGTGTCGGACACGCCGACGCGATTACCTTGCTCTCGACGCCGCGTTGGACGGACTCAGCTGCGCCGCCGCCGCGAACATCTGCGTGAACTGATCCAACGCGGGCAGCGTATCGCGGCCGCTGCGCGTGATCCGATAGAACGAAAATTCGACTTCCGGCCGGATCACGTCGATGCGCACCTCGTAGTGACGGCAGATGTGTTCGCAGAACGACGGCATGATCGCGACGCCAAGTCCTTCGTGAGCCATGGCGACGGCGGTCTGCAGGTGACCCACGACCGTCCGCCGTCCCGCGGTGACTTCTTCTTTCGACAGCGAAGCTTCTATCAGCCGCTGCAGCGGGTTGTCCTTCGGCAAGGTGATGAGCGGCAGCCCTTCGAGCGCGCGCCATTGCACACCGTCGCGCGGCACCTTGCCGATTCCGTGCGCGCCTTCCATTGTCGACGACACGACGACGAGCCGCGTCGGAAAGATAGGCACGCGATCTATGCCCGACAGTTGCGAAAAGAAGATGCCGAACGCCGCGTCGAGATCGCCTTCCTCGACCATCTTCAGAAGCTCGCCCGGAGGTCGATCGACCAGTTCGAGTTGTGCTTGCGGACTCGTCTCGGCGAAACGCGCAAGCACTTGCGGCATGAGGCTCGCGGCGATCATCGGCGTGCAGCCGAGCAGCAACGACGCCTTCTTCTGCCGGCCAAGCTCGTTCAGTTCGATAACGGACTTCTCGAGCGTGTCGACGATTTTCATTGCCGTCGGATAGAACAAGCGGCCGGCTTCCGTTAATGCGACCGTGCGCGTGGTGCGCTCGAACAGCCGGCAATTGAGTTGCGTCTCCAGTTCGCGGATGATCGCGCTCAGCGCTGCCTGACTCAGGTGCATGCTCTGTGCGGTCTTTGTAAAGCTCGACGCGTTGGCGACGCCAAGAAACACCTTGAGTTGCTTCAGGGACAGATTCATCTGCGACGATCCTTGGTGGCAGGGCACGAGAGGGCTGCCTGGATTCTATCGCCGTGCACGGATGTCCGCGACCGGGACAACACCCGATCGCGGCTCATGTGCGGAGTGACGCGGATCTGACGCTACCTGTCATGCAAATCCGTATCGTCCCTCGTCGTCGCGAACAATGGCACGGCGCGCGGCCGTATCTTCGAGCCAGCGCACCACTTCGCGCCCGTCGCGCGTTCCTGCCGCCGACATCAGTTCCGTGAATCGCTTGGGGCCGTGTTCGAGCGCGGCTTCCAGCGAGTCGAAACGCGCGCCGGTGAGGGCGGGCGGTGTCGGCACACGATGTTCCAGATCGCGCACTTCGCCCGGACGCAGCAGCGGCAGCGTAAGGTCGAAGCCGAGCTTCGCCGTGACCGTCGCACCGGCAAGGGAAGGGTCGAGCGGCATCGCACGCATGCCGCTATGCATCACCAGGTCGCGGTCGGCCTGGAAGCGTGTGGCGAGTGCCCAATCCATCTGTTCGTCGGAAAAGATATCGATGTCGGGGTCGGCCACGAACACGTGTTTGACGTTGGCGAGCGACGCGAACACGGCCGCGATAGCGTTGCGCGCTTCGCCCGGCACGCGCTGCAGCATCGCGATACGCACGTTGAACATGCCGCCCGTTGCGGGGCTCGCATACACCGCCTTGATTTCGCGCACAGCCGTTTCGAGCGCGCGCCATACGGTCACTTCCGTGCGCAGCGCGGCCAGTTGGGCCGTGTCGGTGCGCGCCATCGTGCGGCCTCCAATCGTGCACGTCTGAAACACGGCGTCCTTGCGGTGCGTGATCGCGGTCAGATGAAACACAGGGTTGGTTTTGATGCCGCCGTAATAGCCCAGGAATTCGCCATAGGGCCCTTCGGGTTCCGCGTGGCCGCGCTCGTCGAGATAGCCTTCGAGGATGAACTCCGCGTCGGCAGGCACGAGCAGGTCGTTGGTGACGCATTTGACGACACCCATCGGGGCGCCGCGCAACGCTGCAACGAGTTCGAGTTCGTCGGCGGGAATCCGCATCGTCGCGCCGACGTGATCGATTGGATGCGAGCCCACGGCGAACGCGATCGGCAGGCGCTCGCCGCGCTTCGAATGCGCAATGGAGATCGCGCGCAAATCGGACGGCGCCACCAGATCAACGCCGGCAATGCGCCGCCCCCGCAGCATCAGCCGGCGAATGCCGACATTGGTCCAGCCGGTGTCGGGGTCGACAGCGAAATCGATCGACGCCGAGATATACGGCGCGCCGTCCAGATCGTGCTGCAAATGCACGGGGAGCGCGGTGAAGTCGCAATCGTCGCCGGTCAGCACGACCTGTTGCACGGGCGCCTGCTCGCGGCTCACTTCGACGAGCTTGCCTTTCGTGCGCAGACGTTCGCGCACGACTTCGAGCAGTTGCTCAGGCGTCGTGTCGAATGCCCGAGCGAGGCGCGAGCGGCTAGCCGCCACGCTGCCCGCGAGCGATACGTTGCCGCCCGCCGGTTTCGCGAACCACACGGCGCGCGGGTTGCCTTCCATGATGCCGGCGATATCCGCGAGATCGACAGGCTCGTTGCGCCGCTCGAGTTCGGTCTCGTCGAGCGATTCGAGAAAGCGCCGCAGCCGGAAACGCTCCAGGTCGGGCAATTGCGCGCCTTGCGCGGTGGAAGTAATGGTGGTCTTGGGTCTCAATGTAGTGTCCTTGTGCAAAGGGCGGCGCGCGGCCCTCAGAAGCGTGCTGACAGCGCGGTGGCTGCAAGATGAGCGGCAAAGCCGCTCGAAGCCGCGGCGGGCATCTCCGGAGCGAGGTGCAGGAACTGCTTGACCGCGCGCAGCGTGACCGCACTGCAACCGAGCAGCATTTCAGTGAGCGCATCCGCTTCGGCGTCGAGCGACGCGGCGGCAACGACGCGGCTCACGAGTCCCGCTATCAGGGCTTCATGAGCAGTAAGCCGCGCGCGGCTCAGCACCATATGCGCAACCGTCTTCAGCGGCACGCGTCCGAGCAGTGCCGACATGACGAGCGTCGGGGGAATATCGCGTTCCATCTCCGGAATCTGGAACACCGCGTCGTCAGCGGCGAGCGCGACGTCACACACTCCCGCGAGCGCGCAACCCACGCCGATCGCCTCGCCGCGCACGACGGACAGCACCGGCACCCGCACGGCCTTCAGCGCATCGTACAGCGCGAGCGGCGGTGCGGCGACCACGCGGCGCAGCGTTTCCGCGGACGGCTTGGCGCCGGCCGGCGGCATCGGCGATTGACGTCCTTTGCAGAAGTCCTTGCCACTCGTGACAATGCGCACGAGCTTCGTGTCGTCGTCGATCGCGGTGATGGCGGCGATGATCGCATCGCTCATCGGCTGGTCGATCAGGTTGCCGTTTTCCGGCCGGTCGAGCACCACTTCGAGCAACGCGCCCTGACGGCGAATAGTCACGGAATCAGTTGACATGAGCGCCTCCTTGCGCGCGGTGAATGTATTCCCAGACGACCTTGGGCGTGGCCGGCATCGCCAGTTCGTCGTTGCCGTACTCGCGCAGCGCGTCGGCCAGCGCGTTGAAAATGGTGGCCGTGGCAGGCGTGATGCCGCTTTCGCCGCCGCCTTTTACGCGCAGCGGATTGCCGTGCGTCGGATCTTCCGTCAACTCGACGTTGAGCGGCGGAATCACTCCGGCGCGCGGCATGCCGTAGTCCATGTAAGAGCCGGTCAACACCTGTCCGGTCTCGCGGTCCATATAGAAACCCTCGGACAGCGCCTGGCCGATGCCTTGCGCGAGGCCGCCGTGCACCTGACCTTCGACGATCAATGGATTGATCGGCTGGCCCACGTCGTCCACCGATGTGTAGTTCACGAGTTCCACCATGCCGGTGTCCGGGTCGATCTCGAGCTCGCAGACGGCTGCGCCCGTCGGATGCGCGGGCACGCGTGTGCTGACCTCCGCGTGGGCGTGCAGCGTCTTCGTGGAGGGATCGCCGGGCAGTCCGTCTTTCGAGACGTGTAGCGCGATGTCGGCCAGACTCGCTTGCTGGCCGCTAGCCGGCGCCGTGAACTGCGCATCGGCGAATTCGACGCTTTGCGGGTCGACGTCGAACAGCACCGCGGCCACGCGCTTGCCCGTTGCGATGATCTGGTTTGCCGTAGCGACAAGCAGCATGCCGCCGAGGCGCATGGTGCGATCCGAGTGGCTGCCGCCGCCCACGCTCACGAACGCGGTGTCGCCCGTGCGCAGCTTCACGGCTTCCATCGGCACCCCGAGGTGATGCGAGATCACCTGCGCAAACGTCGTTTCGTGGCCCTGACCGGTCGATTGAGTGCCCGAAACGATATCGACACTGCCGTCCGCGCGCACCGTGAGTTCGATACGCTCGCGTGGCGCACCGACCGGCGACTCGATGTAGTTGGCGAGACCGATGCCGCGCAACCGCCCATTGGCGCGGGACTGCGCCCGGCGCTCCTCGAAGGTGTCCCATTGGGCAAGCGTCAGGGCGCGCGCCATGTTGCGCCCAAAGTCGCCGCTGTCGTACGTGAGGCCCATGGGGCTCCGGTAGGGCAGCTTGTCGCGCGGCACGAGATTGCGGCGGCGAATCTCCGCGCGATCGATGTGCAGTTCCGCCGCGGCGAGGTCGAGCATGCGTTCGATCACATGGGTCGCCTCGGGACGGCCCGCGCCGCGATAAGGCGCCGTCGGCACCGTGTTGGTCAGTACCGCACTCACGTGCACGGCGGCCACGGGCACATCGTAGACGGTCGTCATGATGCGCGTGCCGTTGGACATCGGCACATACGAGACCGTGTGCGCGCCGACGTTGCCGATCCACTCGTTGTCGATTGCGAGAATACGGCCGTCTTTCGAGAAGCCGATGGTCGAGCGGATGATCGCATCGCGCCCCTGATAATCGGAGAGAAACGCTTCGCTGCGATCGCTCGTCCATTTCACGGGCCGGCCGATGCGTCGGGCGGCCCATACGACGGCCAGCTGTTCGACGTAGACGAAAGAGCGCGGCCCGAAGCCGCCGCCGGTGTCCGGGCACACAACCCGCATGCGCGCGGGCGGCACCTTCAGCGCGAGCGCGAGGCAAAGCTGCTGGCGGACGGCGCCCTGGCTGCCTGAGATCAGTGTGTAGGCGTCGGTTGCCGCGTCATAAACGCCTATTGCGCTGCGCGGCTCCATCTGGCAATTGACGAGCCGGCTGTGATGGAACTCGCGGCGCACCACATGATCGGCTCCCGCGATGATCTTGCGCGCTGCTTCGCGCTCGCCGATCTGCGTCTGGAAGCACAGGTTGCCGTGCGCGCCGTCCCACAGTTGCGGCGCATCGGGCTGCATCGCGTCGTCGCCGTTGACGACCGCGTCGAGCACCTCGAAATCGACCTCGATCAGCTCCGTTGCGTTGCGTGCTTGCAGCGGCGTCTGTGCGATCACCATGGCGATCGCCTCGCCCACGTAGCGCACGCGATCTGTCGGCAACGGGATATGCGGCTGATTGAAAATGGAGCCCGTTAGCGACGTGAGGAAGGCCTTCCTGGTCGCGTCGACCGCATCGACCGGGTTCGGCACATGATCCACGCCCTGGAAGCCGTCGTCGAGATAATCCTGGCCGACGAGCACTGCAATAACGCCGGGCGCTTCACGCGCGGCGGCGATGTCGATCGAACGCAATACGGCGTGTGCATGCGGCGAGCGCAAAAAGGCCGCGTGCAACTGTCCGTCGACGTGGATATCGTCCGTGTACTGGCCGCGGCCGGTCACGAAGCGCTGGTCTTCGACGCGAGGTATCGGTTTGCCGATCATGACGTGGGCGCCTCCGTCTTCGCGAACGGTGCATCGGGGTACATTTCGCGCGCCGCATGACGAACCGCTTCGATAATGTTCACATAACCCGTGCAACGGCAGATGTTGCCCTCCAGCGCATGACTGATGCTCGCCTCGTCGAGCGCCGGCTCTTCGCGCAGATAGAACGCGCTCGACATGATCATGCCCGGCGTGCAGAAGCCGCATTGCAAGCCGTGGCATTGAACGAAGGCATCCTGCACCGGGTGCAGCTTGCCGCCGCACTTCGCATTGAGACCTTCTACCGTGACGACCTGGCCTCCGCTCGCCTGCGCCGCGAGCACGGTGCAGGATTTGACGGCCTGGCCGTCGAGATGCACCGTGCACGCGCCGCACTGGCTCGTATCGCAACCGACGTGCGTGCCCGTGAGGCGTAAATGCTCGCGCAGGAACTCGACGAGCAGTGTGTTATCGGGTACGTCGCGCGTGACGTCCGCGCCGTTTACCCGCAATTGGACTTCAACCATGTTTCACCCGTGTTTCCCGTTCTTGCGGTTCATTGCGCGGTGCTCTGGCTCGCTGCAGTGAGCGTCGCGTTAAAGCGCTTGAAGAATTCAGCGGCGAGTTTATTGGCCACCGAGGAGACAAGACGCGAGCCGATCTGCGCAAGCTTGCCGCCGACCTGCGCTTGTGCCACATAGGTGAGCAGCGTGCCGTCTTCGGCGTCGGCGAGCGTCACGGTTGCCGTCATCTTGCCGAAGCCGGCAATGCCGCCTTCGCCCTGGCCGACGATCCGGTAGCCGTTCGGCGCGTCGCGATCGGACAGATCGAGCGTGCCCTTGAAGCGCGCTTTCACGGGTCCGACCGAAGCCACCACGACCGCCATGAAGCGGTCTTCGCTTTCTGCCTCGAAGGATTCGCATCCAGGCACGCAGCCCTGCAGCACGGATGCGTCGTTGAGTCCTTGCCATACCTGTTCGCGCGACGCGGCGATGGTTTGCGATCCGGTAAATTCCATTCTTTGTCTCCTCGATGAGCGCGCGCCGTTACGGTGCGAGCAGCGCGTGCAACGCGCGGCGGGTATAGGTTTCGATCAGATGGGCGCGATACGCCGCCGACGCATTGTCGTCGTCGGGAAGCGTATCGCGGTCGATGCACAGCGACGCGAGCGCCGCATGCGAAAGATCGTCGTGCAATGCGTTTTCCGCATCGAACCAGCGGAACACCGACGCGCCCGCGCCCGTCACCGCGACGCGAACCCCGTCGTCGTACTGGGCGATGAATACGCCGGCCACCGCATAGCCGGACGCCGGATGCCGGTACTTCGCATAGGCCGCACGCGCCGGAATCGCGAACTCGATCGCGGTAATGAGTTCGTCCGCGCCGAGCGCGGTCTCGAACGTGTCGACGAAATATTCGTCGGCCGCAATGCGGCGTTGCGACGACGTGACGACGTGCGCGTTCAGGCCGAGCACGGCGGCGGGGTAGTCAGCGGCGGGATCGTTGTTCGCGACCGAGCCGCCCAGCGTGCCGCGGTTGCGTACCTGCGGATCGGCGATGACACCCGCCAGATACGCGAGCGCGGGAATCGCGCCGCGCACGATCGTGGAGGCCGCGACTTCCGCGTGTTTCGTCAGCGCGCCAATGCGCAAAACGCCGCCGCGCACTTCGATGCCGCGAAGTGCGTCGATCCGCGTGAGATCGACCAGGTGCGACGGTGCGGCGAGGCGCTGCTTGAGTGTGGGAATGAGCGTCATGCCGCCCGATAGCGGACGCGCCTCTTCATGCTCGCGCAGCCAGCCGACAGCCTCGTCCAGCGATGCCGCGCGCAAATAAGTGGTTTCGTACATCGTGTCTCCTGCGGCATGTGCGTCGTCCTCGCGCGCATGCCCGACTGCTGGATGCGGTCGGTTACGGCTTCGAGAGCCAGTTTTCGAGTGCGGTGGCAAGCGCCACCGGCACTTCGTACATTGCATAGTGCCCAGCATTGGGCAACGTTTCCATCGCGGCATTGGGATACCACTTCAGCCACGTGCCCGTTGTCAGATCCGCGGTGATAGCCGGATCATGTTCGCCTACGAAGAGCTTGACCGGCGTCGGCTTGCCCGCCACCTGCGCGGCGAAATCGCCCGTTGCCCAATGCGGCAGATACGCTGCGAACGCTTCGCGCCGCGACTCGCGCTGCGATTGCTGCGCGAGGTGCGCGCTCCATCGCGCGGCAAGCCGGCTGCCCGTCGAAAAGTGAATGATGCCTGCGCGCTTCGCCACGTCGTCGATTGCGGCGGAAAACATCGCGAGACGCGCTTCGTCCATTCGCGAGCCGCATGCGGGCACAGCCGATATGCCTGCCATTTTCACGATGCGCTCCGGTGCCGCAAGCAGCACGCATTGCATCGCCATGCCGCCCATCGAATGGCCGACCAGGCTGAAGCGCCGCCAGTCGAGATGGTCAGCGAGGGCGAGCACATCGCTTGCCACTTCGTCGAACGTGAATGCGCCTTGAATGTCGCGCGAAAGCCCGTAGCCGCGATAGTCGAAGAACGCGTAGGTGAAGCGGTCAGGATCGAGCGCCGGCGTGAGCGCGCTCCAGTCGGCAGAGCTGCCGAACCAGCCGTTCAACACGAAGACCTTGTGCGGACCGTTTCCGAACTGCGAGAAGCCGTTGAGGGTCGTCATGGTTCACTGCTCTCCGTGCGCTGATGCATTGAACGGTGGCGGGTACGGCAAAGCGGGCGCGATATATCCACGGCATTCGCCGAAGCCGATCGACACGGCGCCCGGCGCGCTCGCTCGCGCGCTCAGCACGACTTCGTCGCCGTCTTCGAGCGCGATGCGCGATTCGCCGCCTGGCAGCGTCAGCGGATTCTTGCCGGCATTGGTCAATTCGGTCAGACACGCGCGCGATTCATCGCTCGCACCGGAAATCGTGCCGCTGCCGATCAGGTCGCCCGTGCGCAGATTGCAGCCGTTGCTCGTGTGATGCGCGACCATCTGCGCGAACGTCCAGTACAGATTGTCGAGATGCGTATGCGTGATCCGCACCGGATCGATGTGCACGCGCCGCATCGCAGCCGTGGATAGATGGGCGAAAAGCTGCAGATTCAGACCACCGTTTCGCTGGTCTTCTTCGCCGAACAGATGCGGAAGGATGGAAGGATCGGTCGCCGCGCGCCGAGGTGCTGCCTTGCGAAACGGTGCGAGCGCTTCCTCGGTGACGATCCACGGCGAGATGCTCGAGTGAAAGCTTTTTCCAAGGAACGGCCCGAGCACCTGCTCGAACCATTGAATGCTTTTGGCCGACCAGTCGTTGAGCAAACAATAGCCAAAGATATGTGCGCGAGCGTGGTCGATTGGAACGGCTTGTGTGAGTTCATTGCCGCGACCGATCACGGCAGCGAGTTCGAGTTCGAAATCCAGCATCGGCGCGGGGCCGAAGCACACGTTGCCCTCCGCGTCGCGATATTGACCGTGGGGACGCCGCACTGCGCCGCCACTCACGCGAAGCGATGAAGCGCGCCCATGGTATGCGATCGGCAGCGACTTGAACGCAGGGGGAAGCGGGTCGGCGAGACCCTTGTAGCGCCCATGCCGCTCGGTGTGATGGAGCGACGTCAGAAAGTCCGTGTAATCGCCAATCGTGCAGGGCAGTGTGAGTTCCACATCGCTCATGCGTGGCAGCACGGCGTCGATTGACGACTCCAGCTGCGAACGTGCGGGCGCATCGTATTGGAGCAGCGCCGACAGCGCGGCGCGCAGGGCGCTCACATGGCGGGTGTCGAGCGCCATCAACGCGTTCAGCGTGCCGTCGCGGGCCGCCGCGCACGCAAGCGCCGCGTCGCCGTCGAGCAGCGCCATGTCGTGCAGCGCGCGCAGATCCACGATGCGATCGCCAATTGCGACGCCGCTGCGCGCTTCGCCGTCGCGCATGAATGCGCCGAACGGCAGGTTCTGAATGGGGAAATCCGCGTTACCGGCGTTCGCCGATTCGATCCAGCTGCGCCGCGCCGGATCGTGCGTGGAATTGAGTGCGCTCATGCGGGGCGTGTCTCCGATGCTTTGCCTTTTTCTGCGGTCCACGCGTCGAGTGCCGGCCGGGCCTGCTTCTTATAACCCGCGAGTTCTTCGGCGGGCGCAACGGGAACCGTCAATTCGACTCGCAAGCCATTCGGGTCGAAGAAGTAGATCGAGCGCACGAAGTGATGATCCGTGACGCCGAGCACTTCGACGCCGTTGCCGATCAGACGTGCTTTCATCGATTCGAGTTGACCGAGTGTTCCGACGCGCAGCGCAATGTGATTGACCCACGCGGGCGTGTTCGGCGACGCAAGCGCGGCCGTGGCGTCACCCAGATCGAAGAACGCGATATTCGAACCGTCGGCCATTTCAAAGAACAGGTGCACGTAAGGGCAGTATTCGCCGGTGCTCGGCACGCGGTCGAGCCGGATCACGTGCACGAGCGGCAGCCCCAGAATGTCTTCATAGAAGTGACGCGTTTCTTCCGCGTCGCGGCAGCGCCATGCAAAGTGATGCAGGCCTAGCACCGGCGCCGCAGGGTTAAGAGCGATGGACACAGTGTCTCCTTGTATTGCTGGGTCGTACGGGGAGCGTCGAATGAGAGGTCGGTGCGAATCAGACCTCGACCGCGTCGACGTTGTATTCGAACAGCCAGTTGTAGCGCTCTTTCACGCGTTCCTCGCTCCATTCCCGATCCACGTAGGCGGCGGCGCCTTCCGCATGGGCCAGTTGCGGGTTGTGAAAGCGCGTTGCGTTGGCCGCCGATCCGCGCACGACCTTCGAGGTGCGTTCGAGCCGCAGCGCTTCATAGCGCTGCAGCGCACGGGGCACGTCGTGCGCATGGCGTTCGACGCAGCGCGCGAGCAGATAGCCGTCCTCGATCGCCATGCCGGCGCCTTGCGCGAGAAACGGCAGAGTAGGGTGGCACGCATCGCCGAGCAGTGTGGCGTGGCCGTGGCTCCAGCGGGTCATCGGCTCGCGCACCATCAGCGCCCATTTGTAAGGGATATCGATCGCGGAAATCAGCGTGCGCACGTCTTCGTGCCAACCTTCGAAATCGGCGAGACATTCTTCGAGCGTGCCGCGTTCGGACCATGATTCGACCTGCCAGCCCGACTTCTCGATCGCGCCGACGAAGTTGATCAGGCCGTTACCGCGCAGCGGATAGTGGATCACGTGCGCGCCCGGGCCGACCCAGTTCGCGCCATACGGCGAACGCAAATGCTCGGGAAGCCTGTTTGCGTCGATTACGCCGCGCCACGCCATCACGCCCGAGAACACCGGCTCGTCGGGACCGAAGAGCGCGTGCCGCACACGCGAATGGACACCGTCCGCACCGATCAGAAGATTGCCTTCGCACGTTTCGCCGTTGACGGCCTGCACCAGCACCTTGCCGTTGTGCTGCGAAAAGCTCTCCACCTTATGGTTGAGACGGATCGCGTCCGGCTTCATCGCGCGCACTACGTCGGCGAGTTTTTCATGCAGATCCGCACGATGCAGCGTGAAGTAAGGGTAACCGTACGTTTCCCGCGATTCGGCGCCCAGATCGAACAGCCGCCAGGTCTGCCCCGTGTTCCAAAGACGAACGCGCTTGCCGAGCGGTTCGCACGCGAGACCCTGGAGCGCGTCGCCCACGCCGAGCTGATAGAGCACGCGAGTTGCGTTCGGACTCAGTTGCACGCCGGCTCCGATTTCCTTGAGCGCCTGCGCCTGCTCGAAGACCGTGACATCGAAACCTTTTTTCAACAACGCGGCAGCGGCCGTCAATCCGCCGATACCGGCGCCTGCAATAACTATCTTCATTCGACGATTCGACCTCTTTCGTAATGGGCGCTTTTATCGATCCTGTTTATCAATCAATCGATAATATTTGTCAGTGGTAAACCCGGTGAAATCGGGAATTACTTTAATTCAGCGCGTCATGCGAAAGAAGCAAATTAATCCGAATGGCTTATCACTGAATTTTGATAATCGGGAAAGGGTTGGGAAAAACCCTCGGTTGTAGAAGCGCGATGGATAATTGAAAGGCAATTCAAGGCCATTGTGAGGAAACTTCAAAGGTAACCGCGGCGTGGCGGCGGGCTCACATGCCCCAGCGCTGCACGGTCGCCGTGTCGAGCCCAAAGAGGTCGAGCACGCGGCCAAGCGTGTGGTCGACCATGTCGGTCAGCGACTCGGGGTTGGCATAGAAGGCGGGTACCGGCGGGTAGACGATTGCGCCCGCTTCGGTAACGGCTGCCATGGTGCGCAGATGTCCGAGATGCAGCGGCGTCTCGCGCACCATCAGCACGAGCCGGCGGCGCTCTTTCAGCGTAACGTCGGCGGCGCGAGAGAGCAGGCCGCTCGTCACGCCGGTGGCGATTTCCGAGAGCGTCTTGATCGAACAGGGCGCGACGATCATGCCCATGGTCGGAAACGAGCCGCTCGAAATCGACGCGCCGATGTCGGTGTTCGAGTGACAGACGCTGGCCATCGCGCGGATGTCGGCGACGCTGTAGTCCGACTCGTGCGCGAGCGTGACTTGCGCCGAGCGGCTCATCACCAGGTGCGTTTCAATCTCCAGTTTGCGCAGCAACTGCAGCAGCCGCACGCCGTAAATGACGCCCGACGCGCCGCTAATACCGACCACCATGCGTCGCGGCGGCATGCCTCTCATATCCATATGGTTCTCCCGAATGCAAATCCATAATCTCGACGCGGCGGATGTTAGCACCGGGTTCCCGCTAATAGAAGCGCGGCTGCCAATTAATCCCGTCTACCTGGTGTTTTTACCGATCATTGAGGACTTTATTCGTTTTGTTCGATGGGTTGATAAATAATTTCCGATTCAAAACGCTAAATCCATTGGCTACACTCTCGCCAACATCTGGCAAAAGCGCAGCGAAACGCGAAGCGAAGTCGCTCGCATCCGCCACATGCGGATCGGCACGTGCACATGCGGCCGGCGAAAAAAACATTGGAGACATTTGTTGAGAACGACGAGTCTGTTATTAGGCGGCTGCGCCTTTGTACTGGGGAGTCCCGCGTTCGCGCAGTCATCGGTGACGCTCTACGGGAGCGTCGACGTGGGTGTCGATCTGGTTTCGAACTCGCGGGGGGCGCATCTGTATCAGGAGTCGGCAGGCAAGCGCACGCCAGACCGCTTCGGCTTCCTGATCAAGGAGGACATCGGCGGGGGCAACACGGTTTTTGCGCGGCTCGAATCGGGCTTCTTGACGAACACCGGCGCACAGATCAATCCGACGAGCTTCTTCAACCGTGACGCGTACGTGGGCATTGCGAACAGCCGGTTCGGCTCGCTGAGTCTCGGCCACATTCCCGACTACGTGTACGAATACGTGGGTGCATTGAACAACTCGGTGCCGGGCATCTCGTCGTTCTACACCGTGGGTAACCTGGACGGACTGGCCAACACGCGAGCGCTCGACAACTCGGTGAAGTACGAGTCGATCGATTATCGCGGCTTTCAGGCCGGTGCGATGAACAGCTTCGGCAACCAGACGAATTTCAGCGAAGGACGGCAGTACAGCGTCGGTGCGCGTTATCAGAACGGCATGGTGAAGCTGGGCGCGGCGTACTCGATGTCGCACAACCGCACCGCCGACCTGTTCGGTGTCTTCGGCGTGACCTCGGTGCTCGGTCAGCAGCTCAAACAGGGCACCCTGTTCAACGCCGACCGCTATAGCACCATCGCGGTTGGCGGCTCCGTTACGGCGGGCAACTTCATTCCGCACGCGACGTTTACCGATGTGAAGCTCGAAGACGCGCATGGCTCGGTGACGGAGCGCAACTACCAGGTCGGCGTCAACATCGACTTGAGCGGCGGCGCGCGCTTCTACGTGATGGGCATTTCGTACAACCGTTCGATGTTCGAAGGTCTGACGTACAACCAGTACAACCTGTTCCTCACGCACTATCTGTCCAAACGCACGCAGATCTACGCAGGTGTCGGTTTGCAGCGCGCTTCGGGCACGAATGCGAAAGCGGAGCAGTTCGGTTATCAGCCGTCGAGTTCCAGCGCGCAGACGGTTGCGCGCATCGGTATCAATCAGATGTTTTGACGCGACGCGCCTGCCGGGACGTAAGGTGCGAAGACGGCGGGCGGACATGAACCACGCAGCGGATTTGCAGCAGGATACGCACAGCAGGCTTTCTTCACCTTTTTCGATTTCATGATCGGGATTTTTTGATTCTGTAGCACGCTGGCCAGCCGTATATTGAGGCTCCTCCGGCGGCGCCAACGGCAAGTAGAAAGAAGCGGGGCGCGCAGCCACAGCACGCCACCGTCTGATCGGCACTTTGGGACGCACATGCAAGCAGACCGCACATTCGACATCTCGACACTCATAGAAGAGCAGAAGACAGGGCGTTTCGCCATTGGCCTGCTGTTCTGGTGCTTCCTCATCATGCTGATGGACGGCTACGATCAGACGGCGGTTTCCTTCGCTGCGCCCGCGATCATCAAGGAGTGGCATGTCGCGCGCGGCGGCTTTGGGCCGGTGTTCGGCGCAGGGCTCTTCGGCACGCTGATCGGCTCCTTCATCTTCGGCTATCTCGGCGACCGGTTCGGCCGCAAGCGCGCGATCGTGTCGGGCAGCCTGTTTTTTGGCCTGCTCACGCTTGTATCGGTGTGGGCTACTTCGTTGCATGAACTGATGCTGCTGCGGTTCATCGCCGGTCTGGGCATGGGCGGCGTGGTGCCGAATTCGGTGGCGCTGGTCGCCGAATACGCGCCCAAACGGCTGCGCGCGACGTGGGTGACCTTGATGTTTTCCGGGTTTTCCATCGGCGCGGGTTCGGGTGGGCTCGTTTCGTCGGCCCTCATTCACCGCTATGGCTGGCCGGTGATGTTCGTCGTAGGCGGCATCGGCTCGCTCGCGGTCGCGATCGTGCTGATGCTGACGCTGCCGGAATCCGCGAAGCTGCTGGTGGTGCGCCAACGCAGTGTCGAAACAGTGCGCAAGCTGGTTGCGCGCCTGCGTCCGGAACTTGCACTTCCGGCCGACGCGCAATTCGTGCCCGGCGAAGTCCAGGAGAAGAAGCGCTTCGTCCTCAAGCTGATTTTTTCCGACGGCCTGCGTGGGATTACGCCGTTGCTGTGGATTGTGTTCATCGTGAACTCAATGGCGCTGTACTTCCTGCAGAACTGGCTACCCATTCTGATGGAAGGCGTCGGTATCAATCCGCAGAGCGCCGGGCTCATCACCACCATGTTCTCCGTGGGCGGCGTGCTGGGCGGGCTGATTCTGTGCCGCTTCGTCGATCGTCACGGCGTGCTCGCGATCATCTCGCTGCCGGCGATTGGCTGCCCCGTCGTTGCTTTCCTCGGGCATGGCATGTCCGAGGCGTGGCTGATGTTTGCCGTGTTCGCAACCGGCTTCTGCGTGGTCGGTGCGCAGTACGGGCTCTACGCCGTCGCGGGCATGATCTACCCGACGTCGTTCCGCTCGGCCGGGGTGGGCAGCGCGATCTCGGTCGGCAAGATCGGCTCGGTGTCGGGGCCGGTGGTCGGCGGGATTCTGCTGTCGATGCATCTGCCTTTCTCACAGATGTTCTATGCGGCGTCCGGTCTCTTCCTGCTCGCCACGATCTTCTCGACGGTGCTCGCGGTACTGTACAAGGCGCGATTCGGCGACCAGCACAAACAGGACGACGCTCGCCTCAAGGAGATGCGCTCGGCGTTGGGCGACTCGTGAGGTGCATGCAATGAAGCTGCTCTCAGAGGACGATCGCGCCGTTGCACCCGCAGTCGACATAACCGCGCTGATCGAGCGGCAAAAGCTGCGCGGCTTTTCTTTGTGTCTGATTGCATGGTGCTTTGTGATCGTGCTGATCGACGGCTACGATCAGGTTGCCGCTGCGTATGCGGCGCCAACCCTGATACACGCGTGGCACGTCAAGGCCACTGACTTCGGCCATGTGTTCGGCTACGGCCTTCTCGGCGTGCTCGTGGGTTCGTTGCTGCTCGGCTTTATGGGCGATCGCATCGGACGGCGTTTGACGATTATTTATGGCGTCTTCTGGTTCGGGATACTAACGTTCGTCTGCAGCCTTGCAACGTCACTGGATCAATTGACAGCGCTCCGTTTTCTCGCCGGAATTGGCATGGGCGGGGTGGTGCCCAACACCGTCGCGCTCGTCTCCGAATATGCGCCGAAGGCGCGCCGCGCGACGTGGATCACGCTGATGTTCTCGGGTTTTTCGATTGGCGCCGGCGGTGGCGGCGCGATCGCGTCGTGGATGCTGCCGCGCTTCGGGTGGCCCGTCCTTTTTCAGGTGGGCGGCGTGGCGGCCGTCGCGGTAGCCATTGTGTCGTTGGCCGTGTTGCCCGAATCTGTCCGTTTCCTGATCCTCAAAGGGCGTGCGCCAGAGCAGATCGCGCGCATCGCGAGCCGCCTGGGGGCGGCAGCGCGATTCGGAGGCGCTTCGGTGGCCGCCGGTAATCAGCAAGCCGTTCGCTATATCGTTGACGATGAACAGCGTGTCCGCGCCACGCCATTCGCGTTGTTCGGCAACGGCCTTGTCCGCGTGACGCCTTTGCTGTGGGCGCTTTTCGTGCTGAATTCGCTGGCGCTTCACTTCCTGCAGAACTGGCTTCCTATTCTGTTCAACATGAGCGCGCTGCCACCGGCGCAAGCGGCAAAAGCCGCCATGATGTTTCCGGTTGGCGGAACAGTCGGCGCACTCGTGCTATGCCGCTGCGTGGACCGTTATGGCGTCGCGGTGATCCTGTTGCTCGCAATGCTCGGCCTCCCGGTTTGCGTCTCGCTCGGCATGCCGATGCCGGCACTGTGGCTTTATGGCGCGTCGTTCATTAGCGGCGTATGCGTGATCGGCAGTCAGTTCGCGCTCTATGCGGTGGCCGGCATGCTCTATCCGACCATGTTGCGCTCCGCGGGAGTCGGCTCGGCTATCGGCGTCGGCAAGCTTGGCTCGGTGGTCGGCTCGGTGCTGGGTGGCGTGCTGCTGGCGATGCATTTGCCGGTTGCGGACCTTTTCACGAACGTGTCGAGCGTCTTCGTTTTCATCGCGCTGTTATCGGTCTGGTTAGGCTGGAACCGGCGGCGAGAGGCCGGCGAGTCGATGGCTTGAACGCATGCCGCGTAAGCAGGGCAGCACTTCGGCGCGAGCCGTCGCATCAGGCGTTCGTCAGGTCGGATTCGAATGAGACAGGCACGGCACGACAAGATCCATGTGTATTCACAAAGCAAAAGGTTTGAATCATGCTGTCCGTTTCCACCGCCGGGGCCGTCGCACCCGCTCCCGATCCACAGCGCGTGAACGACGCCGATGAGTCCGGTCCTGGTGATTCCGTGGCTGTAGCTGTCGGGCGGCGCAAAGCCATCTCGTTGCAGCAGCGCATTGCGTTGACCATGGCGTTGCTCGCCGCGCTGATGACGGCCATCGGCGTGCTTGGTCTCGCGGGCACATGGCGCGCGAACGAGGCGACACGCGATACCTATGAGAACAAGCTGACGGCGGCGGTGCACATCGGCAACGCAGAGCTGCTGATCGCCCGCACCCGCCTCGTGCTCGGCGGTGCGATGGCGAGCGCTGACAGCGCCCACGCCCGGGAGCAGATCGGCCACGCGGGCGAGTTCTTTGCCCAGTCGGACGATGAGTGGCGCAATTTCGTTGCCGAGCCGCACGAAGCGGGCGAAGCCGCGCTCATCGCCGCCGCTGGGCAGCGCCGCGACGCAATGCGTGCCGCCATGCGGACGTTCATCGACGCTCTCAAGGCAGGCGACCGGTCCGCCGCCGAGCGGATCGGTACATCGCAGCTAAGCAAGCTGTTTAATGACATGAGCAGCGCAAACGACACGCTCAAGCGCGCGCTCTATGCCAACGCAAAGCGCAGCTACGACCAGGCGGAACGCTATTTCAGGCTGTTTTTTGCGGGATCGACGGCGATGCTCGCGTTCGGCATTGCCGCGGCGGCGTTCAGTTGGCTAGCGCTACGCCGTGCGATCGTTGCGCCGCTTCGCGACGCGCTCGCGCACTTCGATGCCATTGCGGCAGGCGATCTGAGCCGCCCCGTTGGCCGTCATCGTGCCGATGAAATGGGACAACTGCTCGACGGACTGCAACAGATGCAGGGGCGGCTCGCGCGAACGGTCACGACGGTGCGTGACAGTTGCGAGTCGATCGGCTCCGCCGCCGGTGAGATCGCTGCCGGTACGCTCGACCTGTCCTCGCGTACCGAGGAGCAGGCTGCCTCGCTCGAGGAGACAGCCGCGAGCATGAGCGGGCTGACCGAGACGGTCCGGCGCAACGCGCTGCGCGCGCAAGAAGCGTATACCGTCGCGCACGAGGCGGCGTCCGCCGCAAACGAAGGCAACCGTGCCGTCGACGAGGTGAGCAGCACGATGGCGCGCATCGACGCGAGTTCGCGAAAGATCGCGGACATCACCGGGATCATCGAAGGCATCGCGTTCCAGACCAACATCCTCGCATTGAATGCCGCCGTCGAGGCGGCGCGGGCTGGCGTGCACGGGCGAGGCTTCGCGGTCGTTGCCGCAGAGGTGCGTTCTCTCGCGCAACATGCGTCGACGGCGGCGAAGGAAATCGGTGTGCTGGTAGCGGATTCCGTAGGTGCCGCCGCCGACGGCTCGACGCTCGTCATACACGCCGAACGGGCGATCCGGGTTGTACTGGACGCAGCCGGACGCTTTCGGGAAGTGATGAGCGAAATGGCCACCGCAGCCGACGAGCAGCGCACCGGCATCGAGCAGGTGGACGCGGCACTCACCATGATGGATTCGATCACGCAGCAAAACGCGGCGCTTGTCGAGCAGGCGAGCGCGTGCGCGCAACTACTCGACGAGCAGTCCCGGCAGTTGAGCCGGCAGGTCGCGGTGTTTCGTATTGGCTGAGCGCGGCGCGCGTGGTCTGGTTCGGCGCCAGGTGCCCGGCGCTCGCGCCGACTCACGAGTGCAATTTCAGCCCTTTCACCGTTTTGTCGATGGCCTTTTTGGACCCATGCAGCGCGAGACCCACGAGGTCCAGGTTCGCCACATCCTGCGCACGAAAAACCTCGCGGTTCGCCGCGTCGTGGCCGGTTGAAAACATCGCGTGCACGTAAGGCACGATCGTGAGTTCGCGCGTGACGGCTTGCCGATGCGCAGCTTGCAGCCCGGAAAGATCGGTGGCGAACACCAGCATCGGTTGACCTAGCATGCGGCCATATCGGCGCCCGGCGGCATCCTCGTAAGGCTCGCCCAGCGCGTCCGGTATCGCGGCGGCGACACCCGTCGCGAGAAACGCGGCTACATTGAGTTTTTGCCAGACTGCGAGATCGTCGCGCACGATCAGCGCTACCTTCGTATCGAACATGTTTGCTCCTCGGTGAGGCGCTCATGATCGGCGAGCCTGCGCAATCAGTCTGGAACGTTCGTGCACATGCGCCGGTACGCGGCTGGGGTCATCCGGTACGCACGGCGAAACCAGCGGCCAAGATGGCTTTGATCCGCGAATCCGACTTCCGCGGCAACCTCCGCGGGTGTGCGGCCGTTTGCGAGCAGTCTGCGCGCCGCGCGCAGGCGCAGGCGGACCAGATACGCGTGCGGCGACGTGCCGAACGCCTGCTGAAACAGACGCGTCAGCCGGAACCGGTCAATCCCCGCAATACTGGCCAGTTCATCGAGTCCGACGTTGCCGTCCATGTGGTCGTGCAAGAAGTCGCGGACTCGCGCGATCGTGGCTGACATAGCCATGCTATCCGTCGTCGGCATATCGCCCAGGTGACCGGCGAGCCGCCTGACGAGGCGATCCAACGTCTGGTCGCGCGCCAGTCGACCTTCGTTGCCGTAGATCGCGAGAAACGCTTGCCGGATGGCGTCGACGAGGCCGCTGTCGTCGACGAGCGTATGCGCGAAAGCCGCGTCGACCCGCTGGAGACCGGGAACGTTCAGGCGGCGCGTCGCGCGTTCGACCCAGGTCTGCGGCAGATACAACATTGCGTAAGTGAACCCGCCTGCTTCCGGCGCATGGCCGTCGTGCAGCGCGCCTGGCTCGATCAGGATCGCACGGCCCGGGACGCTCGTATGCAGCGAGCGGCGGCACCGGAAGCGCTGTACACCTTGTTCCGTGTAGCCGACCAGCATGTCGTCGTGGTCGTGTGGATCGTAGGCGTGGCCGCTAAAATGCGCGCGCAGGCTTTCGATTCCCGTCTCCGGATCGCGCCGCGCCTCTAGCCAGTTGTCAGAACCTGCAGGGGAGAACGCCGCGCTCGTCATTGCTTACCTCGCTCCTTTTGATTGCCCGTTGCTGACCGCAGTGTACGTGGTCGGCATAGGTTTCGCGCCGTCGGCGCGGGCAGTTCCAGCCGGTTAGCGAGATACGCAGCAGCGCGTTGGGCACGCGCGCCGGGTCGCCGTCTGCTCACATCGATCACACAAATGATTGATTTGCGCAAGTTTCGCGGAAGAAGTACACTTCAATCTGATTGTTTCAATCAAATCAGTGACCAAATCAATCAGGTCGGATCAGACTGGAGACTCGTATGGCCCAAATACACATAAAGCGCGGCATTGAACGCGTACCCGGCGGCATGATGATCGTCCCGTTGCTGCTAGGCGCGCTCGTCGCGACCTTCCTGCCGGGCATGCCGAAATTCTTCGGCTCGTTCACAAACGCGTTGTTCACCGGCGCGCTGCCGATTCTCGCGGTGTTTTACGTCTGCATGGGCGCGAGCATCGACGTCAAAGCCACGCCTTATCTGCTGAAAAAAGGCGGCGCGCTGTTCGTCACCAAGGTTGGTGCCGCGATCGTAATTGGCGTCGTGATGGGGCATTTCCTCGGCGAACAGCCCATTTCGTCGGGACTTTTCGCCGGCCTGTCGACACTTGCCGTCGTCGCGGCGATGAACGACACCAACGGCGGGCTCTACATGGCGTTGATGGGCCAATACGGCCGCTCGGAAGACGTGGGCGCCTACACCATCATGTCGCTCGAATCCGGCCCCTTCCTGACCATGGTCACGCTCGGCGTCGCCGGTCTGTCGGCGTTCCCGTGGCCTACGCTCGTCGGCAGCATTCTGCCGCTGGTTTTCGGCATGCTGCTGGGTAACCTGGACCGCGAAATGCGCGCGTTCCTCGGCAAAGCCGTACCAGTCATGATTCCATTCTTCGCTCTGGCGCTCGGCGCGAGCCTCGATCTGCACAAGGTGTGGCAGGCCGGCATCCTCGGCATCGGGCTCGGCATTGCGGTTGTGATCGTCACAGGTATTCCGCTTTATCTGGCCGATCGTCTGACGGGCGGCACTGGTGTCGCGGGCGTCGCGGCAGCGAATACCGCGGGCAATGCGGCCGCTGTGCCGGCGCTGATCGCCGCGGCGAACCCGGTCTACTCAGAGGCTGCTAAAAGCGCGACACTGCTCGTGGCTGCGTGCGTCGTGGTGACCGCGATCCTGTCTCCGATCCTCACTGCCGCCGTCGCGAAACGCGTGCAGCTTCGCCGCGAAGCAGGAGAGCTGGCGCGATGAGCATACTGATCATCGCCGACGATCTGTCCGGCGCCGCAGATTGCTCGATCGGCTTTGCAAGCGCCGGCCACCGCACCATCGTTACGCTCGACGTGCCGGCACATGGGCTCGACGCACAGGCGGCCGACGTGATCGCCGCGGACACCGACACCCGCCGTCTCACGCCAGCCCAGGCCGCGCAACGCAGCGCGGCGGCGTGGCAGACATTGCGCGGTCCGGGCCGGCGTCTGTACAAGAAAATCGACTCGACGCTGCGCGGCAACTGGGCGGCCGAGGTCGCCGCGTTGCAGCCGCTAGCCGGCCTCGCGATCGTCGCGCCTGCGTTCCCGGCGACGGGTCGCACGTTGCGCGGCGGCCGCGTGTTCGTGCACGGCGAACCGCTCGAATCGACGGACACGTGGCAACTCGACAATCCCGGTCGCGCCGCCGACCTGCACGCGATGCTGGCGGAAGCCGGCTTGTCGACTGCGCAACTCGAAGTCGACGCGTTGCGCGAAGGTGCTGACACGCTCGCCGCGCAGATCGCGGCCGTGGCAGCGAGCGGCGCGCAGGCACTGGTGGTGGACGCCGAGACAAGGCAGGATTTAGCGACGCTCGCTCAGGTCACGACGCAGATGAGCGAGGCGCTGTTCTGGGTCGGCTCAGGCGGCCTCGCGCGCGAGATCGCGGGCCTCGCCGGTCTGTTCGAAGCCCGACCCGCGGCACAGACTCAATGCCCACCGCAATCGCGCGATGAAAACGCGCCGGTGCTGATTCTCGTGGGCAGTCTTTCGGCGGTGTCGGAGCGGCAGTGTGCGATGCTGCGCGAACGCGCGGGCATGGCGGAACTGACTGTACCGCCCGCGATGCTGCGCGACGGAGAGCGTCATCCCGACTGGCCCGCATGGCGGGCACGGATCGGCGAGGTGATCGCGACGCGCGCGGATCTGTTGCTGCGCATCGGCCGCGACGACGCGTTCGATCCCGCCGAAGGCGCGTTGCTGTCCACAGCACTTGCGGCGCTCGTCGAGCCGCACTTCGATGCGCTCGGCGGACTGATCGCAACGGGCGGCGAGACCGCGCGCGCGATGCTGAGTGCCGTCGGCGTCAGCGGTGTAGAACTGATTGCGGAGATCGAACCGGGCGTGGCCATAGGCAAGCCCGTCGAAGCCCGCGCGTCGCAACCGCATTTGCGTATCGTCACGAAGGCGGGCGCCTTCGGCACGGATCACGCGCTGTTCGCCGCGTGGCGCTATCTGCACGAAGCGCCGGCAACGTCGGCGGTCGCGGGAACCGGCTCACACGCTCCAGCCTGAGCGCCGCATCGGCGCAATCAGGCGGGCAGGTTAGGCAGACATCAAGGACCAGGCAAAACATCATGAGCAATTACCTTCCAGTCATCGGCATCACGATGGGCGACGCAGCGGGCGTCGGCCCGGAGATCATCGTCAAGAGCCTTGCGCACGACATCGTCTACAAGCAGTGCCGTCCGCTCGTGATCGGCGACGCGCGGCGGCTGGAGCGCGCGAACGAGATCGTCGGCGGCAACGCCCGGATCCGCCGTATCAAGGAAGCGGCCGAGGCGCGCTACGAGCCGGGCACGATCGACTGCATCGACCTCGACCTGATTCCTGCCGACATGCCGTTCGGCCAGTTGTCGGCAGTCGCGGGCGACGCCGCCTATCAGTTCATCGCGCGCGCGGTTCAACTCGCCGAGGCGAAGCAGATCGACGCGATCTGCACGGCGCCGCTGAATAAAGAAGCGCTGCACGCGGGCGGCCACAAGTTTCCCGGCCACACGGAAATGCTCGCTTATCTCACGGGTGTGGACGAGGTGTCGATGATGCTGGTCGCGCCGCAATTGCGCGTGATTCACGTGACCACGCATATCGGCATCATCGACGCGATCCGCAAGATCGAGCCGGGTCTCGTACAACGCACCATCGAGCGGGGTAACGCGACGCTCGTCAAGGCCGGCATTGCGAAGCCGCGCATCGGCGTGTGCGGCATCAATCCGCACGCCGGCGAAAACGGCCTGTTCGGTTACGGCGAGGAAGAAGAGAAGATCGTGCCGGCGGTGAAAGTGCTGCAGGAACGGGGGCTCGACGTGACGGGGCCGCTGCCCGCCGACACGCTGTTTTTCCGCGCCGGCCGCGGCGATTTCGACCTGGTGGTCGCGATGTATCACGATCAGGGCCACGGCCCCGTGAAGGTGCTCGGCCTCGAAGCCGGCGTGAACGTGACCGTGGGCCTCGAAGTGATCCGCACGTCGGTCGATCACGGCACCGCATTCGACATCGCGGGCAAGGGCATCGCCGACGAGCGCAGCTTGCTCGAGGCACTTCGCCAGGGCGCGGAACTCGCCACGCGGCGCGGCTGAAGCAGGGCAAATAGCGGGCGGCCGTGGTGTAAGATCGGCAGCCTCTTTACTGCAGATGACAGCCATGAAAGCGTCCGAGCGCCATCGCGCGATTCTCGATCTCGTTGTGACCGGCGACGCCAACGTCGAACAGCTCAGCGCCGCGCTCGGCGTGTCCGAGGCAACGGTCCGGCGCGATCTCACGACGCTTGCGAACCAGCGCCGTCTCGTGCGCACCTATGGCGGCGCGACCGCGCTGATCGGCTCGCATGAGCCGGAGGCGTCGCTGGAGGAACGCAAGGCGACGCAGCGCGAGCAGAAGGAAGCGATTGCGCGGGCGGCTGCCGCGCATGTGCACGACGGCGATACGGTGCTGCTCGACGGCGGCACGACTTGCGCCGCGCTCGCGCGGCATCTCGGCTCGCGCGTCGATCTTCACGTGGTCACCAATAATCTGCTTGCCGTGATGACGCTCGCGAACGCTCCGGGTGTGCATCTGACGCTGATCGGCGGCGACTTGCGCAGTTCGAGCATGAGCACGCTCGGGCCGCTTGCCGAACTTTCGCTGAGCCGTTTGAGCGTCGACAAGGCGTTTCTCGGCGCGGATGGCGTGGTCGCCGAATTCGGGCTGTGCGAAGCCAGCGCGCAGCAAGCGTATCTGAAAGACTGCATCATCCGGCGCGCGGCGCAGGTTCTCGTGCTTGCCGACGCCGACAAACTCGGCCGCTCGCGGCAACAACACTGGACTCCTCTCGAACGCGACTGGCGGCTCATAACATCGAACGTCGCGGACGAGGCGCTACTCGCGCCGTTCAGAGCGCTGGAACGCGTGGTCGTGGAAACAGCGGATGTGGATAGTTCGCCGCTTGCGGCGACGCCCGTCGAAGCCGCGCTTCGACGTACGGCCGCTGCCTCGGACTGAAGTACGAATCGCAGTGACGCGTGTCGCGCATCGCGTGCGTAGAACAACGAATGAGCATTGCGCGAATCGCCAGGTAGCCTGGCCTACGGCTTCATTCGCCGAGTCGTGCTGATTGGCCTCGGTCGCCGCTTTGTTCGCGCGGCTTGTCGGCGCCAGTATTGGGCGGCGTCGTGGGCGGCGTCGAGCCGGCGCAAGCTTCGAGCGCGACGACTGCCCGCTTCGCAAGCTCGACCGTTTCCTCGCATGCGGCCACGTTTCGGAGCATGCTGCAGCGGCTTCCCCAGCCGAGCTTCGACAACACCGAGCGCAGCTTCGCGAGCGCCGCTGCCGGCGAGCCGTTGTCCGAAATGAGCGAGGCCATGTCGAACGCGCTGCCGCCCGGCGTCGTGATCACTGTCGGACAGCTCGACGCCGCGCCCGCGGTGGAAACGACGAAAGCCAGAGTCAGCCCGACGGTGCCCGTGCGCAAGCCGCCGGGAACGTCGAAATACGTATTCATCGATACGATCATACGAAACTCCCGGTCGGCAGGGTGCGATCCTGGCCAGATCGCACGGTTCAGTGTGGGCGGCGGCTTTTCATTCTGCTCTCACGCGCCGACAGAAAAAAGCACCTCAACGATTTGCATTGAGTTGCACGAGCGCTTTGCGATACTTTCGCCGCGTGTAGGACGAAGCGTAAAGCGCGAGGGTTAGGCCGATGCGACCGTCGCGGACATTGCCTTTGCGGATGTACCACTTCAGGAATGCGCCCAAAGGGCTGAACCAGCTTTTGAGCCACAGAACGCGAGCCGGGTCTCTTCTATCCAGCAGGTCGGTTGCGGCGAGGTCCGTGTACAGATCGAGCTTGGTCTTCATCTCACTCGCGGTCTCAAACGTACGATGAACCACCGGCGATTCGATTCGCCCACAGTTCTCGTAACCGGTCAGCGTTTCGTGAACGCTATGGTCGGTGAAACGCAGCGTGGCGCGCCGATAGATGCGGATCGGATAGTCCGGAGACGAGATCGGCATCAGCGCGTGAATGACCTTGCCCATGACAACCCAATCGCGCCTGACGGCATACGCTTCGTGATCGAAACCGCGGGCTTTCAGTGCGAGCACTTCGTCGATCAACGCGTCGCTCGCGATTTCGTCGCTATCGAAAAACATCACGGTTTCGTGCAGGCAAAGCCCGTTGGCGAACTGCCGTTGCGTTCGAAAATTATCGAACGGCCGATGCACGATTCGCGCGCCGTGTTTAGCCGCAATCGACAGCGTCGCGTCGGTGCTGCCGCTATCCACGACCAGCAGGTCATCTGCGACACGCTTCGCGGCCGCCAGAACCTTGTCCAGATAACGCTCGCTGTTGTATGTGAGAACGTAGACGGATAGTGGAGTCAAATTGAAACCTGAGTAATAAGTTGGACCGGCTGGCGTTTTACCACCCGGTGCGAGCACGTTGGTCGTCGCGCCGAATCAATTTCGTGCTGAACACGGAATCGTCCGCAGTCTTGCGAACGAGATGGAAGCCAAAGACGCCACGCGGGAACCGTGCTGCACGTCCGCACAGCGTGGCCTGGTGACGAAGCGATACACGCGCATCGCGGTGACTGCGCGAATAAGGGTTGCAGCGGGGTTGCAGCATTCGACCGGCGTGTGATTTTACATTGTTGCGCGGACGTCGACCGGCGATCGCTTCCATCGCCCGCCATGTATGGGGCGGACTGTCGTGCGCTTCGCGTTGTTTTTTCGCGACTTGACGAAGAGCCAGTTGCGCCGACACGCACGTGCCACAAGCTTCTGACGCGCTCAGCGCATGCTTTCATACAAAACACCCGATGTTCATGCCCCGCAAACGTCGCTACGATTCATCAGGCGTCAGCGTTCCCAAACGTTCGGCGTGTGTGTTTGTTCGCCGCAGCTTGTCTGCGGCTTTTTTCTGCGCGTCGATTTTGTCATCGATGCGGGCCTCTGTGGTTCCGTGCTCCGCGATCCGCGATCTGTCGTGATCGTTTCCAGCGGCGCAATGCCGTTGTGCGTCAGCGCCGCGGTGCCAATCCTCCCTCTATTAAACCAAGCTCCACCGCGCACTTCGACGCGGTTGTGTCCGATCGTCCAACTAACTATTAAGCGCTCGAAACGCGCAGAGCGTGCGCCAGGGAGCTTCACCGATCATCTCTCTGGTAAACCCGCTTGCACCTTAATTTTGATGCGCCTATATTGCATTACACCATCAACTATTGCGATGCGATAATCCATGAGCAATGACGTGCTGTTCTCGAATCACGGCCGCGTCGCGGTCATCACTCTCAATCGTCCTGAGCGTTTAAACGCGTGGACCACGCCGATGCGCGAAATGATCATCGAGGCGTTGGAGCGCTTTAACAACGACCCCGACGTCGCCGCGATCATCATGACGGGGGCGGGCAACCGGGCGTTCTCGGCGGGCCAGGACCTGTCGGAAGCACATGATTTCGACGGCGAACGCGCGGTGGCGTGGGTCAAGGAATGGCAGCGCTACTACACGGCGCTGCGCAGTCTTGCGAAGCCGCTCGTCATGGCGCTGAACGGCACAGCCGCGGGCTCGGCATTCCAGGTGGCGCTGCTCGGCGATATTCGCGTCGCACATGCAGGTGTGCGCATGGGCCAGCCGGAAATCAATGCGGGCATTGCCAGCACGACCGGCCCCTGGATCATGAACTCGATGCTCGGCATGTCGCGCACCATCGAGCTCACGCTGACGGGTCGTCTGATGGACGCGGACGAGTGTCATCGCATCGGCCTCATCCATCATCTGGTCGACGAAGACAAGGTGTTCGACAAGGCGCTGGAAATCGCCACCGAACTCGCCGCGAAGCCGCCCGTCGCGATGCGTCTGGACAAGCAGCGCTTTCGTGAGATGACGGAGCCGGGGTTCGTCGACTGCATCGAAGCGGGGGAGCGCATTCAGCGTGAAGCGTACGACTCGGGCGAACCCGCTCGCATGATGGAAGAGTTCTTCCGTAAGCGCGGAAAGTAGCCGGCCGCGAGCGGGGCTGAATGCGGAGCCCGAAGCCGCCAGAATCGAGTCAAAGTCGCACCGTTCCAATCTCAACCCATGTGCGGGAGACCTGAACAATGACGCAAGACTTCAACGCAACGCGCCGTCGCATTCTTCATGGCGCGGGCGCGCTTGCCGTCGCGAGCGCGATGCCGCTCGCCGCGCGAGCCCAATCGAAGCAGATCGTGGTATCGGACCCGGGCGGCCCCTATACGACCGCTTATCGCGAAGCGTTCTACGACCCGTTCGAGAAAGCAACCGGTATCAAGGTCGTGAGCGTCGCGCGTGAATCGCAGCCGGTCGCGCAATTCGCGGCGATGGTGCAGACGAAGAACTATGTGTGGGACGTCACCACGCTCACGCTGTCGGCCGATATTCCGTACCTTGAATCGAAAGGGCTGCTGGAACCCATCGGCCTGAAGACGAGCGACTATCCGGACATCATGCCCGACGCGATCACGCCGAACTGGCTCGGCGTCGACGTGTATTCGACGGTGCTCGCGTATCGCGCGGACAAGTTCAAGGACAACGGTCCGAAATCGTGGGCCGACTTCTGGGACGTAAAGAAATTCCCCGGCCGCCGCTGCCTGCGGCGCAGTCCGCTCGACACGCTCGAACAGGCGCTGCTCGCCGACGGCGTGCCGCTCGACAAGCTCTATCCGCTCGACGTGGATCGCGCGTTCAGGAGCCTCGACAAGATCAAGCCGCACGTCAACATCTGGTGGACCTCGGGCGCGCAAGCCATGCAGGCGATCCAGAGCGGCGACGTCGACATGATCTCGGCGTGGAACGGCCGCGCGCAAGCCGCGAAGGACGGCGGCGCGCCGGTCACGATCGTATGGAACCAAGGTCTTTATTCGATCGAAGGCTGGGGCATTCCGAAGGGCACGCCGCGCGCGGAGGCGGCAAAGCAGTTCGTGCGCTTTTGCGCCGACGCGAAGCGTCAGGCGCTGCTCACACGCACGCTTGCCTACGGTCCGACCAACAAGAAAGCGTTCGAGACGATCTCCAAAGACCGCGCGACGTTGTTGCCCACGGCGCCCGACAACATTCGCGATATGCGGCTGCCGAGCCCTCAATGGTGGGAAGCGAACCGTCAGAAGGTCACTGAGCGGTTCAATTCGTGGATCATTTCGTAAGGACCGCATCATGAGTTCGAAGCTCGAGGCGATCGGCATTGCAAAGCGCTACGGCGATGCGGTCGCGCTGGAACCGACGGACCTCGCCGTGCAGGCCGGCGAGTTCCTGACGCTGCTCGGTCCGTCGGGCTCGGGCAAGACCACGCTGTTGCAGATGATCTCGGGACTCGTCGCGCCGAGCGCGGGCCGTATCGAGATCGACGGGCGCGACGTCACGCATGTCGAACCCGGCAAGCGCGGCATCGGCATGGTGTTTCAGAGCTACGCGCTCTTTCCGCACATGAGCGTGTGGGACAACGTCGCGTACGGTTTGCGCATGCGACGCAAGTCGCGCGACGAAGTGCGCGGGGCCGTCGACGACGCGCTCGCGATGGTTCGCATGACCGAATATGCCAAGCGTTTTCCCAAGGAGTTGTCGGGCGGACAACAGCAGCGGATTGCGCTCGCGCGCTGCTTTGCGTACCGGCCTTCGGTAATTCTGCTCGACGAGCCGCTCGGCGCGCTCGACAAGAAACTGCGCGAGCATATGCAGTCGGAGATTCGCCGCTTGCATAAGGAGCTCGGCGCAACGTTCGTATATGTCACGCACGATCAGGACGAAGCCCTCACGCTGTCCGACCGCATCTGCCTGATGAATCAGGCGCGCATCGAGCAGGTGGGCACGCCTGCCGATCTGTACGACCGTCCCGCGACGCGCTTCGCGGCCGGCTTCATCGGTCATTCGAACCTGCTCGAAGGCGCGCTCGACGATACGCGCGGCGCAAGCGGCGAGGCGATTCTGCTCGCGGCGGGCGGCCGCATTCCGCTGCCAATGAACGCAATGAACGCATCCGTTGCATCCGGCGCGGCCGGCACCCGTCACACGCTGCTGGTCCGCCCGGAGGCGCCGCGACTTGTCGAACCCGAACGCGGCTTTGTCGACGGCACGATTGCGGACATCGTGTTCTTCGGCAGCGATACACGTGTGCAACTCGCGATGAACGACGGCAGCGAACTCACCGTGCGCTGCGAGCGCAGCCTCTCGCCGCGCATCGGCGACAAGGTCGGCCTCGTGTGGGACCCATATCGCACGACGCTTCTGCAGGCCTGAGAGGACCACGATGACCATCGCTCTTCATGCGCGCCGCGAGAACGAAGCCTCGCGCCGCGGCCGCTCCGTGTGGCTCGCGCGCTGCATGCGCTTTTTGCCGATCGTGCCGACGCTAGTGTTCCTGCTGGTGTTCTTCATAGTGCCGGTCGGCGAAATCCTGCAAGGGGGACTTGTCAGCGCCGAAGGGCAGGTCGGCTTCGCGCAGTTCGAGCGCATTGCACGCACACCGGTCTACGCCAAAGTGTTGAGGATCACCTTCGCCATTTCGTTCATGACGGCGGCGCTATCCATTCTGCTAGGCTATCCGGTTGCCTACATGCTGAGCCGCCTGTCTGAGCGAGCACGCGAACGCTGGCTGCTGTGGATCATGCTGCCGTTCTGGACCAGTTATCTGGTGAAGACTTACGCATGGATGTTGCTGCTTTCGAAGACCGGCGTGCTGTCGACCATCGCGTTATCGCTCGGCCTCGTGCGCGAGACGAGCGGCACGATTCCATCGCTCACCGGCGTGCTGATCGGCATGGTGCATTCGATGCTGCCGCTCGCCGTGATGACCATGCTGCCGGTCATGCGCGGCATCGACGATCGGCTCACGCAAGCCGCCGAAACGCTCGGCGCCGAACGCAGCACGAGCTTTTTCACAGTGTTTCTGCCGCTGTCCTCGCCGGGCGTCGCGGCGGCCGGCCTGCTCGTGTTTATCTCGAGCCTCGGCTTCTTCATCGTGCCGGCGCTGCTCGGCTCGCCGAAGGAAACGATGATCGCGCAACTCGTGATCTCGTCGGTGCTGGAGCTTTTCGACATGCGCTTTGCCGGCGCGTTGTCGACCGTGTTGCTGGTCTGCTCGATCGTGATCTTCTTCGTGTACGACCGCATGGTGGGCCTCACGTCGCTCACCGGCGAAGTGGCGGAGCGTCAGCGCGGCTCGCGTGCGCAAGGCATCAAACTCGCGCTTCTGATCGCGGCGGGCCGGGTGTTTGCGCCGTTCGTGATGCGCCGCAAGACGCACGCCGAAGAGGGCGCGCGCGCGGTCAGCCCGCTCGGTTTCTATACGTGCGCGATCATGATCGTGCTCGTCGTGCCGGTGCTTTCCGTGATTCCCTATGCGTTCACGAAGAGCGACTACATTTCTTTCCCGCCGAAGCTTTTCAGCGTGCGCTGGTTCGGCACGTTCATGGATTCGCCGGTGTGGCAAAGCGCGATCGTCCGCTCGTTCGAAGTGGGTCTCGGCACCGCGCTGCTGTCGCTGCTGCTCGGCTTCGGCGCCACACTCGCGATGACGCGCATGCCGCGCCGCGCGAGCAAGCCGATCTTCGCGCTGCTGGTCGCACCGCTGATCGTGCCGCGTATCGTGGTGGCAGTCGGCTTGCTCTATCTGTTCGGACGTTTCGGCCTTACAGGCACCAACCTCGGCCTCGTGATCGGTCATACGGTGCTCGCCATTCCGTATGTGGTCGTCACGCTCGCTGCCGGCTTCCAGCGCTTCGACTGGCGTCTTGACGACGCCGCGCGCGTGATGGGCGCGTCGCCATTGCGGCGCATTACGTCGATCGTGTTGCCGCTTCTCATGGCAAGCGTGACGGCTGCGTTCCTGTTCGCATTCCTCGTTTCGTTCGACGACCTCACGATTGCGATCTTCGTTTCCGGCGGCATCAACTCGACGTTGCCCAAGCAGATGTGGGACGACATCCAGCTTGCGATTACGCCGACACTTGCAGCCGTGTCGACAACACTCGTCATTCTGATCGCGCTCGTCGTCGCGGTTTCCTCCTGGCTCAAGCGCAAGACGCGCTGAGTCTTCGTATTTCGACCGGTTCACACATGCATCGTTATCCAGAATATTTCGCTCACCGGCACAGCAACGACGAACTCGACTGCGTACCGCTGCTCGCGGCGGGATTGCGCCGCGACGCCGCGCGCACCATCGTGCACTTCGAGGATCGCGCGATTTCGTGCGAAGACGCCGCGCGCCACGTCGTGCAATTGCAGCGCTGGTTTGCCGCGCAAGGTCTGAAGCAGGGCGACCGTGTTGCCGTGATGCTCGGCAACAGTCCCGAGCATATTCATCTGATCTACGCGCTGCATCTGAGCGGTCTGGTGTGGGTGCCTGTTAACACGAAGCTGCGCGCGGCGGGCCTCGAATATCTGCTGCAGCATGCAGAGCCCAAGCTCTTCGTTGTCGACGATGAATTCGACGCGGTGACGGCGCAGCTCGATTGCGGCGCGGCGCGCCGCACGCATCTGCCGGCATTCGAAGCGCACGATACGAGCGCGGAATTCGCGACGCCGGCTATCGGCGTGCACGATCCGCTGTGCGTCATCTACACGTCCGGTACGACCGGCGCGCCGAAAGGTGTCGTCTTCACGCACCGGATGATGCGTATCGCGAGCGAGGCGGCACTTCGCGTGGCGGACGTGCGCGACAGCGACAGGCTCTTTCTGTGGGAGCCGTTGTGCCACATCGGCGGTGCTCAGATGCTGCTGCTGCCGTTTCTTGCAAACGTGACGCTGCACGCCGTGCCGCGCTTCTCCGCATCGCAGTTCTGGACGCAGATCGAGCGCGCGGGCGCGACGCAACTCCATTATCTCGGCGGCGTGCTGGATATCCTGATGCAGTTGCCCGAGACGGAACAACCCGCAAAGCACACGTTGCGCGTTGCGTGGGGCGCGGGCGTGAGCGCAACATCGTGGGAGCCGATTCAGACGCGGTTGAAGGTGTCGCTGCGCGAGTGCTACGGCATGACCGAATGTTCGAGCTTCGCTACGGCGAACGTGACGGGCAAGACCGGTTCGATCGGCCGTGCGTTGCCCTGGATCGACATCGCATTGCTCGATGAAAATGGCCGTCCGGTGAAAGAGGGCGAGGCGGGCGAGATCGTGCTGACAAGCAAGGTAGAGGGCACTTTTTTGCCGGCGTATCTGAAGAATCCCGACGCAACCAGAGCCGCTTTGCGCAACGGCCGGCTTCATACCGGCGACCGGGCGCGCCGCGATGCGGACGGCGATCTGTTCTTTATCGGCCGGCAGACGGACAGCATGCGCGTGCGCGGCGAGAACGTGTCCGCCTGGGAAATCGAACGCATTTTTGCGGCGCATCCGGCGATCCGCGCTAGCGCGGCAATTGGTGTCGCGTCGGCGATCGGCGAGCAGGACATCTTGCTCGACGTGCAGTTCAAGGACGAACCGGTGGAGTGGCCCGCATTGCACGCGTGGGCGTGCGAGCGGCTCGCAAGTTTCCAGTTGCCGCGCTATTACCGCGCGGTGGCCGGCTTCGAGATGACGGCGAGCGAGCGCGTGAAGAAACACCTGCTGTCCCGCGACACTGGGAACGCGTGGGACCGGCTCGCCACCGCAAAGCAGTAGCTATCGTATATAGATAGCGCTTTAGGGCTATGCGATAATTCTCCGTTCAAACCGGATACGAACTGACCTGATGAGCGACGAGCCCAAAGCCCCGCGCAAGCGCAAGACTTCTGCGGCAAAGCCGTCGGCCGAAGCCGTCGACCCGACCGCGTCTTCGCTTTACGTGCAGTCCGTGGAAAAGGCGATGAAGGTGCTCACCGCGTTCGACGGCAGCAAGCGTCAGTTGTCGCTCTCGGAAATCTCGTCGTTCACGGGTTTCGACATGAGCGCGACGCAGCGCTTCACTTATACGCTCGCCGCGCTCGGTTATCTCTTCAAGGACCCGGACAGTCGCAAGTACGAATTGTCGCCGCGGCTTCTGGACTTCACGTATCACTATCTCACGTCAAACGATCTCGTGAGCCGTGCGACGCCTTATCTGCAGCAGCTCGGCTCCGAAACGGAAGAGGCAACCAACCTCACCGTGCTGGACGATACGGACATCGTGTTCGTGCTGCGGATCGTGAGCCGCAACGTGTTCAACGCACATGTCATCACGGGCTCGCGGCTGCCCGCCTATTGCACTGCGCCCGGCCTCGCTATTCTGGCGACGCTCGCCGACGGCGAAATCGACGACATTCTGTCGCGCACGAATCTCGTGGCATACACGGCGTCCACCGTCTACCAGCCGCGCAAGATCAGGGAGCGGATCGCGCAGATCCGCAAGCAGGGCTACGCGCATACCGAAGACGAATACTTCGTGAGCGATATTTCGACGGCGGCGGCGATCACGAACGCGCACGGGCGCGGCATCGGCGCGGTCAATATTGCGGTGGCCCGCTCGCGCTGGCAGGCGGATCGCGACGAGAAGCGCTTCGCCGATCTGGTCATTTCAACGGCCTCTGCAATTTCCACACGGCGGCGCGTCGAATAGCGGCGCTGTCCTTGCTTCCCTTGGTTGTGCCGGGCTTTGCGCGCCGTAATTCGGTTCGCGGCACGCGCCATGCTGGATTCCTTTAAAACGGCAAAAGGCCGTGAAATCGGGAGACAGTCATGAGTATGCTGAAAGTGGCAGGTGTCGCGTTGGTGCTGTGCGTGGGCAGCACGGTCTATGCGCAACAAAGCGGTAACGCGCCGGCGAACAGTGGCACGCAGAGCGGCACGCAGGCGCAGCCTGGACAGGCCGGGCACACCGTCGACGAGCCCGCGGCCATGGGCGCGCCCGGCAACAAACCGGGAACGCTGATGGATAAGCGCGCAAACGCGCTGTCGCCGCAAGGAGCGTCCGGGACGGGCCGAACGGGTGAGGTCAAGCAGTAAAGGCTGCGAGAACGCTGGCGCGCCCGTCCATGACAAGGCGCGCTACGATCGCAGTCAGCGTCGTCATGTAGCTGCGCGCGCGGTCGCCGATGCTTCCGGTCCCGGAGGCCGTTGGCGCATGCAGAATCGCGTGAGGGAGTGCGCTGCGTCAGCGCGGCACGAGGTGTCTGCTCTCGTAGGCCTCTTTCCGATTGCCACGCGCGCCGTGATTCGGGTAGTTCGCGGTGGCAGCGCCTTGGTGCCTGACCGAGCGCGCGGGGATGTATCGGACGGATAGCGAAGCGCTTGATTGCCCGCTTGATTGCCTATAATCGGCTCCGGTGGAGCGGCGCAGTCGTTGCGTTATCCGGGGGCGGCTCGCGAGCCGTATTTTTCTTCCCGGCGTGTCGATTTTGATGGTCTTCTTTCGTCGTCCCCATAGCGGCATGCGGCCTCGCCGCTCATCTGGCCGATATTGACAGGAGACGCTCAATGACGATTCAGAAGATCACCCCCTTTCTCTGGTATTCCACCGAAGCCGAGGAGGCTGCGGCCTTCTACACAAGCATCTTTCCGGACTCGCGCATAGTCCGCGTCACGCCGGTGCCGAGCGCCGGCTCGACGAAGGTCGTCGAGTTCGTTCTGTTCGGACAGCCGTTCATTGCCATGAGCTCCCCCGGCAACGAACCGTTCAACCATGCCGTTTCGCTCCTTGTGAATTGCGCCGATCAGGCGGAAGTCGACCGCTACTGGGACGCGCTTCTCGAAGGCGGCGGCTCGCCCGACGCGTGCGGCTGGCTGAAAGACCGCTTCGGCGTGTCGTGGCAGATTGCGCCGGCCGATGTCATCGCCATGATGGCCGATCCGGATCCGGAAAAAGCGCGGCGCACCGCCGAGGCCATGATGAAGATGGTGAAGTTCGACGTCGCCGCGCTAAAGGCGGCGTACGCAGGCACTGCGGGCTAGCACGTGGCACCGAGTCGGGGGCGAACCGGGCGCGAACCGGGCGCGAGCCAGGCGCGAAGCGAGCGGACTGAGCCGGGGCTCGCGACGTGCGGGCCTGTCCACGCTCCTGGCGGGCGCGTGTAGCCAGCGAACTCAATCCAAGTGGCGGCGCGTTGACCGATGGCGCGACCGTCGGCCTCAATGCGAAGAGACAAACTCCGAACCGGCGTGCGCGGGCGGTATGGCGAAACTCGCCCGCATGCGCCGCGCTTCCGCGGCAGGTGTGAGCCCGAAAAGCCGCTTGAACTCGCGATTGAACTGCGACGTGCTCGCATAACCGACCGCATTGCTTGCGGCCTCGGCCGTCATGTCCTGTCGCAACATCAGCAAGCGGGCCTGGTGCAGGCGCGTCGACTTCACGTACTGCATCGGCGATGTACGCGTGATCGCCTTGAAGTGCGTATGAAACGTGGGAACGCTCATGCCGGCTTCGCTCGCGAGTTCCGCGAGGTCGAGCGCGTCGGCGTAGTCGGAATGAATGCGGCGCAGCGCTTTGCCAATCTTGCCGAACTGCCCGTTCATGCCGAGCGCGGCGCGCATCACGCTGCCCTGCGCACCTGTGAGAACCCGAAAGTACAGCTCGCGCAATAATTCTGGGCCAAGAACCGCTGCATCGAGCGGGCGGTTCATCGCTTCCAGGAAGCGCAGCACCGAGTCTCGCAGCGCCTCGTCCATTGGGCTCGACATCATGCTCTGCGGCGCTTGTGCATGGTTGGGCATTTCATGACGCTCGATCTGGGCCATCAGTTCCGCGGCCAGCTTGAAGTCGAGGTGCATGTAGATAGCGAGGAGCGGGTGCTCCGGCGTCGCGTCGGTCTCCATAGTGAAGGGCACTGGCACCGACACCGCGAGATAGTGCTGCTCGTCGTACACGTAAAGCTGATCGCCGAAATAGCCGCGCTTGCGTCCCTGGCAGACGATCACGATGCCAGGGTCGTACAGCACGGGCGTGGACGACAACGGCCGGTCGGAGCGCAGGATGCGAACGCCCGGCAAGGCCGTCAGGTTGTAGCCCTCCTGGGGCGCCAGTGCGCGCAGCAGGGCCGCCATTTTCTGCTGCTCCTGACCAGCAGGTCGGCGAGCGGGTCGGCTGGCAGCGCGCGCCTCCGGGGGCGTTTTTTCGGTCGTCATAAGAATAGGCAAGAAAAATCGACGATTCGGCCTCAAACCGGCGGGTTGAAGAGAATAGTATGCACTTTCTGTTCAACTTGAGAAAGGAGGCATCATGGCATCGACCAAGACTTTGCTGATCACCGGCGTGAGCAGCGGCTTCGGCCGCGCGCTGGCTCAGGAAGCGCTTGCGGCGGGTCATCGTGTGATTGGCACGGTGCGCAGCGAAGCGTCGAAAAGAGAGTTCGAGGCGCTTGCACCTGACAGCGCATGGGGCCGCGTGCTGGACGTGACCGACTTCGACGCTATCGACGGCGTCGTGGCTGAAGTGGAGGCCAATGTCGGCCCAGTGGATGTCCTCGTGAACAATGCCGGTTACGGCCACGAAGGCGTGCTGGAAGAGTCGCCGCTCGACGAAATGCGGCGGCAGTTCGACGTGAACGTGTTCGGCGCAGTGGCAATGATCAAAGCAGTACTGCCGTACATGCGCAAACGCCGCCGCGGCCACATTCTCAACATCACGTCGATGGGCGGCTACATCACGATGCCGGGCATCGCCTATTACTGCGGCAGCAAATTTGCGCTCGAGGGCATTTCGGAAGCGCTCGGCAAGGAAGTCGAGCCGTTCGGCATCGCGGTGACTGCCGTGGCGCCGGGCTCCTTTCGCACCGACTGGGCAGGCCGCTCGATGGCGCGCACGCCGCGCTCCATCCCGGATTACGACGCCTTGTTCGATCCGGTGCGCAAGGCTCGCGAAGAGAAGAGCGGCAAGCAGACCGGCGACCCGGTCAAGGCTGCACGCGCCATGCTGGCCGCGATCTCTGCCGGGCGGCCGCCCGCTCACCTGCTGCTGGGCAGCGATGCGCTCAGCCTCGTGCGCACGAAACTGTCGGCATTGTCCGATGAAATCGCCGCGTGGGAATCCGTCACGCTGTCCACCGACGTCTGAACGTAGTGCTGGATGAGGAGTGTGATCGCCTTATGCCTTACAAAGGATCAAAGGCGGTCCCTGCTGATTGCGCTTGATAGCAGCACCGTCACAAGCACGGCGACACCCAGCAGACGCCGGGGCGCTGTGCGCGTGGGCCATGCGCTTTAGCGGCGAACATGAGGCTCGCGAAGCGGCGCTCGAACAGCCCGCGCTCGCCGCCGCAATCCGGCAGAGCGTCGCCCGTCAGCACACGCGTCCGACGTCCGGCTCGTTGCACCTCGCCACGATGCGCTGCACGCAGACGGTGCTGCGTCGCACCATTGTTGCGCTTTCATGCCTCGCAATGCGTCTGCTCCGGTCGGGCGGTCCGGCGCGGCGACTTGTGCGGTGGCTATAACCGGCGGGCGTTGCGCGCCGTGACTGTGTTGCTGTTCTCCGATGGCATGGGCTTTGCATTAAGAAGGCAGCGGATCAATGACGATCCGGCCCGCACGCAGCAAGAAGTCCCTTCGTAGATTACTGGTTCGGACAACGGCGTCCCACGAATACAGTCGCTCTGGCGATTGCATCCGCGGGACGTTTTTTATTTGCCGTCCGGATTGTGTCGCGAACCGCGTCGCGAGCGAATGAAACCGAATGACGCCGTATGAACCGCCTGACAACTACCTACATGAGTGAGGAACCCAGCATGAGCAACGAACAGACTTCGGCTTCCTGGATGCCCGTATGCGCGCTCGATGACATCGTTCCGAATACGGGCGTCTGCGCGCTCGTCAACGGCGAGCAGGTAGCGGTATTTCACGTCGCGGACGGCGAGGGCGGCGTGTTCGCAATCGACAATTTCGATCCGGGCTCGCGCGCGGCGGTACTTTCGCGCGGGCTGATCGGTAGCCTCGGGGAGCGCATCGTGGTCGCTTCGCCGATCTACAAGCATCACTTCGACCTGCGCACCGGCGAGTGCCTCGAAGCACCCGAGAATTCGGTGAGTGCGTATCCCGTGCGCGTCGAGGGCGGCAAGGTGTGGGTCGCGGCATGAAAGCGGAAATCGATGCGCGCTTGCCGCGAGGCAGACCGTTGGCAACGCCCTCACGCTCGCGTCTCGTCGTGATCGGCAACGGCATGGCCGGCATGCGCACGGTCGAGGAACTGCTCAAGCTCGCGCCGGATCTCTACGACATCACCGTGTTCGGCGCGGAGCCATACGGCAACTACAACCGCATCATGCTTTCGCCGGTGCTGGCGGGCGAGAAGAGCGTCGACGACATCATTCTCAATTCGCGTAGCTGGTATGAAGAGAACGGGATTCGTCTGCATGCCGGCGATCCGGTGGTCGCAATCGACCGCACGCGCCGCATCGTGCGCTCCAGGAATGGCGTCGAAGCGGGTTATGACCGGCTGCTGATCGCAACGGGATCGAAGCCGTTTCTCATTCCCGTGCCCGGTCACACTCTGCCGGGTGTGATCGCGTTCCGCGATATTCAGGATGTCGAAACGATGCTCGATGCGGCACGCAGACATCGTCACGCGGTCGTGATCGGCGGAGGTTTGCTTGGTCTCGAAGCCGCGAACGGGCTCATGCGCCAAGGCATGTCTGTAACGGTCGTGCACGTCACGGACAGCCTGATGGACCGCCAGCTCGACCGAAGCGCGTCGGCCTTGTTGCAGCAGGCGCTGGAGCGCAAGGGTTTGCGTTTCCTGCTGAAGGCGAATACCGCGGAAATCGTCGGACCGGATCGCGTCACCGCGGTGCGTTTTGACGACGGCACGGAGGTCCCCGCGGATCTCGTGGTGATGACGGCCGGTGTGCGGCCGAACATCGACCTCGCGAAACAGGCGGGGCTGCATTGCGAGCGCGCGATCGTCGTCGACGACACGTTGCAGACCTACGATCCGCGCATCTATGCGGTCGGCGAATGTGTGCAGCATCGCACCGCGACGTTCGGCCTCGTCGCGCCGATCTGGGACCAGGCGCGCGTGTGCGGCGCGCATCTCGCCGGCGCGGGTCATCGCCGTTATGTGCAACGTGCGACGGCGACGAAGCTGAAGGTCACCGGCGTCGAACTGTATTCGGCCGGCGATTTCATCGGCGGTCCGGACAGCGAAGACCTCGTGCTGCGCGATCCGCGCCGCGGCGTCTATAAGCGTCTGGTGATCGAAGATAACCGCGTGATCGGCGCGGTGCTATACGGCGACGTGAAAGAAGGCGCGTGGTATTTCGACCTGATCCAGAGCCGTACCGACATTTCTTCGCTGCGCAGCCATTTGCTGTTCGGTAAAACGCTCTGCGAAACGCAGGCCGCCTGACCTGGAAGACACCGTGAGTTTCCCCATCGCTATTTCGAGCGCGGCTGACGACAGCCGTGACACTGTCAGGACCACCTGCCCGTATTGCGGCGTCGGTTGCGGCGTGCGCGTCAGCGCGCGGCCGGACGGCGGACATGACATGGCAGGCGACGAACTGCATCCCGCGAACTTCGGCCGCCTGTGCGTGAAAGGCTCGGCGCTCGGCGAAACGATCGGACTCGACGGACGGCTGCTTCATCCGAAGATGCGCGAGCCCGGGAGCGGCGTCTTGCGCGACGTGTCGTGGGACGATGCACTCGATGCGGTGGCCGGCGGCTTTCGCAAGGTCGTTGAAGAGCACGGGCCGGATGCTGTCGCGCTTTACGTCTCGGGGCAGTTGCTGACCGAGGACTACTACGTCGCGAACAAGCTGATGAAGGGCTATGTCGGCAGCGCGAACATCGATACCAATTCGCGGCTGTGCATGTCGTCATCGGTTGCGGGACACAAGCGGGCTTTCGGCGAGGACATCGTGCCGGTCTGCTACGAAGATCTCGAACTGGCCGATCTCGTCGTATTGGTGGGTTCGAACACGGCGTGGTGTCATCCGATCCTGTTCCAGCGGATTGTCAAGATCAAGGAAGCGCGGCCCGACATGAAGATCGTCGTGATCGATCCGCGCTACACCGCGACCTGCGAGATGGCCGATCTGCATCTGCCGCTGGGCGCGGGCACCGACGTGCGGCTCTTCAACGGCTTGCTTGGCTTTCTCGCGGAACACGGCGCGATAGATGCGCAGTTCGTCGATGCGCATACGAGTGGATTTGCCGAGGCGTTAGCCGCCGCTTCAGCCAGTGATGTGAACGATGATTCGAACGGCGCGGCGACCCGCTTCGACCTCGCCCAATGCGCGAAAGCATGCAAGCTCGATCCTCACGATCTGCTCGAGTTCTACCGCCTGTTCGCGCGGACCGAGCGCGTGGTGACCGTCTATTCGCAAGGCGTGAACCAGTCGAGCGCCGGCACTGACAAGGTTAATAGCATCATCAATTGCCATTTGCTGACGGGGCGCATCGGCAAGCCCGGAATGGGTCCGTTCTCGTTCACCGGACAGCCAAATGCAATGGGCGGGCGCGAGGTGGGCGGTCTCGCAAACACGCTCGCCGCGCACCTGGAACTCGACAACGCGAAGCATCGCGAAATCGTTCAGCACTTCTGGGGCGCACCTGCGATCGCATCGCGGCCTGGACTCAAAGCGGTCGAACTGTTCGAGGCGATCGAGCAAGGCCGGATCAAGGCGGTCTGGATCATGGGTACCAACCCCGTCGTGAGCCTGCCCGACAGCGACCAGGCGAAACGCGCGCTCGCCCGCTGCGATCTCGTGGTCTGCTCCGACATTGTGGAGCGCACGGACACCAATGCGTTTGCTCACGTACTTCTGCCCGCGCTCGGCTGGGGAGAGAAGGACGGCACCGTCACCAATTCCGAGCGCAGGATTTCTCGGCAGCGCGCATTTCTTCCCGCGCCGGGAGAAGCGCGCGCGGACTGGAAAATCATCTGCGACGTGGCGCGGCGCATGGGCTATGCAGGTTTCGAGTTCGCGAGCCAGCAGGAGATCTTCGACGAGCATGCGCGGCTAAGTGCATGGCGTAACGGGAGCAGCACGGGCCGTGAAGGCGCAGGCGTGGAAGACGAAGGCGTAGAAGACGGCGGCGTGCATCGCGCGTTCAATCTCGCGGGGCTAGTGGGTCTCGATAGCGACGGCTATGCCGGTTTGCAACCCGTGCAGTGGCCTGTGCGCGCGGACAACCATCCTGCCGCTCCGGGCACCGTGCGTCTGTTCGACGATCGCCGCTTCAGCCACGCGGACGGCAAGGCGCGCTTCATTGCCACGCCGCCGCGCGCGCCGGCTAACGCGCCCGACGACGACTATCCGCTGACGCTGAACACGGGCCGCGTGCGCGACCAGTGGCACACCATGACCCGCACGGGCAAGTCGGAGAAACTCGCGGGTCATGTCACGGAGGCATTCGTCGACATGCATCCGCAGGACGCGCTGTTGTGCGGCGTGCGCGAAGGCGACCTTGCACGCGTATCGAGTCGCTGGGGTGCGATGGTGGCGCGCGTGCAATATGGCGGCGGCATGGCACGCGGCAGCGTGTTCGTGCCGATTCACTGGAACGATCAGGTGGCTTCCGACGCGCGCGTGGGCGCCGTGGTCAATCCATCGGTCGATCCGTTATCCGGCGAGCCCGAGTTCAAACATACGCCGGTGCGTGTCGACAAGTTTCACGTCGCGTGGCACGGCTTCTCGCTGAGCCGGCGCGCTCCGGCGCTCACCGGCATCACGTACTGGACCCGCATTCACGGCACACAGTTCGTGCGCTATGAACTCGCGGGCCGCAACCAGCTCTCGGAGCAGGGCGATCGCGGCGCCTGGGCGCGGGCGCTGTTCGAAGTCGACGATGCACATGCCGACTGGCTCGAATACGAGGACCGCACCGCCGGTGTTTATCGCGCGGTTCATGTGGTTGACGACCGCATCGAGAACTGTGTTTTCCTGTCGGCGCGTCCCGACTTGCCGGCGCGCGAATGGCTTGCAAGCCTGTTTGCGAAGGACAAGCTCGACGAAGCCGACCGGATTGCCGTGCTAGCGGGCCAACCCATAGGCAAGGGCGCCGATACCGGGCCGACGGTCTGCTCGTGCTTCGGCGTGGGGCGCAATACGATCTGTACGGCGATTCGCGAGCAGGGCTTGAAGACCGCCGCGCAGATCACCGCGTGCCTGAAGGCCGGCGGCAACTGCGGTTCGTGCGTGCCGGAGTTGAAGAAGCTGCTGGTCGATACGGAACTGGCGCGCTTGAGTGCCGCTTGAATCGCCGTTGCGCGTGAGGCGTTACGCGTGACTGGCCACACTGCGTCACGATGAGCTGGCCGCGAGTGCGATGCCTGATGAGGACTCTGTGCTGTGATGCTGAAAAAACTTCAAGCGATGCTTCGTGCAATCGAGCTGAACGGTGTATTCAACGACGACCATAACGCCGGCGTCGTTGTGTCTCCCGGTTCTAACGGCGAAGCTGCCGATGGTGGCGCAGCGCAGCGGCATGCGGCGAATCCGCGGCCGGCGCGCTTGCGTGGCCCATGGCGCGCCGAGCGTTCGCGGCGGCGCAGGACGATGCAAGCGACAACGCGTGCCGCTGTTGTCTTCAGGTGATCACACCCAACTGCCAGGGCACGAACTCGCTTTGTCCGTAGCCGTTCACTTCGCTTTTTGAAGGCACACCCGACGCGCATTCGAGCATCTGCGCGAAAATAGCTTCCCCGAGTTCTTCGATCGAAGCGGACCCGTCGATCACGCCGCCGCAGTTAATGTCCATGTCGTCTTCCTGCCGTTCCCACAGCGCGGTATTCGTCGCCAGCTTCAACGAAGGCGAGGGCGCGCAGCCGTAGGCCGAACCGCGCCCTGTCGTGAAGCAGATCAGGTTGGCACCCGCCGCGACCTGGCCCGTTGCGGACACTGGGTCGTAGCCGGGCGAATCCATGAAGACGAATCCCTTCGCATCGATGCGCTCGGCGTACTGATACACGTCGACGAGATTTGTCGTGCCACCCTTGGCCACCGCGCCGAGCGACTTCTCGAGTATCGTCGTCAGGCCGCCGACCTTGTTTCCCGCGGAGGGATTGTTGTCGAGCGCCGCACCGTTTCTCGCGCAATACTCTTCCCACCACGCAATGCGTGCCAGCAGTTTTTCGCCGACCGCGCGACTGACGGCGCGCCGCGTGAGCAGATGTTCCGCGCCGTACACTTCCGGCGTCTCCGAGAGAATCGCCGTGCCGCCGTGCTGCACCAAAAGATCGACCGCTGCACCCAGCGCCGGATTGGCCGAGATGCCGGAATACCCGTCGGACCCGCCGCATTGCAGACCGACGATCAGATGCGATGCCGGCAACGGCTCGCGCTTCACACGGTTAGCGTCGGCGAGCATCTCGTTGACCATCGCGATGCCGCGCTCGATTGTCTTCTTCGATCCGCCGGAATCCTGAATCGTGAAGCTGCGCAACTGTTCCGTGTCCTTCAATCCGGCAGACTCGAGCACGCCTGCAATCTGGTTCGTCTCGCAGCCAAGCCCGACGAACAGCACCGAGTGGAAGTTCGGATGAACCGCATATCCGGCAAGCGTGCGGCGCAGAACCGCAAGCCCCTCGCCGAGTGTGTCGATGCCGCAGCCTAGCCCGTGCGTCAATGCGACGACGCCGTCGACATTCGGATAGTCGGCGAGCGCATGCGGATTCACGTCGCGCCGGAAGTGATCGGCGATGGCACGCGCGACGGTGGCCGAACAGTTCACACTCGTCAGCACGCCGATGTAGTTGCGTGTTGCAACTCGTCCATCGGCGCGACGAATGCCCATGAAGGTCGCGGGCTCGGCGGCGTATTGCGTTGCATGCACCGCCACGCCGAACTCGTGAGCGCGTGAAAACTCGGCCATGCCGAGATTCTGAACGTGGACGTGCTGGCCACGCTGGATCGGCTGCGTTGCTACTCCGATGATCTGGTTGTAGCGTTTGACCGGCTCCCCTGCAGCGATAGCGCGTGTCGCGATCTTGTGGCCGGGAGGAATCAGTCCGGCGATGACCAGATCTTCCGACGCGATGCGCGCGCCCGACATCAACTGCCGGGTTGCGATGACGACGTCGTCGTTTGCATGCAGGCGAATGACTGCAGGATCGGATTGCGTTGATTGACTGGACATGATGTTCATACCGTTGAATGAGCGTGGCTGCGTTCGGCGTCGTATGCATCGCCTTCGACGGGCAACGGCTCGATTTTTTGCACAATGACGAGGTAGCTGAACGCGCCGAGTACGCAAAATCCTCCCGCCACGCACAGTGGAATCGTGAACGAGCCGTGCGTCAACGACACCATCAGGCCCGTGAACGTGGTGATCACAATGCCGGCGCAATTAGACGCGAAATTCTGGATGCCGCCGATAGAGGCGACGTGATCGGGCGTAGGAGCGACGTCGGCGGGCAGCGACCAGATGCTCGCAGCGGCAAAAGCGAGGCTTCCATAAGCAATGCCGAAGAAGGCGAGCATCAGGTAGATGTTCGTCGTGAACGCGCATAGCGTGATGACCGACGACAGCAGCATACCGGCGACCATGCAGGTCTTGCGTGCCTTGGTGAGGCTCCAGCCGCGGCGATACAGCGCGTCGGATACGAAGCCGCCGAGCCAGCCGCTAGGAATCGCCATCAACGCCGGAATCATGCCGAGCGTGCCGAGCGACTTCAGCGAAAAACCGCGCGTCTGGACGAGATAGCTGGGAAACCAGGTAATGAAGAAATAGATGACGAAGTTCAGGCAGAAGAAGCCGAGCATCATGCCCCACAGCGTGCGATGCCTGAAGAGCGAGAGCCACGGAACCTTCCGCCCGGGAACGGCGGTTTGCGGGACATCTCCATCGGACTCGCCGGTCAGATCGCCGCGCGAAGGATTCCGGTAGACCAGAAACCATCCGAGAACCCACACGAAGCCGACCACGCCCGTGATGACGAACGACGCTTCCCAGCCAAGCCCACTGATGATGAGCGCCACCACCGGAATGGACAGTGCGGACCCGACCCGCGATCCGCTGTCGAAGATGCTTGTGGCAAGCGCGCGTTGTGCGGGCTTGAACCATTGACTCACGAGCTTCGCGCACGAAGGGTAGGCGCCGGCTTCGCCGATGCCTAGCAGCAGACGGCAACCGAACATGGCGCCGACGCTGGTCGCTGCCGCGGTCAGCGCCGTGAACAGCGACCACCAGCCCACCGCGAGCGGCAATGCGATGCGCGCACCAATGCGATCGACGAACCAGCCGAACGGCATCTGCATCAACGCATAGGTCCAGAAGAAGCCGCTCAGGATAAGACCCATTTGAGCGGGGCCGATATCCAGCGCTTTCTGGATGGCGGGCGCCGCCACGGCCATGTTCGCGCGGTCGATGTAGTTGATCGCGATCGCAAGAAAGCACAGCAGTATCACTATCCAACGCATGTTGCGCATATTGTCTCCTTTACTTATTCATGACGGCCTCTTGCCCGGAGCCGGGCCGCCTGTTTTGATCATGACCAGTGCCAACGATTATGAACGACTATGCACCGGCTAGTGCGGCCTTGAGATGCTTTTGCTCGACCCGCACGCCGAGTTCGCTGGCGAGTTCGACAACGGGTTTGAGCCGGCGCTGTTTCTTTTCCTGGTGATTGTTGGCGATATCGGCAAGCCGGTGCGCCAGAAACGGATTGCTGAAGCGGTCTCGCACATCGTCGAGATACTTCGTCGCAATCTCACTCTGACCCAGCGCTTCGAACACGGGAAGCACCTCGCCGGTCCATGTCGATTCGAGCGTTGCGCGCCACGATTCGTTTCGCATGCCGTCGAGGACGGTGGTGGCCGGACCGCCTTGCGAATCGAGCCAGCATTGCGCCAGCATGGTATGACCGAGGTTCAGCAGGAAAAGCTTCAGGCGTTCGTAGTGCGCCAGATCGTCGGTCACCACGATGCTTTCGTGACGGCAGGGCAAGACCATGCCGTCCTGCTGTTCGATCGCCCATAAAGCGTACGGCTCGGCCACGGCGCCGACGGGCTCGATGGCTTCGGAGACGATCCGGTCGACGAGCGAATTGACCCAGATGCAATCGTTCGTCAGATAGCGCAGAAAGTCAGCGTCCATTTGCCAGCCGCGCGCGATCGAAAGCACCAAATCTCGCAATACGTCGCCATTGCGCGAAACCAGTTCGCACGGCAGCAGCGTGATTGCCTTGCCGCCCGCGCGATAGCGTTCATGCAACAGAACGGCCAGCTTCGCCGCAAAGCCGCGTGGCGCTGTGCGGCCGTCAAGCACCGAGGCGGTGTCTTCAGCAAAGAGCGCATAGCCGTTGTCCGCGGTATTCGAAACGATCACTTTCACTTCGTCGCGAATGGATTCGAGCAACATCGGCCAGTCGTCGTCGGCATGCAGCGCTTGCGCAACGCTGTCGCACTCGATGGTCAGATCGACGGTTTCCTTGCGATGCAAGCCGCGAATGCGGACAGGGTAGCGCGCGTTTGCGCGGATCGCGTCGATGCGCGCGCGACTTTGCGTGCTCGCAGTGGTCTGCACCATCGCGATCTTTCCGAGCGCGTCATCCGGATTGCGACGCGCAGCTTCGCAGACGAACAGATCGACGTGTGCCTGCAAGAATCGGCTGGTCCCGAACTGAAGGATTGGACAGGGCGTGTTGGTCATGCGCGGTTTCCGTTCGTTAGCATTCGACGATGGCTTTCACGACGCCTGCTGACGGATCGAGCAGCTTCGAGAAATCGGCGGGAAGCGACGACAACTGCAGGCGATGCGTGTTCAGAGCCGCGTCGGGGATTTTGCCCGCACGCATCGCATCGAGTACCGTGTCGAAATCTTCGAGCGTCGCGTTGCGGCTTCCCAGCAGCGTTGCTTCGCGCTTGTGGAACTCCGGATCCGAAAACGATATGACGTCCTTCACGACGGAGATCAGCACATATTTTCCGCCGTGTGCGATGAATTCGAAGCCGCGGCGCATGGCGTCCGGATTGCCGGTTGCATCGAACACCACATCGTAGAACTCGCCGTCCGTCAGCTCGCTCAGCGCTTCAATGTCGCCATTACCGAGGGTGACCGACGCTGCCACGCCTAGCTTCGCGGAACAGAACTTCAAGCGGTCTGCTCTCGAGTCGAGCGCGGTGACCGTTGCGCCCCGAAGGCCCGCGAAGATCATCGCAGCCATGCCGATGGGCCCCGCGCCGACGACCAGCACGCGCTGACCGGCGCTGACGTCCGCGCGTCGGACAGCGTGCGCGCCAATGGCGAGGAATTCGACCATCGCGGCCTGATCGAGCGTAACGCCTTCCGCTTTGCGAACGAATTGAGCAGGGACGCTCAGATATTCGGTCATTGCGCCGTCACGATGCACGCCGAGTACTTTGATGTTCACGCAACAATTGGTTTTGCCGTTGCGGCATGCAACACATGTGCCGCAGGACAGATAAGGCATGACATAGACCGCATCGCCGGCAGCGAGGCCGGACTCCGCGTCGGCTGCCTCGACAGTGGCCGACAGTTCGTGGCCCATCACGCGTGGGTATTCAAGGTACGGCTGATTGCCCGTGAAGATGTGCATGTCGGTCCCGCACACACCGACGCGCCTGACCCTCAGCAATACTTCGCCCGGCCCGCGTTCGGGAATCGAGCGCGTTTCGGATCGAAGAGTGCCGGGTTTCTCGCAGACAACTGTAAGCATGACTAAATGACCTATGTGGGCTTTTTTATCGAAGAGTTGGAGCAGGACAGAAACATCGTGTGCGAGAGCGCGGATGGCTACCGCTGATAGCGGCGCCGTTGCCGCGTGATGTCATCGAAACCGGGACAGAAGCTGAACTAGCCTTGTATTCGCTGAACGTAGAATAACTTTCCCTGTCAGAATTGGTCAAGCCACTTTGACGATTTGCGGGTAAATACGGAGTTGACTGGTCGCTGGTACGCACGGTCTCAAGCCAACCCCGCGCTTTTCCCCGCGATTTCACCGTACTTGGTCAGGCCAGTTGGGTATGTCAGGGATTCGGACCATGGAGCTCAAATCGGTACAGCCGCGTCGGCTCTATCACCTGATCGGGGATCAGATCCGGGCCTATATCGCGACAAACCATCTGTCGACGGGCGACCGGCTTCCGCCCGAGCGTGACCTTGCGCTGCAGCTGCATGTTACAGGCAGATAAGGCTGTTATGCGGTGACAGCCACGCAAGCTGATGAATGTCTTTTACGGGAATTCGCGAGTCGCAAAAATTAGCGTCCCGCGGATTATTAATTGTTTGGACTAATTCGAACATCGTCGGACATTTTGCCAAGTAATTAAGTGTCGATTATGTTTTGCTCTTTTAATTTGGCCGTTGACACGTAATTGACATCTGGCGAATTGCTGTGGATTATTCATGTCCACTGACTGCAGCGCACGCTCAGGTAGGCGTGCGGATGAATCCAAGACGCATCGGGCGTTTCATAAAGCCGCATATCATATGTTTATATAACGGCTATCGTCTGTACGCGTCGATGGTTTATTCGATTGATAACCACCGTACCTTTCAGTTTAGAATGTTCACCCGACGCATCTCCGCCTCGCATTAGTGAAAAACCGAGATAAATGTCGAAATTTACCGGAGTGGAACGGCCCGCAGGTAATTCGTTCTTCCGTCTTTATTAATACAAAATTTGTGAGAGACAACCCATGCTGAGTCCAAAAGAGTTCGCCACGCTGATGCTGGTCAAGGCCGCGCCCGACCAGATCGACATGTGTAGGCAAGAACTCGACACGCTGCTTGAACGTCAACTGGTCGCCCTCGAGGAACTCGCTTGCGGGCACCAGCGCCTGCATGTGACCGGCGCGGGCCATTCCATGCTCAACGCGGTGGCGCGAAAGCGCTGAGCTCGCAGCAGTCACGGTCAGAACTTTGTACTGAACGAAGGGCGGTAATGAACGAAGAATTGATTAGCATCGTCATGGGTGTAACGGTCCTCCTGATCGCGGTCGTCTTCACTGTAGGTCACTATCGGCGGGAACATCGCCGCAGCAAGCTGTTGAGCGAACTGCATCAGGTACCCGGGTGGTACTGGCAGCGCCATCAGCCGCGCAACTGACGTAACTGACACAACTGCCGCAACTGCTGCAGCTCAAGCAATTGACGCAACCCGTGCCCCCGCCGGCTGCTTCGCTCAGCCCGTGAGGGAATAACGCTATTTGCCGCAGGCGCTCGCGAGCCGATAATCGACGGTTTCGACCGTTCCACAGCTCGACATGCGCGACCGAATCGACGACGAGATTACCTTCCGCAAACTGGAAGTGCTGCTCGCATTCATGCAGACCGGCAGTCTCGCGAAAGCGGCCGAGGCGCTGAACGTGAGTACGGTCAGCGTGCATCGCGCGCTGCACTCGCTCGAACAGGGTGTGCGCTGCGCACTGTTTCGCCATGAAGGCCGCAATCTGAAGTCCACCGATGCGGCGCAAATGCTCGCGGACGTCGCGCAAGAAGTCATCACGCTGATGTCCGACGGCATCCGGGCGACGCGCGAGGCCGCGGGTTATTCGTCGGATCGGCTGAAGATCGGCTCGCTGTATTCGCTGACTATCAGGACCGTGCCGGGCATCGTCGTCGACCTCAAGGTGCGGCGGCCGGCACTTCAGGTCGAACTGGTGCTCGGTCCGAATGCCGAACTGATCGAGAAGCTCAAGCAGGGCGCGATCGATGCGGCACTGATGGCGTTGCCCGATGCCGAGCCCGAAGTCGAGTCGATCCCGCTTTTCGAAGACGATATTTTCTTCGCCGCGCCCGCGGATTCGCCGTATGCAAACCTCGATGCCGTCGATCTGCGCGACTGCCGCGACGAAACCTTCGTTTCGCTAGGCGAGGGCTTTGCGACCTATCACGGCTTCCAGGAAGCATTTCGCGTCGCCGAATTCACGCCCAACGTGACCATGCGAGTAGGCGACATCTATTCGCTGATGAACCTGGTAAGCGGAGGCGTCGGCTATACGCTGTTGCCCGGCCGCGTGCAAGGCGTATTCGGCGACAAGGTGCAGTTCATCCCGCTTAAACCGCAATACATGATGCGCCAGACGATCGGCGTCAGCTTCCTGCGGGCACGCGAGCGCGATCCGAATCTGCTCGCGCTCATGGCCGTGTGCCGTCTTCGAACAAGAAACGCCGGTTGAGGTTTTGGGCCGCGGCTTTGTCGTGCGCATAACATAAGTGCCCGCGTTCGTGGCCGCTTGCGCCTGTCCCGCAAGTTGGCGCATGACGCCGCACAACAGTCGCCACGCATCACCCGCGAAACCCTGCGATAAAGTTCAGCCGCCGACCAGTGCGCGCGTCGTGAAGAACAGCAGCGAGGGTCCGAGCAGGCAGCCCACGCCCGTATGAAACGTGGCGATCAGCGCGCCATAAGGAACGAGCCGCCGATCGGTGGCCGCCAGTCCCGCGCTCACGCCGCTCACCGTGCCCGCAAGGCCGCCGAAGATCATTGCGGAGCGGGGCGTCCTGAGTCCCATGAATCCGGCCGCGAGCGGCGTGCCGATCATGACGATGATCGCCTTGATGAGGCCCGTCGCGATGCTGAGCGCGATCACGTCCGAGCTTGCACCGATCGCCGCTCCCGTCACCGGTCCGACGATGTAGGTCACCGCACCCGCGCCGATGGTCGTCATGCTGACCGCATCGGTATAGCCAAACGCATGAGCGACGCTTGCGCCCACAATGAACGGCAGCACCGTGCCGAGCAGCAGCGAGACGACGCCGATGAGCCCGGCCTTGCGCGCTTCGGTGGCCTGCACCTCGAAGGCCGTCGCGACAATTGCGAAGTCCCGCAGCATCGCGCCGCCCATCAGGCCGACGCCGGCGAAGAGCGGCAGGTCCGCCAGACCTTTCTGGCCCGCGGTGAAAACTCCGCCGAAGTAAGCGAGCACGAGTCCAATCACGATAGCGATCGCCGAGCCGTGCACGCGCCCGAACGTGAGCTTGCGCGAAATCACCGACGACACCCACATGATGAGCCCAACCAGCGCGAACGCCGTGACGAGGCCGTTGTGTATCAGTACTTTGTCGAGCATCTGGATCATGGCTGGCTCCTGCTTCAGATTTCTTCGGGTTGCGGGCTGCCGATGAACGACGTGCTGTCGCGACCGGTGCGTGAGAGCACAGCGATACAGATGGCGCACAAGGCTGCCGCGCCCAGTGCCGAAAGCAGCGCGACGGGGCCGCCTTTGAGCGCGGCGACGACGTTCTGGTTGGCCGCCATCGCGACGACGACGGGGATGTACATTGCGCCCCAGAAGCCAACGCCTGCTTCTGTTTCCTTGGGCAGCAAACCCTTGCCGTGCAGATAGAGCCGCAGGAAGATCAGTAGCAGCATCGCGATGCCGACCCCGCCAACGTTCGTCTTCACGCCGATGGCGACCCCGAGCAGGTCGCCGAGAAACAGACCGGCGAGGTGGCAGAAAGCAAGCAGCGCAGTTCCATAAATGATCATTCGTGTCTCCTGTCCCGTGTCTCATGCAAAAGCTGTCGGCTCGAGCTCGCCATGTGCTTGCTCTGACCTCACGCAAGGCGGTTGCTAATTCTTTTGAATATGGCGCGAGTCTATGGGAGCGCGAGATGACCGTTCAATGACGTTTGCCAGGCGTTCGTTATCGTGAGGGTAACGATTCGAGGCATGCGATGCCGAGGCCCATGCGTGGCGGGGCGGACGAGCCCGCTTCACGGTTTAGGGGTTTTCCCTCGCGCGGCGTGCAGCGAGCAGATTCGGGGCTGTCGAGCCGCGATGACAAATGGGTTGCGCGTCTCGTGTTATCGCGCGTCGAACTTCGACGCGAGCCTCTGCTCCCGGAAAGCAGCGACCACGAAGTCGATGAAGACACGCGTTTTTTCGGGGAGGAGCTTCTTGTTCGAATAGTAGATCGAAATCGGTCCGTGGTCCGCGTACCAGCCGGGTAGCAGGCGGACCAGCGCTCCGCTCGCGAGCCAGCGCGCCGCATGCGGCATCGGAAGAAATGCGACACCGTGGCCTAGCATGGCCGCGTGGGCCATCGCCTCGGGGTCGTCGAAAATCATCTTCGGACGGCACTCGGCCTCGGCCTGCTCGCCGACCTGGTTACGCAGCGTCCATGAACGCAGACGTCCCGATGTCGCCGAGCGCCGCACGATGCCGTCGAAGTCGGCCAGATCGCCGGGATGACGCGGCATTGCCCGTGTCGCCATGTACGAAGGGGATGCTGCCACGATGACGTGGGTCCGCGCGAGTTCGCGTGCGACGACTCCCGGCGTGAGTTCGATGCCGCCGCCGATCGCGGCGTCGAAACCGCCCGCGACCAGATCGACCGGGCGATTGTCGAAGTGCCAGTCGGGAATGATCGCCGGGTAGCGTTGAAGAAACTCGCCGAGCAACGGCAGCAGATACTCGCGACCGAATGCCAGCGCCATGCTGACCTTCAGCGCGCCGGACGGCTTGCCCTCATGCGTGGCTGCATTTGCAATGGCATCGCGAACCGCGGAGAACGGATCGGCCACGTCCCGCAGGAAACGTTCGCCGGCCGCCGTGAGCGTGAGGTTCCGCGTGGTGCGCTGAAACAGACGCAGTCCGAGCGACGCCTCGAGGCGAGCCACGTTCTTGCTGACCGCCGCGGGCGTGAGGCCGAGTCGCCGGGCGGCCGCCGAAAAGCTGCCCGACTCCGCGCTAAGGACGAACGACTCGATCGAGTTCAACGCTTCCATCGCGATTTGATACCAATGGTTGAAAGACCAACTCTACATCAGACGCTACCGGTAACCAGGTGTCGAGCCCATACTTCATGCACTCAATTCAACAAGGAACGACATCATGAACTCAACCCTCAACGGCAAAGTGGCGTTTGTAACCGGCGGCGGCCGCGGAATCGGAGCCGCCATCGTGCGACGGTTAGCGCGCGACGGTGCGGCTGTCGCGTTCACCTACAAAGGCTCGGCGGCGATTGCGAACGATCTCGCGGAAAGCATCACGGCTGAGGGCGGGCGTGCCATCGCGCTGCAGGCCGACGCAGGCGACCCAGCGGCACTGACGCGCGCCGTCGACGAGGCAGCGGCGGCGCTCGGCAAGATCGACATCCTGGTCAATAACGCCGGTGTGCTGTTGATGGGCCCGGTCGACACCTTCTCGCTGGAAGACTTCGACAAGACGCTGGAAGTCAACGTGCGCGGGGTGTTCGTCGCCATCAAGGCGGTGCTTCCGCACATGGGAAATGGCGGGCGCATCGTCAACATCGGCAGTTGCAACGCGGAGCGTATACCTTTTGCGGGCGGCGCTGCTTATGCGATGAGCAAGTCGGCGCTGCGAGGACTGGTTCAAGGCCTTGCACGCGACCTTGGCCCGCGCGGGATCACAGTCAACAACGTGCAGCCTGGCCCGACCGACACGGACATGAATCCGGAAAGCGGCGACTTTGCATCGGCATTGCATGGCCTCATGGCATTGCCACGTCATGCACATCCTGATGAGATCGCCGGCATGGTGGCTTATGTTGTCGGACCGGACGCCGGGTTCGTCACCGGTGCGAGCCTGACGATCGACGGCGGCTTCAACGCGTAGTCAGTTCACAAAGCGCCTGCGTGATCTTTTGCGTTTCACCTCCTAGACTCGATTTTTGTCCGCAAGCGGTTGATGGCCGTGTGGAATCGTCTGCACATATGCCGAACCGCTTGCACCTGTTCGTCGACGAGAAAAGGAGATCCGATGGAATGCATCGAGATATACGCGGGCGCCGACGGACATTCGAACTTCAGGACTATCCAGGACTTCGAGACGAGTCCGGTGTTGTTCAAGGGCGTTGCCGTCTCGCTGTCTTCGCCGCTGCCATGCGAAAGCGTGCTCATGCATGAATTCGACGGTGATTACTTTCTCGGCTGGCACAACCCGCCATCACGGCAATATGTCGTGGTGCTCGAAGGCGAACTGGAAATCAGCGTGCAAGCGCGCGACACAGCGCAGCGTTTTGGAGCGGGTGCGGTTTTCATTGCGAACGATCTGCAGGGCACCGGCCACACGACGCGCGCAATCCGGCCAGGCCGTGCGTTAGTCGTCAACTTGCGGGGATAACGCGATGCAACTCGACCATGCTCTGGCGGTGGTGACGGGCGGCAGCAGCGGTATAGGCTTCGCAACCGCTGAACGGTTTATAGCCGAAGGCGCGCGCGTGGTGATCAGCGGGCGTAACGCGGAAAAACTCCAGCAGGCCGCGGACAAACTCGGCGAGAACGCGTTGCCGGTCATGGCGAATGCCGCGAACCCGGAAGACATGCAACGGCTATATCAAACAGCGGTCGGCCGTTTCAAATGCAATGTCGATGTGGTGGTCGCGAACGCAGGTATCTCCCGGCAAACTCCGCTGCGCGAGACGACGCTGGAGCAATTTTCCGAACTTCTCGACATCAATGTCGGCGGCGTGTTCTCGACGGTACGAGAGGCGTTGCCGTTCCTCGCCCGACCTGCGTCGATCGTCCTCGTGGCGTCGCTCGCGGCCAGTCAGGGCACGAAGAATTTTTCCGCATATTGCGCTTCGAAAGCGGCGGTGGTCTCGCTGGCAAAATGCTTTGCAGCCGATCTGGTCGAACTCGGCGTGCGGGTGAACAGCATTTCGCCGGGAGTGGCCCATACGCCGATCTTCGATACGCTGGGCATATCCGACGCGCAACTGTTGGAATGGTCGAATGTGATTCCCATGAAGCGGCCGGCCGAACCCGCCGAGGTTGCTGCGGCAATCCTCTTTCTTGCGTCGAATGCATCCGGATACGTGACCGGCGCCGACCTCGCAGTCGACGGCGGCATGTCCGGCATCAGTCCGTTCTGAAGGGGCATTGCTCCGTTTTTTCGCGGCAATGCATGGCGACGCGAAAGATCAGCGCGCTAGCTTGCCGCCCATGAGACGAGCGTATCGCCAAAACCGCCGCGTGCGCGTACTGCCGTTCGGGCGCTCGTCACGACGCGCGGTGCTGCGCTCCATGCGATCTGTGCGCCCGTAGCGATCAGCCGATCGACAAGCCCCACGTCTTCGCTGCACGCACAGGGCGGGAAACCGCCCGCGCGAAGATACGCCTGCGCACTGACGCCGAGATTGGCGCCATGCACATGCCGGTGGCCGTCCGCATCCATGTAGGTTGCGCGAAAGAAGTCGCGCACGCTCTGCGGATGCTCGCTCCAGTCGTCCACGGCGATCGAGCCGCAAACAGCGTCGGCGCCCAGCGCGAGCTGCGCGGCGAGCCAGCCCGGCGAGACGCGGCTGTCGGCGTCGGTGAAGGCCAGCCAGCGCGCCCCCTCGGCCAGCAGCAGATCGGCGCCGGCCGCGCGTGCTATGCCGACGTTGCGCGCGCTTACGCTCAGCGTCTGTGCGCCATGCGCATGTGCAATGACGCCGGTGCGGTCGTCGCACGCGTCGAGCACGACGACGATACGCACAGCTTCGCCGTCAAGCAGGGGATGGCACGACGCCTCGGCGAGCGCTATCAGGCAGGGCTTGAGTAGCGCCTCTTCGTTGTGTGCGGGAACGACGACACCGATCATAAAAGGCCCTCATGTTGCGCTACCGAGCGCGCATCGCGCGACCAGACATCGATGATGAAATCGGCTTCCTCGTGATGCACAAGCCGCGTCAAGCCACAACGCGTATCGAGTAGCGCATGCACCTTGGTAGTCTCCTGCAACGCCTCGGCGAAGGGCCAGCGCCAGTGGCACGCGAGCAGTGTGCCGTCGGACGAGAGCGTGTCGGCGATCCGTGCGGCGAGCATGTCCAGTTCGTTGTCGTCGAGGTAATAGGCCAGTTCGCTCACGACGATCAGGTCAAACGGTCCGCTCTGCGTCGGCCACTCTCGGGGCACCGCGCATTGCTCGACGCGCACTTGCGGCGCGTGCGCCACGCGCTCGCGTGCGGCACGCACCGCGCGCTCGTGCAGGTCGACGGCAAGTAGCGTGTCGCAGCGCGTCGCAAGTTCGGCGGTCAATTCGCCGTTTGCGCATCCGGGCTCAAACGCATTGCGGTAACGTTCGCGTGGCAAAGCGGCGAGCGTGAGCGAGCGCTTGCGGCGTTCGTACCAGCCGTTGCGCAGGTTCCACGGATCGTCGCTGTGCTTGTACAGGTCATCGAAATAGCGGTCGGCGTCGCGCGTCATAGCGTCCACGGGGAGTTCTCCGGTTCGCAGGTGTGCGTGCTGCCGCCACCTTCTTGAAGGAGCGTTTCGCCGAGCGCCGCCAGATCGCGCTCCGCGTGACTTTGTCGAATGAACACGGGCAGGTCGGCCATCGCGCGGGCGAAGCGGCCGTTGCGGCATAGCGCTCCGGCGCCGAGTGCGCGCGTGGTGTGACGCATCACGGCAGTCGCTGCGTCTTCGACGACCAGCCGCGCACGCAGTGCCTCGCGTTGCACGATGGCGTGAGGATGCGCGTCGATATGCGCGGCCGTCTCCCGCAGCACCGACGCCGCGCCTGCCAGCGCGCAATCGACCGCTCCCAGATGCGCGAGGCGGTGCGGGTCCGCGTGCTGCCGGCAGGCGTCACGCAGCACTTCGCCGATGCGCGCCGAGGCTCCGTACCAGCACGCCGCGATGCCGGCGCCGCCATGCCAGAAGCCGGGCCGATTCACATAGGCATGGGCGTTGTCAACGAGCGTCGCGGGCGTGCCGCGAAAAGTCACGTCTGCGCTTGCCGTGGCCTGCATACCGACGGCCTGCCAGTTCGAGGTATCGATCGAAACGGAAGGGTGACTCATGGCGACGGCAGCGAGCACTGGCTGATCGTCGAGCCACGCGGTCACGAGTGCATGGCTGAGAACGCCTGCTCCCGAACACCACGCTTTGGTACCGTCAAGGACCACGTCGGCACCATTGCTTCCGGTTGTTTCTCGCGTTGCACGGACGCGCGCGTTGGGTGATTCGGCCGCCCAGACGCCCCATTTGCTCCCACTCGGCGGCGTGGGGCCATGGAGTTCCGCGAGGATCGCCAGGGCGTCGGTGTGGCCCTCGTAGAGTTTGACGAGCCCCAGATCGTGCGCCGCGACATCGGCGAGAACACGCCAACGCGAAAGAGTCTCGCCCTGACCGGGCAGCGGCATGTGGGGCGCGCGATCGAACTCGTGTTCGATGAGGTCCGCCAATACAGCGCCGAGGGCGAGCGGATCGTCGGCAGCGATACGCGTCTTGCCGAGGAATATTGCTACCGGGTGCGCTGGGTGAGATGTCTGCATCGGCTCCGTGAACTCCGCAAATTATCGTTTTTCGATGGACTGCCGGGTCGTGCAATTTCAGAACGACACAAGCCGCGCGCCTTCACTTCAGCATCAGTCCCGCGGCGAGGCGGGCGGTGCGGGAGGGCGACTAGTGGGACGTCGAGGGTTTTGAAGGCGTAGCAAGCCGCATGCCGCGGCTGTTGCGAAAGCGCCGGCCGATCAGAGGGAGCTGTGGATCAGAACAAAACGATGGCGATACAAACCGGTGCGCGGCACCCAGGCTTCAAACCATGCCGCTAAGCGTGCCTTCGGACCGGTTGGACAGGATGTATTCGAGTTTGTCCAGCGAAAGCGGCTTGGTCAGGTGGAAATCGAAACCAGCGGCAAGCGCTCGGGACTTGTCGGATTCGGCTGCGTAGCCGGTGAGTGCCACCAGCACGATGCCGTTAAGTTCTGGATTCAACCGGACGAGGCGTGCGACCTCGAATCCGTCCATCACCGGCATTCCGATATCGATCAGTGCGATGTCCGGGCGGCGCTCTGACATCAGCTTGATTGCGTCGGTGCCATTGTCCGACGTGGTGACTTCATGACCTTCCACTTCGAGCAGAAGCCCGAGTGCCTGCAACGCGTCGCGATTGTCGTCGACCACCATCAGCCGCGCCCGTTTCGTCTCCGCACGCGCTTGCACCTGTTGAGCGACGTGCGTATCAGCGACCGGCCTCAGTATCGGTAGTCGAAGGCGTACCGTCGTTCCGCTTCCTGGACCGTCGCTGCGCAACAAGATCTCGCCGTCGTGGAGTTCCACCATGCGTTTCGCAACGGCGAGTCCGATGCCGAGGCCGCCGTCTGCCCGCGCTGCGCCTCTCGCTCCTTGGGCAAACAGTTCGAATATCTGTTGCTGAGCGACGCTTTCGATACCGATGCCATTGTCCTGAATCTCGACGAGTACCGAGTCAGAGACGCCGTCAGTGGAATTCGAAGGCTCGATGCTTACGCTCATCCGGATATCGCCGCCGACTGCGGTGTACTTTGCAGCGTTCGACAGCAGATTGCCGAGGGCCTGACTCAACCGCACATGATCGGCACGGACAGGCAACTGCTCGTCGAGGCCGGTGACCGTCAGCTTATGCTTGCGCGCTTCAATGTGATGCCTGATTGCCGACAGCGCATCGAACGCAATGTCGTTGAACGATGTGTCGCTGAGCTTGATGGTGAGCTTTCCGTGCTGCAGGCGCGCGGCGTCCAGCAGGTCGTCTACGAGAGTGCGCAGGTGGCGCATCTGCCTGTGTGCGATATCCAGCACGCGGGCCGCTCGCTGGTTGTCGGCGCACAGATGCCTGGCCGCGCCAATCGCACTGTCGATCGGCGCCATCGGATTTCGCAGTTCGTGCCCGAGCATCGCGATGAATTCGTTTTGCCTGCGCTCGCTTTCCTCGCTGATATCGCGTGCGTCAACGATTGTCAGCGAAGAGCCCGCGAAGACGGCAAGATTCGATAACAGCCGGGCGTCTTCGAGGTCGAATCGGCAGTCGTCCCGGTGGGACATGACCCATATCGCACCGAGGTCCTTGCCTCCCACATTGATAGGAACAACGACACCTTCCGGGACGCTTATGCCAGGGAATGACAAACACGGGAACTGCGTCTGTGGCTCGACAAACAACTGGGCGGTGCCGGCCCGCAAGGTTACTCCGCAGGGGCAGTCTTCCCATGCGGTCGTTTTTCCCTGAAGGCCCGCACAGAGTCCTGATACGGCAAGCCAGCGGAACACCTGCTCGCCTTGTTGCTGCTCGATGAGGCTGATGCCTGCGCTGCCCGCCGAGCACAGCAACAGCGCGGTGTCTGCAATTGCCTGGAGAAGTTCTTCGCGCGAGCCAGCCTGGGCCCGGGCTAGAGCGACGAGGGCCTGATTTTCGGCTGCGTAATCGGGTGCCCGGGCAGGCCGTCGGGCAAGCTCGCCAGTGTAACCAGGCATGCTGCTATCCAAAGATGATGGGGACCGGAGAGTGCCACAAAGCAAGGCTCGTTGCATATGTGCGAGCGGTTGACGTAGGCCCACCTCTCACTCCAAGGGTCCATTTAACAATACGGGACGAAGCACGCCAAGTCAACGATGCCGGCTCCTCCCGGGTGGTGCGGCAGGCCCGCGTCGAGAGTCTCCAACCGCAACGGCGATGGGCTTTCGCGGCACGTCAAACCGATCGGCGACGATGCGACATGATACTGGGTCGAGACGGTCAAGGACCGATTCTTCGCTGCCCCCAGACGATGTGCAGGTGCGAGCGGCGGGACCGGAGCGGGGCCATTCGCAACCGGCGCCGTAGTCACGAGGCGCGCGGCGCACGCATCCATAGACCACTTATCGACCACTTCCCAGATAAATAACCGTATATACTGTTTATACCGTTACTCTTAAAAAAGGATCAGCCATGGCCGCACCGACTCTACGACAGCCAACAAAAAAGGCGTTTCATTTCCCCAAGAACTCGAAAGGTCAGGAGAGCGTTAACGTATCGCAGGCCGAACCTGCCGAGCAGCCTGCAACCAACAATCCTGTCCCGACGAAAACTGCACCGAAAGCAAAGCGCGCCGCTGCTTCGAAGCAGGAAGAAGTAAAGGCGCAGGCTGAACAGAAGCCCCGTCGTGCCAGAAAGGAAAAGGTGGTGCGAGACAGCTTTACGATGCCGAAATCCGACTACGAAAAGATTGCGGCCCTGAAGCAGAAATGTCTGGACGCGGGCGTATCCGTCAAAAAGAGCGAGCTGTTGCGGGCGGGGCTACTCATGCTCGAGGCCGCGGCGTTGAAACGTCTTCTGGCGGCCGTGACCGCGGTAGAAGCGGTGAAGACGGGGCGCCCCGCGAAAGGATGAAAGCAGGCGGTCGCGGCGCTCCGCTCGCGCGCCTTCTGACTTGTTGGCAGCGCGCAAGGGACTGAGACGTGTTCCTTGCGCCACCCGCACGATGTTCCTGTAAATCAAGGGTCGATTAAATCATCTGCGGTCCGCCGCGACCTGGAAATCCCGCGTTGCGACTTCGCCAGCGATGCTTTCGCGAAGTTGTCACATGGGTCATCCAACCTGAATGCGAACGTGCGAAGTGGACAGTTTCTCGTCCCACGACGCGCATCCTAACCGGCCGCTCCTGGTCGAACTCGCGAAGGTGATGAGATGAGCCCACTGTCCACGCAGCAGAATTTCCAGAGCCTCTCACTGAAGGACTTGCTCGAAGCCAGAGAGCTTTATCACTGGCATCTGTCGAACAAGGCGAACGTCGTAGGCACTGCTGTGGGTCTGTACCTGATCCGGAAAGACGACCCCTGGCCCGGGGACAATGCCGATTCCGACAGAAGCCGTTCGCCACTTGAGAAAGGCATTCGCACGTTCGACAATTCGGAAGTGCGTCCGTATTCGTGGCCTGCAGTCATCGTGCTCGTGCGCAACTGGGTAGATGCGACGGAATTCGGATTTGGCAAGGTCGACCCGGACCATATGGTGCCGCGTACGCTTTATATGCCGGACGGCCGCGCAGTTCCGGTTTGTGTCGTCGCAGTGCAGGAGACCGAGCCGTCAACAAACGCCCCGGCCGATACCCGCTGGCCCTCGACCTATATTGGCGGCGGATGTCCGCTGCTCGCGCAGGCGCAGGGTGTCGAACGCACCGCGAGCGTGGGATGTCTCGTGACCGACGGCCATACAACCTATGCGCTCACGAATCGGCACGTGTGCGGGGAGCCTGGAAGTCCCGTTAAAGCGCGTCTGCGTGGTGCAGTTGCCGAAATCGGCATCGCCTCTGAGCGGCAACTGACGCGGGAACCGTTCACCTCCGTCTTTCCGGAGTTTCCTGGGAGCCGCAGTTATTTGACGCTAGACATTGGTCTCGTCGAAGTCCACGACGTCAACGACTGGTCGAGCCAGCCCTTCGGCATCGAAGGGACGCCTGAGGAAATCGCCGACCTGAATGAACTGAGCCTGAGCCTTCGACTTGTCGACCAGCCCGTGACTGCGTTCGGTAGCGCTTCGGGACTGCTCGACGGAACCATCAAGGCACTTTTCTACCGCCACAAATCGTTGGCGGGCTATGACTATGTTTCGCAGTTTCTCATCGCGCCAACATCGGGCTCGACGCAAACACAGGCCGGCGACTCGGGCACGGTGTGGTACCTGAAGTCTGGAGACAAGGAAAAGCCCAAGCTGCATCCGTTGGCGGTGGAGTGGGGCGGCCAGACGTTACTTGAGGGCGACAAGCGTCTGAACTATGCGCTGGCTACCGGGCTCAGCACTGCATGTCAGTTGCTCGACGTCGACCTGGTCCGCGACCACAATCAAGGCGCTAACCCGTACTGGGGACAAACGGGTCATTACAGCATCGCGACCGCTGCAATCGAATCGGTAGCGAACGGTCCACTGCGGGAGTTCATGAAGGCGAATATCGAGCGCATCAGTTTTCGTCCTGATGAGCTGACGCCGCCGCAGCAGATCCACGCGAAACTCGCCAACGGCGAATTCGTTGAACTTGCCGATGTGCCCGACCTCGTGTGGAAGAAGACGCCAGCGCGTGTGCCTGGCGGACGGGACTACGCGCAGAACGCCGGGCCCGAACATCCGACCCATTACGCCGATATCGACGAGCCCAATGCCAACGGCAAGACCTTGCGCGACGTCACGTTGAGCAGCATCGACAACATGAGTGTTTCTGTATGGCTGAAGTGGTATGCAGACGAAGGCCAGGCGGACAGTCGCTCAGAGGGACTGCTGCCGTTCCGCGTGTGGCAGATCTTTGACGAGATGGTTCGGCAGTTGAAGGCCCGAGACGATACGCGATTCCTGTGCGCCGCAGGCGTGTTGGCTCACTACGTTGGCGATGCGTGCCAGCCGCTTCACGGGTCCTATCATGCCGACGGATACCGCGATGCCCCGGGCGCAACCAGCAAAACGTGGCCGGGCAAGGGAGTCCATTCGACGTACGAAGACAAGATGGTCGACCGGCACTCGACTGAGTTGCTGCCCAAAATTGCTCCGCAAGCGAAACGCTTCGAAGGTACGATCCCCGCCATTTCTAATGGACGCGATGCCGCTTTCGCCACCGTAACGCTGATGGCGCAGGCGGCAGACATGCTCCCTCCCAGCAAGCTGATCGACGAATATATTCGCCTCGGCGGCGGCAGTTCGGCGAAGGTAGTCGACGGTCTCTGGAATGCTTTTGGAGACGATACGGCGAGGCTGATGGGTGCGGGAGCGCGATATCTTGCGGCCATCTGGGAAGCAGCATTCGAGAAGGCTGACACGTCGCTGCCATCAGGCGCACGGGTAATTCCAGAAGCGGAATTGGCGAAGGTTTATCAAAGCAAGGAGTTTGTGCCTTCTGTGACGCTGGACAAGATTGCCCCGTTGCTCGAATGACGCCACGTTGTTAGCCGCCGCACGGCGGCGCTAACCACACACAACGAACACACAACGGGCCAGCACACCACAGCGCCTTGCAAGGCGAGTGTGGTGACTGGCCCGAGCATTTAACCAAGCAGTTTCGACGCCGCTTTAATCTGGCGCTGCTGTTCTTTCTTCAACGCACGAAAGACTGACGTTGCATCGACATCTGCAGGCAACGAAGAACGATTCGCGTCGAGCAAGTCACGGCTCGCAACGGCGTCGTTTAGTGCGCCGAAATGCTTCTGTAGCCGCTTGAGTCCCTTCAGTCCGTTGCGCTGTTTTTTGCCCAGCAACGGCTCGAAGAACTCGATGAGATAGCGCACCTTCTTTCCAGCTTTGCGCACGTCGTGATACGAGTTGTAGTCAGAACTGCCCGCTTTCGACGCGTGGCGCATCCGTTTTTTCAATTGTTGCTGCGCCGTCTTTACCCGCTTTTGCGCGAATTTCCGCAGCGGTGTTCGTGTCGGCGATGTGTTCAACTCCCGGTTCGCTTCGCTCACTGCATTGCGTAGTGTCTTGTCGAGATGTGCGTTACGCAGAGTTTCGGCGCTTTTTTCGGCCGTCTCGTTTCGACTTCTTCTGAATGCATCCAGAAGAGCCTGGTCACTGTCTTTCTCAACGAGCTTGATCAATATGTCCCAATCGCGCGTGTTGCCCGCTGCGTTGGCCATGAACTTGAAAAGGGCGCGCTGCTCGTTGTCGAATTTCTCATCGAGAATCGGCCGATATGCCCAGAGCAAAGTACGCAAGCGGCGCAGGGCGATGCGAAGTTTGTGGAGCTTCTCGGCATCTGCATCGTCCCGCAGAGCCGACACCTGTCCGATGGCCTCGGTGACCAACGGGCCGGCATAGATCGCGAAGCTGGATTCCGCCAGTGCGTCACGGTCGGGTAAGGGTTTGCTGCCGTCCGAAGTCATGATGGTTCCTCATATTGCGCGATGCACCAGTATGGGCAAAAACCATTCCTTCTGGCTTCATGACCCGCGCGTGACGCTGCACGCTATCGAAGGGCGGGCGAACGCCGTCCTTATTAGAGAAAATCGTCGCCGGCCGGTTTATGAAGGTTTTGTGAAGGCAATGTCGCGCTCCGCTTTGTACAAAGTTTGCCTGCGTTGACGCCGGATTTGCATCCCTTGTGGTGCTTGGGTTATGCGGCAATAAGCCCATAATTCAGACCGGCGCCGCTACATAGGCGCCGGTGCGGACGCTGGAGCCAAGCAGCGCATAGCAGTGCTGCATTGCACAAAAATTGCTAGCGTTATGGAGTGGAACACCGCCCCCCGGCGGCATTCGCCATGACTCTCCAACGGGGTACGAAGATGCACGACGCCGAAGCTGCAACAACCTTACTAAATAGATGCCGATTAACGAAGGAAGAACTCGAGGGAGAGCCATCGGCTCTCGATATGCTGCGAGAAGGAGGGCTTCCGTTCAAGCACTTTCGCGGCGTCTGTCGCAATGCATCGGAACCGGTTGGCGATTGCATGGAGATAGAATGCCTCGAGTTTTGCGACGGCTCCCACGCGCTGCGTCTGGTGCGGCCCGGCTCAAGACTCGACTCGGCACTATGGACTGCCGTTGCTCCCCAACAGTGCAACGTTGCGACGACTCGATTGAATCCCGCGAAAGAAGAACAGGATGCTCAAACCCAGTGAATGTTCTTTTACCGAACAGCATGAGCCGGACGACGGTTTGCGGGTTTCGGTGCAGAGCATGGATGGAGCCAACTTTCCAATCAGCACCGTCACGATCTAAAGTGACGACGTGCCAAAGTGGCTACGCGCTGCGATGCAGTCAAGGCCAGCATCGCGAATCGATAGCTGTCCATCGCACCACAATAGGGTACTCGGCGCGCTGCGATGCGCGCGCGTAAGTCAGCCGTGCAGCGATGAACGTGTCGATGGTATCGAGCAACACTTCAATCGGGGCCGGCTTCCGGAGGAACGCATTCCAGGAGCGTATCCCTTCTTCTTCAGGTTCCGGCATAGCCGACAGCAACACCACCGGTATGTCGGAAAATACAGGCCGGCACTTTAGACGCTGGCAAAGCTCTCTGCCGCTCATCTCAGGCATCTCCAGATCGGTGAGAACGAGTTCCGGAAAGTCGGCTTGTGCCTTGCGCAGCGCATCCCATCCGTTCCCGGCTAGCACGACCCGGTGGCCGCGACTTTCCAGCGCCAGTTGCAGCGCCCATCTGTTTTCAAGGTCATCGTCGACGAGCAGTACGGTGGACATCACGCGATATTGGTAGAGAGAACTCCACCAACTTTCGCAAGCGGCGTACCTGCCGAGCGCTCAGCGCCTGTCCGCCGCCGGTTCCGTCGAACCCCTAAACGGTTCTTCCAGATGGGTGTTGCAGCCTAGATTCAGACTGATTGCTGCCCTGCGTCGCAATGTCCCAGTGTCAGGTCCACGGAACATGGGTTCCATCGAGGTCGCGGTCTAACCGGTAAGCAGCACTGATCAGGGCGAGGTGAGTCAGTGCTTGCGGAAAGTTGCCGAGGGATTCTCCCGTCGTGGCGACTTCCTCTGAGAACAGGCCGACGTGGTTCGCGTAAGCCAGCATCTTTTCGAATACGAGGCGGGCCTCGTCGACTCTTCCGGAGCGCGCGAGAGCCTCGGCGTACCAGAAAGAGCACGCGCTGAATCCGCCTTCCATACCGGGCAGGCCGTCGAGCGTCGAACCGCGCGTGTAGCGGAATATCAGCGGGTCGACCTTCAGTTCTGCGCCGATTGCGTCAAGCGTTCCGATCCAGCGAGGGTCCTGCGGGCCGATGAACCGTACCAGTGGCATCATCAGCACGGAGGCGTCGAACGTGGTCGAGCCCGGAGTCTGGACGAAGCTGTTGCGCTCCGGGTTCCAGAAATTCTCGTGGATGTCGCGATAAATCTCGTCCCTTGCGGCGAACCAGTCGCTAAACGGTGCCGGCAACGAGCGCTTCTCAGCAAGCCGCAGAGCGCGGTCGATAGTCACCCAACACATGAGGCGAGAATGCAGCAACGGGCGGGTACCATTGCGCAACTCCCAGATTCCGCTATCCGCCTCCCGCCAGTGCGCGACCACGTACTGCACAGTTCGCGCTACATGGCGCCAGCCTTCGTACGAAATGCTGACGCCATATTTGTTGTACAGGTACACGGCATCGAGGAGCGCCCCATAGACATCCAGTTGCTTCTGGTCCCGGGCAGCGTTGCCTATCAGGAAGCTGCCGGTTGAGCCGCCAAACGGTTCGAGGGCTTCTTCTTCTGGCACAGGCCGGCCGTCGACGGCATACATCACCTGGAGGGAGCCGTCCGAAGCGCAGTCCCGGTTCCGGTTCGCAATCCATTGCATGAAATGCTCCGCTTCCTGCGTATAGCCGAGCCGCAATAGCGCATAGACGGAAAATGCGGCATCGCGTATCCACGTAAAGCGGTAGTCCCATCTACGTGAGCCATCCTGCGATTCAGCAAGTCCGAAGGTGGGCGCCGCGATAATCGCGCCGTGCTCACTCGAACTGAGTAGCTTGAGGGTAAGCGCCGAGCGAAGAACCATCTCCCGGTAACGGCCGCGGTAAGACGACTGGGAAGACCAGCGCTTCCAGAAGTCGGTGGTATCGCTGAGCAGCGCCTCACCATCAATCTTCTGTTCCGCGAGCTCGGCCTCGGCGCCGAGCACGATGCAAAGCGTGTCGCCTTCGCTAAGCTTCACTGTGGCTTCAACCGTGCCGCGGTCGCATGCAAGTGATGTTGACGCATGAAGGAGAAGAGGTGCGGCACCGTCATCGGGCACAAACCGGAAGCCTCCCGTTGTCTGCTCGACAGTGTGGCCCGCGCGCCCGTAATTGAAGCGCGGTGTGCAGGAGACTGAAAGGTGCATCGAGCCAAACAGAACCTTGACCGCCCGGATCACGCAGTTTGCAGTCGACTGCGAGAGTTTGCCCTTGGAGTCATTGACGACCGGCATGAAATCGACAAGCTCGCAAACGCCATCGCCTGTCATGAAGCGGGTCAGGAGGACGTTGGTCTCCGGCAAATACATCTGCTTCGAAGTGAAATCGGCAGAGCATGGAGTGATCGAAAACTGGCCACCTTCTTTGTCCAGCAACGCGGCGAAGATGGTGGGCGAATCCATGCGCGGATAACACATGAAATCAATGGACCCATGGGTGGAAACGAGCGCCGTCGTCTTCATGTTGCCGATAAGGCCACGGCAATCAGTCGCGAGGACTGGCCGTTGACACTCTGTGCGTTGCGAGCCCATTAGCTCTCCCTCGAGCGGAAGCCCCGTGACTGGACGAGTTCCGGCATTCGTTTGATGAGCGCTGGATGCAGCACTTTCTGTTCCATGTCACGGCGGATGACTCGATCCTGGCGCTTTTGCAAGCCAGCGGCGGTAGAGGAAAGGCTGCGATAGCAGAGGCTTGTAGCCCGCGCGAGCCGATGAACGGACGACCGGGCGCGGCTCGCGAAGCGCACTTTCATCGCGGGTGGCGAGCCTAATCCAGGCCAGGAGCCGGCTCCGGCGCCCCGGACGCATCGGCGAGCGTCCGGTCTGCATCGAACTCACTCGGCGACGTTCCCAGTTCTCGCCGGAACATGTCACTGAAGCTGCTTGGCTGATATCCAAGCGCCCGAGCGATGGTACTGACCGACTGACCTTCGGCGAGCCTGGAAACCGCAATCGCAAGTTGTACCTGCCGCCTCCATTCAGCGAAGCCGATGCCTAGCGAGCGGGAAAACAGTCGCGCCAAGGTGCGCACGCTCGCGCCCACGGACGCCGCATGTTGCTCGAAGCTGATGTCGACCGACGGATTTTCTATGACCGCTCGACAAAGGACTTCGAGCCGACGGTCGGTGCCATCCGGCAATGGGATTCGTAGCGAGTAGCGATTCGCGTGTGCGAGTTCCAGCGCGGCGAACCGGTATGCGAGGTCCAGGTATTCGTCGTCTCGCTCCGCTTCGCGCTCTGCAATGGTCGTGATGAGCTCGCGCAAAAGGCCATTGATTTCGAACACGTCCGGGCGTTTGGTTAAATGCTCGACGTCGCGTTTTCTCAGGTAGAGATTTCGCATCTCGACCGCACTCATCATTCGAATCGAATGTACGGTACCAGGAGGCAGCCAGACCGCCCGCTGAGGCGGGACCACCAACGCCTGGCGTCCGACCTCGACCCACATGACGCCCGCCACCGCATAGAGAACTTGCGCCCAGTCATGTGAATGCGGCTCGATGTGCAGTCCACGAGGGTACGTCCGGGCCAAGGACTTTCCGGGCTCCGTGCTATCCGACAGGTCAGGAGGAACTGCTTTGGACATGGCATCGATTCGTGTGTTGTTGCGCGAAAGGGTAGTGCGGGACAGTCGGTAAATCAATCGGACGCTCCTTTGCATTTGTCCGAAACACAGAAGTCATTGTCGCAACGCCCGCCGCATCGCGCACTACACTTTGACTCGTGAATGCATGCACTGACTCCAGTGCAGCCAGAACCGTCAAAGGACCAGGCCATGAAAGCAATTCAATTCCGCTCGTTTGGTGACCCGGGCGTACTCGAGTATCTCGATCTGGAGACCCCGCATGCCGATGCAGAGCAGGCGGTGGTTCAGGTCAAGGCGGCCTCGGTCAATCCTAGTGACGTCAAGAATCTTTCGGGTCACTTCTCGCACACCGTACCGCCGCGAATTCCTGGCCGCGATTTCAGCGGCGTTGTGGTCGAAGGTCCTGCCGAATGGATCGGAGCAGAAGTTTGGGGCACGGGAGGCGACATTGGTTTCACGCGCGACGGGACTCACGCTGAATTTCTGCGAATTCCCGTGAAAGCGCTGTCGCGCAAGCCGGCCAATCTTTCACACGCCGAAGCCGCTTCCATTGGCGTCAATTTCGTCGTTGCATGGCTCGGCGCAGTCGAGTACGGACGACTTTCCGCGGGCGAAACCATCGCTGTGATTGGTGCGTCGGGAGGCGTTGGCGGTGCCGTGACGCAAATTGCAAAAGCACGCGGCGCGCGAGTGATTGCAGTGGATCGTCATGAACCGCTTCCGGATTCACCTGCGGGTCGCCTCATCGACCATTACGTGCCCATATCGGAGGACGCAGCACTGCGTGTGCGCGAGCTGGCAAACGGTGGTGTCGACCTCGTCTACGATGCGGTAGGAGGCGTGACGTTCGAACTTGCGCTTTCGCTTGCGAAGCGGCGCGGGCGCGTGGTTGAAATCAGTGCCACGGGCAAGCGGCGCGTCGAATTCGATCTGATCGACTTTTATCACAACGAGACACAGCTATACGGGGCAGACAGCGCGAAGCTTGGCGTTGCCGACTCTGCACCCTTCATGGATGCGTTAAGAGCCGAATTCGAGAAAGGAAGCTTCGAGCCGCCGGTGATTGCCCAACGATACGCGCTGGAAAATGCAAAGGCTGCATACGAGGCGGTCCAGGCTGGGACCCGTGGCCGCGTCGTGCTTGAAATGTGAGCGTTGTTTCCCTGCTCGGAACTGGAAAACTTCATGAAACCTTACCTCGTGTCGCTCGCTGCCGGAGTGTTGGTCGGGCTCGTCTATAGCGTTATCAACGTGAAGTCGCCGGCGCCGCCGACGATCGCGCTTGTGGGTCTGCTCGGCATGCTGGCAGGGGAGAGCGTGCTTCCTTTCGTACGCCACGTGCTGGCGCATGGAATCGGCTAGGTCGCGAACGCAGCTTCAAGCGTGACAGGCAGGATATTGATGGCGGGCGGCGAGTTTATCGCCGTCCGCATAAGTGCCGCAAGCTCAGACGGACCTCCACTGTCCCTCCCAGAACCGCGCGCGTATTTCCCGTTTGAGTATCTTGCCCACCGCACTACGCGGCAGGTCCGTCCAGAACTCCACCGATTTGGGCGCCTTGACGCTCCCCAGCGCCTGCTTGCATAGCTCGATCAGGTGCGCTTCCGAGATTTCCTGGCCCGCCTTGAGTTGCACGATCGCCTTCACGGCCTCGCCCCACTTTTCGTCCGGCACGCCAACCACTGCACAATCCAATACGGCCGGATGCGCGTTGATCGCAGCCTCCACTTCAGCGGGGAAGATGTTGAAGCCACCGCTGACAATCATGTCCTTCATGCGGTCCACGATGGTAATGAACCCCCGCGCGTCCCGTATGCCGATATCGGTCGTGTGATGCCATCCGCGGGCCGAGACCGCGCTCGAATCCTCGGGCTTTTTGTAGTAGCCGGCCATCACCATGGCCGAGCGCACCACGATCTCCCCGCGTACACCGGGGCCGACAAGGGCGCCATCGTCGCCCATGATCTCGACACGCGCGAACGGCACGGCACGCCCTGCCGAGCGCAGGGCGTCCTCGTCGAACTCGCCCGATTCCAGCAGGTAGTCCGCAGGTTGTTTGGCGACGACGGGGAACAGGCATTCGCTCTGCCCGTAAACCTCGTAGATGACTGGGCCAATGCGACGTACAGCTTCCTTCAGCTTCTCCGGCGCAATCGGGGCGGCACCTACGGCAATGCATCGCAGAGACGACGTGTCCGCGTGGTCCAACGCCGGAGAACTCAGCAACGCGTAGACAATCGTCGGCGGCAGGAATAAGTGCGTGATGCGCTCGCGGGCGATGGTATCGAGTACGTTGTAGGCATCGAAGCTCGGTAACACCACCGTCGCGCCGCCACGAACCGCCGCAGCGAGCGTCACGAAGCAGGCCGCATGGGTGAGGGGAGCGACGGCCAGCACGCGGGTCTCGTGGTCCATGTCGAGTGCGGAAAACACCGAGATCAGACTCATCTCGACGGCCCGGTTGGTCAGCAGCGCACCCTTCGACGGACCTGTGGTGCCCCCGGTGGGCTGGAGCACCGCGAGGCGATCCTCGTCCACCTCGCTTTCCGGCAACGTCACGTTCTGATGCGACGAAATCCATTCGGCGAAATTCGCCCCATGCTCTGAAGCGCGGTCGAGACAAATGAATGTCTTCGTGCGCGGCAGACCAGTTTTCATCGCCGGAACAAACGCCTCGTAGCTGCTGTGGAAGAAAACGAGATCGCAGTCCGCATAGTCGAGAACGGCAATATTGGTTTCAACCGCATTGCGCGTATGGATCGAAACCCAAACCATGCTTGCCCGGTTTATCGCAATCTGCAGCAGGCTGATGCGGTAATCGTTTGGCGAGTAGATGGCGATGTGGGCGCCGAGCCCCAGCGAATCGTCGGTACGCAGTGCATGAGCCACGGCATAGACGAGCTTCTGCGCTTCGGCGAAGTTGATACGGATCGTGCCGTCGCCGTCCACAAAAGCTTCCCGGTTCGGGTAGCGCGATGCGGCGGCGTCGAAATAGTCGGACAGTTGCATCCTTGTCTCCTCTGGTTGGCGAGTTCAGCGCGTACCGCAGTCGATGTCTAGCGTTTGCGCGTTCAGATACGCGTTCTCGATCACGTGACGGACCAAACCAGCGAACTCCTCCGCCTTACCCATGCGTCGCGGGAACAGCATTTTGTCGATGAGACCGTCGGACACTTTCGCCGGCATGCCGGCCGACATGCCGGATTCAAACAATCCAGGCGAAATGGCCATGACACGGATGCCGTGTTCCGCAAGATCGCGTGCGATCGGCAGCGTCATGCCGACCACGCCGGCCTTGCTGGCGCTGTACGCCGCTTGTCCCATTTGACCCGCCTTGGCCGCACCCGACGCGGTATTGATAATGACGCCGCGCTCGCCGCTGGCGTCCGGTGAATTTGCCGTCATGGCCAACGCCGCGTGTCGAACCACGTTGAAGGTGCCGGTCAGGTTGACGCCGAGCACGCGGTTCCACAATTCAGTTGGAAACAGCTCGCTTTTCGAAATCGTCTTGCACGGACCCAGAATGCCCGCGCAGTTGACCGCGATATGCACCGCACCATGAACGTCGCGGACCCTCTCCACGGCGGCCATCACGCTACGCTCGTCGGCAACATCGACGGCCAAGCCCGTCATGTCGGGCCCTAGCACCTCGGCCACCTTTGCGCCATCGAGATCGAATCCCACCACCTTTGCACCGGCAGCACGCAACGTTTTGCAGGTTGCCAGCCCGAGGCCGGATGCCGCGCCGGTCACGATGGCGACTTTGTCATTCAGGTTCATTTGATCCTTTCCCATGCTGCCGAACAGGCGTCGGCCGTTCCATCAACGCCCCACGAACCGGGGGGCACGTTTTTCTTCAAACGCCGCTAAACCTTCGTGCATGTCATGGCTTTGCTCATGCAGCGCGCTCATCAGCAGTTCCTGTCGCAACGCCGTTTCAAGCGGCTGCTGAAGACCGTCGTCGACCAGTGCCTTCATCCGAGCGAGGCCAAGCGGGCTCTTCGCGGCAATCGACGCAACCAGTGCGCCGACCGCTTCCAGGAGCGCCGGGTCATCGACGACCTCATTGACGAGGCCAGCCAACTTCATGTGCTCGGCGGACACGAACTCGCCTGTGAACATCAGGTACTTCGCGCGCGTCGGGCCTATCTTGCGAGGCAGCCGTACCGACCCGCCGCCGCCTGGCAACAGGCCGTAGTTAGCGTGTGCGTCGCCGAACTGCGCCGAGCGTGCGGCCACGACCAGATCGCAGCACAAGACCATCTCCAGGCCGCCTGCCAGTGCCATGCCGTTGACCGCGGCGATCACCGGCTTGGGGAACGCTTCGAGCCGGTTCAGCAACACCAGAAAGTCGCCGAGAAAACTTCCGACGCCGTCTGCGTCGCCGGTGCTGCGCACGAACTTCAAATCGGCGCCCGCACAAAAAGCGCGCCCAGTGCCGCAGAGGACTACGGCACGGACCTCGTTAGACGTTGCTGCAAGGTCGAGCCCGTGCATCAGCCCTTGAACCACCGCGGGCGAAATGGAGTTCATGGCTTCCGGGCGATTCAACGTAAGCCAGATTGCACCGTCGCGAACCTCCGTGAGAACAGCTGCTGCGTGCATAAGTAGAGGCTCCATTGGCGGGTCACTTGATACATAGATCTTAGAAGCCTCTCGTCAAATCGCGATGGCGTATCCATTCATCTTCTTTGCGGATCCGCTCAACTCATCTGCGTAAGCGCGGTAAATCTGATTAAATGACATGCATGTCTGCTCAAACGCATACCGTTCCCGTCAGTCTGGTGCATGGCTCGCTGGTAGGAGCCAGGGAACAGGCCGCCATGTCGGACGCGAAGATTGCCGCGTTGCTGGAAGGCTGCGGGATTTCCCCTGCCGTGCTCGACGATCCACGTGCGCGGATCACGCCGAAGCAGTACGGAGCGCTACTGAGGCAACTGATCGTGGCGCTCGACGACGAGTGCATCGGGTTTCTGTCGCATCCCATGCGGCCCGGCGGCTTTACACTGATCATTCGCTCCGCGCTCGGCGCGCCCAGCCTGGAAGTTGCCATGCGCCGCGCGGCACACACATTCCGGCTACTGCAACACGACGTAGCGCTGCACTACGCACGCGAAGACGCGCTTGCCGGCTTCACGCTGCAGTTCTCCGACGCCGAAGTTGCGCACCGCCACATTGCGCACGACGTATTGATGCGGGTGTTCTGGCATATGCTCGCGTGGCTCAAAGGCGATCGCCTGCCGCCACGCAGAGTCGACTTCAGTTACGAAGTGCCGCAGTGGGGCACTTTCCACACCATCATGTTCCCGTGCCAGGTTCAGTTCGGACAGACGCGCTCGGCGGTCTGGTTCGATGCGGCAGCGTTGAACGCGCCGGTGCGGCGTGACGAGGCCGCACTGCGCGCGCTGATCGAAAACGCGCCTGGCAATTTCGTCTTGCCGCATCCCTGCGACTACGCGACGCGCGCGCAGGTGCGGGCGGTGCTGCTGCAAAGAGAGCCGGAGTGGCCCGACATGGACGCGGTAGCGGGGCGTCTGTACATGTCGATCAGTACGCTGCAGCGCCGCCTGGCCGCAGAAGGCATCACGTTCCAGACACTGAAAGATCAAATACGCAAAGACGTGGCCATTGAGCGGTTGAATACCGGCACATTGCCGATTGCGGAATTGGCGGCCCGGCTTGGATTCGCCGATACCACCGCTTTTAACCGCGCCTTCAAGGCGTGGACCGGCACCACGCCTGGGTCATATCGGCGCTGACCTGCCGATGGTGTCCGGGTGCGGTAGAAATCTGCAGGGCTCAGCGCTCGAGAATGGTCACGCAAGCAACAGCCTCTTCCACCCCATAGAGTCCGCCGCCATTCTCAGCCACGGCGATGCTTGCCCCATCGACCTGACGGGGTCCAGCCTCGCCGCGCAACTGCGTCACCAGTTCATGCACCTGGGCAATGCCCGTTGCGCCTACCGGGTGTCCCTTCGACTCCAACCCGCCCGATGGATTGACCGGAATGCGGCCACCGATCGAGGTGTCGCCGCGTTCGGAAGCCGGGCCGCCTTCGCCGAACTCAAAAAATCCGAGGTTCTCGATCTGGATGATTTCGCCCATTGCGGTCGCGTCATGCACTTCCGCCACCGATACATCGCGCGGGCCGACGCCAGCCGCCTCGTACGCCCGCCTTGCCGCATGTACGGTGAGGTGGTTGCGCACGTCGGTATAGTTTCGATCGCTGCCGGTCTGAATCACCGACGACAGCACGCGCACCGCGCGGTGCGTATCGAGGCCCAGCCGGCGCAATGCGGCGCCCGTGCACAGAATCGCGGCTGCGGCGCCATCCGACACTGGCGAACACATCGGCACCGTGAGCGGGTAGGTGATTGGCGCCGCCGCGAGCACGTCGTCAATGGTGTATGACGTGCGGTATTGCGACAGCGGGTTGTGCACCGAATGCGCGTGATTCTTCGCCGCGACCGCTGCAATCTGGCGCTGCGTGGTGCCAAAGCGTTTCATGTGAGCGCGAGCGAAGGCTGCATAGACGTCCATGAACACGCTGTACGGTTTCGGCGAGGTCGTGCCCGGCGGCACCTCGACGCCTTCACCCATGCGAAGCAGATCGGCGTGCACGTCGGCCGCGCACGAGATGTCCAGTGCGCTGTCGAAAACGGAGAACATGCGGCTGCGATCCGCCGAGTACATCTTCTCCGCACCCACCGCCAGCGCAATATCGCCGGCACCTGCTTTCAAGTGGTTGACCGCCAGCGTGAACGCGCTGCTTCCACTGGCGCAGGCGTTCTCGACGTTGACCACGGGAATACGGCTGATGCCCATGTCGCGCAGGGCAATCTGGCCGCGGATCATCTGCTGGCCCTCCATGTGTCCTTGCGATGCATTGCCGAAGAATGCCGCTTCGATCGAATCCTTCTGCAGGCCCGCATCGTTCAGCGCAGCTTCTGTCGCCTGACGAACCATGGCCTTGAGGCTCATTTCCGTCAGACGTCCGAACGGCGTCATACCGACGCCCACAACATAAATTTCGCTCATGCTCCTGCTCCTGAAGTTCTTCCGGGATCGCTGTGATTGCGTTTGGTGTGGATCACGATTGACGCTGCAACAGCGCTACGTTGTCTTCTCCGACGACGGGCACGCCGCTCACCGGCCCGGAACGCACACCATCGAATATCAACGGCTGCGCTACGTGCCAGCGCCGCCTGCCATCGGCATCCATGGCCTGCGTGAACATGCCGCGCGCGCGGAAATGCGGGTCGTCCACCACTTCGTCGAGCGTATTGACGTCCCCCCATGGAATACCGGCGCCGTCCAGCAAGGCCGCCCATTCAGCGCGCGGCAGACGTGAAATAGCTTGCCCAATCCGCTGCCGCAATTCGGCCTCACGCTGGACGCGCTCGTCATGCGTGGCATGGGCGACATCGGGAATTTCCAGCAATCCGCAAAGCGGCTTCCAGAACCAGTCTTCGTAAGCAATCGAGAGCGACAGCAGCCGGCCATCCGCGCAGCGGTAGATGCCGTAGCCCGGTTCCGCATTGATTTGCGCGAGTCCAGGCGGGCCGCCGTTCATCAGTGGGCTGAGCGATGCCGCCATCCAGGACACGAGGCCGTCGGTCATCGACACGTCCACATGGCGGCCCTTGTTCGTCTTGGTGCGCTCCAGCAACGCTGAGAGACATCCGGTCAGCGCGAACATGGCGGCAGTCAGGTCACCGATCGCCAACTCCGGCAGTGGCTCGATCCTGCCGGTCTCGGCCTGCCGGAACAGCAAACCCGAGATCGCCTGGTACGACAGGTCGTGCGCCGGCCGGTCGCGATACGGGCCATGCTGACCGAAACCGGAGATCGACACATACACGCAGCGCGGGTTGATCGCGGCTACGTCGTTGTAGCCGAAGCCCAACCCATCCATCGTGCCGGGGCGGAAACCTTCCATGAGCACGTCGGCGGTGGCGATCAAGCTGCGCAGCGCGTCCCTGCCTGCCGTCGTCTTCAGGTCCAACGCAACAGAGCGCTTGTTGCGGTTCAACGCGGCATGGAAATCTGGCTGCATGCGAGCGGGGTCGCCTGCGGGGGGGCGTTCCACCAGAATGACCTCTGCTCCGAGATCTGCCATCACCAGCGTTGAAAACGGGCCGGGATACTGTTGCGCGAGCGAAAGCACGCGAATACCCTCGAGCGGCAATGTCATGTCGTCTCCGTCAAAGCTTGTTGTGCGGACAACCGCCCGTGCTCAAGCCAGCGAGCGTGCGATGATCAGCTTCTGGATGTGACTCGTGCCTTCGTAGATACTGGTCACGCGCACGTCGCGGAAATACCGCTCAACCGGGAAGTCCGTGAGGTAGCCGTAGCCGCCATGAATCTGCAGCGCCTGCGAGCAGACCTTCTCCGCCATCTCGCTGGCGAACAGTTTCGCAATGGAGGCTTCCTTGCCGCATTCCATGCCGGCTTCGCAAAGCTGTGCCGCGTGCAGGCAATACTGAAAGGCCACGTCGACTTGCGCAGCCATGTCGGCCAGATCGAATGCGACACCCTGCAGTTCGATGATTGTCCTTCCGGAAACCTCGCGCTCGTTCGCATACTGAAGCGCAGCATCGAGGGCAGCCCGTGCAGCGCCTGCCGCTATGAAGGCGATGCCGATGCGGCCATCCGACAGGCTTCCGAGGATGGTGGAATATCCGCAGCCTTCTTCAGCCAGCAGGCTCGTCGCCGGAGCGCGGTAATTGTCGAACACGATCTGTGCGGTGTGTGCCGTATGCTGGCCGAGCTTGCTTTCGATCCGGCTGACCTGGTAGCCCGCCTGCCTGGGGTCGATAACGAAGGTGCTCCAGCCCTTCTTACCTTTGGACTTGTCCGTCTGGGCCAGAACAACGGCCACGCCCGCTTCGCTCCCGTTGGAGACGAATTGCTTGGTGCCGTTGAGCACGAAGCAATCACCGTCGCGCTGTGCGGTGGCACGCAAGGCCGCGGTATCTGAGCCGGCTTGCGGCTCGGAAATCAGCGTCGCACCAATCGCCTCGCCACGCGCCATCGCCGGCAGGTAGTTACGCTTCTGTGCTTCGGTGCCGTTGGCGGCAATGCACATTGCAGTGATGTTGTGCACGTGCAGGATGGTGGCCAAGCCCGCATCGACAGCGGCGAACTCGTGTTGTGCGAGACAGAACTCGACAAATCCAGCCCCGACGCCGCCATACTCTTCGGGAATCAACATGCCGAGGAAGCCGCCATCGGCCAGCGTTTTCAGTTCTGCATGCGGCCAGGCTGAGGTCCGATCACGCTCTGCCGCCGTAGGTGCGACCACGCCGGCGGCCAAACGACGTGCCGCGTCGCGAATCATGATCTGCTGCTCAGTGAGAAAGGCGGTCGACAGGTCTGCCATGGTGTGCTCGTGCTGAAGCGACATCGACGGATGCCAATACGTGAGGTGTTTCCGTGTGCGCCGAGCCACGCTGGCTCATCCCTCGCTGTCGGTGTAGAGGCATCTTAGGCGGGTGACCGGTCCCTTAGCGAGTGCGGATCTGTGCAAGTTGATTGCAGATCTGAGCAAGGCGGAAAACGCGCGGTCGTTCCAGAACTACGCTATCGTCGATCGAGGACGACACCGCAATGGGTCGATTTACTTGGATCTACGAACCTTACGCTAGCAGCAAACTTGAAATCCGCTTTTCAGCTAACTCAATACAGGTTAGCGCGACGGGCAGGACAGGATTCGCCGACGAGTGGTTATAGAACAGCTGCACCGTCTCCAGAAAGCGGGTTCCTTCTAACGGAAGAATCACGAGTTTCTCGCGATGCACGCCTTGCCGCGCGACTGCGAGCGGCATCAGCGCAAGAAAGGGATACGACGCGATCATTGCTTCGTTCGCTTGCAACGAAATGGATTGCACGCAACCATCGGGAAACTCGAGTTCGTGTTCGTGCATCCACGCTTGCAGCGAGAGAAAGGTGGGCGCTTCGCGCGGCGGCAGGATCCACGGCAGCCCGGCGAGATCGGACGCACCGATCGTACGGCGCCCGGCAAGCGGATGCTCGCGCCCGCAGACCACGACGATCGGATCATTGAGCACAGCATGCGAAGCGAATGCCGCCGTGTCGGCGCGCGGCGGCCCCGTGCGACTCAGGACGAAATCGAGCGCGCCTGCGGCGAGCATCGGAAACAGGCGGTCGCTGGTGGCCTCGTAAAAGCTTACGTTCACATGCGGCGCGTGTTTTTTCAGTTCGACCACGAGTTCGGGGGCGAAGACAGGCATTACGGTCGCGACCGCGCCGACGGAAATCTTGCCCGAGATGCCGCTCGTCAACGCATCGACCTCGAAGCGCGCCTGTTCAAGCTGATGAAATACCTCGCGAGCGCGCTTCATTAGCGCCTCGCCGACCGGCGTGAAGAACAGCCGGTTGCCCACACGCGTCAGCACGGGCACGCCTAGGCCCGCTTCCAGTTCGGCAAGCTGCTTCGATATGGCAGGCTGCGTCACGTTGAGCTTTTCGGCGACGAGCCGGATTTGCCCAAGGCTGTCGAACATTGTGAGCAGACGCAGGTGACTGAGCTTCAATCCAGCTTGAAAGAAGCGTTCGATTGGATCCATAAGCAATGGCCGGGCGCGAAAAGCGAATAACCAATAGTTATTCGCCTTTCACAAAATGTCAATTGCGCGTCATGCGGCGTTGGACCACTATGAACTGCAGGAGACGCGGCAATACCCAATACAAGCCGCAGAGACAGCGCCATGAAGCCCACCAATGTCCTTTTCATTCTGTCCGACGAACATCAGCACAACCTGATGGGGTGCGCCGGACACCCGCTCATCAAGACGCCGGCGCTCGATAGGCTCGCGCAGCGCGGCACGCGCTTCAGCAACGCATACACGCCGTCGCCGATCTGCGTGCCGGCGCGCGCGAGTCTCGCGACGGGGCGCTATGTTCACGACATCCGCTGCTGGGACAACGCAATCGCATACGACGGCAGCACGCCTGGCTGGGCGCAGCATCTGTCGGCGAGCGGCGTGATGACAGAGTCGATCGGCAAGCTGCACTACAAGACGGAGGCGTCGCCCGTTGGCTTTCGCAAGCAGCATCACGCGGTGCACATTCTCGATGGCATCGGCCAGGTGTGGGGCTCGGTGCGCAATCCGATGCCCGAGACGATGGGCCGCTCTCCGCTCTACGACAAGATCGGTCCGGGCATGTCCGACTACAACCGCTTCGACATGCGCGTGGCCGATACGGCGTGCGACTGGCTCGGCGCGCACAGCCGCGACGACAAACCCTGGGTGCTGTTCGTCGGCCTCGTTGCGCCGCATTTTCCGCTCGTCGTGCCGCAGGAATTCTTCGATCTTTATGATCCAGACGGGATCGATCTCCCGGCGCTGCATCCGTCGACGGGTTACGTGCGGCATCCGTGGGTGGAACGTCAGGCGCGGCATATGGATCACGACGCCGCGATCGGCAGCGACGAGCGTCGGCGCCTCGCCGTCGCGTGCTATTACGCGCTCGTGTCGTTTCTCGACGCGCAGGTCGGCAAGGTGCTCGCCGCGCTGCGTGAGAACGGGCTCGACGAATCGACGACGATCATCTACAGCAGCGATCACGGCGACAACCTCGGCAAGCGCGGCATGTGGAACAAGTGCCTGATGTACCGCGAGTCGACGGGTGTGCCGATGATCGTCGCCGGTCCGGACATTCCGGCGGGGAAGGTGAGCGGCACGCCGGTGTCGCTGGTCGATATCCAGAATACGCTGCTCGAATGCACGGGCTGCGATGCGGAAATGATCGACGGTCCGGGCGAGTCGCTCGTTAAACTTGCCCGCACGGAAGACGTGCCTGAGCGCCTCGCGTTCAGCGAATATCACGCCGTGGGATCGGAGAGCGCCGCCTATATGGTCGCGGACAGCCGCTACAAGTACCACCATTACGTCGGCATGCGGCCGGAACTGTTCGATCTGGAAAATGACCCGGAAGAGCTGCGTGATCTTGCGCCGTTGCCGGAATACGCCGACGTGCTGGCGCGCTTCGAACGGCAGCTTCGGACGCTGGTCGATCCCGAGGCCGCCGATGCTGCCGCCAAGGCCGATCAGGACAGACTGGTGCAAGCATTCGGCGGCCGGGACGCCGCGTTGAGAACAGGCACGCCCGCGGCGACACCCGTACCGGTCGAATAGCGCGTGCCATAGACATTCCGATAAAAAACCATGACGGAGACAACTCGATGGCCTCAGCAGACATTGCGGCGGTTGCACGCCAGCCAGCGGTCAGGCAGAAGTGGAAGACGGTGATACTCGCGAGCCTCGGCGGCTCGCTGGAGATTTACGACTTCATCATCTACGGCGTGTTCGCGCGTGAAATCGCGCGGCAGTTTTTTCCCGCAACGGATCCGCTGGCGTCGCTGATCAGCACGTTCGGCGTGTTCGCGATCGGCTACGTGTCGCGTCCGTTGGGCGGCATCGTGTTGAGCAGTCTCGGCGACCGCTTCGGGCGGCGCGTGATTTTTCTGGTGTCCGTGCTGGCGATGTCGGCGGCGACCATCGGCATCGGGCTGATTCCAGGCTATGCGTCGATCGGCGTGCTGGCGCCCGTGCTGCTAGTGCTGCTGCGTCTCGCACAAGGCTTTTTCCTCGCGGGCGAATTGCCTTGCTCGATCACGTACGTCGTTGAAGAGATTCCGGTGCGAGCGAGTCTCGTCAGCGGACTCGTGATCTTCTGCCTGAATTCCGGCGTACTGACGGCGACGCTGATCAGCCTCGCGCTGCACTCGCTGCTCAACGCCGCCGACGTGCTCGCGTTCGGCTGGCGCATTGCTTTCATCTTCGGCGGCGTGATCGGACTGGTCTCGTACTGGCTGCGCACTTCGCTCGAAGAATCGAACGAGTATCAGCGGCTCAAGAGTCACAAGGTTAAGCGTCCGTTCAGAAAGGTGCTGACCGACTACCCGAAGCAGGTCGCGATCGGGGTCGGCGTGGCGGGGATTGTGAATGCATCGAACAGCCTTCTTTTCGTCGTGCTGCCGTCGTACCTGACGACCGTTCTGCACTACGCGCCTACGGCAGTCAGCGCCGGACAGAACCTCGGCATCGCGACGATGTCTGCGTCGCTGCTGTTATTCGCGTGGCTCGGCGATTCGGTGCCTTCGCGGCATTGGCATCGCATCGGTTCGCTTTTGATGCTGTTCGGCAGCTATCCGTTTTACCGTCTCGTGGCCGCGCATGGCATTGATCCGCTGTTTGCGTTCGTGATCATCGGCATCGTCGGCGGTTTTGTGAACGGCGCGTACGCGTATCTGCTGGCCGATCTTTTTCCGACCAACGTGCGTTTCAGCGGCATCGCGCTGTCGCTCAACCTCGCGACCGTGCTCTTCACAGGCATTACGCCGCTGGTCGTCACGCAACTGCTGCATCACACCGGCGCATTGACCGCGCCTGGCATCTTCCTGACGGTCGTCGCGCTGATCGCGTTGATCGCAGGCAGTTTCGTCGGCCGCTTCGGCGGACAGATCGAACGCGTGGCGACCTGAGCGGGGGATCGGAACATGCATGCACAGCATCCGGACGCACTCCAGCTCTCACTTGTCGAAACACTGGGCGCGGATTGCGTGTCGCTCGATGCGTCCGTTGCCGATGCACACGCTGGTGACTGGAGCGACGCGCCGCGTGTCCGGCCACGAATGACGTTGTTCCCACGCACGCCCGCCGATGTTGCAAGCGCATTGCGCGTGCTGGCGAAGCATCGACAACCGGTCGTCGTACAGGGCGGACTGACTGGACTGGCGGGCGGTGCGACGCCGCAGGCGGGTGAAGTCGCGTTGTCGCTTGCGCGCGTCAATGCGATCGAATCGTTCGACAGGATCGGCGGAACGCTGACGGTGCAAGCCGGTGTGCCGCTCGAACAGTTGCAAACGTTCGTCGAAGCGGAGGGCTGGTTCTTTCCACTCGATCTCGGTGCCCGCGGCACGTGTCAGATCGGCGGCAACGCGGCGACGAATGCGGGAGGCAATCGCGTAATCCGCTTCGGTACGATGCGCGATCGGATTCTCGGACTGGAAGTTGCGTTGCCCGACGGCACGGTGCTGTCGATGATGAACCGGGTGACGAAGAACACGACGGGTATCGATCTGAAGCAGCTTTTTATCGGTTCCGAAGGCTCGCTCGGCGTGATCACGCGCCTCGTGCTCAAGCCGGAGCCGAAGCCTTCAGCGGCGAATACGGCGTTGTGTGCGGTCGCGTCGTTCGAAGACGCGACGCGGCTGCTCAAGTACCTGCGCGCGCGGCTCGCAAGTCTCTCTTCGTTCGAACTGATGTGGCAGGACTTCATGAGCGCGGCGATGAATATCGCTCATTTGAAGGCACCGTTCGACGAGCGGTTTCCCGTGTATGTGCTGGTTGAAACGCTGGGCGAATCCTACGATGACGACAGGCTCGCGCTTGAACAGTCGCTCGAACGGATGCTCGAAGAAGGCGTCGTTCAGGACGTGATCATTGCGCAGACCATCGATCACGCGAAGCAGTTGTGGGCATACCGCGAGACGGTCGGCGAATTGCTGTCGAAGCTCAAACCTCATGCGGCGTTCGACATCGGAATACCGATGGACAGGATGGAGCGCTTTGTCGACGATGCACGCTCGTCTTTGAGCGAACGCTTCCCGCAGCAGACGCATTTGTTCTTTGGCCATCTCGGCGATGGAAACCTGCATCTGCTTTCCGGCCCGTATGCGGACGCCTCAAACCTGCTGGAAGTCGAAGAGCTGATCTATGCCGCCGTTAGCGAGGCCGAAGGCTGTATTTCTGCCGAACATGGCATCGGGGTGATTAAAGAGCCGTTCCTGCATTACAGCCGCTCGGAACCGGAAATCGAACTGATGAACAAACTCAAGGCGCTGCTCGACCCCACGGGAATGCTCAACGCGGGCCGTGTCTTCAAGCAACGTGCAGCGTGCACATAAAGCCATGAGACAGGGCTATTCCACGGGCCTTTTCTAAGTGGATTGCTGTCACGCGATCAGTTCGCCACTTCTCGCTTCTTGAACCACCACGGTTCTTGGGTTCGACAGCGAAATGTTGGCCGCGCGTAGCCTTTTCAGTATGGCGAACAGCAGTTCTCGCCACCGCAGGGGTTTCCGAACCGGTGTCCTCGGCGGGCATCGCACCCAGGACCTCGAGCTGCGCATGTGTTCTCGCGAGATCGGGCTGCAGAGAGTTTGCCATCAATCTGTCGACATCGTCGGCTCAGTGCGTCCAGTTCGAATAGCTGGGCGTCGCTGGTTGCCGCAGATGCACGCTGCCTGATCAGAAGAGAGTAAGACACGGCCTGGCGGTTCCTCAAACACATTGCTGGCTTTGGAGCGGCGCCGGCAGCGGACGCCGGGCGATCTTCTCCGCCTCCGCGCGTTTCAGGCCGAACGCCTGCAGGACGATGGCCGCCGTGTTCTCTGCGAGCTTCTCCTGTTTTGATCGAAGCGTTTTGCGGATACGAACCACACGTTTCGACGACGCGGCGGAATTGAGTTCGACGGCCCCCCCTGCGAGCACCGTGCCGATGACGGAAATCACGCACATCAGCTCGTCGGCCACCACGAAGCGTTGCTCGGAAATGCCTCTCTCCGTATCGCGCAGGAGTCGCAGGCCGAGCCCTCGGCTGAGCGCGCGCATAGACAGGCCTTCGCGTATCAGCAGTTCTCCCCAGACCGGCTCACGGCAAGCGCGCAAAAGCGTATGACGAATCGACACCGCGATCACTTCCGCGGGGTCCGACAAGCCGCTTGCGAGTCGATCCAGCGTATTGGCGAATTCCTCGAACAGCCATTCGACCAGCGCGGTGAAGATGCCTTCCTTCGAGTCGAAGTGGTTGTAGAAGGAGCCGAATCCCACATCGGCTGCGTCTGTGATCTCGCTGATCGTCACACCGTCCATTCCTTTTTTCGCGATCAGTCCGAACGCGGCGTCGAGCAGACGGGCGCGGGTTTCGCTCTTGCGCCGGGCAAGACGCGGCGAATCTCCGGCGAGCGGCTCGCGCGCCGGAATCGGGGCCATGACTGCGTGTCGGCGGCTCGCGCGCGGGTTGGAGCCATCAGACATTGTTGCCTCCTCGGTCATTGTCTGTTCCGATTTTAGATTTAAACGTCATAGTTGACAACATCATCAGTAATGGGTCTAATCTCATCCGTGCGGCTGACATGCGGAAACGTGGGCTAGCAGGACTGAACGAGCAGGGTGGATACAGCGGCGGCGTCTCAGGCGTTGACGGACACCAGGCCGGAATCCGCAGATGCCGTGCAGAGCAACGCGTGCGCTTACGCAATCGCGCGGCTCCGTCAATGCTGATCTGCAACACACATGTGTTGCGCGCCAGGTTCGATAGGCGGCCAGAAACCGGAGCCATCGTTTGCCGCGGCGCTCGAGAGGATCAGTAGCGCATCAGAGGGCTTTCCTGTTTTCGCGCCAATGGCAACGCGTGCTTCCGGGCACGGCGGCCTTTCATCAGCGCGGACGACTTTTCTACCTGGACTCACCACCTGTCTTGTGAACATCGTGAAACATTCCGTTCCTGTCGCGCTGAAGCGGGCGCGTTCGTTGTTACCTTCCATCATCCGGTCGACGCATCGGGCGCCCGTCATCCTCATGGCGTGCAGCGCAATCCTTCTTTCCGCATGTCACCAACGCGAGGTCGTGGCGCCCGAGGCCAAGCCGGTCGTTGCACGTGTGGTTCGCCCCGACGGACGCATCCCGGGCGAGTCGCTGCCCGCGCAGGTGGAGGCGCGCTATTCCACGACGCTTTCGTTTCGCGTCGGCGGCAAGATCACTGAGCGGCGAGTGCGTATCGGCGATACCGTCAAGGCGGGACAGACGGTGGCGCTGCTCGACCCAACCGATCTGCAGAACAACCTTGTGAGCGCGCGAGCGCAGCTCGACGCCGCAGAACATCGCCTCGTGTTTGCCAAACAGCAGCTCGACCGCGACGAGGCGCAGGCGCACGCGAACCTGATTGCGCCCGCACAGCTCGAACAGACCCAGGACGCCTACGCGACCGCGCTGGCGCAGCGCAATTCCTCGCTGGCGCAGATGGCGCTCGCCGCCGATCACCTGCGCTATGCAACGCTTGCCGCGGATCACGACGGCGTGGTGACTTCCGAAGATGCCAACACCGGGCAGAACGTTCAGGCCACGCAGGCCGTGTATCACATCGACTGGACGGGTGATGTGGATATCGTCTGCGATGCCCCGGAGCGCGTGGTCAACTCGCTGAAGGCCGGCAGCAAGGCGCGTGTGACGCTGCCCGCGTTGCCGGGCAAGTCGTTTGAAGCGAGCGTGCGCGAAGTGTCGGCCGCCGCCGATCAGGAAAGCCGCACCTGGCGGGTCAAGCTGACGCTCGCGGCAGCGAGCCCGGAAGTGCGCCTTGGCATGACAGCCAACGTCGCGTTCGATTCGGTTCAGGGCAACGCAGCCGGACAGACCTTCACGCTGCCGGTGACTGCGCTTTTCCATCGTGGCGAGAATCCCGCGGTGTGGGTCGTGCGTAGCGGGAGCGACACGCTCGAGTTGCGCCCGGTCACGGTCCAGCGATACGAAGAACGTACGGTGTCGATCGGTTCAGGCCTGCATGACGGCGACCGCGTGATCCTGCAAGGCGTGCACGCCGTGAGTTCGGGGCAGCATGTGCAAGTCGTACCGCCGCTGCATCCGGAGGACTTCCCGTCATGAACGCACGCGACCATGAGAACGGGCCGGACATGCCGCCCGTGAATGCTTCCGACAAAGAGACCGCTGACACAGGCGGTTTCAATCTCTCCTCCTGGGCACTGCGTCACCAGCAGCTCGTGATCTTCCTGATCGGACTGGCGACGCTCTTCGGCGTGATCGGCTATACACGCCTCGCGCAATCGGAAGATCCGCCATTCACGTTTCGCACGATGGTCATTCAGACCTACTGGCCGGGCGCGACCGCGCGCGAAGTGCAGGAGCAGATCACGGATCGCATCGGCCGCCAGTTGCAGGCGGCGCCGTATGTGGACAACATCAAGAGCTACTCGCGCCCCGGCGAGTCGATGATTTTCTTCGCGATGAAGGACTCGGCGCCCGTCAAGGAAGTGCCCGAGACCTGGTACCAGGTTCGCAAGAAGGTGGGCGATATCCGGGCAACGCTGCCGAAGGGTACGGTCGGGCCATTCTTCAACGACGAGTTCGGCGACGTCTACACCAACATCTACGCGCTCGAGGGCGACGGCTTCACGCCCGCGCAGCTGCACGACTACGCCGACAAGCTGCGCACGGTGCTGCTGCGCGTGCCCGGCGTGGCGAAGGTCGACTACTTCGGCGATCCCGACCAGCACATTTTCGTCGAGGTCTCGAATGCGCAGCTCACGCGGCTTTCGATCACGCCGCAGCAGCTGGCTCAAGCCATCGACGCGCAGAATACCGTCGCGCCCGTCGGCACGGTCACCACGGCTGACGACCGCGTGTTCGTGCGGCCAAGCGGCGCGATCAAGGACGAGCAGGCGTTGGCGGACGTGCTGATCACGATCAACAAGCGCACGTTCCGGCTCGGCGACATCGCTACGATCAGGCGCGGCTATGACGATCCGCCCGTGACGCAGATGCGCGTCGGCGGACAGGCGGTGCTCGGCATGGGCGTGACGATGCAAAAGGGTGGCGACGTCATCGACCTCGGCAAGGCGCTCGACGCAAAGGCGTCCGAACTGCAGGCCACGCTGCCCGCGGGTCTGAAGCTCGCCCCCGTTTCGAGCATGCCGCATGCGGTCAAGCACTCGGTCGACGAGTTCGTGCGCTCGGTCGGCGAGGCTGTGGCGATCGTGCTCGTCGTGAGTCTCGTTTCGCTCGGCCTGCGAACGGGCATGGTGGTCGTGATCACCATTCCGATCGTGCTCGCGGTGACGGCGCTATGCATGCATCTGTTCGGTATCGGCCTCGACAAGGTGTCGCTCGGCACGCTCGTGCTCGCGCTCGGCCTGCTCGTCGACGACGCGATCATCGCGGTCGAAATGATGGCGGTGAAACTGGAGCAGGGCTGGAGCCGCACGCGCGCTGCGGCGTTTGCCTACACCAGCACCGCATTTCCGATGCTGACCGGCACGCTCGTGACCGTCTGCGGTTTCCTGCCGATCGCACTCGCGAAATCGAGCACGGGCGAGTACACGCGCTCCATTTTCGAAGTGTCGGCAATCGCGCTCGTCGTTTCGTGGTTCGCGGCCGTCGTGCTGGTGCCGCTGCTGGGTTTTCACATGTTGCCGGAGCGCAAGGGTCATGCCGGCAGCGGTCATGGGCACCAGCACGAGCACGATGTCTACAACACAGGCTTCTACAAGCGTCTGGCAGGCTGGGTGACGTGGTGCATCGAGCGGCGCTGGGTTGTGCTCGGGGTGACCGCCGTGCTGTTTGCGATAGCCATGGGCGCGTTCACGCGCGTGCCGCAGCAGTTTTTCCCGAACTCCGAACGGCCTGAACTGCTCGTGGACCTGAGGTTGCCCGAAGGCGCTTCGTTCGAGGCAACGCTGCGTGAGGCGAAGCGCCTCGAGAAAGTGCTCGACGGCAAGGCGGAGATCCAGCATTTCGTCGACTTCGTCGGCACGGGCGCGCCGCGCTTCTATCTGCCGCTCGACCAGCAGCTTCAGCAGCCGAACTTCGCGCAATTCGTGATTACGGCCAGGGACGTCGAGACCCGTGAGGAGCTGATGCATTGGCTCGACGCGAAACTCGAGAAAGACTTCTCCGGCGTTCGTACCCGTGTTGCACGACTCGAGAACGGGCCGCCCGTGGGCTTCCCGATCAAGTTCCGCGTGAGCGGCGACGACATCGCGACGGTGCGCTCGCTCGCCGAGACGGTCGCGGAGAAGGTCCGTGGCGACTCGCGCACGCGCAACGTCCAGTTCGACTGGGACGAACCGGCCGAACGCTCCATCTCGTTCGAGATCGACCAGAACAGGGCGCGCCAGTTGGGCGTCAGTTCGGAAGACGTATCGGGCTTTCTCGCCATGACGCTATCGGGATATACGGTCACGCAGTATCGCGAGCGCGACAAGCTGATCAACGTGGATCTGCGCGCGCCGAAGAGCGAGCGCGTCGATCCGGCAAAGCTCACGAGCCTCGCGATTCCGACACCGAATGGCCCAGTGCCGCTCGGCTCGCTGGGTCATGTACGCGATACGCTCGAGTACGGCGTGATCTGGGAACGCGACCGGCAGCCGACCATTACGGTGCAGGCCGATGTGCGCGGCGACGCACAGGGCATCGACGTCACGCGCGACATCGACCACGCACTCACCTCGGTGCGCGCCACGCTGCCTGTCGGCTATCGGATCGACGTGGGCGGTGCGGTCGAAGAAAGCGTGAAGGGGCAAACGTCGATCAATGCGGAAATGCCGCTGATGATCATTGCCGTGCTCACGCTGCTGATGATTCAGCTCAAGAACTTTGCGCGCACGTTCATCGTGGTGCTGACGGCGCCGCTGGGTCTGATCGGTGTGGTAACGGCGCTGCTGCTGTTCGGCAAGCCATTCGGATTCGTCGCGCTGCTCGGCGTGATCGCGATGTTCGGCATCATCATGCGCAACTCGGTGATCCTGGTCGATCAGATCGATCAGGACTTCGCGGCGGGGCATGCACGCTTCGACGCCATCATCGGCGCAACGGTGCGGCGCTTCAGGCCGATCATGCTGACGGCGGCCGCCGCCGTGCTCGCGCTGATTCCGCTGCTTCGCTCGGGCTTCTTCGGACCCATGGCAACCGCGCTGATGGGCGGCATTACGATCGCCACGGTGCTGACCGTGTTCTTTCTGCCGGCGCTGTACGCGACGTGCTTCAAGGTCCGCCATGACGAGCGCGGCACGCAACCGGTCGTCGTCGAGCATACGGAGGTTTGATCATGAGCTTCAACTACAGGACATCCGTGCTGGCGGTGGCTGCGGCACTCGCTGTGAGCGCGTGTTCGTTCGGACCGGGCGGCGAGCCGCCGGCCATGCCTTCGCCCGAGCATTACGGCGCGCAGGCGCAGCCTTCGAAGACAGTGGCGGCGGGCGGCGTTACACAGACTTTCGAGGTAGGCGCGACCTCGGCGCCGCAATGGTGGCGCCTCTATCGCTCCGATGCGCTCGACGCTCTCGTCGACGAGGGCTTGCGCAACAGTCCTACGCTCGCGTCGGCACAGCGCACGCTCGCGTCGGCGCAACAGCAACTGCGGGCGCAGATCGGCGAGACGACGCTTCCGTCGATCGACGGTGTCGCACAGGTCCAGCGCGCCCGGTCACCGGTCGTGCCCGGACTGGGTCCCGAGCAGGTGCAATACAACTTCTTTGCAGGTCAGCTTGCGGCGCACTACACGTTCGATTTGTTCGGCCAAACGCGTTACATGAACTCGGCAAGCGCGGCTCGCGTGAACGTACAGGCGTATGAGCTGGAAGCGTCGCGGCGTGCGCTGGCCGCGAACATCGTGGGTACTTCGATCAATGTCGCGGCGCTCGACCGGCAGATCGCGCTCACTGAACGGATCGTTGCCGTATCCAACGACACGGCAAGCGACGATCAGCAGCGCTATGCGCTCGGCTCGGTCTCGCGCGTGCAGGCGCTTGGGTCGAAACAGGATGCCGCGTCGGTCGCGGCGACTTTGCCGGCGCTGCGTCAGCAGCGCGCCTCTGCGATTCATGCACTCGCTGTGCTGCTCGGCCGTACGCCCGACAACCCGCCGAGCGTGCCGGCACTCGACACGCTGTCGCTGCCCGAGCATGTGCCCGTCGCTGTCCCTTCGGACCTGCTGCGTGCGCGTCCTGACATTCAGGCCGCCGACGCCGCCGTCAAGGCTGCAGCCGCCGATGTCGGCTCTGCAACGGCGCAGATGTTCCCGAGCCTGTCGCTGACCGCCTCGATGGGCCGCGGCGGCTTTAGCTGGCCGGCGCTGCTTTCGGGCGCAGGCGGCCTATGGGCTATCGGCGCCAGCCTGTCGCAGCCGATCTTCCATGGCGGCGCGCTCGTTGCACAGCGCCGCGCGTCGATCGATGCCTACGACGCCTCAGTGCTGCACTACAAGGCGACGGTGCTTTCCGCGTTCCAGGACGTGGCGAATTCGCTGGCCGCACTCGACAACGATGCGCAGACGCTGGCGTCGAACGAAGTAGCCGCTCAGGCCGCGCGCGCGGCATTCGACGACACCGCGTCGCGCCACCGGATGGGCTCGCTGCCTGCCACGGCGCAGTACGCGAGCGAAGCGCGCTATCTGAACGCGCAAATGGGCGCGGTGCGGGCGGAGAGCCAGCGCATGAGCGACACGGCGGCGCTTTTCCAGGCGATGGGCGAGCTGCCAGTGAACCAGCAGACGGCGGCGTCGGGGCAATGACGAGTGAAAACGGGGAAGGCGGCGCTGGCATGTCCCCGTTTGTCCGATAGCGCTGCAACGATCGCCGACCAATCCGTCCTGCGCGGCGAGAATTAAAGCAGCTCCGCGAGCTGCGTATCACGCTCTATGAGCGAGGTGCGAGCGGCACCGGGGGTGACATTCCGGCGGACATGCTGGGCGCGATGGCAAACGCACCCGGACCGCTCGCGTCAGTCATCCCTCTCACTACTCCTCTGCGGCCTCGTCCACGACGGGCAGCGGACGCGCCGCGATCTTTTCCGCCTCCGCGCGCTTCAGACCCAGCGTTTGCAGCAGCATGGCCGCCGTGCGCTCGGGAAAATGCTCGCCGCTAAAGCCGAGTTCTGCGAGCACTGCCGGTGCGGTTGCGCCCGGTGCGGCAAAGTTCAGATCGGCTGCAATCACTGAGAGGACCGTGCCTCCCACTGCCAGAAACGCGACAAACGGATCTGCGACGATGAAACGCTTCGCAGCGATGCCGTTGCCAATGTCGCGCAGCAGTCGCTGGCCCAGCCCGCGGCTCACGACACGAGCAGAGAACCCTTCGCGAATCAGGAAACGTCCCCAAACCGGGTCGCGCCGTGCGCGCAGCACCGTATGGCGAACCGAGACCGAGACCACTTCGGCCGGATCGGAAATGCCGCCCGCGAGACGATCGAGCATGTCCGCAAATTCCTCGAACACGTTGTCGATCAGCGTCGCGTAGATCGCCTCTTTCGACTCGAAGTGGTTGTAAAACGAGCCGAAGCCGACGTCTGCCGCCTCGGTGATCTCGTTGATCGCCACGCCCTCCATGCCTTTTTCGGCCATCAACCTGAGCGCCGCGTCCAGCAGCCGCGCGCGTGTCTCACGTTTGCGGCGCGCGCCGCGAGGCTCGCGTTCTTCGACGACGGGAGCCGGCGAGACGGGCGCCTTACGCGCCGGACGCTGGGCTGTCCGACGATTTGTCGTGTTCGTCATGTTCAATCCTGATCTGGTTATGTCCACAGTATAGATTCGAACGTCTACATTGACAAAACAATCAGCGATGAGTTTAATGTCATCAACGGCGCAACGGCCGGTCTAACGAAAACAGATGGAGTGACTGTGGAGACAGCAACCCGAAAGGGTGTCGCGCCGACCGGCCGGCACTACTTCATTCTTCCGCGCATGGCGGCGTCGTCATGCGTCGTTCATGCCGTGGCGGCGAAATGCCCGCCAGCGGAGACAGCGATTGCCCGGCGACCCGTGAGCCGTCGCGTGACAGGTCTATCCCGCTGCTGTCCAGGGACCTCTCAGATTCACGGTTCCGTCGGCAACCTCGGTGGGCGCCGACATCTTCCACCGTATGCGAGCGCTGCCGGTTCGCCGGCTTTCGAAGCCGCATCGGTCACTACGATCGCCTGATCACATCCCGCCATGAAAATCACTACCGCACAGCCTGCTCGTCACGCCAACCCGACGGCGAAAGCAACGGCATTGAGTTATCTGATGTTCGAGCGGCCAGACCTCGAGCAGGCAGAACGATTCCTCAACGACTTCGGGCTCCTAAGCGTATCGCGGGACGAAGCGCTCCTGCTTCTTCGCGGTACCGGCGCTTCGCATTTCTGCTACGCCGTGCGCAAGGCGCAGAAAGCTCGCTTTGCCGGTTTCGGTTTGCAGGTCGGCAGTCTGGCCGAACTCGATGCATTGGCCAACCTGCCGGGCGCGTCCCAGGTGCAAGCGTCTGCGCTCGTGGGCGGCGGTTACGTCGTTCAGCTAACCGATCCGTCGGGTTTCCGAGTCGATGCGATATGGGGCCAGTCGCCAGCGGAGGCTTTGCCCCATCGGCAGCCGTTGCCTTTCAATTCCGTCGATGCGGCAGTCCGCATCAACGATACACAGCGGCCGCCCGAACAGCCGCCGGAGGTCATCCGGCTCGGGCATGTCGTGCTCGAACTCGCCGACTATCAGGAAACCTGTGCGTGGTACACGCGCCACTTCGGCTTCATTCCGAGCGACGTGCAGGTGCTTCCCGACGGTTCGCCCGCAGTTGCATTCCTGCGGCTGGATCTCGGTGACGAGCCGGCCGATCATCACACGCTTGCACTCGCACAGGGCTTCGTGGCGACCTACAGCCATAGTGCCTACGAAGTCGTGGACGCCGACGCGGTCGGAATGGGCCAACGCGTTCTGCGCGATAAAGGCTGGACGCACGCGTGGGGCATCGGCCGGCATATTCTGGGCAGCCAGATATTCGACTACTGGCAGGACCCATGGGGCGACAAGCATGAGCACTACTGCGACGGCGATCTGTTCACGTCCGCCGCGCCAACGGGCATTCATGCCGTGAGCCGCGAGGCGATGGCTCAGTGGGGTCCGACGATGCCACGCAGTTTCACGAGGCCCCGATTCACTCCCGCGAGCATTGCCGCATTGATTTCGAATTTGCGACGCTGCCCAGATCTCACGCTGAGCAAGCTGAGGACGCTGGCCAGAATTTTCGCGTGACACCACACCTTTTATTTGAATCCGGAGATCGACCTATGCCAGTTCACGTTCTGCATTACCTGCATGAGGGCCGCGCACATTGGGGCGTCGTGGCCGATGGCGCTATTACGCCCATCCCCGGTGAGTTCAAGTCCACCGCGGAGTTCATCGAGGCCAATCCTGTCGAGCAGTTGCTGTACCTCGACGGCCAGAAGATCTCGGAGTCCGATGTGCAGTGGCTCTCGCCTGTTACGGCCGATCAGCAGTTCATCTGCCAGGGCGCCAATTACCGTCAGCATATGATCGAGTCCGGCTTGGACCCCGATGTGAAGAAGTTCAACATGATCTTCACGAAGGCGTCTAGCTGTATGGTTGCCGCCGATTCCCGGTTGGTAAAGCCCAAAGAGGTGCAGTTTCTCGACTACGAGATCGAACTGGGCCTTGTTCTCAAGCGCAACGTCACGACCCGCCAAACGGTTACCGACGAGAATCTCCACGACTTCGTAGCGGGCATCGTCATCGTGAATGACTATTCGGCGCGCGATATCCAGATTCCGCAAATGCAGTTCTACAAGGGCAAGAGCTACCGCACGTTTGGCCCTGTCGGTCCATACCTCTGTCTGCTTCAACAGCAGGACATTCCCAAGCTGAAGGAGCTCAAGCTGACGCTGACTGTGAACGGCGCGGTTCGCCAGAGCGACTCGACGGCGGGACTCGTCTACGGTCCGGCGGAGACTTTGACTGAACTCTCCGGAGTGCATGACCTGTACGCAGGCGACCTGCTCGCGACCGGGACGCCGTCCGGCTGCGCGCTCATCGTTCCATCGCCCGAGAAGCAGCGCGCCGCGGCGCAACTTCCAGAAGCGGAAAAGTGGCGCATGTTCCTCAAGATGCAGTCCGAGCGGCCGCAGTATCTCAGTATGGGAGACGTGGTGGAAGCGCGTATCGCCAGCCCCGACGGTTCGATCGACCTCGGGGTGCAGCGTAACCTGGTTGTCGCAGAGGCATCATGAAAGGCGTCGCCAACCTACAGGATGTTCTTGCTATCGAAGCGCAAGGACAACCGGCCGACCTGCCGTCAAACACCTACGAGATGATCTGCCGGGGCGCCGCAATCGATCCATCCGCACCGGCGCTTTCGTATTTCGCAACTGCCGACGATTACGCGAACGCGAAGCACTGGACGTACAGCGAACTGCTGCGCGATATCACGCGCACGGCGAACATGCTGTCGCGCCTCGGCGTACAGCGCGCCACCGTCGTCGCCTATGTGCTGCCCAATTTGCCCGAGACGCATTGTGTGATCTGGGGCGGCGAGGCGGTGGGGATCGTCTGTGCGATCAACCCGATGCTCGAAGGCGAGGCGATCGGTCAATTGCTGAAGGCGTCGGGCGCTGCCGTGCTTGTCACGCTGGCACCGTTCCCGGGCACTGACGTCTGGCAGAAGGTGAAGCCGATTCTGCATAAGGTGCCTTCGCTCAGGCATGTCGTGCTCGTCGATCTCGCCGGCGAGTGCTCGCCGCAGCACGAACCTGTCGGCGAGAGTCGCGCCGTGGCCTCGCAGATTGAGTTCCACGATTTCGCGACGGCAGTTGCGCGCGAGTCGGGCGAGGCGCTTTGCACCGCGCAGCAGATGAATGCGGACGACGTGTCCTCCTATTTCTGCACGGGCGGCACGACCGGCTTGCCCAAGATCGCGATGCGCCGACACGGCAACGAAGTGGCCAATGCGTGGAGCGCCGGCCGGTTCCTTGGGGAAAGCGTCGGACCCGGGAAGACGATTTTCTGCGGACTACCGCTCTTTCACGTCAACGCCGTGACGGTGACGGGTCTGCTGCCATTTTCGCGCGGCGCGCATGTCGTGCTCGGTACTGCACAGGGTTATCGGGGCGAGGGCGTCGTCAAGCGTTTCTGGGAAATCGTCGAGCACTACCGGATCAACTTTTTCAGCGGCGTGCCGACCCTCTATGGTTCATTGATGGAGGTTCCAGTCGAAGGCCGGGATATCGGTTCACTCGAATACGCACTATGCGGCGCCGCACCCATGCCGGTCGAGTTGCTCCGCGCATTTCAGGCTCGCACGGGAATAAGAATTCTCGAAGGTTACGGTCTCACGGAAGGCAGTTGCGTCAGCAGCGTCAACCCGCCGCTCGGCGAACGCCGGGCCGGCTCGATCGGTCTGCGTCTGCCCGGTCAGGCGATGAAAGCAGTGGTGGTCGACGAAGCCGGAAGCTACGTCCGGGACTGCGCTGCAAATGAAGTCGGACAGTTGCTGATCTCCGGCCCGAATGTATTCGTCGGCTATGCGAGAGCAGAGCAGAACAGCGGCATCTGGATGGATACGGGAGACGGCGGCCGTTGGCTTAACACGGGCGACCTCGGCCGTTGTGACGCCGACGGTTATTTCTGGCTCACCGGCCGCAAAAAAGAGCTGATTATCCGGGGTGGACACAACATCGATCCCGCGGCAATCGAAGAACCGCTGCATCGTCATCCGGCGGTACGTCTCGCCGCGGCAGTGGGCCGCCCGGATACACACGCAGGCGAGCTGCCCGTCGCCTATGTTGAAATGAAGCGGGGCATGAGCGCAACAGAAGCGGAATTGTTCGATTTCCTGCGTGGCGAGATTCAGGAGCGCGCCGCGCTGCCGAAGGCGATCCGCATTGTCGACTCCATGCCGCTGACGGCTCTCGGCAAGATTTTCAAGCCCTCGCTCAAACGGCGCGAGACGTTAGACGCAGTTGATTGCGCTCTTGCGGCGGTCGGCATCGAAGGCGCCAGCATTAGCGTCGTTGAAGACGCAACAACGGGTCTAGCGCTGCGCGTTGAACTTCCCGATCTCGCGCTGGAGGCTTTGGCCGCCTCGGCACTCGCACGCTTTCCGTTCGCCATTTCGTTTTCTTGTGTGCGCCAGCAGCAGGAGCAATGAAGCCGCCATAGCAGGGACGCGACGATAGGGCATCGCCGCAAGCAAAGACGTTTGCGTGCATTGCCTTTTCATCGCACGTGCAACGATTCAATTAATTTAGTACGACTATTAAAAAGTTAAAAGAATGCCTCACTAATGGCATGGACAAGCCCAATTCGTAACAGTTGCGGCAACTGGAGACAGGAGAAAACAATGATGAAGCAGAGGAGAACCGGCATTGCCGGAGCGGTGGCGTGCGTCTGCGGGATCGCGCTGACTGATGCGGCCCACGCGCAGAGCGCAGGCAGCTTGACGCTGTCGCTCGGATGGTTGCATGTGGCGCCACAGGGCCACGCAACGCCGCTCACGGTCGAGAGCGTCGGCGGGCAGCCGGTGAATCAGACGCTCACGGGCACAGGGGCGCATGCATCGACGTCGGATACGGTGGGGATCACAACCGAATACTACGTGACGGACAACATCGGCGTTGCGGCGCTTCTGGGTTTTCCAGTGAAAGTCGATCTGATTGGGGAGGGGACGTTCGCGAAGTACGGCAATCTCGGCACGACGAAGCCCATGCCGCCGGCGATCGAACTTCGCTATCACCTGTTTTCGGCCGGCTCTGCGTTCCGGCCATTCGTAGGGCTCGGCGTGAACTATACGTGGTTCACACAGGTACGGGCTACTAACAAAGCGTTCGTCGAAGGAAGCTTTGGACCCGGCGGATCGGCGCACGCGACGCTTAGTTCGTCGTGGAATCCGGTATTCGAGCTAGGCGCAAGTTACGCGCTCACAAAGCACTGGTCTGTTGGAAGCAACGTCAACTACATGCCGGTCAAGACCAACCTGACCTTGCACGGGCAGACCGCCACGGGAACCCAGGTCGTGTCGAAATCCACGCTCAGGCTGGATCCCGTCAGCGTTTTCGTGAACGTGGCGTACACGTTCTAGCGCAAGTCCGCCCGCTGCGCTTCCAACACAAAGCTCACATAGGATCGAATGATGAAACGACAGGTCCTCAAGACCATTCTTTTTGCGCTGCCCAAAGTTCTCGAACTGACGGCGCGCCGCTTTCCGGCTTATCGACATCGTTTGAAAGAGCACGACCTGGTCGCCTCGATCGGATTGATGGATGAAAGCATGGGGCGCGCAATCCAGATAAAGAACGGGCGAGTCCGTTCTCTTGCAGACAGGCGCCGAAAGCCGGACGTACGCATCGCATTCAAGGATGTCGCCACCGCGCTCAAATTCCTCTCCCCACGTCCCGATCAGGCCGAGATCGTGCATGCAGCGAAGAATTTCAAGGTCGTGACGGAAGGCGACGACGAACTGCTGGTCTGGCTCATGCAAACACTGAGCATGATGCAAACCGTCAGCCTGCCGATGGGTACGCCGATGCGCGATGGCACGCGGCGCTATGCGACCTGCACGAATGGCGGGCCGTTGTTCGTCTATGTAAAGGATGGCCGCATCGTCCGGGTCACGCCGATAGACCTGGATCGCTCCGATGCAGCAAGCTGGGAGATCGAGGCGCGCGGACGCCGTTTCAGCCCGCCGCGACGAGGCATGGTCGCGCCGCATGCGTTGGCGATCAAGTCACTCGTCTACTCGGACAAGCGCATTCTTCACCCGATGAAGCGGGTCGACTTCGACCCTGATGGTGAACGCAATCCCCAAAACCGTGGCACGTCCGGCTATGTGCCGATCAGTTGGGACGAGGCTCTCGACATCGTCTCGCGGGAGATCAACCGGCAAAAGCGCGTTCACGGTCCCGGTTCGATCACGTTTCCGATGTCTTCGCATCACCAATGGGGCAATGTCGGCTACTACCTGAGCGCGCTGACCCGGTTTGCGAACCTGATCGGGTTCACCCGCGTGGCCGCGAATCCGGACAGTTGGGAGGGATGGTATTGGGGGGCGATGCATCACTTCGGCAACTCGATGCGGGTCGGCGTGCCGTCCGGCTACGGCGGCGTCGAAGATTGCCTGAAGGAAGCGGAAATGATCGTATTCTGGTCTTGCGACCCGGAGAGCACCAATGGCGCATACGCCGGGTTCGAAGGAACGGCGAGGCGTCTGTGGGCGAAGGAGCTTGGTATCGAGTTCGTGCACATCGATCCGCATTGCAATCCGACTGCGCAACTGTTCGGCGGACGATGGATTCCCGTGCGACCGCAAACCGATGCGGCGCTGGCTACTGCCATCATGCACGTATGGGCCATAGAAGGCTTATATGACGAAGACTACGTTGCCACGCGCACGACCGGCTTCGACGAATGGCGTGCCTATCTGCTGGGCGAATCCGACGGTGTGCCGAAGACGCCGGAATGGCAGGAGCCGGAAACCGGCGTTCCTGCAAAAGACGTTCGCGCGCTCGCGCGGCGGTGGGGGAACAGGAAGGTCTATCTCGCCGTCGGCATGACAGGGGCGGGATTTGGCGGCGCGGCACGTGGAGCCACGGGCGCGCAATGGGCGCGCTGCATGGTCATGATGATGGCAATGCAAGGCTGGGGCAAGCCGGGCGTCAATTTCGGCTGCCTGGAGATCGGGGTCCCGCACGATCTGCAGTTCTATTTTCCTGGCTATGCGGACGGCGGCATGTCCGGCGACCTGGCCTGGACCGCGAACGCGGTGAACAACTACCAGCGCATGCCGCATATTCTCACCATGAATCCGGTCAAGCAGATGGTGCCCCGCCAGCAACTGCCCGACGCGATCATCAACGGCCATGCGACCGGATATCTATGGGACGGCATTTCTCAGGAAGCGCAATTTGCGCCGTTCAGTTACCCGATGCCCGGTTACTCGCCCATCCACATGATCTACCGATATGGCGGCTCTGCCTTCAGCACGGTGACCCGATCCGGACGCTGGGCCGAGGCTTACCGGCACCCGAGTATCGAGTTCGTCGTGAACCAGTCGATCTGGATGGAAGGCGAGGCGCAGTTCGCCGACATCATCCTGCCCGCGTGCACGTCGCTCGAGCGATGGGACATTGGCGAATGGTCGAATTCCGGCGGCTACGCACATCATGGTTTCAGCACGGTCAATCATCGCATCATGACCATGCAGCACAAATGCATCGAGCCACTGGGCGAGTCGCGCTCCGACTACGACATTTTCACTGCCATCTTGAGCCGGCTCGGCCTCGGCGGCGTGTTCACCGAGGGATGCAGCGAACTCGACTGGGTCAAGCGCGTGTTCGAATCGTCGGATTTACCCGATCACGTTTCGTGGCGAGATTTCTGCCGCAAAGGCTATTTCGTCGTGCCACCCGAGAAAGCGGAATTACGCCAGCCGCCGGATATGCGCTGGTTCGCGCAGGGCCGTCGCAAGGACTTGCAGGAACCGCATCCGCTGCCGTCGCAGCACGCCGAAAAATTCGGCATGGGACTGCAAACGCCGAGCGGAAAGTTCGAGTTCATTCCCGAACTGCTCAAGCGCCATACCGCGGACAACCCTGAGCGGCCGCCGCTGAACCGCTATATCCCGTCGTGGGAAGGACTGCGCTCGGACCTGGCTCGCCGGTACCCATTGCAGCTGATCGCCACGCACAGCCGTTATAGCTTTCATACGCATTGTGACGGCAAGAATTCGTCCATCAACAGTGTCGAGGATCATCGCGCGCTCATCGGCGGTCACCGTTTCTGGCTCCTCAGGTTGAGCGCGGCCGATGCGGCGATGCGATGCATCGGTCATCGCGATCTCGTCAAGGTCTACAACGACCGCGGAGCTGTGATCTGCGCGGCCGACGTTTCGCCGCTGGTCACCGCAGGGGTCGTCAAGTCATATGAGGCGAGCGCCGAGTTTCAATTGATCGAAGTCGACGGCGAGCGCGTCGAAATTGGTGGTTGCATGAATATGCTGACACCCGACCGGCCCCAAACGGCAGGAACGAGCAGCATGAGCCCAAATTCATGCCTCGTGCAGGTCGAAAGATGGCGAGGCGCCGAAGCGTTTCTGCTCGCCCGCGCAGCGTAAGGAGCACAGCGTGAAAAAATGGAATCTGATTATCAAGGTCGGACGTTGCGAGAACTGCCAGAACTGCGTCATCGCCGCGCGCGACGAGCACGTCGGCAACGACTTCCCCGGTTACGCCGCGCCCGCTGCGGCCGGCGCCGGGAGCCCCATCCGGATCTTGCGCCGTGTGCAGGGCCGCTCGCACATGGTCGACACGACCTACCTGCCCGTGATGTGCAATCACTGCGACGACGCGCCATGCGTGCGAGCGGGTGACGGCGCCGTTCGCAAACGTGCCGACGGCATCGTCATCATCGATCCTGACAAGGCGCGCGGGCGGAAAGATATCGTGAAGTCCTGCCCTTACAAGGCGATTGTGTGGAACGAGGAACTGCAACTGCCGCAGACATGGATCTTCGACGCCCACCTGCTCGACGGGGGTTGGCAACGTCCCAGATGTGAACAGTCATGCCCGACCGGCGTGTTCGAAACGGTCAAGCTGGACGACGCAAAGATGGCGGAAAAAGCGAGGCAAGAAGGGCTGAAGGTTTTGCAACCGCGCCTCGGCACACAACCTCGCGTGTGGTACAGCGGCCTTGAGCGCTGGGAAAGCTGCTTTATCGGCGGAAGCGTCAGTGCCGAGGCGAAAGGCATCGTCGAGTGTGTGGCCGATGCCGTGGTTGTGCTGTACGCGCGTGGCGAGAAGATTGCCGAAACGGTGTCGGACGCGTTCGGCGATTTCCGGTTCCTGGGCCTCGCAAAGGACAGCGGCCTCTACCGGGTGGAGATAGTTCACGCGCTCGGCAAGGCGTCGCGTGAATGTGAACTGGGCGAAAGCGTCTACCTCGGCGACGTCAACGTCGCGCAGCCGGCGACCGCAACCGAGCCCGCGTAACGTCAGGACGAACGTGCTTGCCGGGACGGTTCGCCATTTCCATTCCCGTTTTGTAAATTGACAATGTAATCAGTCATGATTTATATATACAAACATGGCCGGTGCGCCGCTCGGTGCACCGGTAGAGCTGTCGATCAACCCGCCATCTGACACGTTCGCTGAGGCTCGGCGAGTCCAGACGGCAACGTCACCGGTGAGCTATGCGATGAAGCACGAACGCCTGACGCGCGCGCGGAGGAAACAGCAGACGCGAGAGCGTCTGTTCGAGGCTGCGCGGAGCGTTTTCCTTGAAAAGGGTTTGGCCGCGACGAGCGTAGAGGACATCGTCAAGGCGGCGGGTTATACGCGCGGCGCCTTTTACTCCAACTTCCACTGCAAACAGGAACTACTGCTGGAACTGCTCCGTCGCGATGTCGACGAGGCAAGTGCGCGTCTGCAGTCCATGGTCGCGGAGCGGGGCGACGATATGAGCTCGCGCGCGATCGCGTATTACAGCCGCTGCTTTCTGCCAAGCGATTCCTTTCCGCTATGGCTGGAGGCGCATCTCATTGCGCGCCGCGACAGCGCATTCCGGGAGCGCGTGAATGCGCTCCGCCACGAACAACTGGACGAAGTCAGCGCCTATTTGCGAGCGAATGTCGTGCATGGCGGCTGCGAGCTGCCTTTGCCGCCGGACGCCGTCGCGTTGACGCTGATGAGCCTGTGCAATGGCTTGCACTTCTTGAAGATATGCACGCCGCAGGCAGTCGGCGAAGAGGCGATTCAGTCCCTGGTCTGCGAGCTTATTTCAGATGCGCTGCGGCAGCTGTCACCGGAAAAACGTCAGGACGTGAAGTGCACCGGCGTGACAGCGTCGTGCGTCTGAGCCATTGAGCGTGGCCGACCGTCTGTATTAACGAGCGTGATATCGGGGTAGGGCAGAAATCTTCGGTGTCAGTTGAACGCAACGGATCTATAGACGACAAAAAACCCCGTAAGACGTTGACCTTACGGGGTTTCTCGGACTACTGCGGCTTACGCCGGAACAACTGTGGTGCCCAGGAGAGGACTCGAACCTCCACGGTGTTGCCACCGCTAGGACCTGAACCTAGTGCGTCTACCAATTCCGCCACCTGGGCACGTCTTCAAGCTAGAACGCTATTTTAGCGGGCTGATGCAGCGTGTCAATCCCCGCTATAAACAAACTTGGCTTTTACGACTACGAGCAATGCATTGAATGCCGGCGACCGGCAATCAGACTGCATGACCATCAAACCAAACGCTTTGCACAAAACGCTTTTCACAAAAACTAAAGCCGCCCATACAACATGGCGGCTTTAGTTTTGAATCTTGGTGCCCAAGAGAGGACTCGAACCTCCACAGTGTTGCCACCGCTAGGACCTGAACCTAGTGCGTCTACCAATTTCGCCACCTGGGCAGGTGATGAACAGCAAAGACCGCCATTATAGCGGCAGGATGGAGCCTGTCAAGCGTTTCTCAAAACTTGCTTAAACAACCCGCCGACGACGCTGCGCGGGCTTCCTGGCGACTATTGACGGCCCGCGTGGCGCGCCGCACGGGTGTTAGAATGCCTCGCAGTAGTTCGTTGGCACGGTGCACAAGCCCGTCGGACTCAGCCTTGAACGAGCCGGACCCGAGACAGTCTTTTTAGTGCAACGGCAGGCGCGGATCATGCGCGCTGCAAACGCTTCTTAAGCCGAGCCACATCGCCGACCGACGTCCATGCAACGAGAAAAAATCATCGACAAGCCCTTGAGCAAATTTCCGTATCCGATTCCGAGCCGCGAGGAAATCCTCGGCGTCCTGCGTACGAGCGAAGCGCCGCTCGCCGCCAACGACATCGCCGAAGCCTTGTCGATCAAGCGCCAGGAGCGCGAGGGATTCTTCAAGCGTCTCGGCGCGATGGAGCGCGACGGCCAGATCCGGCTCGATCAGCGCAATTTGTATCAACTGACTCATCCGTCGAACTTCGTCGCAGGGCGCGTTCAGGGCCATCGCGACGGCTATGGCTTCCTGATTCGCGACGACGGTCAGGACGACCTGTTCCTGCCCACCGCCGAAATGCAGAAGGTCATGCACAACGACCGCGTGCTTGCGCGCATCGTCGGCTATGACCGGCGTGGCCGGCCGGAAGGGCATATCGTCGAAGTCACTGACCGCGCGAACAAGCGCGTCATTGGCCGCCTGCTGAATGAGAACGGCGCGCTGATCGTCGCTCCCGAAGACAAGCGCATTGGCCACGACATCCTGATCACGCAGAACACCAAGAAGGCCAAGGTCGGTCAGGTGGTGGTCGTTGAGCTGACCGATTTTCCGAGTCGACATTCGCAGCCGCTCGGCCGCGTGGCCGAAGTGCTCGGCGATATCGACGACCCCGGCATGGAAATCGAAATCGCCGTGCGCAAGTACGGCGTGCCGCACGAGTTCAGCCCCGACGCGCTTGCCGAAGCCTCGAAACTTCCCGATGAAGTCCGACCGGCCGACGTGCGTCACCGCGTCGACCTGCGCGACGTGCCGCTCGTCACGATCGACGGCGAAGACGCGCGCGACTTCGACGACGCCGTCTATTGCGAGCCGGTCAAGGTAGGCCGCGGCGATGGTTTCCGCCTGATCGTTGCGATCGCGGACGTCTCGCACTACGTGCATCCGAAGAGCGGGCTCGACGCGGACGCGATCGAACGCAGCACCTCCGTTTATTTCCCGCGCCGCGTCATTCCCATGCTGCCGGAAAAACTGTCGAACGGTTTGTGCTCGCTGAATCCGAGCGTCGACCGTTGCGTGCTGGTGTGCGACATGATCGTCACCGCGCGCGGCGAAGTGAAGGCGTATCAGTTCTATCCCGGCGTGATGCATTCGGCCGCACGTCTGACTTATACCGAAGTCGCCGCGGTGCTGAAGAACACCAAGGGTCCGGAAGCCGCGCGCCGCGCCGCGCTGCTGCCGCAACTGCAGAATCTGTACGGCGTCTACAAGTCGCTATTCGCCGCGCGCCAGAAGCGCGGCGCGATCGACTTCGACACGACCGAGACGTACATCGTCTGCAATGCACAGGGCAAGATCGAACAGATCGTGCCGCGTACCCGCAACGACGCGCATAAGCTGATCGAGGAATGCATGCTGGCCGCGAACGTCTGCGCCGCCGACTTCCTCAAGCGCAACAAGCATCCGGGTCTGTTCCGCGTGCACGCCGGGCCGACTGCGGAGAAGCTCGAGAATCTGCGCACGTTCCTGCGCGGCATGGGCCTCACGCTCGGCGGCGGCGACAAGCCGCATGCAAGCGACTACGCCGCGCTGATGGCGCAAATCCGCGAACGGCCCGACGCGCAGATGCTGCAAACCATGCTGCTGCGCTCGATGCAACAGGCCGTGTACAGCCCCGACAACATCGGCCACTTCGGTCTCGCCTACGAGGCGTATGCCCACTTCACGAGCCCGATCCGCCGTTATCCCGATCTGCTCACGCACCGCGCGATCTACGCGATTCTGCAGGGCCGCAAGTATCAGCCTGAGCCGCCGCAAGGCGTCACACTGAACACGGCGCTGTCGCCGCGCGCACGCGCGATGCAGCAGGCCGACGAGGAAAAAAGCGGCCGCTCGCGCTCGAACAACGTGGCAATCTGGGAAGAACTGGGTCTGCATTGCTCGGCCAACGAACGCCGCGCCGACGAAGCGTCGCGCGACGTCGAGGCATGGCTCAAGTGCTATTTCATGCGCGACAAGCTCGGCGAAGAATATGGCGGCATGGTGAACGGTGTCACGTCGTTCGGCATTTTCGTGCAGCTCGACTCGCTTTTCATCGAAGGCCTCGTGCACGTCACCGAACTGGGCTCCGACTACTTCCAGTACGACGAGATCAAGAACGAACTGCGCGGCGAGCGCACCGGCATTCGCTACCGCCTGTCCGATCGCGTGCGCGTGCAGGTGAGCCGCGTGGATCTCGACGCGCGGAAGATCGACTTCCGTCTCGTGCGGGATACGCCGATCAAGCCGCATCCGGTGCGCGGCGCGGCGGCGGCCGACAAATCATCCGGTGAAAACGGCGGCGCGCGCGTGCGCGCATTGCCGCCGGTCGAAGGCGGCAATGCGGCGGGCGCGCGTCGCAAGAAAGCGGCTCCCGCACAAAGCGCTGCCGTCAAGGAAGCACGCGCCGCGCGCGGTGCCGCGAAGAAGCACGGCGCGGCGCCCAAACCGGCGTCCAAGCCGACGGCGCGCAAGAAGCGCTAAAGCCGCCTCATGGCTTGAACCGCGCGCAGCGGGTACGTCTTGACGTGCCGGTTGCGCGCGGTGTTCGTTTCATCTGCCTGGTTCAATCTGCGGTCAATCCCGCATTCACGCGCTGGCTGGATCGCGCACAGGCAACATATATTCATCACAGCAGCGCGGCGATCCTGCCGGGCTAAATCAAAGGTTGTACAGTCATGGCACGTCACAAGGTTCTATACGGTTTCCACGCAGTCACCGCGCGTATCAGGCACGACGCGTCCACCGTCGAAGATGTCTATTACGACGCCACGCGCAAGGACCGTCGCATGACCGAGTTTCTGCACGTGGCGAAAGAAGCGGGCGTGCGTCTCATCGCCGCCGACGAAACGCGCCTGTGGGGCCTCGCGCACACCGAGCGTCACCAGGGTGTCGTCGCGCGCGCGGGCGACATGCCGCTTGCGCAGAACCTGGCTGAATTGCTCGACGGCATCAACGGTTCGCCACTCATTCTGGTGCTGGACGGCGTGACGGACCCGCACAATCTGGGCGCCTGCCTGCGCGTCGCCGACGCTGCCGGCGCGCACGCGGTGATCGCGCCGCGTGACCGGGCCGTCGGCCTGAACGCGACAGCCGCGAAGGTCGCGAGCGGCGCCGCCGACACCGTGCCGTACATCACCGTGACGAACCTCGCGCGGGCGTTGCGCGAACTGAAGGACGCCGGCGTGTGGGTTGTCGGCACGGCCGGCGAGGCCAACAAAAGCCTGTACGAGACGGAGCTCGACGGTCCCGTTGCACTCGTGATGGGCGCCGAAGGCGAGGGCATGCGCCGCCTTACGCGCGATACCTGCGACGTCGTCATGCAGATTCCGATGGCCGGCACCGTGGAAAGCCTGAACGTATCCGTGGCGAGCGGCGTGTGTCTGTTCGAGGCGGTCAGGCAGCGGGCGGTGAAGAAGTAATTCCGGCCGGCCCGCGGCCTCCACTCCGGTAAACTAGTGTTTTTTACTGCTAGCCGGCATTCCTATGACTCAAGACGAACTCAAGCAACTGGTCGGCCAGGCCGCCGCCGACTACGTCCTCGCCAACGTGCCCGAAGGCTCGTTGATCGGCGTGGGCACAGGCTCCACCGCGAACTGCTTCATCGACGCGCTGGCCGCCAACAAGGCGCGCTATCGCGGCGCGGTGTCGAGTTCGCTTGCCACCACCGCGCGCCTGCAATCGCACGGCATCAAGGTGCTCGATCTGAACGAAATCGATTCGCTGCCGGTTTATGTGGACGGCGCGGACGAGATCGACCACAGCGGCGCGATGATCAAAGGCGGCGGCGGTGCGCTGACGCGCGAGAAAATCGTCGCTTCGGTATCTGACGTATTCGTCTGTATCGCGGATGCGAGCAAACTTGTCGACACGCTGGGCAATTTTCCGCTGCCGATCGAAGTGGTGCCGATGGCACGCACCGCAATCGGCCGCCGCGTGACGGCGCTCGGCGGTGTGCCGGTGGTGCGCGTCACGAAAGAGGGCACGCCCTTTATCACCGACAACGGCAACGAGATCATCGACGTCAAAGGTCTGCGTATTAGCGACCCGCGCACGCTCGAAATGCATATCAACGCGTGGCCAGGCGTCGTCACGGTCGGACTCTTCGCGGCGCGCGGCGCAAATCTGTGTCTGCTCGGCACGGACACCGGCGTGCAAACCGTCGAATACCGCAAGGACTGAGTCACGCGCGAGCCTGCTCACGCGGGCTCGCACGCATCCATCGTTTCAGCAGCGGCACGCGTTCTAGCGGCTCGCCTGAGTATTCGTTCTGTCACCGGGGCGCCGCATGGCGGCCGTCAACGCGTCCATCATTCGCTGCAAATACCGCTCCACCGAAAACTCCGCCTGCGCATCGGTCAGCGCCTGTTGCGCAAGGCGCTGTGCGAGCGCCGGATCCGCGCGCAACGCGACGATTGCCTCCGCGAGCGCCGCTGCATCGCCGGGCTTCACCAGCCAGCCGTTGCGGCCATGCCGCACGATCTCCGTTACGCCGCCTGCGGCCGCCGCGATCACCGGCCGGCCCGCCGCCATGCCCTCGACGATTACACGGCCAAAAGGCTCGGGTTCCGTGGACGTGTGCAAGATCACATTCATCGCTTTCATCCACGTGGGCACGTCGTCCTGAAAGCCCGCGAAATGCACGCGTTCGGCAATGCCGAGCGCGGCGGCCTGGTCGCGCAGACGCTGCGCATAGGCATCCTCACCAAATAGTGGTGCGCCGACCAGAACGAGGTGCGCATCGGGCAATCGCGCCAACGCCTCGAGCGCGATGTGCTGACCTTTCCACGGCGCGAGGCGGCCGAACAGACCGGCAAGCCATGCGTTCTCCGGCAAGCCGAGGCGCTGCCTGAGCGAGCCGATGTCGGTGCCATCCACGCGATCGAACGCGCTCGCGTCGATGCCGTTGTAGACGACCGGTACCGAGTCTGCGGCGAGACCTGTGAGCGCTGCAAGCGACCTCGCCGATGCCTGCGAATTGACGATCACGTGGTCGACCGCAAGCCGCACCGCCCACTTGATGACGCTCAGTTGCACCCGGCCGAAATGCTCGCGCGTGAGAATGTCGTGCTGATACCAGACCACAGGCTTGCGATACAGCACCTTGCCAAGCGCGCCCAGCACAAGCGCTTTTTGTGTGTTGACGAACAATACGTCGAACGCTCGCGCGCGTGCAGCAAGAGCGCGGACCTGCCGCACGATGCCAGGCAGCACGCGCAGGCAGTTCAAAGCCGACGCTTGCCGCGCGATGCCCGAAACCGTCGCGTCGTTCATCACTTGCACGCGGGCGCCGAGCGCTTCCAGACGCATTCGAAACGGACCGTCGGCAAGCAACACGACTTCGCTATGCGATCTGCAATGTTCTGCCAATTGCAGCAACGCGAACTCGGCCCCGCCGAGTTGGCCGCTTTGGTCGACAAAGAGCACGCGCGGCAATGCGCTCGTTTGCCTGACCGTGGGTGCCGACACGCCGGAGCCGACCGGCGCGGCAGGCGCTGCAACTGGATCGATGAACACCGGCGACACGAGCGGCAGCGGGGTAGCGATTGGAGAGGCGTCGAGCGTAGGGCGCATAGGAAGGCGAATTAATTGGTTTTTGTTCGTTCGCAAGAGGCGAATGGCGATGATTAATTATTCGCGTCCCGTCGCGCGTCGAATGTGTGCACGCGCACACGCAGCAAACGAAGCGCCACATACACTCGTTGTTAAGCCCAGAGGCGTTGACTGAGGATAAGGAGATCATGAGAGTTGCGATCGTGCACGACTGGCTCGTCGCACCCGGCGGCGCGGAGAAAGTACTCGAGCAGATCATCGAATGCTTTCCCGACGCGGATCTTTTCAGTCTCGTCGACTTCCTCGAAGACCGCCGGCCGTTGCGCGGCAAACCGGTCACCACCTCATTCATTCAATCCCTGCCGTTCGCGCGGCGCCGCTACCGCGCTTACTTGCCGTTGATGCCGCTCGCGGTCGAGCAGTTCGACCTCTCGGGCTACGACCTCATTATCACGAGTTCCTATGCGGTTGCGAAGGGTGTGCTCGTCGGACCCGATCAAACGCATGTGAGTTACGTGCATTCGCCGATGCGTTATGCGTGGGACCTGCAGCATCAGTATCTGCGCGAAGCGGGATTGACGCACGGACCCAGGTCCTGGCTCGTGCGCCTGCTGCTGCATTACTTGCGTGGCTGGGATTCGCACTCGGCGAATAGCGTGGACCGTCTTATCGCCAATTCGCAATTCGTCGCGCGCCGCATGATGAAAACGTACCGTCGCGACGCGGCCGTCATTCCGCCTCCCGTCGACGTGCAGCAGTTCGAGCTATGCACGAACAAGGAAGACTTCTATCTGACGGCCTCGCGAATGGTGCCGTACAAACGCATCGACCTGATTGTCGAGACGTTCAGCGCAACACCGCACCGCCAGTTGGTCGTGATCGGCGACGGCCCCGAAATGGCTGCGATTCGCGCCAAGGCCGGGCCGAATGTGACGATACTCGGCTACCAGCCGGCCGGCGTGCTCAAGGACTATTTGCAGCGCGCGAAGGCGTTTGTCTTCGCTGCCGAAGAGGACTTCGGCATCGTTCCGCTCGAAGCACAGGCCTGCGGCACGCCGGTCATTGCGTTCGGCAAGGGCGGAGCGCTCGAAACAGTTGTGCCTGTCGGTGAAGCGCATCCTACAGGCGTTTATTTCGGACGACAGACTGTCGTGTCGATGCTCGATGCCATCGACCGTTTCGAGCGGCAGCGCGAGCAGATCACGCCAGCCGCTTGCCGTGCGAACGCGGAGCGGTTCTCGTCGGCTGTGTTTCGCCGCGCGTTCATGGCCGAGGTGACGCGCACGATCGCCGCGGCGGGCTTGCGCAGTGAGGCGGCGGTAGTGGAGAGAACTGGCGCCGATCTCATCGCCGACGAGGTTGGCTGGCCTGCCCAGCCGGCGTCGCGGAGCAGTTGGGGACGATGAGCCGAGGCTTTCGCGAGCTTCCTTGCTCGGCGATTCAAACCTGTTTCAGCAGGGGCAGCATATCGAACAAGCCGCCGGGCGATGCCACCCGAGCGGCTATCCGGGGGGAGGCGCCAGCGTGGGTCATGGCCGCCTCGATACACGGTCTTCGACGCGGCGACAGCCGGCACGGATTGTCGCGGCGATTTATTACAACAGGCAGTCGTTATTCGTTCGTCACGTGGTGACGCATGCGAGCACGACCTTTGGACGAGGATGAACCTACACTCATGAATGCCGATCGCCTTCCGGGATCCTTTCCCGACATTGCTCAAAGCTGGGCCGCCCTGCAGGCTCACGTGCCCATTACTCCCATTCGCAACGAGCATGATTACCAGACGATGGTCGAGCTCGCCAGCGCGCTTGCCGCCCATCTGAACGGCAAGGAGGACGATCCGCTTGCCGATCTTCATGCGATCGTTTCGGAGCTCGTCCGCGCCTGGAAAGCGCAGAATACGACGCTTCCGAAAGGCGAGCCGCGCGAGGTATTGCGGCACCTGCTGGAGACCCACGGTCTCAAGCAAAAGGATCTGATGGGCATCGCGTCGCCGACGGTGGTGAGCGATATCCTGGCGGGCCGCCGCTCGATCAGCAAGAAGGTCGCTAAAGCGCTTGCCCAGCGGTTCCAGACAGACGTCAGCGCATTTCTATAAGGCCGTAGCCGGGCGGCGCCGATCGTCCGCGGTCCGTCTGTGCGGCTCGTTTCACTCAGAACGTCTCACTCGTTCTGCGCCGGCGGTTTTCCGCTGTCGGCGCCCTGTCTGCTATAGCTCCAGCACTCTCACCATTACATCATCGCGCGTCGACGCGGCAATAGAAGAAAGGGCCGCGTCTCCATGGAGCGCGGCCCTTGATCGCTTACCGTTTATCGCTTGCAGCGTGAATCAGCCCGTCTTGCCGGTGTCGTCAGGATGGGCAGTCGCGTACGTGTATGCATAAGCATAGTCGTACGTACCGTTTTTATTGTGGCTCTTCAGCGGTACGGCGTTCATCACGCCACCGACCACGCGCGCGCGTGCACGGCGCAGCTTCTTCAACGCTTCCGCGAGATGGCCTTCGGTATGCGCGCCGGCGCGCATGACGAGCACCGTCGAGCCCGCGAGATTCGCGACCACTGCGGCGTCGGCGACCGCGAGCAGCGGCGGCGTATCGACGATGATCAGGTCGAACTGCTGTTCGAAACGCGCAAGGATTTCACTGAACCGCGACGAGGTGAGAATCTCCGACGGATTCGGGGGATAAGTGCCCGCGGCGATGAAGTGAAGACCCGCGACGCCCGTCGCGCGTGCCGCCGTTTCAAGGTCCACCTGGCCTGTCAGCAACTCGGTGAGCCCGCCTTCAGGGGAGCGGCCGAGATACTGTGCGAGACGACCGCGCCGCAAATCCGCATCGATCAGCAGCACGCGCTTGCCCGATTCGGCGATTAGCGCCGCGAGGTTCGCGCTCAGGAAACTCTTGCCGTCGGACGGCGCCGGACTCGTAATCGCGATGATGCGGTTCGGCGCATCCAGCAGGCCGAACTGCAAAGTAGCGCGCAAGCCGCGCAAGCCTTCGACAGTCGTGTCGTACGGATGCGTCTTCACGAGCAGCGGGCGCACCGGCGTCCTGCCCGACGAGACCACCGTTTGTGTGCCGACCGGCTCGCTGCGCGCTTCGTCTGCTGCTGCATTCGCGCGCGAGCGGGACGACAACAGTCCCGCGATGCCGCTCGGGGACGCAGTAGCATCTTCCACTTCGGTCGGCCGCGAGCGAGGCGCGGCGAGAGCGGCTCCGCGCGTCGCGCTCAACTGCCGGTCGCTGCGCGCCTGTTCCGGACTGAACGTGATCGCGCCGAAAATCGGCAACTGGAAGCGGCGTTCGACAAATTCCGGATCGGCCACGCCGGTAAAGAACTTGCGCCTGCAATACGCGAACAGAATGCCGCCGATCACGCCGAGCAGCGTGCCCGCAGAAATCACGAGTGCCGACTTCGGCCGCACGGGCTTCGACGGCAGCAACGCTTCGTCGACGATGTGAACGTTGCCGATCGTGCCGGCCCGCGAGATCGACAACTCCTGAATCCTGTTGAGCAGCGCCACGTAAATCTCTTCGGCGACTTTCGCATCGCGTTGCAATGCGAGCGCGTTACGCTCGGAACTCGGCAGCGTCGTAAAGTGGTCTTCGAAGCGCGCTTTCTCACGGGCCATTGCCGCCAATTGCGAGTCTACCTGCAGCACTTCCGGGCTTTCAGGTGTGAAACGCTGCAGCAATTGCGCGCGCTGAATGCGCAGCGCCGCGATCTGCTTTTCGTAGTCGAGGCCACCGGCGAGATACACGCCCGCTTCCTGAGTCGGCTGGAACGAACCGACTTTCGACTGATACTCCGATAGCGCGGTTTCCGTCTTCTTTACCTCGTCGCGCAGCCGCGGCAGTTCGCTGTTGAGAAAGTCGAGCATGTGGCTCGCTTCTTCCTGTGCGCGTTCGGTGCGCTGCTTCAGATACGAGGCGGCCACCGCGTTCGTGATCGCGGTGATCGCATGGGCGTCGGTACCCGAATACGACAATTGCACGACGCCCGTGTCACGGCCTTTCTCGGTGACCTGCAACGCAGTGGACAGGCCCGATACCGCGTCAAGCTGATTGAATCGCGTGATGTAAAACTCGGTGCCGGGACGCGCCACCAGTCTTTTCACCAGCAGCGTGATGTCGTGGCCTTGCGCCTGCACGCCGGCCACGCCGGTCAACAGCGTTGCACCGCGCGCATCGGTCAGTACGTAGTGGCCCTTGTCGAGCGCGCGCAGCGTCAGTTGCGCGCCTTCGAGCGCCTTCGGCACGACGATCGAGGCAACCTCGAACTGCTCTCCGCCCCACGCATATTCGGTCAGTCCGAACGGTGCAGCGAACGGGTGCCCCGGGCTCGCGAACAGCGAAGCAATCTTGCCCAGCACCGGCACCGTGTTCGCCGATGTGCTGAAGTTCAGCTTGAATTGCTCGACCACCGGCTCGACCACCGCGCGGCTCTTGATGATTTCGATCTCGGCCTCGGTGCGCATCGGGCCCACGCTCGGCGTCAACGAAAGCAGCTTCTGACCTTGCGGGTTGTTGCCGCTGCTCTGCGCATCGACCTGAAGCAGCGCGTCGGCCGAATAGACCGGCGTGGCGATCTTCGTGTAGACGACTGCGGCGAGGATCACGCTGCCTGCAATGCCGATTACCCACCAGATCTGCTCCGTAACCGTGCGCAGCAGATCGCGCATTACAGCGTCTTCGTCGCCGCCCGGCGCCGGCCCGTGGTCCAGCATGTCATACGTACTCATGTCGATACTCCGTTGCAAGCAATTTATCTGGACAACTGGACGGTGTAGAACAGCGACTGGAGAGTCGGCGTGATCTGTTCGAGTGCGCGATTGAAGCGCGCGGCATTCGACACTTGCACGTACACCACGTCCTTCGGTTGCAGATCGAACTTGGTCATTAGCATCAACGCGTCCACTTGCGTCATATCGAGTTGATAGACGTCCGGCGTCAGCGTTTTGTCGGCGCCACGCACCACATAGACGTAGCGCGGATCGCCGGTCTTCACATCGAGACTGCCTGCGCCGGTGAGTGCGTCGGCGAGCGTGAGACGGCCGCGGTTCATCGGCAGCGAAGTCGGCTTGTTGACTTCGCCGAGCACGAATACGCGGCTATTCGAGCGATCCGGCACGTCGATGATGTCGCCGTCCTTCAGCAAGACGTTCTGCTGCGGATCGCCGGTTTCGAGTAGCGCCGCTACGTCGACCGTATGGCGTTTGCCGTCGCGCGTGACGCCGACGTTCTGCAGATCGGCGTCGGGCAGCGCGCCTCCCGCGCGGTTGATCGCGTCGAGCACGGTGAGCGGCGCATCGGTGATTGCTTCGGACGCGGGCGTGCGCAGGTTGCCGGTCACCTGCACCGACTGACTGTTGAAGCCCGACACGCGCACGTCGAGTTGCGGGTCCCGAATCGTGCGCGCGAGACCTTTCGTCAGCGCTTCCTGAACCTGTTGCGCGGTCATGCCTTGCACCTTGATGCGGCCCACGCGCGGAAAGAAGATCGTGCCGTTGTTGGCGACACGCACCGTAAGACCGCCTTCGCCGCTGCTCATCGTGGTGGGCGCGATGGGCGTCGCGCCTTGCGTCTGCGTGGGGCCGGGCGAGGGCGCAGCGCTACCTCCGGGCAACGGCGGCGTACCGGTTGCGAGGCCCACGCCGCCCGTCAGTTCGGGGTGATCCCAGACGATGATGGTCAACTGGTCGCCTATCCCCAGCCGATACTCGTAAAGGCCGCGCGTTTGCGGTGTAAGGCACGTCAACGGGCAGACGGCGGGAACGGTGGCCGCGCGTTGCTCGCGGAAATAACCGACGTCGATTGCGTGCACCGGAAACTTCTCGGCGGTCTGCTCGGGCGGTGCCGGCGGTTCCAGCCGTTTCGTGTCGAGGTATGGTCCGGGCGCCAGTGAACAGGCGCATAGAGATGCAGCCGCGAGCGTCGCGGCAATTGTTTTGATAGTCATTTTATGGTCCCTTCGCGTGTAGCCGGTACGTCGATGGTTAGCGCACCGCTTCCTGCCATGCCCCGCGCATTGCGCGTAAACCCACTCGCCATTTGCGAAGCGCAAGCGCCAGTCCGCCGCGCTCGAATGCCAGCGACAATGCACGCAGGAACCCCGGGTCCGCGCGATCGCCGATTAGCGTCGAATAAGCGACGAACGCCCATCGGCCAGGCGGCGTCAGGTGTTCGCACATGATGAGTCGGAGATTGAACGACGCGTTATAAAAAGCCGCGTCGTTAAATGTGAAGCGCTGATCTTCGTCGCCGCGTTGAGCGGGAAAATGTTCGACGAGCAGCGCCGGGTCGTAGACGAGCTTCCAGCCGCGCCGCCGCACTTCGAGGCTGAAGCCCATTTCGCAATGAACCTGCGCGCCGCTGCCCCGCAAGCGCGCGTCGAAGCGCAGTGTGCCGATCGCCTCGCGGCGAAACGCCATGTTCACGCCTTTGAGCACGTGAACTTCGCGCGCCTGGCCGTGGCCGATGTGATGATTGCCGATCGTGCGGCCATACCATCGCACGATGCCGACGCACGGCTTCTGCCCCTGCAGGATGCCATTGCGTTCATGCACGATGTCGCGCCCGCCGAGACCGCCCAGGCCCGGATCGCCCTGGAATGCGCGGGCGATTCGCGCGACCCAATCGGAATGCGGAGCGGCGTCGTCGTCGGTAAAGCACAGCACGTCGCCACATGCGCTTTCGATGCCGAGATTGTATGCGGCCACCACGCCCGGCTTATGCACGAGCACGACATAGCGGCGCGGATCGGGCCGGATGGCTTCGCGTGTGCGAAGCCAGTCGAGCGTCGCATGGTCGTCGTGACGAGCGATGACGATCACCTCGTCAGGGCGGCGGTCCTGTGCGTCGAGCGCGGCGAGGCACCGCGCCAGATCGGCGGTGCGTCGATACGTCGGCACGATCACGGAGACTTTCACGAGCGGTTCACGTAGCGGCATGATCAGAATGCATTGCGGCCGACAAAGCCCTTGAAGATCGTGATGAAGACGATCTTCATGTCGAACCAGAACGACCAGTTGTGGATATAGAAGAGGTCGAACTTCACGCGCGCTTCCATCTTTTCCACTTTGCGTGTTGCGCCGCGATAGCCGTTCACCTGCGCCCAACCCGTGATGCCGGGCTTGATACGGTAGCGGTACATGTAGCCGTACACCTGGTCCTTGTAGAGATCGTCGTGCTCGATTGCGTGCGGACGTGGGCCGACCACCGACATCTGGCCGAGCAGCACGTTCAGAAACTGCGGCAGCTCGTCGAGGCTCGTGCGGCGCATGAAGCCGCCGAGCTTCGTCACTCGCGCGTCGTTGCGAGAGGCCTGGGTGAGCTCGCCATGCGCCTCCTGATGCACGGTCATCGAACGGAACTTGTAGATCGAGAACGTCTGGCCGTCGGCGCCCTTACGGGTCTGGCGGAAGAACACCGGTCCTCGCGAAGTGAGCTTGATGCCGACGGCAAGCACCAGGAAAACCGGCGCGAGCGCGATCAACGCGGCCGCCGCGAAGAGGCGGTCGAAGATCAGCTTCGGCCACATCTGCGGCGGCGAGAACGGCGGCGCTCCGAGGTTCAGCGTGGGCAAGCCCACGACGTCGACGAGCGAGTGGTTGAAAAGCGAGAGGCTGCGTACATCGGGAATAAAGCGCAGATTCACGAAGTCGTTCCGGAACATGCGCTGGAAACGATAGATCATGCGTTCTTCTGATAAGGGTAATGCGAGCCACACTTCGTTCACGTTTTCGTCTCGCACTTTTGCGGCAAATGCGTTCAGGTCGGTCAGTACCGGCAGACGGTTCAGACGCGCGCCGTAAGCGCCGGACGCTTCGATGCCCGCATGAATGCTGGTGTGAATGCTGCTATCGAATACACAGACCGGCTTGAAGCCCGCTTGCGGCGCGTGTTCCAGATGGGCAAGCAACGTGCGCGCAAACCCGGGGGCACCGACGATTGCAACCGTGCGGAAATTCATGCCGCGGCGCCGTACACTGCGCAACGCCACGTGCACCCCGCATTTGGTCGCGATGATCAGCACGCCCGAAATCAGCGTTGAATAGGCGAGCCACAAACGCGACACTTCATCCATGCGATGCAGCGTGAATGCAAGCAGCAACGCACCGGCAACGACGGCGAGCCATGCAGCCGCGACTCTTGCGAGCATCGACATCAAAGGCTTGCCGCGCCATGTTTCGTACACGCCGAAGCCGGGAAACATCAGCAGCACCAGCACGCAGTTGAACGCGATCAGCAGGCGTTCCGTATCCGGCAATGCGGCGAGCGTCGAAAACCGCATCCAATGGGCGAGCAGGCCTCCCGCGATCACGAAGATTGCGTCGAGGCATCGCGCAGTATTCCTGAACATTATTGACTCTGCGAGGTAGTCGAACGGTGCGGTGTTTTATTCGACAGTCTCAGCCTGGCGCAGGCGCGGCAGAAGGCGGTCGAACTCGCGCTTGACGAGTCCGTAGCATTCGCACGCACGCGCTTCGAGCCCCTTGCGGTCGAGCACCTTGATATGCCCGCGGCTATGATGGATCAGGCCTTCGTCATGCAGCTTGCCGGCCGCTTCGGTAATGCCCTCGCGGCGCACGCCGAGCATGTCGGCGATCAATTGCTGCGTGACCGTCAGATCGTTCGACGCGACACGGTCTACTTCGATGAGGAGCCACCTGCACAGTTGTTTGTTCAATGCGTGATGACGGTTGCAGGCTGCCGTTTGCGCGACTTGCGTGAGCAGAGCGTGCATGTAGAGCAACATCAGCCGGCGCAGGAAATCGGAGCGTGCGAATTGCTGTTTCAGAGCTTGAGCGCTCATCCGGTACGCGAAGCCCGCGCATTGAACCTGCACGCGATTCGGCATGGTCTCGCCGCCCGTGAGCACCGGCACACCCGTCATGCCTTCGCGGCCGACCGCGGCGATTTCCACCGAGCTGCCGTCTTCCATCGTCGACAGCATCGAAATGATTGCGGTAGTGGGGAAGTACACATGGTGAATACGTTGGCCCGAATCGCAGAGCAGTTGCTCAGTGCGTAGATGAACCAGTTCGAGGTGCGGAGCAAGTGCTTGCCATTCGTGTGACGGCAATGCGCCGAGCAAATGGTTTCCATGCAGATCTGATTGAAGTGTCAACATGATCGGTCCTCGCGTGAAGGCGCGCGTGTTCGCGTCTTCCTGTTTTTGATCCGATTCCCGCATCCTTTTATAAGTCCGCTGCATTGCGCGCAGCGGAGGATGAATGGAACCGGCCCCGTATTTGCCTGATGCGCGACGCCGTTTTCGTTGCTCCCCAGCGGCGTCGCGGTGTCGCGTTCTCCTATTAGCGAGGACTGTGCCAACCATGGGGAAAAGCCTGACTGGTGCGACGCAGCGAGGACGTCAGTGTGGGTTGGCCCACCCAGATGCGGCTTTTTGTTTCAATTCTGTACATCGGTCATCCTGGAAGCCGGCGTCGTGAGCGCTGTTTTAATATGAGCCAAGTGCTTGATCCTATTGGATTCGCACCCACTGGCAGGGGTGTCGCGCAGCAATCGCCGGGGTGAACCGGGCCTTTCCAGGCACCGCTTCACGCGATGTCCGCGATGTGCCGGAATTGATTCAGATGTGTTCAACGCTTTGCGTTCGCTGGCGTACGGTTCGTCATTTGTGGTTTAGGGAGTCGCAAAAAAAACGACAGTGATGGGCCGCAGCAGACAAATGTATTCGCGCAGCGCGAGGTTTTACGCGGCTTGCGAAGGGATGAGCGGTAGAAGATACGTTTACCCGTAGAAGGTGGGGCTCGCCGCATTCAGTGCGAGCACTTCACCGGCGGGTGCCGCATTTGTTGCATCCGCTTTAAAGGCGACGTTCGATGCGCACGCAACCACTGCGCTTTGCGATGCGTTCGGCGCGAGCGGAATGAGCGGCACGATGCGAGGGCGGTTCGGCGCAAGATGAAACCAGTCGTGCGCGGCGCGGTATTTCGCGTCATTGATATGAACGAAGCGCGCGAAACGCTGTGCTTCTATCACCAGCTGCCAGCCGTCGCCTGCGCGCTCGACTTCGACGGTCAAGCCGAGTTCGTGACGATCGCCAATGCGCCGCTCGGGTAAATGAAACGCTTCGGACAGAATCTTCCCGCTCGCCGCATCACGCAACGTCGCGATCGTTACGTCGTGTGCGCGCGGGCCGAAGCGGTAGGCATGCGTCAGATCAAAGAACTGATCGAGACACGCAGCGGCGGCGATGCGGGCGGTGGAGCGCGGCGCGAGTTGCACCGCGCGGCTCGCCTGTGCAACTTTCACGCGGCCGTCGCGCAGACAGACGAGTTCGAGTTGCGCTGACAACGTTTGCGCGCGCTCATTGATCAGGTGGATATCGAGGCCGTTGAGGCCTTCGTCGGTGAGCAGCACCTGTATGGGTTGGAGCGTGTGAGCGAGGCCGTGTAAAGCGCTTTTAGGCCGTCCCGTGGCGTCGATCAGCCCCCAGCCCGCGCCCGGCCGCAAATCCTGAAGCTGCCAGACGAGTCCGCCGCCGCAGTCCGATCCGTTCCTGCGCCATTCGGTGAACACCTCGGCCATCAAGTCGGCCACCACTGCCCGCGACGCGTCCAGATAGCGCTGCGGGTCTTCGTATCTCAGACGCGCCGGCTCGACGCCATAAAGCGTCTGAAGATAGTGGTCGCGGACGTCGTCGAAATCCCATCCTGCGCCGGGATCGCGCGGCACTGCGGCTTTCCAGCGCGGATCGTGCGAATGGATCGTACCAAGCGCTTCATTCAAGGTGGCGTCGTCCGGCACGTTGGCAAAAGCCAGACATTCGGCAGCAAACCGTATCTGTGAGCGGCGCGCGTCGTCGAGCGGCCGCTGGTACGCGCCCACGCCATAGTAGTGAGTGATGCCCTCATTAGTACAAAACGGCCACACGCCGGTCGACGGCGAGTTGCTCACATAAGGCACGTCAGGCCGCTCACGAGCGGCGATAGCGGGCAATAGCTCGTCGAACACTGGTTGCACGCGCATCGAAGGCGGGAGCCCGAACATCGCGGCCTGCTGATCGGCCTCGCTGCCGCCGCACAACACCGCGAGCGACGCAAAGCGGCGCGTGCGGGCGAGAAACTGCGAGGCCTCGCATTCGATCGACGCACGGAAAGCCGCGTCGTTCGGGTAGTCAAAATTCGCCAATGCGAAGTCCTGCCAGACGAGCACGCCATATTCGTCGGCGAGGGTATAGAAGAGGTCGGACTCGTAGACCATCGTGCCGCCTACGCGCAGCATATTCATGCCTGCGTCGCGGGCCAGTTCGAACGCGTGCCGGAGTTGCGCTTCGCTGCCGGCCAGCGTCACGAGATCGGCGCTCGTCCAGCACGCGCCACGGCAAAACACCGGCACGCCGTTGATATGCAGCGCGAAGCCCGCACCGTCAGCGCCGCGGTCCACGGCGATCTCGCGAAAGCCGATCGAGCCGAGCGGCAGCGCAATGACCTCGCTGTCATCGAGGTGCAATAGAAGTGGATATAAAGTGGGCGCCCCGTGCGTGTGAGGCCACCAGCGTTCGACGCATGGCACCCGCACGCTGCCGGTCAGTGTGAAGGCGTCGCGCCATTGCAACGGCGAAACGTGGCCGCCGCAGCCGAGCGAAGCGCGGCACGCTGCGCGATCGTGCGGATGAACGAAACGTAGCGTTAGCGAAACAATACCGTCGTCGCCGTCAATCCGGCTCGAGACTTCGAAACGGTCCACCGCGTTCCGTGCATCGCTCAGCATCTCGACCGGCCGCCACGGTCCCACCGCGTGTACAGAAGGGCACCAGCCCGGCATATGGCCAAGCAGCGTCGTGCGGACGTTGCGCAACGTGGGCGGCGAGACGAGCCGCGGCCGCCATCTTGCGCGCGAGCGTTTTGCCGCCAACGCTGGCGCTAAAGAGCGAAAGCATATGTCGAGCGTCGCGCTGCCGTTCAGTTGGACGTCGAGCTCATGTGCGACGAACATCGAATCGGAGTCGAGGCGTCTGATGCCGTCGAGCCAGACTTCCGCGATGGTTGCGAGTCCATGCAGACGCAAGCGCCGTTTGCCCGTGCCGTTCAGCGTCACGCGATACCAGTGATCGTCGAAGGCGAGGGGTTCGGGATGCACCACGTCGAAGAGACCCGCGGCACGGCGCGCGCTCGCCACCGTGCCGGGAACTTGCGCCGCCAGCCAGCCGTGGTCCGGCAGATCCCCCGGTGACTCGCATGCTCCCGCCGGTGTACTGATACATTGCCAGCCGGTGTCCAGTCGCTGAGGCCAGATATCGTCGGGCGCGACGGCGTTTAAGCCGCCTATGTCATCGGATTCGGGCACCGGGTCGGTCGTCAGTGCATCCACGGCGGGTTCCTGATGAGTCCCCGGGGCTCGGGGCACATGCGTCACGACACGAGAGCGGCGAGCGGCGGCAGTGTCTGTTCGTAGGCGCTTTCGAGGACGTCGAAGCAGTCGTCGCACGCGTCGCGGCGTCCGCGCGCGATCGCTCGCACGAGCCGGAACTGCATGACCATCGACTCCGACGCGATACGTTGCGCGGCGGCGGGGATCGTCGCGGGAATCTCGAAGCCTTGCTCCGAGAGCCACAGCAGGTACTTCGAGAGAAACTCGAAGTTCGCGCCGAGCTGCCGCATCAGATTGAACGAGTACGGGTGAAAGAACGCCTCGCCGCGCGCCATGAGCGTATCGAGGTGGCCCGGGAACGCGGCACGCCATTCCGAAATCGGATTCGTCAAAGGCCGCCGGCTTAGATGCGCGCACAACAGTTCCGCCGACGCTTCTGCGAGTGCCGTGCCCTCCAGCGCGGGCCGCGCCTGCTTCGCGAATTCGACGTAGGGAAACAGCAGGTCGGGCTGCTGTGCGAATTGCGGCAGCTTGCGGAATACGCCGTCGTAGTCCTCGCCATCCAGCATGTGATAGCCGGTGTTGTGGAAATAGCCGAGGCGGCGCGCGGCCGGGTCGATGAAGTCGATGCCTACCGTGGTCTTCGGATGCTCACGACGATACGATGTGGCGCGCGTGTTCGGCAGATAAAAGCCGTCTACTTCGACGAGCACGGTGTGGCCGCGCTGAGTCTGCGCGAGCACGCGTGCTTCGAGCGAGTCGTAGATCGCGAGCTCCTGGACCTGGGTGCCGTAGAGTCGCTCCAGGTCTTCGAGAGGAAACTTGAAGAACGTGAACTGATCGCCTTCGAAGTCCTGTGTGACGGTGAAGCCAAACGCCGCGCGCGGATCGAGACCGAAGCCGTGCAGCAATTCGATCCACAGATCCACATAGCAGTTGGTTTCCTGCCAGACGCGCTCGCCCTGATGCCATGCATGCGGCTCGTGCTGGCGCGCACGCGCTGCTTGCGCGTGGAGTGCGGCTGCTTGCGATGAAACGTGCGAAGCGTCAGCAGTCGATGCGCGTTGCCGAGGCAACTGCGATGTAGAGAATGCGTTTCCCGGCAAGCGCCTCTGCGATGGACTCATGCGCCGTCTCCGGTGGCCGGTGCCGCAGCCAACGCCTGCATCTTTGCCATGCCGTGCGCGACGCGTGTTGCAGTGTCGCCCCATAGCAAAGCGCGCACGTCGTCCGGCCATGCTTTCACGTCCAGGCCGTGATGACGGAACAGCGCGAGCGTGATGCGCTCCATGCCGAAGCCGACGCAGCCGGTATGCGCGAGCGTGCCGTCTTCGCAGGCTATCTTCCAGATCTTGCCGAAGTGGTCCATGTGATAGTTGAACGACAGGCACGCCGTTTTGCTGTCCGGGTTCGCTACAGGAATCAGCAGTTCGAACTTGAGCGCCTGGGCACGCTGACTATCGGCGACAATTTTCCCACCGCGTCCGAAAAACGGGTCGTTGGCGAGATCCACTTCGACGGGCAATTGCAACAGGGAGACGAGCAGCGAGCCTCGTTCAATCCACATCTGGCGGAACGCCATTACCTCGTGCGCGTTGCCGAGCCGCACATATTCGCGCTGACGGAACATCTGCATACGGCCGGGATCGAGAGAAGGCTCATGACGGAAGCAATACGAGAGCACGTCGACGGTGCGTCCGCCCGCAGGCAGCGGGCCGCGCCGCGCCAGTACCGGATAGATCGGATAACAGGCGGCCGGCGTGAGCACCACGCGCGTGGGCTTTTGCTGCGCCATCCATTCGTCGCTGCGATCGTCGTCGCTCTCGCTCATTGCATGATCGAGCGCTTGCAACAGGCGCCGGTGTCCCATGTCGTTGCCGCAAAACGAGTGGATCGTGCCGGCGAGGTCGGGGAAATTCTTCAGATACTCGCTGTCCTCGAAGTCTGTCCGGCGCATGGCGGGTGGGAATCGCAATACTTCGGCATCCTGATCGGCGCCAAGGTGCGTGATAGCCACATTCAGCCGATCGACGACATCCTCGAAAATCTGGCTGCGGCCATACAGTCCATTTTCACCGGTGTCGATCAACAGGCCCGCGGCCAGCAACTCGTCGCGAAAGGTGGGCGCAATGTGTTCGTCGCCATTCGTGGCGGTAGCGAGAGCAGCGGTATCGGTCATCGTATTCATCAGGCTCTCCCCGGCGCGGCAGGGCGCTGCGCGAGCAGCAGGCTCGCGGTGTTCTGCGCGATGCGGTCGTTATTGATCATGAGCGGTGCGGAGTAGAGATCGCGCAAATGGCGTCCCACGCTGTACGGCGTGCCGTTCTTGTATCCGGCCATGCCGCAGATCATCATCACTTCGTGCACGACGTCCAGTGCAATCGTCGAAATGCTGGTTTTCAGCGTGTTCATGTCCGACGCAAAGCCAAGCATTGCCGCGAGCGGCGCATCGGCTTGCGATTCATGAAGGCGAGCGGCGTGCGCAGCACGCGCCGCGTCGAGCGCTACGGAAAGACGCGCCTGCATCATCTGCAACAACCCGACAGCATGCGCGAGGCGCACGCCGGCCGGCGAATTCGCGCCGGGCTTCGAACGAGCCTGTGCCCTGTAGAAGGCCTTCGCGCGATTCACTGCGTCGGCGGCCACACCCGTCCATACCGATGCCCACAGCGTGTGCGAGACCGGCAGCATGGTCTGGTCGGCGATCTCGGCGAAGGGCGTCGGCAGGATCTGCGCGGCAAGACCGGTGGCGACCAGTCTGAAGCCTTCGCTGCAGGTGCCGCGCATCCCCATCGAATCCCAGGCGCCGCGCTTTTCGAGCAGCGTTTGTTCGCGTAACGCGACGATCAGCACCTGGTCCGAGGCGGCCGACTCGGCCGTGCGGCGCGCGGTGACCAGAATGGCGTCGGCATGCGCGCCATATGAAATCGTCGGGGCGAGTTTTTCTATCGAAAAGCGCTCGCTGTCTGCCTCGACCGAACAGGCGCTCGTGCGCATATTGCCGCCGATCGTTTCCTCAGACGTGGCCGATGCAAAAAGCCATTGTTGCTCGCAAAGTTGCGTGAGCAACTGCCGGTGCCATGGCGACTCGCTGCCGTGCTCGTCGATACAGGCGACCTGGATCTGATGCATCGCATAGATCATCGCGGTGGACGCGCAGCCCTGGGCAAGCGTTTCGCAGATTGCGCCGACGTCCGCAAGCGAGAGGCCGGCGCCACCGTATGCCGCCGGCACCATCGCCGAAAGCAGGCGCTCGCGCCTGAGTGCCGCGAACGCTTCGGCGGGAAACCGGGCCTCGCTGTCGACGGCGTCGGCGAACTGCGCGGCGACTGCCGCACAGCGTTGCGCCGCAGCGCGCCAGGCGGGTCCGGGCTCGATCGCCGTCAGAGCCGCAGGCGTGGTCGCGGCCGCCGAAGCAGCCGGATCCAGCAGTGGGGTGTTCATGCTGCTTTCGCCTGTTGCAGTTCGGTAACGGCGGCGGCCATCGAATCGATGCTCGAAAACAGCCGGCGCGTGAGCATGCGGTCTGGAATCTCGACGTCGAATTCATCCTCGATTGCGAGCATCAGGTGCACGGTCGCGAGGGAGGAGAGGCCTGCGGCATAGAGATCGGCATCGTCCGCGAGGCTCTCCGGCGATACGTCGAGGCGAGCGGATTCGGAAAGGATGCGTCGCAATGCGGTTTTCATGGTGGTGTACCCCTCAGTTGTGCAGCGGTCTCTTCGCGTTCGCCGATGTAGACGAATGCATGCGGCCGATTTTTTTATTCGCGACGTGAGGCGCGATCCGGTGCCTCGTATTTAAGAATCGCCAACCCGCAGCGTCAGTGCGGCGCCGCACGGAAACGCATGTATCGCGGCCTTAACGTGTAGCCATCAGACGGGCCGGCGTGTCGAACGTGGCCCAGGCGGGCGGCGTGCGGCGCCGTCCGTTAAACATAAAAGAATCCGCTGGGGAACGTGATGAACTGGAAAACGCTGGAATTCGAGCAGCTTTCGGCACGCGAGCTGTACCTGATTCTGCGGGCGCGCAGCGCGGTGTTCGTCGTCGAACAATCGCATGTCTACCTCGATGCCGATGGCCGCGACGAGGAATCGCTGCATGTGTTCGCCGTGGAGGACATGGGTCGCCCCATGCCGATTCTTGCCTATGCTCGCGTGCGGCCCGGCGACGCTGAAGACCCCGAGATCACGATCGACAAGGTATTGACGAGCCCGCTGCGGCGCGGCGACGGTACCGCTGAAATGCTGGTGGAGCGCGTATTGCAGGCCATTGCCGAGCGTTGGCCGGGACACGCCGCGCGTGTGAGCGCGCCGCTCGGCTTGCGCGAGTTCTACGAGCAATTCGGCTTTCGCAAGACGGAAGGTCCATACCTCGAACATGGCGTGCCATTTATTGGCCTCACGCGGCACATGCGCGCCTCGCAGCCGCTCGCTGTGTTGCGGCGGCGCGAGCGCGATCGTGCTGCGCTCGTCAACACGTTCGAGATGCTGTAATGGAGCGGTTGCTGATCACGCCGTCGAGCGCTCGGCTCGCGCTGCGCACGCCGGCTGACGACAGGCACGGTGCAACGACGAGGAGCGAACGAGGAGCGGCCAGAACCGCTCGCACTCGCCGCGCGTCGCGGACATTGCGGCACCCGCTACGTTGGCCGTTGCTGCTGTTCGGCGCGACGCTGGGCCTCATCCTGCTGCATCAGGGCAAAGTGGTCGAGCTGTTCTTTCCAGCCGGTGCCTTTGGCGTTGCGCTGTTGCTGTACCGGCGCTCGCCGGCTCACTACCTCGGTTTCGTCTGCTGGCTTTTCTTTCTCACGCCGGAGGTGAGGCGTCTCGCGGACTTCGTGAGCGGAGCGTTCAATCAGCAAAGCCCGATCATGGTTGCACCGTTGCTGGCGGTGGCGCTCATGGGATTCACGCTCATCAAGCACGTCTCTGCGTTCGGACAGCGCCGGGCCGCACCGCTTCTGTTGATCGTGATCGCGCTTCTGTACGCATACGTGGTGGGCTTTGTGCAAGCCGGTCCTGCCGCCGCAACCTTTACGCTGATCAACTGGCTCTATCCAGTGATGGTCGCGTTTTATATGACCGTGACGTGGCGCCATTATCCGCACTACCACCGGGTCCTGCTCAAGACGTTCGTTTTCGGCGGACTCCTGATGAGTCTCTACGGCTTGCTTGAATTCATTTCGCCGATGCCGTGGGATGCCTTCTGGCTGATCGCCTCGAAGATGGAATCCGAGGGACAGCCGGTGCCGTTCGGCATGCGCATCAGCAGCACGATGAATTCTTGCGGTCCGTTCGCGGTCACGCTCATGACTATCCTGCTGATGTCGCTCGCAGCGCGCGGAAAAGCCCGCATTGTGCTCGGCTGTGTCGGCATTCCCGCGCTGCTGCTCACCAGCGCGCGCAGTACATGGGGCGGTTTTGCAATTGCGCTTGTCTATTCATTTGCCATGCTCGACGGCAAGAGCCGGATGCGCTTGCTCGCCGGTGTATTCGGCCTTGCCGTGATGGCCGCGCCGCTAATGATGATCGATCAGGTGGCCGAGCCCGTGATGCGCCGCTTCAGCACCATCCAGGACATCGGCGAGGACAACAGCTACCAGGCGCGCGCGGAGTTCTACAAGATGTTTCTTTCGTCGGCACTCACCGATATCGCAGGCCAAGGCCTCGGCGCGACGGGTCAGGGCACCAAACTGTCCGACGACAAGTCGGCCTCCGCGATAGCCGACTTCGACAGCGGCCTGATGGAAGTGCCCTTCGTGATGGGCTGGCCAGGCACGCTGCTGTACGCGACAGGCGTGGTCATGTTGCTGTGGCGCGCGTATCGCGCGAGCCGATCGCATCCAACCGATCTTCTCGCTATCTCCGGCGTAGGTGTGGCCGTCGCCATCTTCTCGATGATGATTTTCATCAACACGCTTACCTCCGTATCCGGGATGTTTTTCTTTCTCGGCGTGACCTTGCCGGTGATTTCGTTGCGCTATGCGCGAGAGCGGCACGCCACAAATAGCGCGACGGTTTCGCGGACCTGATAATTCAAATGAAGGACAACGGGATGCGAATTCTCATCGTTACCCATGTCGTGCGCAAGAACGATGGGCAAGGGCGCGTGAACTACGAGATCGTGCAGGCGGCGCTGGCCGCTGGGCATGCCGTGACGCTGCTTGCCGCGGAAGCGGCTGCGGAACTGGTCGCGCATCCGCGCGTGCGTTTTGTGCGCGTTGCGAAGAGCCGCCTGCCGACCCGGCTGGTGCAGTATCAAATGTTCGCTTTGCGCTGCGGTGCATGGATTCGCGCTCACCGCAATGAGTTCGACGTGGTTCATGTCAACGGCTTCATTGCATGGGCCCGCTCCGACGTCAACGCGGCGCACTTCGTGCACGACGGCTGGTATCGCTGCGGCTTCTACCCGTTTCGTCTGCTGCACAGTTTCTATCACGCGTATCAGGTTATCTACACCAGGCTCAACGTCGCATGCGAGAAATGGGCGTTTCGCCATACCGAGGTCATCGTGCCGGTTTCGCAGAAGGTGGCGGGCGAGGTGCGGGCGTTGGGTGTCGGCGCGGCGCGCATGCAGGTGATTCATAACGGCGTGGATGTCGACGAGTTCACGCCAGGCGCATGCGAACGCGCGCGTTTCGGCTTGCCGCAAGTACCGTTCATGCTGTTGTTCGCGGGCGATCTGCGCATGTCGCGCAAGAATCTCGACACCGTGCTGCATGCACTGATCCATACGTCCGCCGACGTGCATCTCGCGGTCGCGGGCATTCTGCACAACAGCCCGTATCCGGCGCTGGTCGAATCGCTCGGACTGAGCGCACGCGTGCACTTCACCGACATGGTGATGGACATGCCCGCGCTGATGCGCTCGGTCGATGCGTTCGTATTTCCTTCGCGCTACGAACCAATGGGACTGGTATTGCTGGAGGCGTTGTCCGCGGGATTGCCGGTCATCACGGTGCGCACTGCCGGAGGCGCCGAAGTGATCGAGCCGGGCAGCGGCGTCGTGCTCGACGATCCCGACGACGCGGCGACGCTCGGCGCGGCCATTATGCGTGTGGCGAGCGATACGGACTACGCACGAAGCCTCGGCACGCGTGCGAGAGAGGTGGCAAAAAGTCTGAGCTGGCAGGCCATGGCCGAGCGCTATCTGACAGTCTACGAGCAGGTGCATGCACGCCGCGCGGCACAACCGTTGCCGCCCGCATGCGCGACTGAGCCGGTGAAACTATGAGCGCGGTTCCGATCGATTCGCTGCAAATCGGCATGCACTGGTTCGACGAACGGCCAGGCGGTCTTGATCGTATGTTTCAGGCGCTGGTGGATACGCTTCCCGCTCAAGGGGTGAACGTGCGCGGCATGGTGGCGGGCAGCGCTGACGTGATCGAGGCTTCCGGTGGCCGCGTTCAATCGTTCGCGGGCGCGCAGGCGCAACTCGGCGCGCGGTTGCTGGGCTCCCGCAAATATTCGCGTGTGTTGCGGGCCGCGCGTATGCCTGACATCGTCGCGACGCATTTCGCTCTTTATGCAGCGCCGACAGCGGGCGTGTTTCGCAACGTGCCCAAGGTCGTTCATTTTCATGGACCGTGGGCGGCGGAGTCATATCCGGGGGGCGGGGGTGGGCTATCGCGCGCGTTGCGTGTCGCGCTCGAACGTTTCGTGTATCGCGGCGCGACACGTCATATCGTGCTGTCGCGGGCCTTCGGCCGTCTGCTCCATGAGACTTATGGCGTGAATGAGGACAGCATCCGCATCGTGCCGGGCTGCGTCGACGTCGCGCATTTCGACACTGGCATGACGAAGCTCGAAGCGCGTCGGCAACTCGGCCTCGCAGCGGACCGGCCTCTTATTTTCTGCATGCGTCGTCTGGTGTCGCGCATGGGGCTAGAAGATCTGATCGACGCAATGGCGATTGTGAAGCCGCTGCTACCAGACGTATTGCTGACTATTGCGGGCAAGGGTCCGCTTGCGTCGCAGTTGCAGGCTCGCATCGTCGCGCGCGGCCTCGAGGGCAACGTGACGCTTGCCGGCTTCGTGCCGGACGAGACCGTGCCGTTGTGGTATCGCGCGGCCGACCTCTCGGTGGTGCCGACCGTATCGCTGGAAGGCTTCGGCCTGACGACGATCGAATCGCTTGCCGCCGGCACACCGGTTCTGGTCACGCCGGTAGGCGGCCTGCCTGAAGCCGTGGCGCCGTTGTCGCGCGATTTGGTGCTGCCGTCCGGCGGTTTTAAGGCGATCGGAGAAGGCATGGCCGATGCATTGCTCGGCCGGCTCAAGTTGCCGGACGAAGAGGCATGCCGCAAGTATGCGCGCGAGAACTTCGACAGGCCGGTGGTGGCCGCACAAGTTGCGCAGGTCTATCGCGAAGCGATCGACGTGTTCTGACACGCCGGAAAACATGCGACGCCTCACACGCAAAACATTCGAGCGGCTAGTGTGCGCGGGCGCTCTCGCGCTCCCGCTGGTCGTGCTGCTTGCGGCGGGCGAATCAGAGCACGGCGCGGGCGGTCCGCGGTTGCCGGGCGGTGGAGTCCCTGCGGGCCAACTGGAAGCTCCGCCTGCGGCTGCAAAGATGTTGACCGAAGCCACCGAAGCGGTGGCGAGCATCTCCCCAGCCAACGCACAAGCGACCGGTGCTAATAATTCGCCATCCTATGTAACGTCATGGATCGGCAATACATGGGGCTACGGAGACCAGCGCTGGATGCAGATCGACATCCAGGCGATCGCCGTCACGCCGCAAGGCGACGTCTTTACTAATGCACCATGGGACGAGGCCGGTGGCGAACTCGGTCAGTATCGCAATGGCGAGCTGCTCCGCCACGGTGGCGAGACGCATGGCTGGGGAATGATGGGTGGCGACGCGATTGCCGCGAACGACGAGTATGTGTACGTCGCACAAACCATGGTCAGCCTCGGCAACGAAACCGCGAAGCACAGACCGTCGCCACGCGAGGGGGAAGTGTGGACCGGTATCTCGCGCCGCAGCCGCGCGGACATTCGCGACGGCGTACCGTTCGCCGGGCAGGTGAAGTTCCCCGCCGGCAGCCGCCTCGCGTTCCTGCTGATCGCCACTTATTCCGCAAAGGCCGACTACGCGATTCGTGGTCTGGCCGCGGACGATACGCGGCTCTTTGTCTCGAACGCGCTCGAGAATCGGGTGCAGGTGTTCGACGCGCAGACCATGCAGGCAATCGGCGCATTCCCGGTGCGTGAGCCGGGCCGCCTCGCGCTCGCGCCCGACGGTTCGTTATGGGTCTTGGAGAACAGCCGCACAGACGGCGCGCAACGCGTCGTGCACCATGAGCGCAATGGGGCAGTCATCGGCGAATTGCCGTTGCCTGAAGGCGTCGTGCCGGCGGATCTGACCGTCGACGCACGCGGACGCCTGTTGATCGCGGACAACGGCGTGCGCCAGCAGATCCTGATCTATATCGGCGACGCGAGCGCACGGACCAGTACGTCGACGGGCAACATGCAGCAAGGAACGGCCATGAAATTGACGGCCAGCTTCGGCGAAAAAGGCGGTATCTACGCGGGGCGCGCGGGCGCGCCGGGGCCCCGGCGCTTCAACGGTCTGACTGGCGTGGGCGTGGATCGCGCGAACAACATTTATGTGTCGATGAACGGTGCCGGTCCGCGCTCCTATGGCACCGGGCCGAGCACCTACGACGGCGCGTTGCTCGAAAGCTATACGCCCGATGGACGGCAGCGCTTCAGCTTGCAAGGGCTGCTGTTCGTCGACGGCGCGCAGTTCGTCGACGGCAATCCGCCGTCCGTGTACAGCGGCAGCAAGCGCTTCACGCTGGACCTCACGCGCGCGCCTGGCAACGAGTGGTCGTATGCGGGTTATACCGCCGACCGTTTCCGCTACCCATACGATCCGTACTTTCATCTGTACCTCGGCGGCCAGCGGGGTATGCCGATGGTGCGCGACATCGACGGGCATCGGCTGCTGTACACCACCGACATGTATTCGTCATATCTGCGCATCTATCGTTTCGCCGAAGATCGCGAGACGGCGATTCCGTCGGGGCTGTTCGCGCAATCGCACATAGACGGACACTGGCCGCGCAATCAGCCGGCGCGTGGCGAGTGGATCTGGCGCGACATGACAGGCGCGGGTGACTTCTCCCATGCCGCATTCGATCAGAACAGCAACGGCGCCGATGCGCCCGCAATGCGAGGCTGGTGGGTAGATAGTCGCGGCGACGTCTGGCAGGGCACCGAGGCGGCCGGCATTCGCTGCTTCCCGCTGCAAGGATTCGACCGCATCGGCAATCCGGTCTACCGGTACGCGGCGATGCGGCAATACGCAGTGCCCGCGCCGTTTTACCGCGTCGCACGGCTTAACTACTTTCCCGAAGACGACACACTGTTTGTCTCCGGCTCGACGCGCGCGCGGCCGTTTGTTCAGGACAACTGGAACAGTGCCGGTTCACAGCTTGCCCGCTACGACCACTGGAAAACCGGCAAACCGGTACTGCGCTATCTGATAGACCTGCCGGACCGCGGTCCGCCCGAATGGCTGTCGATCAACGGCTTTGCGGTGGCGGGCGACTACATCTTCGCCGTCGAAACGCGCAGTGCAGCCGTGCGGATTTATGACCGCGCAAGCGGGCGCGAAGCCGGCCGTCTGACACCGGGCAAGGAAGTCGGCACGGCGAGCGGCTGGGCCGACGTGCCGATGCCTGTCACCGCGCATCGTCTCGCGTCGGGCGAATACCTCGTATTCGTCGAAGAAGACGCACACGGCAAGGCATTGATGTACCGGTTCACGCCGTCAACGGCCGCGCTCGCGGCTGCTCATCGCAACTCCATCGACGTTGCAGGAAAATCATGAAAATCATCCATCTCGCCAATCACGCGCTGAATGTGGGCAACGGCATCGTCAATGTGATGGTCGATCTCGCGTGCATGCAGGCGCGCGCCGGACACGACGTGACGGTGGCCTCGGGCGGCGGCGGATTCGAGGAACTGCTCGCGCGGCACGGCGTGCGTCATGTGCTGTTGCCGCAATCGCCGCGACCTTTGCGTGTGCCGGCGATGGTGGCGCGCTTCAACAGGCTGGTATCGCAGATCGACCCTGACGTCGTACATGCACACATGATGACGGGCGCGCTGATCGCGCGCTTCGGCGTGCCGCGGCGACGCTTCGTCCTCGTTACAACGGTGCACAACGAATTCCAGAAGAGCGCGACGATGATGCGTGTCGGCGACCGCGTTGTCGCTGTCAGCGAAGCGGTGTCCGCCGCGATGGAACGGCGCGGTATTCCGAAGTCGCGCCTGAGCGTCGTGCGTAATGGTGCGCTCGGCACGCCGCGGCTCGCCGACGCGATCGCGCCGCGCTTACCTTTACTGACTCATCCGTGCATCGTGACGCTGGCCGGCATGTATGAACGCAAGGGTATCCGCGACCTGTTGCACGCGTTTGCGGCGGTGCGTGAGCGCGTGCCCGGCGCGATGCTGTATCTCGTGGGCGAAGGCCCCGACCGCGCCGCGATGGAGCAACTGGCCTCGCAACTCGGCGTCGCGCGGCATGCGCGTTTCGAAGGTTTCATTGCCGATCCGCGGGCCTATCTCGCGCAGGCCGATGTGTTCGTGCTGGCCTCGCACAACGAACCGGCGGGCCTCGTGCTATGCGAGGCGCGCGAGCAGGGATGCGCGATCGTCGCGACGCGCGTGGGCGGCATTCCGGAGATGCTCGACGGCGGCGAGGCGGGTATGCTCGTGCCGCCGCATGATCCCGCTACGCTGGCAAACGCGCTCGAGCGGCTTCTCACCGATCCGGCGAGGCGCGCCGAACTGGCCGCACGCGCGGTGCAGGATCTCGAGAAGTTCAGCGTGCAGCGCGTGAGCGACGGCTATCTGGCGATCTACGAACGCACGCTTGCGAGTTGCCAGCCGCGCCGCTTCGCCACCATTGCCACGCGCGATATCGACGCCGCTCGCGTCGGCATGGCGGAACGTGTGAGCCACTCGGCGCCCCTGTAAGCGCGGTGTTGCGCTCACGGCGGGCGTTTTTTACGGGGTCTGCGTGATTTCGTAGGCGCAGGTCCACGAATGATCCGTGGCCAGCGCGATATGTCGTGAAGGTGTGATCCGACTTCAGCTTGCCGATAAGGTCAGCCTGGTCCAGAGCTTGTACACGAGGCCGCGCAATTCGCTGGAGCCATGGAGCGACAAAGCCAGATTTGCGCACACCAGCACGAGCGCGGCGGCAATCAGTGAGGACGGCGCGCTGATCGACTCGGCGAGCGCGAGTGCTACCAGCAGAAACGCGAGATGCACCACCATATTGCGCACGATGGAGCCCACGTGCAGCCGGGCGAAGTGGAGTAGCACGCCGTAGTCGAACAGCGCCTTCGACACCACCACGACCGCCGCGCCCATGATGCCGAACCAGTGAATGCCACACCACAGTGCGCCGGCGAACACGGGCAGTTGCGCCCAGCTCACGCCCGCGATAGCGGCGGGACTGGTCTGCGCCTGGATGAGTATGCCGAGAATGCCGGCCTGCCCGCCGAGCCATACGGCGAGTATCAGCACGCACGCGACGGGCGCCGCAGCGGCCACCGTCGGCCCGAGCCACACGACAAGGAAGGGCTTGAGCGCGAACATCGCGACGATCAGGCAAGGCGTAAATGCGCCGTTCAGCAACGCGAGCGCGCTATGCGCGATCGCGTCCGCGTCCGCGCGCGACACGGCGGATAAGCGTGGGAACAGCGTGCGCACCATCGCGACGGGCAGCAGGTTCAGACGCGTGATCAGGTTCTGCGGCGTCGCATAGTAAGTCACGAAGCTCGCGCCGAGCAGCGCGCCGACCAGCACGCGGTCGAGTGTCGACGCGATCATGCCGGCGCCGGAAAAGAGCAGCATCCAACGGCCATAACGGAACAGTTCGGCCATCACGCGCCATTGCGGCATGCGCACGCGTCGAATGCCGATCGCACGAAACGCCGCGGCACCCAGCATCACACCGGCGAAGAGCCGTGCGAGAACCGCGGCCGGAATGACCACGGCAAGCGAGGGCGAGAAGCAGAAGATCGCCGCGAGCGGCAACAACTGGAAGAGCGCGGTGCCTAACGTCTGATTAACGTTGAAGCTCGCAAAGCGCTCGACTCCGTTGATCGCGCCCGCGAACACCCATGACACATTGGCAATGGGGACGGCCACCGCAATCCACGGCAAGCTCGCCATCACCTCACGCTGGAACGTCGGCTCGATCTTCACACCATGCGTGATGTAGACGACCGTACCCGCGTAAATGATGAGCCCGCCCACGATGCCGGTGCCGAGGTTCATGAACCACGCGCTCCAGAAAATGCGTTCGAGGGAGTCGTCGTTAGCGGCGCGCGCTTTGGAGATCTGATTTTCGGTGGCGAGGCTCGTGCCGAGATCCAGTACGCTGAAGTAGCCGATCAGCGTCCACACCAGATTGATGACGCCATAGCGTTCCACGCCCATCAGATGAATATAGGCGGGCACCGTGACGAGGGAAATGAACGTCGGAGCGATCGCTCCTGCAAAGTTGATGACGATGTTCCTGACGATACTTCTTTCCATGGTGCGCTGTCCGCGGGAATGTCGTGCAATGGTGCGGTTAGTACGGGGCGTTGTCGGTGCGCAGCCGCACCCACGAGCGCGTCCCGCACGAGGGCGTCGGCTTGTCGCTGGGTTAGATACTGCGCTTGTGTGCCGCTTGCGTGTGTGGCTGGGCGTACAGATGGGCGCTCTGCGTCGCGGTTAAATCAGCTTCGACCGCATACGGCCGGTGAACGGGCATCGCGAGGACAGCGTGAAGGAATCGAAAGAATTGAACCCGCGGCTCATCTCGATCTGCATACCGACCTGCAATCGACCGGGTCTGCTCGAAGAAGCCATTGAAAGTTGTGAAGCGCAGACATACGGCGAGTTCGAAATCGTGATCGGCGACGATTCGAGCGACGAGCGCACGGCGCAGATGGTCAAGCGTTGCCGGGCGCGCGCGAAGCATCCGATCCGCTACGAACGCAACCGCCCGAGGCTTGGGCAGGCATCCAATGTGAACCGGCTCTTCGCTCGCGCGCGCGGCGCGCGGCTCGTGTTGCTGCACGACGACGATCTGCTTGAACCGCATGCGCTGAGTACGCTCGATGCGTGCTGGCGCACCGATCCGCAATTGACCGCCGCATTTGGCAAACAGCGCGTGATCGCCGACGACGGCACGCCACGGCCCGAAGCCACCGCGCGGCTCAATCGCGACTACCGCCGCGTTCCTGAGCGTGCGGGGCGGCTCGCCGTGCCCGCGCTTGCCGGCATCGATCAGATGTTCCCGAACAACGGCTATCTGGTGGATACGCTGGCCGCTCGACGTGTCGGTTATCGGCTCGCGGCGCAAGTGGGCGAAGCGTGCGATTTCGATTTCGGTTTGCGCCTGTGCGTGGAGGCGGCGGCCGTTTGCTTCGTCGACGAGTTCGTTTCCATTTCGCGCGAGACGGCCTTGTCGATCTCGACGCATGCGTTGCCCGCGATGCACGCGTTCGCGCAGTTGTGCGCGAGCGATGTGCCCGCCGCCGCACATGCCGCGCGCGACGATGCGCTGCGGCGCGTCGCACCGCGCGCCGCTTCCGCGTATGCGCGCGCCGGTGACGCACGCGCCGCGTGGCGCGTGCTGCTGTCGAAGCATTACGCGTTGCGCGACCGGCTGCGCGCGCGCTTTTTGTACCACCTGCTGCTTGCCACACGCTCGACGCTTGGCGCACGCATGCCGCCTGGCGGTTGAGTCGGCAGGCTGGCAGCACGATGCGTGTGGCGATGCGTATTGGCGGGGTTAGTGTGGCAGAAGCAATGCGGCCCGAGGCAATGTGGCAGGGCGTACAGAGGCGAGGGGCGGGCTTTGCTGTAATGCCCGAAAGAAGACTTGTGAGGAGCGTAGCGTGAGGCCAGTAGTCTTCGATGGCCAGTTCGGCTGGTTGCATCCCGCAGCCGGGCCGCATGGCGTGGTGCTCTGCTACCCATTCGGCTACGACGCGCTTTGCACCTACCGCGGCATGCGCCGGCTCGCCGAGCGCCTCGCAATGCGCGGCGTCCCGGTACTGCGCTTCGACTATCCGGGCACGGGCGACTCCGCGGGCGATGCAAGCGAGCCGGGCCTCTGGCGCGCGTGGATCGACAGCATCAGGCAGGCCGTGGCGTTGCTGCGGCAATCGACGGGCATCGAGCACGTGAGCTTATGCGGCTTGCGGCTGGGCGGCACACTCGCCGCGCTTGCCGCTCAGGAACTGGGCGACGTCGACGGTCTTGTGCTGCTCTCGCCCGTGCTGTCCGGCAAAAATTATCAGCGTGAGTTGCGTGCCGGATATCGTCAGTGGCTGTCGATGCCCGCGGCAATGGATTGCACGCCCGAGCCGGACACCGACGAGTTCGTCGAGGCGTACGGCTTTCGCCTCTATCGCGAAACCATCGAAAGCTTGCGTGCGGTCGATCTGCGGCGCGATGCGCCGTCACCAGCAAGGCGGGTGCTGGTGCTCGATTCGCTGGACGCGACACGCGTCGATGCGCTGGTCACGCATTATCGGGAGCAGGGTGTCGAGGTCGAGCGCCACAGCTTCGACGAATACAGCAAGTTCATGATGGAGGCGCTCGACAGCGAGATACCGCACGCGGCGTTCGAGTCGATTGAGAACTGGCTGGCGGGAGACTCGACAGGCAGCCCTGCAGCGGTGTCGGCCGTGAGTGCATATGCAGGCGATGTCGAAGGCCACATTGTCGAAGCCGGCGTGACCGAAACGCCCGTATCGATCGACAACGGCAGACTGTTCGGCATCTACTGCGTGCCTCATTCTCATTCAGCGACGAGCGGTGGCAGCACAGGTGCCCCCGCGGTGCTGATCGTCAACACGGGCGCAGTGTCCAGAATCGGCAACGCGCGGCTCGGCGTGCGTTTTGCGCGGCGTCTCGCACGGCAAGGTATTGCCTCGCTTCGCGTCGATCTCGGCGGACTCGGCGACAGTCAGCCTTCGCTCGATGCGGTCACGCTCGACGCGCTCTACGCGCAGAGCGGCGCCGACGATGCCGCCTGCGCCGCGCGCTGGCTCACGGCGCGTGGCCACCGCGGTGCCGTGCTGCTCGGCATCTGCGCGGGCGCCTACGCCGGTCTTCATGCTGCATCGCGCGAGCCCGCGGTGACGGGTGCGATGCTCGTCAATCTGCAGAAATTCACGTGGCGCAACATCTGCGATGAACACGGCAAGCCGACCGTGCGAGTCGCGGCGATCGGTTCGACGCGCAGCTATTTTCGTTCGATGTGCGAGCCGCGCAAATGGCTGCGCGTGGTTAAAGGGCAGACGGGCGGCTGGCCCGTTGCGCGCGAACTGGCCACCCGTGTTGCGGCGCTTTTGCGAGCGACGCTGGCCGATCGGATCGAGCGAATCACCGGACTGCAGCTTGGCGCGAACGAGGAGCGTCGTCCGTTTGCGGCGCTCGACGCGCGCGGGGTCGAGACGCGCCTTCTTTATGGCGTTTTGGACGAAGGCGTTGAAGAACTCGAGAAATACTTCGGAGTGCGTGGCATCAGGTTGCAGCGATTGAACCGCGTTCGCGTGGTTTTCTGCGAGCGCACCGACCACGCAATTCTGTCCGCGAGCGCGCAGGAAAACGTGATGTCGCATTTCGAAGACTTCTATCGCAGCCAGTTCGGTGAGCAGTCCGCTGCCGCCAGGCTCGAAGCCGGCGAAACTGTCGCGACGCATTGCAGCGGGCCCCGTACGCGCGCGGCGCAATGGCTCGTCAAGCATGCGCGTGCATTTCGCCTAACCGGAGAAGCGTGATGAAACTCGTGGGACAGCGTGCCACGCGCCTCGGCGTTGACGGCGCGCTGTCCCGATCTGCTCGCCAGTGCGCCGTCTGGCAAGCCGACATTCATCACTTTTTGCGGCGCACTCCGATACGCTGGAGGAGTGCCGTGAATACACAATCCGACCTCGACCGCATCAATCGCGTGGCGTGGAATTCGCGCGACGCGGCGCGCGTTTTCGCCGCGGGCAAAACCTTCTCCGACGCCGGCGAGGAGGCCGCGTTCCAGTGGCTCGCGCCGCGCTGCGCGGCAACGCCGTTGCTCGACATCGGCATTGGCACCGGGCGCACCGTTGCGTTGATGCTGGCAGTCTCGAACGACTACACCGGCATCGACTACACGCCAAAGCTGCTGGACATTGCGAGGTCGCGCTATCCCGGCCGCGACTTGCGCCATATGGATGCGCGCGAGATGTCGGAGCTGCCGTCGAATCATTATGGGCTGGCTGCGTTTAGCTGGAACGGTATCGACTGCGTGGACTACGACGGTCGCGTGAAGATCCTCGAAGAAATGAATCGCGTGGTGCGGCCGGGCGGTTATGTGCTGTTCTCGTCGCACAATCGCGGCGGCCCCGGTTATCGCGAGAACATCTGGCAACTGCTGCCGCAGTTCACCTCCAATCCGCTCAAACTCGGCTGGCGCACGCTGCGTTCACTTCGCCGCTTCCAGCTCGGCACGTTGAACTACGTGCGTAACGGCAAGCTGAACCACGACTACGGCGGTTACTCAGTCAAGACAGCGGCGGCTCACAACTTCGGCATTGTGATCGTCTACACGACGCTTCGCGAACAGCGCCGGCAACTCGCGCAGGTGGGCTTGCAATGCGATGCGGTGTTCGGCAGTTGCGATGGCAGGCGCATTCCGGACGACGTAGAGGACAGCGACGCCTGGTGGTTTCACTTCATCGCGCACAAGCCGCTTGACGCATATCGCTTCGATCAGGAGAGCGGCCATGCACGTCGACGCACTTCGGCTTGACGAGCCGCGCGCAGCAGACGCGGACTTCGACGAGCGTGGCTTCCGGCATGCGCTCGGGCGCTTCGCGACTGGCGTCGTCGTGATCTCGACCGGCAGTGGCGAACGTCTGCACGCGATGACTGCGAACGCCTTCATGTCGGGTTCGCTCAGGCCGCCGCTGATCGTGGTGTCGGTCGGGCAGAGCGCGCGTATGCACGAGCGCCTGATGGGCTGCGCGGTGTTCGGTGTAAGCGTGTTGTCGGACGCCCAGGAGGCGCACAGCCGGCACTTCGCGGGCGAGCCGCAGAGCCGGCTTGCGCCGTGCTTTACCGGCGTCGACGGACTTGCGGACGTGGTGCTTCTCGAACATGCGGCAGCGCGCTTCGCAGCGCGCGTGGTGGACAGGCATCCGTGCGGCGACCACACGTTGTTCGTCGGCGAGGTGTTGATGTTTTCGCTTGGCGAAAACGCGCCGCTCGTTTTCTTCGGCGGTCGCTATGGATCGGTTGCCGGTTCGCGCCTTGCGACACCGGCACCGACGCATGCATTGCCCGCATCCGCGCACTGCGAACACGTTGAACCGGGTCCACCGTATGCAAAAAGCCATGACTGATTCGAGACCATTTAGGTTCAGACAATTTATCGTTCAACGTGCGTCGTCGCACGATGCAAAGTCGAGGCCGCAGGCATGCTTGAAACGCAAGCTTGTGGCCCTTTGGCACGTAGCGCGTTACATAGAAGAAACAATTCTTCAGAGGGATAACCCTGTCAGGAAGTGTCCCAACTGGCGTAACCGTTGTGAAGCTAGCAACGTATCGTGGATGAACACCACGTGACGATAAAACACACAAAGAACGTCGGTTTATCAACAGGCTACGCGGGGGCGAACACCGCTTCGGGGAGAGGGTCATGGAACAGGGAAACAAAGATCGATCACTGGTCAGCAAGGTGATGGACGGGCTCGTTACGGGCATCGTCGAGGAGAAGTACGGCGCGATACTGCCGCCGCAAGACGTGCTGTCGAAAGAGTTCGACGTGAGCCGCACGGTCATGCGTGAGGCGCTGTCGATGCTGCTCGCGCGCGACATGCTCGATGTGCGGCCGAAGATCGGCACGCGCATCCGGCCGATGAGCGACTGGCGCATGATCGACGAAGACGTCGTGAACTGGCGTTTTCGCGCGAAGCCCGATCCGCTGTTTCTGCGCGACGTGATCGAGTTTCGCATTCTGATCGAGCCGCGGGCGTCGGCGCAGGCCGCGGCGCGCGGCAGCGCGGCGGACATCGCTGCGGTGCGCGACGCGTTCGAGGCGTTTCGCGTGATCCGTCCGGCAGAACCGGGGTATCAGGAAGCCGACGAACTCTTTCATACGCGCATCGTCGTCGCGAGCGGGAATCAGTTCTTCAAGCAGATGGCGGCGATCATTCGCGGCGCACTGGCGACGGGCAACCCGATCGTGAATGAGAGAGAAGGGATGTGGGAAGGCGCAGTGAATTCGCACCGGCGCGTGGTCGAAGCGATAGAACGGCGCGATCCTAAAGAGGCCGAGCTTGCGTCGATGGCGATGATCGACTTCACGACCGAAGAGATCGCGGGCACCTTCGCCGCAGCGCCGCCGGTCCCGCCCGCGCATGGCGGAAACGCGGGATAACGCCGGGCCGACGTGTGGCTTCTGGCGCTGCTGCGCGCGTTGCCGCAGCGGCGCGCCGAATGGCTGACGGTCAGGCTTGCAGCGTCACCGGCGCGTTGTGTTTCCCTTAGGTCGACTCACTTGCGGGCGGCATGCGCGACAATAGCGCCTTGCTCTTAACCGCAGGGACGCCAGGTGATCGAGACAAACGCTGTGATCAATGCGGGCACACATGCCCCGGCAAACGCCGCCACTGACGCCACTAACGCCATCACGCAGGCCACGGACGCAACCCAGGCCATTCCATCGGACGGCATGATCCGTTGGGGAATCGTCGGTACGGGTCGCATTGCCCGCCGGTTCGCTCAAGGGCTCGCCTATGTGCACAACGCGCGTCTCACAGCGTTGTGGTCGCGCCGTGCCGGGCCGGCGCAGGCTTTCGCCGACGAATTCGGCGGCCGGCTCTGCGCGAGCTTCGATGCGCTGCTCGCCAGCGGAATCGACGCGCTCTATATCGCGACCGTTCAGGATAGTCACGCTGATTACGCCATCGCGGCACTGCAAGCCGGCCTGCACGTGCTGTGCGAAAAGCCCGCCGCGATCAACAGGCCGCAACTCGAGCGCATTCAGGACGCCGCGCGTCGCGAGAAACGCCTCTTCATGGAGGCGATGAAGCCACCGTTCTATCCGTTGTACAGAAAGTTGCAGGCGCATCTAAAAGACGATCCGATTGGCGAAGTCGGGCTCGTGCGGGCCGGCTGTTCAGTGCCGGGCGTGCCCGACGATCACCCTTCGCTGTCGTTCGAGCATGCGGGCGGCGCGCTGCTCGATATCGGCATCTACGAGATGTTTCTCGCCGTCGACTGGCTGGGCGCGCCGCTCGACGTGCAAACGCTCGGGCGCCTCGGTGCGACCGGCGTCGATACATTTGCGAGCCTGAACAGCCAGCATGAGCGCGGCATCGCACAACTCTTCTGCGGCCTCGATCTGCACGGCAAGGGCGACGCGTTGCTGATGGCGAAGAGCGGGCACGTGACGATTTACGAACCGTGGTGGAACCCGTCGCGTGCGACTATCCGCTACGCCGACGGTCGCGTGATCGAGCTCGACGAGCCGTTCGAAGGCGGCGGTCTGAACTACGAGACCGCGCATTTCTGCAAGCTGATCCGGGCGGGACAGATCGAGAGTCCGGTAATGCCGCACAGCAAGTCGTTGCAGATGATCGCAATGGCCGATGCGGCGCGCGCAGCCTTAGGGCTCAGATTTGCGGGCGAATGACGCCGGCTGCACGCTCAGTGCTCAGTGCCTGGAGGGCAAGGCGAGCCGCCGTTCATACCAGCGCTGCAGCAGTTCGAGTATCTGGCATAGCACCCAGTAGACTGCCGCCGCCGCAAGGTAGAGCGGCAATGGCTGATACGTCGATGCGATGATTTCCTGTGCGCTACGCAGCAGTTCGGTCACCGTAATCACGGAGACCAAAGAAGTGTCCTTGATGAGGCTGATCAAACTGTTCGACAGGCTCGGTACCGCAATGCGCAGGGCTTGCGGCGCGATCACATAGCGCAGCGTCTGGCGCCGCGAGAGTCCGAGACTGTAGGCGGCGAGCCATTGCCCCTGGTGAATGCTGAGGATTGCGCCGCGCATGCTTTCCGACAGATACGCGGCCACGTTTGCCGACAGCGCGATCACGCCGGCCGGCGTCGGGTCGAGCGAAATGCCGAAGCTCGGCAAGCCATAGTAGATCACGAAGATCTGCACGAGCAGCGGCGTGCCGCGCATCACGCTCACGTAAATGCGTGCAATCCAGTTCAATGTGCGGCTGTGGCTCACGCCCATCAACGCAAGCATGGCGCCGGCGATCAGTCCGAAGAACATCGACAGAACTGCGAACTTGACCGTGAGGACAGCGCCCTGCGCGAGCACAGGAAGCGATTGAACGAGCAGGGAAGTGGTGGACATGAGCGGTGCTCGGTTTGGCGCGCGAGACGCACATCGCCCGGGCTGGGCGCGTGCTGCAACAGTGCGAAGGGCGGCATTCCGGAGAAGCCGCCCTTCGTTTCATGCAGAGCCGGTTACTTGATCGGCTTGCTCACGTCGATGCCGAACCACTTGTCCGAGATCTTCGCGAACGTACCGTCCGCTTCGAGCTGCGTCATCGCGTCGTCGATTGCTTTGGCGAACTTCGGATTGTTCTTTTTGAACGGGATGCCCGACGGGTTGCCCGCGCCGACATTCGCGCCGGTGCGCAGCGGCAACTGCGAATTCTTCAACAGATACGCGAGCATCAGACGGTCGTTGAGCGCCGCGTCGAGACGGCCCGCTGCCAGATCGCGCAGATATTCGGGTGCGCCCGGGTAAGTTTTCACGTCGATGCCCGGCACCGACTTCGCCATGTCCATGTAGTTGGTGCCAAGGCCGACGCCGAGCTTCTTGCCCTTCAGATCGTCGAGCGACTTGAACTGACGCGTGTCGTCCTTACGCTGGATCAGCTGCGCGGCCGAGTACGTATAAGCGGGCGAGAAATCGAGCGCCTGCTTGCGCGCATCCGTAATCCCGACCTGGTTGACGATCACGTCGAACTTGCCGGCCTGAAGACCCGCAATGATGCCGCTCCATTCGGTCGTGACGAATTCCGGCTTCACGCCGAGCTTCGCCGCCACTGCTTTGGCGATGTCGACGTCATAGCCGACCAGTTCGCCCGACGGCGCTTTTGAATTGAACGGAGGGAAGGTGCCTTCGAGGCCGATGCGCAGCGTGCCGCGCTGCTTGACCTGATCCAGCAGGTCGTCGGCATGGGCCGTGACCGCGGTGAACGAAGCGCCGATCAGAGCGGCGACGAAAATTTTCTTCAACAACCCGAGTTGCATTGTGTTCCTTTTTGTTCGTATGTCGTTTTAGCGGACGAAAGCTTAACAAAGCAGACTGTCGAACGCTAAATATCGTTTGTTCATGCCTGTATTACCCGGCCGCCGCGGGCTTGGGTTCGCGTGCCTGCGTTCGCGTGCCTTGGGTCAGCGAAGCGCCTGCACGCATTCGGCGACGAGCGCCGGTCCCCGATAGATGAAGCCGGTATAAAGCTGAACGAGCGAGGCGCCGGCGGCGAGCTTCGCGCGCGCATCGTCGCCGGAAAAGATCCCGCCCACGCCGATGATCGGCACTGCCTCACCGACTTCGGCGCGCAGCTTGCGGATTACTTCGTTCGACGCGTCGAACACCGGCCTGCCCGACAGGCCGCCGGCTTCGTCGCCGTATTGCATGCCTGCGACGGCGGTGCGCGACAGCGTGGTGTTGGTCGCGATCACGCCTTCGAAGCGGTGGCGCAACAACGTGTCGGCGATGGACTTGATCTGCTCGTCGTCGAGATCGGGTGCGATCTTCAACGCGAGCGGTACCAGCTTGCCGTGCATGTCGGCGAGACGCTGCTGCTTGTCCTTGAGCGCCGCGAGCAGCGCGTCGAGTTCGCCCGCGCCTTGCAACTGGCGCAGGTTCTTCGTATTCGGCGACGAAATGTTGACCGTCACATAGCTCGCGAACGGATAGACGCGTTCGAGGCAATACAGGTAGTCTTCGGCGGCGCGTTCGATCGGTGTGTCGGCGTTCTTGCCGATGTTCAAGCCGAGAATGCCGCGATAGCGCGCGGCCTGCACGTTTTTCACGAACTGGTCGACGCCCGCGTTGTTAAAGCCCATGCGGTTGATCACGGCATTCGCCTCGGGCAGGCGGAACATGCGCGGCCGCGGATTGCCGGGCTGCGCGCGCGGCGTGACCGTGCCCACTTCGATGAAGCCGAAGCCGAGCGCGGCGAGCCCGTCGATCGACGCGCCGTCCTTGTCGAGCCCTGCTGCAAGCCCCACGGGATTGCGGAACGTCAGCCCCATCACCGTGCGCGGCGCGTCCGGCACGCGCGCGGCGAGCGCGCCGGCGAGGCCGGTGCGGCCCGCGGCGCCGAGCACACGCAAGGTCAGGTGATGAGCGTCTTCCGCGTCCATGCGAAAGAGTTGGGCGCGTATGAGCGGATAGAGGGAACTGAACACAGGACGGAGCCGGGCGGCCAAAAAATGGGAACCCGCTATTTTACCGGCTTTGCTGTGTCAATGAGATAAGGCGGGGCAGGCGTCGCGCTCGTTGCTTGTGTCCGCAGCGAAGCCCGCAGCTAAGCCCGCAGCTAAGTTGGCAGCTAAGTCCGCACCTAAGGCAGCAGCGGCCCGCGTTTGCCCCTCGACGCCGCGTCGACCTGCGGGAGATCTGCGCCTTCGGGATCGAGCACCCGCCATACGCCGTCAACCAGACCTTCGAGCGGCCGGAAGTTGGCCTTGTAGGCCATCTTCGGACTCTCGCGAATCCAGTACCCAAGGTACACATACGGCAACTTCAGGCTGCGCGCCTGCTCGATCTGCCAGTAGATGTTGTACGTGCCGAAGCTCGTATGCGGCAGTCCCGGCTCGAAGAACGTGTACACGGACGATAGCCCGTCGCCGAGAATGTCGATCATGCTGATCATGCGCAGAAGACCAGGCGATTCGGGGTTGTCCGGCAGCGGTTCCCGGAATTCGACGAGTCGCGAGTTGATCCGGCTTTGCAGCAGAAACTGTTCGTACTGGTCGCGGCTGTCGCGGTCCATGCCGCCGCCCGCATGTCGCGCCGACTGATAGCGCATATAGAGCGCGTAGTGTTCCTCGTCGTAGTGAAGCGGCGCGACCGTGGCGATCATGCCGCCATGCTTTTTCCAGACGCGCCGCTGTGTGCGGTTCGGCTCGAATCTGTCGACCGGCACGCGCACCGGCACGCATGCGCGGCAACCGTCGCAATAGGGCCGATAAGTGAACACGCCCGAACGCCGGAAGCCCGCCTTGACGAGGTCCGTGTAGACGTCCGAGTTGATCAGGTGACTGGGCGTCGCGACTTGCGAGCGCGCGATACGCCCGTCGAGATAACTGCAGGGATAGGGCGCCGTTGCATAAAATTGCAGCGCCGAAAGCGGAGAAAGAGGCAGCTCGTTAGGATGAGTCACGTTGGCAGCTCTCGAAGCATCTCTGGTAATGCAAACCCGGCGTGCGTTGCAACTTGTCTTGCAGATCTCTTGCAAAGCGTGTTGCAGTTCATTGTGCGGCTCATGGTGCAGCACGTGATCCGCGCGTTTCGTTGAACGGATCCGGATTCGGCCTGATTCTTCCTACGCCGCTCGCGCGAGCACATCGAGCAACACGGTCTTGTCGAAGCGCCAGGGAATGCGCGGTGCGTCGACAGACGCGCGAACATGAGCGATGAATGCCTTGCGCGCTATCTCGCGACCGCCGAGCGACGCCAGATGCGACGTGTTCTGCTGGCAGTCTATCATTTCTATTTCGTGACGGCGCAAGTGCCCGACGAGCGCGGCCAGCGCCACTTTCGAGGCGTCCGTGACGTTGGCGAACATGGATTCGCCGAAGAACATCTTGCCGAACGAGACGCCGTACAAGCCGCCCACGCGCTCGCCTTCGAACCATGTTTCGATGCTGTGCGCGTCTCCCACGCGATGCAGCGACGAATAGGCTTCCACTACGTCCGCAGTTATCCAGGTGCCGCGCTGGCCACGCCGCGGCGCCTCCGCGCAGGCGCGCATCACGGCAGCGAAATCCTGGTCGACGCGAATTTCCCACGCGTCGTCGCGCAGCACGCGCTTGAGCGTTTTACGCAGCGATGGCGATATCTTGAATTCGGCCGGGCGCAGGACCATGCGGGGGTCGGGGCTCCACCACAACACGGGCTGGCCGTCCGAATACCACGGAAAGATGCCGTGACGGTACGCGTCGATCAGGCGTGACGGCAGCAGATCGCCGCTTGCGGCAAGCAGGCCCGGAGCGCCGCTTGCCGCGCCGAGCGCGCGCTCGACGGGCGGAAACGGATCGTCGGGTCCGAGCCAGGGAACCATGCGCGCCGCTCAGCCTTCGCGCAGCGAGCGGAAGATGTCGCCCGTATGCAGGCCGAAGCTGCCGGCCGCGCGGTCGGCGAAAAAGAAGCGCAGCGTTTGTCCGACAGTGGGAAATGCAATCTCGTCCCACGGAATGTCGCGTTCCTCGAAGAGCTTGACTTCGAGACTCTCCTCGCCCGCGGCAATGTCCAGATCGAGCAGGCGCGCCATGTAGAAAAGATGCACCTGATGCACATGCGGCACGTTCAGCAGCGAGAAGAGGCTCTGTACCTCGACGCGCGCGCCGGCTTCTTCGAGCGTTTCGCGCGAAGCGGCTTCCGCCGTTGTCTCGCCCATTTCCATGAAGCCTGCAGGCAGCGTCCAGTAGCCGTAGCGCGGTTCGATCGCGCGGCGGCATAGCAGCACCTTGTCGTCCCAGACCGGAACGGTGCCGACGACGTTGCGCGGATTCTGATAGTGCACCGTGCCGCAACTGCCGCATACGAAGCGCTCGCGGTTGTCGCCCGGCGGAATGCTCAGGCTGACGCCGTGGCCGCAGACAGAACAGAATTTCATAGGAAGGGCACGAGAAAGAGTGCTAGGAGTTTATCACTGGGGCGGCGTTTTACCGTGCGCAGAGATGGTGACGCGTGATGAGGGCGGCGCCGGCGAGCGGGCGGGGCGAGGAGGCATGCGTGCGCTTATGCGCGGCGTATCCGTGTGCTTGATCACGCAGATCATCGAGCGTCCATCGGGCATTGACCCATGCCAGAGATATCGACTCGAAAAAACGGCCGCGCAAAACAAAAAAGGCCTGCCGGTTTGGCAAGCCTTCAATGTTGTTTTCGACGTTCCAGCTTTTGGTTGCGGGGGTAGGATTTGAACCTACGACCTTCGGGTTATGAGCCCGACGAGCTGCCAGACTGCTCCACCCCGCGTCCGTCGAAGAAAAGATTATAGACCAGATCAGAGGACGATGCAATAGTCGATGCAATAGTCGTTTAACAGGCGGCTTCCCGCTTGCAGCTCCCCGGCAATCACTCGCATTCATCGTGCGCCTTTAAGCGAAACGTCGCGCGATGCGTGGGCGGCGTCGCATCGCGCCAGGCCGCTGCAAGACGCTGCGCTAGAATCGGAATTTCCCGGCGCGCCGTCATGTCGTTTGCGCGAGACTCACGACGAATGAGACTCACGACGAATTCACACCGAGTCGGTCGCGAATGCACGACGGCGAGCCCGCACTCACACTTGCTCCTGGAACTTCATGGACATCGCTCACGACCTGCAGATCATTGCCGCTCAGGAACACGCGCTCGTGTTCCCCCAATTCGATGCTGACCGCGCATGGCAAATCGGCGCCTATCTGCATGAAGTCGCGAAAGCGCGCGGCATTCCTGCCGCCATCGACGTGCGCACGTTCGGTCAGCCTCTGTTCTTCAGCCTGCTCGACGGCGCGACGCCGGACAATGTCGATTGGGCGCGCCGCAAGGGCAACACGGTCGCGCATTTCCGGCGCAGCTCGTATGCGATCGGTCTGAAAATGCAGCAGGCCGGCAGCACGCTCGCGGACAAGCACGGTCTGCCCGCCACCGAATATGCGTCGCACGGCGGCGCGTTTCCGTTGACGGTCGCGGGCTCGGGCGTGATCGGTTCGGTCACGGTGTCCGGCTTGCCCCAGCGTGCCGATCATGAGTTCGTAGTGGAAGCCCTTTGCGCGCACCTCGGTCACGACTACAGCAAGCTCGCGCTTGCAAAGGTCTGAGCCGATGCGGCTGCCGCCTTATGCATTGCTTGGTATCGCGATCGTGGCCGAGGTGATTGCCACTTCCGCCATGCGAGCGTCGGACGGTTTCTCGCGGCTCGTGCCGTCGGCGGTGGTGGTACTCGGCTACGGAGTCGCCTTCTACTGCCTGTCGCTAACACTCAGGAGCATTCCGGTCGGCATCGTCTACGCCGTGTGGTCGGGCGCGGGCATCGTGCTGATCACGCTAGTTGCGCTGCTGCTCTATGGGCAGGTGCCCGACGTGCCGGCCGTCATCGGGCTCGGGCTGATCATTGCCGGAGTTACCGTGCTGAACATGTTCTCGAAGATGCAGGCACATTGAAGCGCGCGCCCGAGTCACCGCGAAGGCTCTGGCTGGATCCGTTGTACATGCGATCGAGCTTTGCCGGGGCTTGCCGGTGACGTCGGCTCCTGTCGGTTCCTACTTGCAGCGCACGATCATCGAGCGGTTTTTGACGTTGGCCGACACGACGTTCGTCACGCTGCCGCCCGCGGTCCCGCCTTCGTCGTTGTCTTTCGACACGATGTCATAGCCGGTCGCGCCGCACGCCTTGCCCGCCTGCACATAGCACGAGGCCCAGCTCGAACCGGCGTCGGCGCCGCTGCAATTGACCGCGAAGCCGGTCTGGCCGTTCGGCAGATTGATGAGGGACGTCGTGTTCGACGACGCACACCCCGCCAGGCCCGCGCCCAGCGCAACTGCCGCTGGGAATGCAAGAAGGAGGGACGTGTGGCGCAGCAGAGCCCGCGCGTTGCCACGCGGCGAATGACTTCGGCCCGGCCGTTGCGTCATGAAATGCATCGTGATTGTTTCCTTTGATCGGTTGGCTTGCCAAGCGCAGGCGCAAGCTCAGGGCGTTTCGACAGTAATGCCCGCCGCGCTGACGAGACGGCGGCTTTCGGCGCCGCTTTCAGTGGCCGCGTCTTCCCAGATGCTGATGGCTTTCGCGATGTCGATATCATGGCTTTCGGCATACGCAAACCATTTGTTCGCCGCATCCGGCTCGGGCAGTTCGTGATCGTGCAGAAAATATTTTCCCATATTGCGCTCGCTGAACTCGAAATGGAGGCACTGCAACAGCACGGAACGTGCCGTAAAGTCGGTTCGACCTCGACGGATCCGACAAGTGCAACCGTGAAAACGTACAGAACTTATTCGATCGCCGCGCGCCTTACCTGATCTATCGCAACGAGGAGAACGAACATGGCTGAACGGGTCAGCGGCCCTTACCGCGGCTACTACATCAGTGCCGCCGCGCGCCTCGTGCCGGCGTCCAGCGACCAGGGCACCGACAGCACCGACGGCACCGCCGGCACCTACGTCGGCTCGGTCAGCCTGGCCCAGCTTGGTCCGGACGATGCACACCGGATCGAGACACTACTGGATCTCGGCGATCAGCAACGGTTCGGCAGCGAAGAAGAGGCGCTCGCCTACGTTGAACAGGCCGCGCGCAATTACGTCGACCGTCTGCTGGGAGGCCAGTCATGACCGGCGAACGTCTGCTTCGAGGTAGGTCATGAGGGCACCTGACGAGCGAGCCCGCGCGCGAACTCATGCCGACGCATCTCGCGATTCCGGCCCCTCGGCGGGGTGGACCTCGGTCCGGCCGCGCGAGTACCATATTCAGGTCGTCCGGGGCCGGCCGGTTCTCGCGGGCTCCGGTTGTGTGCCGGATACTTCTGATGAGGCGACCATGGAAATCAGGTTTCCCGAGGGCGCGCCAGCCTACCGCGATTCCAATCTGACCGTTGTCTTTCCCGCGCTGGTGGACGGTGAGCCCGTACCGTGCGCAATCTCTGTCGAGGCGCTCGAAGACCACTTCGGCGCACATTCCGAAGACCTGGAAGGCTGGATGCGCGCGTTCGACGCCGGACGCCCGCGCATAGAAGCCGTGGCGCGCGAGCACTTGCAGATCAGTAACGGCACGCCTGTGCTGCTCAAGAGCGGGCACTTTCCGCCTGGGAACGCGGCTCGCTAGGCTGAGCAGAACCGAGCGCGGCGGCCATGCACTGGCGGATGCCTTCCTCGTAAGACGTCTTCGCGATCGGACCGATCAGCTTTGTCAACGCAGAGTCGTCGAGCACGATCGGTTCGGTCATCAGGTAATTCATCTCGACCAGCTCACGCATCAGCGGATTGAAGAGGCCGAGCACGCGCAGCATCGTCTTTCCGGCCACCATCAGCCTCGGCTGGCCGCCTGCCAGTGCATAAGCCTGTCGTGCCACTTCCCGCTGCGTGATGGTGCCCGCGCCGGCAAGGTGCCACCAGCGCCCATACGCTTCGGGCGTGCGCGTAAGCGTCTCGACCACGGTTCCGATATCCGGCAGATAAATGAATTCGTGTGGCACATCGACGGGACCGATCATCTGCGCGCGCTTTCCATTTGCGGCAGCTTCGAATACGCCGTTGAGCAGACTGCGCTCGATGCCCGGGCCGTAGAAATCCGGTAGCCGCAGAACCAGCGTCGACAGTCCGTTCTTTCCGTGCGCCTGCAACACCAGATTTTCCTGGGCGAGCCGCATTTTTCCTTTGAACGTGTGCGGCTCGCGAGGATGGTCCTCAGCGATCGGATTGCTGACCGCACGACCGTAGGGATAGACGGTGCCGATCAGAATGAAGCGTTCCACGCCCGCTGCCGTGATGCCTGCGAGCGTTTTCTGCATTAGCGGCGGGTGCTCGGCGAAGCGGTCGTAGGGCACGCCGACCAGATAGACGACGCTCTGCAGCCCCTCTGCCGCGGCGCTGATAGAAGCCGGATCGTCCGGATTCCACGTGACGATCTCCGCGTGCGGATCGTGGCCGAAAGCGGCGACCAGCGCTTCCCGCGACCTGCCGACGACGCGGTAGTCGCGGCCCGCCGCGCCAAGCGATGCCGCGATGATCCGGCCGGCGGCGCCGGCAGCTCCGAACAGGCCGACCTTTCCTTCGTTGTGCATGACGGTACCTTCCAGGTGACGCGGCGCGCCTCGATGCACGCCAGCTGTTGATTGGTCAATGTTTTGTGAACAGTGTTCAGTGAACGGTGTTCAGTTTAATTTGACTTTTCAGTTTGTCAACTGGAAAATGCCTCGCATGGGAATCGCTGAAAGAAAGAATCGGGAGAAGCAGGCGTTGCGGGAACGCATCCTTGCAGCCGCACGACATATCGTGATGCGTGAAGGCTTTGCCGCGCTCTCAATGCGGAAGATCGCCGAAGCGATCGAGTATTCGCCCGCTGCGCTGTATTTGCACTTCGCGAGCCGAGACGAGATCGCCCGGGCGCTGTGCGCGGAAGGCTATGCACAGTTGCTGCAGACCTTCGAGCCGCTCGCGGGCATTGCCGACCCGGCTGAACGGCTCAAGGGAATGGGGCGGGCTTATGTTGCCTTTGGCGTCGCTCATCGGGAAACGTATCGGTTGATCTTCATGGAAGATCCAAGCTATACCGGCGCGGCGCTCGGTGCGAAGGCGGCCGCCGCGGTGTCCAGCCCGTTGAAGTCCGCCCCGGCAATTGGGAGCGAGGCGCAAACGCGGGTTCAGGCGGAGCAGACCGGCACGGAAGACGATCCGGGCGCGGCCGCCTTGCAATTCATGATTTCCGCACTCGACGAGCTGAAAGCGGCGGGGCGCCTTGCTGCATCGGTGGATCCGAGGGTCTGGGCCGACGCTTTCTGGGCCACGTTGCATGGCATCGTCGCGCTCCATCTGACGTGCCCGGTTTTTCCGTCGGCGCCACTCGACACCGTTGTGGGAATCGCAATGGACACCTGGCTTGGGGCGGGCGGTGTCGCTGCGGATGCAGATCCAGTTGGCATCGCAGGCTCGAACGCTAACGGGGCGGTCTCGCGCAGGAAGAGGGCCGGTGCCGCGGGCGCGCAAAGCTCTTCGCAAGACAATGCGCCAGTCGAGGCGCAAGCAGAGGCGCCATCCGAGGTGCAAGATGGCCCGGGCGCGGAACCCGCAGCTACGCGGCGCCGCGCAACGAAGAAGGCGCGTTAGGCAACGAGTCACCGCCTACCTTGGCGGCGTTCCCACCCGAAGTCGCGCAAGGCTGCGCCTTGCACCCCAAACCGACCCCGAGTCGCGGGCCGTGATAACGTTGGGTTTCCACGTCTTTGCGCCGCCGTGCGTTGTCTTTCATGTCTCTTTCCGCCTCGCCCGAAGCTAGCGACGAAGTCGCGACTTACGTAGCCAACTGCATTGGTTTCATCGAGCTTGAAAGGCCGAAGGCGCTGAACGCGCTGTCGCTCGGCATGATCCGAGCGATCCACGCCGCGCTCGACGACTGGCGCGAAAATCCCGATGTGCTTGCGGTCGTCGTGCGCAGCCAGCATCCTCGCGCGTTCTGCGCGGGCGGCGATATCCGCTTCCTCTACGAGTCGGCGAAGCGTGGCGAACACGAAGCGCGCGACGCGTTTTTCATCGAGGAATACCGGCTCAATCACGCAATCTTCACTTACCCGAAGCCCTACATCGCATTGACGAACGGCGTGGTGATGGGCGGCGGCATGGGCATCTCGCAGGGCGCGCATCGTACCGGCGGCCTGCGCGTCGTTACCCAGTCGACAAAAATGGCGATGCCGGAAACGCGCATCGGCCTTTTCCCCGATGTCGGCGCTAGCTGGTTTCTCGCGCGCACGCCCGGCGCGATCGGCCGCTATCTCGCGGTGACCGGCGAAGCGATAGGCGCTGCCGACGCGTTGTACGCCGGCCTCGCCGATCTCTATATCGACGATGCCGCGCTGCCCGCGCTCATCGACATCTTGCGCAGCGAACTGTTCGAGCGCGGCGCGGACGTCGTTGCGTGCGTCGAGCGGGAAAGCCGCGCTTATCAGGTCGCGCCGCAGCCGGAGCAGTCGCCGCTTGCCCGCGCGCGGCGCTTGATCGACCGGCATTTTGCGCTTCCCGACGTGCCGCGCATTCTCACCTCGCTTCAGCAGAAGTGCGATCGCGATACCGCCGATTGGGCCGAGCAGACCATTGCCGTGTTGCGGGAGCGCTCACCGCTTTCCATGGCCGTTTCGCTGGAGGTGGTGACGCGCGCGGAAGGCTCGATGGCCGAAGTGCTGCGCGGCGATCTCGATCTCACGCGTTCGAGTTTCCTGCAAGGCGACGCGGTGGAAGGGATTCGCGCGCGCATTATCGACAAGGACAACGCACCGCACTGGCGCTTCGCGCGCATTGAGGACGTGAGCGCCGCCGATGTCGCGAAAATGTTCGAAAGCCCGTGGCCGGCCAACGAACATCCGTTGCGGGATCTGCACGGTTAAGGCGCGGGCGGACGCGACGAACCGCCCTGGCCGACTCAATCCGCCTCTTCGCTCGCCATGAAGGCGCGCATGAAGACGAGCGCGCCCCAGCCCCACATTGCGTTCGCCGCGAAGCCCATGGCGAGGCGCGGCAGCATGTTGCCGCTTGGCCAGATCCCGCGCAGCGGATCCACGACGAACACGCTTGCCGCCGTCAACACGATGCCGCCGAACACGAACGCGGGCAGCCACGGCGCGCGTCGCTCGGGAGCCACGCGCAAGAGCCACGCCATGAGTACGGCCCAGAACGCGCTCCAGATTGCGTTAGCAATGAACTCGGGCAGGCCGAGCGGTAGAAACGGGGCAGTCGAAAAACCGCTTTTGTCGATAACACCGGCTGCATTCAGCAGCGCCAGCGTCGATTCATGGAAGAACAGAGAAGCCAGAAAACCGGCGACGAACGGCAGGATGAGTTTTTGCATGCATTGCACCGCCAGGGTACAGGCGCGTGGTTCGCGTTGCCCGCACCGGATTATTGGAAACGTGCGCCATTATAGCCAGCGGTGACGGCTTTTCCGGTTGCGCGAAGCGTCGCGTTCGTATGCTTTAGCGTCGGGCTAATCACGGAAGTGGAAAACCTAAGCTCAAAAAAATCGTTCAAAAGCCGCGCTCCGCTCCATAGACTCTTTCTCCATGTAGACGGCGCTTGCCGCCGTCGCCCTTAGCGTCGACACCGCATCTTCCGTTCTTTAGCGATGCATCGCCCGGCTCATCTCCGATGACCGGCTGTATGCGCGCGGCCCGCGCCTGCGCCGGTGTCTGGTTTCGCCCTGGCGTTTAGCGCGCGGCATGCACCGTCTTTATTCAATCCAGTTTTGAATTCGCAGGGAGCAGTAAATGAATGTGTTCTGGTTCATTCCGACTCATGGCGACAGCCGCTATCTCGGTACGTCGCAAGGCGCGCGTGCAGCCGATTACGACTACTTCCAGCAGATCGCCGTCGCCGCCGATACGCTCGGCTACGAGGGCGTGCTGCTGCCGACCGGCCGTTCGTGCGAGGACGCATGGGTCGTTGCATCGAGCCTCATCGCCGCGACGAAGCGCCTGAAGTTTCTCGTCGCGATCCGGCCGGGCATTTCGTCGCCGGGTCTTGCGGCACGCATGGCGGCCACGTTCGACCGTCTGTCGAACGGGCGCCTGCTGATCAATGTGGTGACGGGGGGCGACGCGGCCGAGCTCGAGGGCGATGGTGTGTTCGTCGATCACGACACGCGCTACGAGATCACCGATGAATTCCTGCACATCTGGCGCAAGCTGCTGAGCGCCGCGCATACGAACGACGCGATCGACTTCGACGGCAAGCATCTGAAGTCGAAGGGCGGCAAGGCCTTGTATCCGCCGGTGCAGAAGCCGCATCCGCCGCTGTGGTTCGGCGGTTCGTCGCCCGCCGCGCACGACATGGCGGGCGAGCATATCGACACCTATCTGACCTGGGGCGAGCCGCCCGCCGCGGTTGCAAGGAAGATCGCCGATATTCGGGCCCGCGCCGCCGCGCACGGCCGCACGATCCGGTTCGGCATTCGCCTGCACGTGATCGTGCGCGAGACCGAAGAAGAAGCATGGGCCGCAGCCGACAAGCTGATCAGCAAGCTGGACGACGAAACCATCGCGCGTGCGCAAGCATCGTTTTCGAAGATGGATTCCGAAGGCCAGCGCCGCATGGCCGCGCTGCACGGCGGCAAACGGGGCGGGCGCGCCGAGCTCGAGGTCTATCCGAATCTGTGGGCCGGCGTGGGTCTCGTGCGAGGCGGCGCGGGCACCGCGCTCGTCGGCAACCCGGAGCAGGTGGCAGCGCGCATGAAGGAGTACGCGGACCTCGGTATCCAGACGTTCATCCTGTCCGGCTATCCGCATCTCGAAGAGTCGTATCGTTTTGCCGAACTCGTGTTCCCGCTGCTGCCGAACCGGCAGAGCAAGACTTCGGACGGGCCGTTGTCGGGACCCTTCGGCGAGATTGTCGGCAACAACTATTTGCCGAAGGCGGCGAGCGCGAGCTGAGCGTCGCCCGCATCGGTACGGCATCTTCGACACGCAATGAGGGAAGTAACCATGGCTCAATCTACTGTAAGTGCGGATCGGGACGCGAGCGCGCGCGGCGACGCCGGTTTCGGTTCCGCGCTGGCGTCCGCTGTCGGGTCGTTACGGCAAGTCGGCGCGTCGCTCGCGCCGTGGGTCGCACCGCTTCTGATTCTCCTCGCATGGGAAACCGCCGCGCGCAGCGGCGTGCTGTCGACGCGCGTTCTGCCCGAACCGCTCGCCGTCGTGAAGGCCGCGTGGTCGCTGATCCAGTCGGGCGAGATGTGGGCGGACGTGAAGGTCAGCACGTGGCGCGCGGTGTCCGGATTCGCGATCGGCGGTGGGATCGGTCTCGTGCTCGGACTCGCGACGGGCCTCTTCAAGCCGGTCGAAATCGCGCTCGATTCGACCGTGCAGATGATCCGCAATATCCCGGCGCTCGCGATGATCCCGCTCGTGATCCTCTGGTTCGGCATCGAGGAGCAGGCGAAGGTTTTTCTCGTAGCGCTGGGTGTGTTTTTCCCCGTCTACGTGAACACGTTTCACGGCATCCGTTCGGTCGATTCCAATCTCATCGAGATGGCGCGCAGCTACGGCGTGAAGGGTTTCGCGCTTTATCGCCATGTGATCCTGCCCGGCGCCTTGCCGTCGATTCTCGTCGGCGTGCGCTTCGCGTTCGGGCTGATGTGGGTGACGCTGATCGTCGCGGAGACGATTTCCGCGCAGTCGGGCATCGGCTACATGACGATGAATGCGCGCGAATTTTTGCAAACCGATGTCGTCGTGGTCGGCATTCTGCTGTACGCGGCGCTCGGCAAGGTCGCCGACGTGCTGGCAAAAAGCCTGGAGCGCGTGTCGCTGCGTTGGCATCCGGCTTATCAACGGGGAGGCAAGGCATGAGCGCAACGACATTCTCATCGTCGTTCGGCGGCATCGCGGGCAGCGATCTCGAAGCGGAACTGGCGCAGGCGCGCATCGCCGATCGCGACGCCGGCCTGGCCGCGGACTCGCAGCCACGCGACACAGCCCACGGCTATGTGCGCGACGCGAGCGCGGCGGGCGAACCAAACGGTCCACGTCGCGAGAACAACGCGGCCGACTATTCGGTCCGGTTGCGCGGCGTCGGCAAGCAGTATGGCGAGCGCAAGGTGCTGACGGACTTCGACCTGTCGATCGAGCGCGGCAGTTTCGTCGCGATTGTCGGCCGTAGCGGTTGTGGGAAATCGACGTTGCTGCGTCTCGTCGCCGGTCTGGAGAAGACCACGGCGGGCGTGCTCGAAAAGCGTGCCGAAGACGGCCGGCCGCTCGACACTCGCATCATGTTTCAGGACGCACGCCTGTTGCCGTGGAAGAGCGTGTTGCAGAACGTGATGCTCGGACTGCCCCGCAGCGCGCGGGAAGACGCGCGTGCGGTGCTGGCCGAAGTTGGATTGCTGGAGCGAGCCGGCGACTGGCCCGCGCAACTGTCCGGCGGTCAGCGTCAGCGTGTCGCGTTGGCGCGGGCGCTCGTGCATCGTCCGCAACTGCTGCTTCTGGACGAGCCGCTCGGCGCGCTCGATGCACTGACGCGCATCGAAATGCATTCGCTGATCGAGCGCCTGTGGCGCGAGCACAAGTTCACCGCCTTGCTCGTCACGCATGACGTGCACGAGGCCGTCGCGTTAGGCGACCGCATCCTTTTGATCGAAGAAGGGCGCATCGCGCTGGATCAGCCGGTGCCGCTCGCGCGCCCGCGAGCGCGTGCGTCGGCGGGCTTCGCGGCGCTCGAAGAACATGTGCTGCAGCGCGTTCTGAAAAATGCGCCAAACGACGACGCATTGTCCGGACAGCCCGAAGACGCACGCGGCACGCGTAGCCAGGGCCGCTTCCGGCGGCCTACAGACGTCCGCTGGGCTGTCTGACGTCCTTGACTGACTGTTTTTAATCGCTTCCCTGGAGTCACTTGCAATGAGCATTTCCGCAATCAACGTACGCAATCAGTTCAGAGGCAAGGTCAAGGAAATCATCCGTGGACCGGTTGTGTCCGAAGTCGATGTCGACACGCCGTTTGGCATCGTGACTTCTGTGATCACCACGCGCTCGATCGACGAACTCGACCTGCAGGTCGGCTCGGAAGTCGTCGCGCTCGTCAAGTCGACGGAGGTCTCGATCGCGCGCCTGTAAGCGCCGCGCTATTTCGCGTTCGCGCCGCTCGCGGGCGGCTCGTGCATCATCTTGTCGTTGGTCGGCTTGCGCGGACGCTTGATCGGCATGTTGTCCGGGTTGCTCGATCCTGTCGAGCCGGAGGCCGCCTCGGGCGGCTTCGCCATCGACGACGCGGCGTCGCCCGGCGCCGCCGGCTGCTTTGCCGGCGCAGCGGAGCCTTTGGAAGCCGTTGATCCGGCTTGCGCCGCTTCGGCCGCTTTGGCCGCTTTGGCCGTTCCTGCCCACGGCGCCGTTTCGCCTACACACATCGCTGCCAGTGCGGCGACTGCGGACAGAGCTGTCAGAGTGCTTCGCTTCATCTCCTTCTCCTTGTGCGTGCTTCGCAGCCGGTCGGATTGCGTGAGTTCGGGATAGACCCGGCTTGCCGGCGAAAATTCACGCGCAAAGCCATTCGGCCATGACGATGCACCAATGCGACTGCATTCGCTCTCGAAACTTGCTAGGATGAATTTAGCCATTTCGACGGAGGCAGCCATGTCGAAGTCATTGAGTCCCGAAGCGATCGAAGCGTTGCGCCGCTTGAACGAGGTCGGCGTGGGTCAGCCGCCGCCGCGATTCCCACAGACCGTAACCGCTGAATTGCTGGCTTGCGGGCTCGTCGCCGAGGCAAGCGGGGACGAAGTCGAAATCACCTGTAACGGCAGGCAGTACCTTTCAGGCGATTGCGATTGAGCATGAATGCCGGCGATTACGCGATGCGGCATCAGCGCGTGTGACGGCGTTCGCGCGGCGCAAGTATCGCGTTGACGCGGCGGGCACGCTGGCCGCTGCGAACGTCCTCGGGAAGCACGGCAGACGTGGAGGTGAAGATGGAGCCGAAAGGGCTCGACATGGGAGATTACCAGGAGCGCTATCAAGACTACGACATCGAAGTCGCGGTCGAACAGGTGCTCACCGGCGTCAAGGCGCATTTCCGGGTGCTGCGGGGCAGCGCAGTGGTGGTCGACTGGCGGCTGGTGCATATCGACAGCCTGTGGCCCACCGAGCACGCCGCGGCCGAAGCAGGTTTTCGGGCCGCGCGCGAAGTCATCGACGCAGGTGTTGCGGGTTGAGGCCGCTTGAATCCGTAAACTGAAGAGGGCGCCGGCATCGGAACCCGATGCTCGGCGCCCTCTGAGCTTGCCGCTAAGCGCAGCAAGCTCGGCAGCGAATGCTTAGTGGCCGAAGAAAACCGACTGCGGACCCGATGCCGGTTCACGCGTGCCCGATTGCGACGACGCGTTGTTCACGCCACCGTAAGCGTTCGATTCGGCGTTAGCGCGTTCAGCCGCGACGGTCTGCGCGTTCTGGCCTTGTTGCGAAGCCGGTGCGCCGACCGACGGACGATAGAACGGTGCCGGGCCGTAGCCGCTTGCAAAAGCCGGTGCAGCGATCGAGGCGGAAACGGCAACGAGAAGGGCGGCGATAAATTTGGTCTTCATGATGTACCTCCAATGATGTTCGACTTTCGGAATGGCGTCGCAGGAGCCGGGGCTGTGGGTGCAACGTCGATGGAGGCAGTGTATACCCCTACTATCGAGAATTTGTGCCGATAATTTGAAATTACTGTTCTTGCTGGTGAAATAATCGGGCGATCGTAGAGCGGGCGGGGCCCAGCGACGGTCTGGCCCCGATCGCCAAGCGATAGATGCGGGTTAAAGACCTGATCGGGAAGGGGTTTTACGGGGTGATTAGCGGACAAACAGCGGGGCGTCACGGAAGCGGAGACGATAACCAAACCAACGACCCAAAACAAAAACGGCGTTGTGATTTCTCACAACGCCGTTTGCAATCAACTTCAATCTTTACTGCCGAAATTCTTTGGGGTGGCTGATGGGGCTCGAACCCACGACAACAGGAATCACAATCCTGGACTCTACCAACTGAGCTACAGCCACCACTGAGATCTGCTTTGACTTGCCGGAAAACCTGACTCGCCAACGAAGAAACGAGATTATACGAACACATTCCGCGTTTGCCTAGTCCTTTATTCAAAAATTTCGGCTGGCTCACGCAGATGCTGTCTCGCCTCGTTGAAGATAGAGAGGTCGCGCGCAGCGAGGCGCTTGCTATCTGACAGCACGCGACGCCAGCCGCGCGCACCCGCTTCGCCCCGATAGAGACCGAGTGCGTGACGAGTGATCGCACCAAGATAAGTGCCGCGCGCCATCTCGGCTCCGCAATATTCGATGAGCTTCGCCTCGACCTGCTCGCGCGTGAGCGGCGCTTCGGTGGACCCGTAGAAGCGCGCGTCCACATCGGCCAGCATATACGGATTGTGGTACGCCTCCCGCCCGAGCATCACGCCGTCGACGTGTGCAAGATGTGTCTGCACTTCGTCGAGCGTCTTGATCCCACCGTTGATGATGATCTCCAGTTGCGGAAAGTCGCGCTTCAATTGATACGCGTAGTCGTACTTGAGCGGAGGGATCTCGCGGTTCTCTTTCGGGCTCAGCCCTTTGAGAATCGCGTTGCGCGCATGAACGATAAAGACGTTGCAACCGGCACCTGCGATGGTGCCGACGAAGTCGCGTACGAAGCCGTAATCCTCGACGGCATCCACGCCGATTCGATGTTTGACCGTGACGGGCACGGAGACGACGTCGCGCATGGCCTTTACGCAGTCGGCCACCAGTTGCGGCTCGTTCATCAGACACGCGCCGAACGCGCCGCGCTGCACACGCTCCGATGGGCAGCCGCAATTCAGATTGATTTCGTCATAGCCCCATTGCTCGCCGAGCTTCGCCGAGCGCGCGAGATCGTCTGGCTCGCTGCCGCCGAGTTGCAACGCGACGGGCGCTTCGTCGGGCGTGAATGCGAGATGGCGCGGCACATCGCCGTGCAGCAGTGCGCCTGTCGTCACCATTTCTGTGTAGAGCCACGTGTGACGCGAGATGATGCGATGAAGCGACCGGCAATGACGATCGGTCCAATCCATCATGGGGGCGACACTGACGCGGCGCGGACTGGCAGTACTAGCTGAAGACATGGGGCGGCCAAAGGCTTGAATCGAAACCGCAATTTTAGCGCAACGCGGGCGATTGCCCCGGCGGCGCCCGAGTGGCCCGCGGCCTCGCTGGATTTGCCGATCAGCTGTCTGAATGCACGGACAGGCGCCTTAGGTCCCAAGTCGTTCCCAGTCGTCGAATCGACCGCTTGATTCAATGGCTGCGTCCGCCATGCCCGCCGCCGCTCCACGAACTGCCGCCGTGGGATCCCCCATAGCCCCCATATCCGCCGCCGTGGCCGCCATGCCAGCCGCCGTGACCGCCGTGCCAACCGCCGCCCCAGTGTCCGCCGCCGCCGTGGTAGTAGCAGCACGGTCCGCCCCAGCCGCCCCAGATGCCGACCGTGCCGTACACCGGCGCGTAGGGTGTGCCATATCCGTAGCCATAAGCGGGGTAATAGGGTTGGGCGTAGGCGTAGTCATAGCCGGGCGCGACTGCGCATCCGCTGACGCCCGCGACCACGGCCAGCAATGCCATCGATGCAAAGAGTCTGCTCACAATCGCCTCCCGTCCTCACATAAAGGATCAGAAAGATCGCGAGCCCGAGAGTTCAGCCGCATTTGTGTCCGCGCATTACGATCGCACCGAGTGCCTGCGCAACGCGCACCCTTGCGCCGCACCGGTACTCCAAGGCGCGTGCTGCATGCGGCGATCGAAGGCGCATCGGCGCATCCATTGCGCGGTAACACCTGGTTAATCTTCTGCAACAGAACAGCCCGCCGCTGCTCTTATCATGCGATGCAATTGATCGGAAGAACGCTTCAGCGCTTGCGCAATGGTTCGATCATCGACGACAGACCGTTGTGATCGATCTCGTGCATCAGCGCGAGCAGCTGTCCAATCTCGCCCGGCGGAAAGCCCTGGCTCGCGAACCAGTTGAGGTAATGGCCGGGCAGGTCGGCTATCAGGCGACCCTTGTACTTGCCGTAGGGCATCACACGCGTGACCAGCAGTTCGAGGTGTTCGGGATTCATCGTGATGCACCGGCGCAAGGAATGTTGGGCGACGCGTGCTTGCACTGCACGCCTGCACGGCATTCTAGCCGTGCTGCAGGCATCGCGCGGGCATGGTAACTTGAGCGGTTTATGTTCATATAACTAACAAGGAAAGCTTCCATGGAATACCGCAGACTCGGCGATTCGGATGTACAGGTCAGCCTGATCGGACTCGGCACCATGACGTGGGGCGAGCAGAACACAGAGCAGGACGCGCACGCTCAGATCGACTACGCGCTCGATCATGGCGTCAACCTGATCGACACCGCGGAGATGTATCCGGTGCCGCCGCGCGCCGAGACGCAAGGTTCGACCGAGCGATTTATCGGCACGTGGCTCGCGAAGCATCGCAGCGCGCGCGAGAAAATCGTGCTCGCTACGAAGATCGCGGGCCCCGCGCGCCAGCCGCATAACCCGCGACATATCCGCGGCGAGACCAACCAGTTCGACCGTAAAAACCTCACTGAGGCGCTGAACGACAGCCTGAAGCGCCTGCAAACGGACTACATCGATCTGTACCAGTTGCACTGGCCGGATCGCAATACGATGACGTTTGGCCGTCCGGCCTATCCGTGGGTCGACGATGAATACACAGTGCCTATCGACGAAACGCTGTCCGTGCTCGCCGACTTCGTCAAGGCGGGCAAGGTGCGCCATGTGGGCGTGTCGAACGAAACGCCGTGGGGCGTCGCGCAGTTCCTGCGCGCGTCGGAAAAGCTCGGCTTGCCGCGTATCGTCAGCATCCAGAACCCGTACAGTCTGCTCAACCGCACTTACGAGGTGGGGCTTTCCGAATACGCGCACCGCGACAACATCGGCCTGCTCGCGTATTCGCCGCTGGCGTTCGGCTGGCTGTCCGGCAAGTACGAAGGCGGCGCGCGGCCGGCTGGCGCACGCATATCGCTGTTCGAGCGCTTCCAGCGCTACAGCAAGCCCCAGGCGATCCAGGCCACCACGCGTTACGTCGAACTGGCAAAGCGCCATCACATGTCGCCGGCCCAGTTGGCGCTTGCCTTCGTCAATAGCCGGCCGTTCGTCACGAGCAATCTGATTGGCGCGACCTCGCTCGATCAGTTGAAGGAGAACATTGCGAGCGCCGACGTAAAGCTGTCGCAGGACGTGCTCGATGAAATCGACGCACTGCATCAGCTGCAGCCGAATCCGGCGCCCTGAGTTCGCTGGGACATGCAACGAAAGGCAAATGTCCCTCCCTGTCGGCAAATCACGACCTAAACTGTGGTGAGCAGGACGGGCTTCTGCCTTCGTGTCGTGCTTTTGCGCGCGGCGCGGCGCGCACGAATGGTAGGATGCAGCCCGGAAAATCGGCAGCGGCGGCGGGTTTTCAGCCGCACTGTTCACACTCGGCGATAGCACTCAGGACATCGAATGGCGCAACAAAAAACGAACCCAAAACTCGAGCAGGCGCTGACGCGCGGGGACCTTGCGATCCGTCAGGCGAATTCGGCGCGGGCCACCGCGCTGCTGCGCGCGCTAGCCAAAATGATCGTTGATGCTTCGGCGACGATCGGCGTCGAAGCATTCACACTGATTCCGGACGGCGACAAGATTTACGATCCGGCCGACGGTCTCTGGCCGCAAGAACTGCAGATTTCGCTCGACGGTCCGGTCGAGGACGCCGATCCGGACGAGATCCGCACCGTGCGGCTGATTGCCGACGATCCGGGCACGATGTTCCGGGTTGAATGGCAGCGTGCCGATGGCAAGATCGGCCGTCACGAAGGCGGCCCGTTTGCGACAGTCGCGTTCATCTCGGACGTCGACATTCCCTGGACCGACGAAGAGGACTGAGCTCGCGTCCGTGCAGCAAATTCATTCGTGGGCGCTGACCCATCGGGTCAGCAGCCCTCGAATTGTCCGCGCCTCTCTGCCGCGCGGCACGAGTTACTTCAGCACGAGTTACTTCATCATCCGGCGCCGAAACAGCACTGCAGCGACGATAAACCCGCCCACCGCATAACCCGCCAGCACGGCCGCGTGCCACAGGGCGTTGTCGAGCGGGCGACCAAGCATCGCAGGCCGTATCAGATCGACCGCGTGCGCCAGCGGCAGGACCTCGGCCGCACCACGCGCGGCGGCAGGCAACTGCGAGATCGGGAAGAACACGCCGGAGAGCAACAGCATCGGCGTCAACACCAGCGTTTGATAAAACATGAAAAAGTCGTACGACGGCGCGAGCGCGGTCACGACCATCGCGACACTTGCGAACGCGAGGCCGGTCAGCACGATCACGGGCAACGCGAGCAGCACTGACGGAAAACTGGCGTAGCCGAGCGCGCTCGCCACCAGCATGATCGCGGCGCCCGACAACACCGACTTGCTGGCCGCCCAGATCACTTCGCCAAGCACGATATCGCCGAGCGTCAACGGCGTGTGCATGATTGCTTCCCACGTGCGTTGCACGTGCATGCGCGAGAAGCCCGAATACATCGACTCGAAACTCGCGGACATCATGACGCTCGACGCAACGGTGCCCGCTGCTAGGAACGCGATATACGACACGCCGTCGACGCGGCCGACCATCAGCCCGAGACCGAAACCGAGGCCGAATAGGTAGATCATTGGGTCGGCGAGATTGCCGAACATGGAGGCGAGCGCGAGCTTCTTCCACACAAGGTAGTTGCGGCGCCAGACCGCAATCCAGTTGACCGCGTTCGCGGGCAACGCGGCGAAGGGGGCCTGCATGGGTGGCGTGGCTTCGTTGCTTCGATAAGTGCGTGCATCCATTGCGTGTCTCGTGCAGTGTCGATGGAAGTCAGTCCTGCATTTCGCGGCCCGTGAGGCGCAGGAATACATCCTCGAGATTCGCCGGGCGGTGCAGATAGCGCAGGTCCGCTCGCTGCTTCAGTCTCGCATGCACTGGCCCGGCGTCGTTCACATAACAGAAGAGCGTCTCACCGCTGATCTCGGTTCGCTGTGCGAGCGGCGCAAGCTCATCGCGTAATGCGAACGGATCGGGGCCGAAAATCTCGATGACGTCGCAGCCGATTTCCGACTCGATCAGCTCCCTTGGCGCGCCTTCCGCAATCTTGCGTCCTTCTTCGATCACGCACAGCCGGTCGCATAGCCGCTCGGCTTCTTCCATGAAGTGGGTGGTCAACAGGATCGTCTTGCCACGCGCGAGCAGCGAGCGCAGTCGCTCCCAGATGAGATGGCGTGCCTGCGGGTCGAGGCCGGTAGTCGGCTCGTCCATGATCAACACATCGGGATCGTTGACGAGCGCCCGCGCGAGCGTGAGGCGCCGCTTCATGCCGCCCGACAGTTCGCTCACGCGCGCGTCGGCCTTGCTCTCCAGCCGCGCGAATTCCAGCAGCGACGGCACCATCGCGCGGCATTGCGCGGCGCTCAAGCCGAAGTAGCGGCCGAACACCAGCAGGTTCTCGCGGACGGTAAAGTCGGGATCGAGGTTATCGAACTGCGGCACCACGCCCACGCGCGCCCGCGCGATGCGCGCCCGGCCGGGAATCGGCTCGCCGCACAGGCGGATCGAGCCGGCGTCCGGCGTGGCAATGCCGAGCAGCATGCGCAATGTGGTGGTCTTGCCGGCGCCGTTCGGTCCGAGCAGGCCGAAACACTCACCGACGTCGACATGAAACGACAGTCCGTCGACAACTTTCTTTTCGCCGTAACTTTTTTCAACCTGCTGGAATTCGATAGCGGTGTCGGGCATGGATAGGGATCGAGGCTCAGGCAAAAGAGGCGAATCGACGGGAAGGCTGCTCATTCTAGGTCATCAGCCGGGAAATGGCGGTTTAAGGAGCGCCCCGCGCTGTGGGTTCTTGCACTGCCGCAAAGGCGTCGCCGGCGTTGTCCTCATCGAGTGTGCCTCGTATGCACAAGGCCGGGGCGTGCAGCAATCGCACTTAGCGTTTTCCATCCCTTGCAAGCTGAATTGCGGCGCACCATGATTGATTCAGACCGCGCTTTTGCGGAAAGGGGAAGAACGATGGCGAGCTACCAGAAAATCCTGCTGTGCTACGACGGCTCGCGTGAAGGCCGCAAGGCTCTGCGTTGCGGCGCCGACCTTGCGCTGGATCTGAAGGCGCAAACGCATCTGCTTTCGGTGGTGGACATGCGTTCGAGCATTGCGCAAAGCGCGGGACTGCTGACGGACGTCGCGTGCGGCAGCTTCGAAAAGACCGCGCGGGACATCCTGCAAGAGGGCGTGGACTGGCTGACCGAGCGCGGCGTCAACGCGCAGGGTCACTTTGCGTTCGGCCATCCGATCGACGAGATCGCCAATCTTGCCAACGAGTTGCACGTCGACCTGGTGGTGGTGGGCCACCGTTGCCGCACAGGCTTGTCCCGATGGTGGATGGGTGCCGGCAATACACCGCTGCTCGACCGGGTGTCATGCAGCATTCTGGTCGCGTGCTCTTCAGCGCATGAGCAGCAGCAGGAAGCGGCCTGACGATGCGGTTCGGGCGCACGGCCACCCGCGCCGGGCATGCAGCCTTGGTGCGGGTGGGTGCTCGTGAGCTTTGGTCCGGATGAACGCGGAGGACGGAGTAGCGGGCGGCGCGTGTGCATTACGAGTGCATTGCGTCAGATCGGCCGCGTGCGCGTTCGATGTGTCAAGCCGCGCCTGGCGCTCACTCGTTCAGATTGACCGCCGCCAGCTTCCACGTGAAAAGACCCTCGCGCATGAAGATGGCGGAGTAACGCGCGTCCCCGGCACCGTGCTGGTATGTGACGGCGAACTCGTTGAGGCCGCGGTAGCCGGCTGTGGTTTGCGGCGGTTGGGGCGGGGTGGCCCTATCAACCGCGTTGCCGTTCGGATCACCCGTAGCGCCGCCGGGCGTGCGGCTGTCCGCACCGGACGATGCGGGGGCGGGCGCATTGGCAGCGGGCGGATTGCCGGTCACCGGCGCGGCGTTGGGCCGCTCACCCGGCTCGCCGCGCGGCGGCATGCCGTTCAAAAGCGCAGCCACGCCGTCGGGTGTTGCATACGCGTCGACGAGCGGGCCGATCAACGCGACGCCAATCATCGCGCCGATCGCAGCCAACGGAATACCGTTTCCATGTGAGTCAAGCCGCCGCGTCAGCAAGCCCGTGACTTGCTGCTTCAGGCTCTCGCGCAATGCAGGAAAATCGACATACCGATTCACCGTCTGCGCGTCACGTGCGTCGGCGGCGCGTTTGAGGTTGTTGAGCGCGATATACGGGGAGGCATAAGCGAAGCCCAACGCCGCGATCAGCGCGATCACGATCAACGTGACGGTAAGCGTGACTGCAAGCGGACGGGCGCTGCGCTTCCTGGGTGTTGAAACTGCCATCGAGCGGAAATCTCCATCAGGTGTGATCTAACGTGGACCGCAACCGCGCTGAAACGATCCGTGCGCTGCCACAAACCATGTGAGCGACGCGCCCCACACCTCACAACTCGTCAGGACTCGAACACCGCTCCGTGGACGTTGGTTTCCTCGGCGATGCAACGGTCAATCATGCGGCACACCGCGTCTACAGTGCCGACCATGATGAGCCGCGACGGCCCGTGGTACACGCGCACCGGCGCACGGCGCTCGGGCTCGGCAGTATTGAGCCCCGAGTTCAGCGACACGCGAGCGAATGCCGGCAATGAAGACGGCAACGCAGCCTGCCGGTCGGACCCGCGAGCGGGCAAGTCGAACAGCGACGCGGTAGCAGCCGTGGACGCTTCGATCAGTGAGCAAGGTACCAGCTTGCGCAGATGGCGCAGACGGCCGAACTGGCGAAACGGCAACAGGCGGGCAAGGCGTTCCATGAGTCTCTCCGGGCGATTCAACATGAGTACTGCTTTAGTCGGTGAGCAGGCGAGCGGTTGGCTAATGACGCACTGAGCTTGTCGCTCATTAAGCCAAACCCGTGCTGTCAGAATTCGCCCGGGCGGATAAGCCCGACAGCGATTCCTTCCAGCGCGAAATCCGCACTGCCTGTCTCAACGAAGATGTTCTCGTAATCGGGGTTCTCGGCAATCAACTCGATACCGTTCGCGCGGCGCTTCAGGCGCTTGACCGTGACGTCGTCGCCAAGCCGCGCAATGATGATCTGGCCGTCTTTGGCCTCGCTTCTTTTCTGCACCGCGAGCAGATCGCCGTCGAAGATACCCGCGTCGCGCATGGACAGCCCGCGCACCTTGAGCAGGTAGTCGGGCTTGCTCGAGAAGAGCGCCGGGTCGCACGCATAGTGTTGGGCGATATGTTCCTGCGCGAGGATCGGGCTGCCGGCGGCAACCCGGCCGATGAGCGGCAGCGACAGTTGCATGATGCTGGCGTGCGGCAACGTGAACTGATGCGGCGCCTCGTCCGGGCCAGCAAGCAGGCGAATGCCGCGCGACGCGCCGGCCGCGAGTTCGATCACGCCCTTGCGTGCAAGCGCCCGCAGATGCTCTTCAGCCGAATTGGCCGAGCTGAAGCCCAGTTCGGCGGCGATTTCCGCACGCGTGGGCGGAAAACCGGTGCGCTCTATGGCCCGGCGGATCAGATCGAAAACCTGCTGCTGTCGTGCGGTGAGTTTGGTCATGGCGCCACTGTATGGATGAACAGGTGCCTGTATTTTTATACAGTATCCGGCGCAATTCAAGCTTTACTTTAAGTTTGCGGCTCGACCCCTCGCTGGAACGTCGTAAATCGACGTCAAGACATCCGTTTTCATGCCGCAACGCCTTATCTGGCTGTCATTACCACTTTTGCGTATTAAAAAATGAATAAACATTATTTTTAATGATGAAAGCCCCTGGATAGACTAGCCTCCAGTCGCTCATGTGCACGTGACCCGACGCAAAACAACACACGCTGTTTCAGCGCACCAACATGCGGAGAACTTGGCATGAACAATCACGAAGCGGGCCGGGCAGGCAGGAGCCGAAAACTTATCGCAGCGCTCGCGTTCGGCGCGGCAGCCGCGCTTGGCGTCCTTGGCGCGGCGGGCCAGGCGCAAGCCGCCGACACGACGCTGCTCAATGTGTCCTACGACCCCACTCGCGAGCTCTACCAGGATGTGAACCAGGCTTTCGCCAAAGAATGGAAGGCGAAGACCGGCGAGACCGTCACGTTCAAGCAGTCGCACGGCGGCTCGGGTGCGCAGGCGCGCTCGGTGCTCGACGGCTTGCAGGCCGACGTCGTGACGCTCGCGCTCGCTTATGACATCGACGCCATCGCGAACAAGGGTTTGATCGATAAAGGCTGGCAGAAGCGCTTGCCCGACAACGCGTCGCCGTATACGTCGACGATCGTGTTTCTGGTGCGCAAGGGCAATCCCAAGCACATCAAGGATTGGGACGATCTGACCAAACCCGGCGTGTCGATCGTGACGCCGAATCCGAAGACCTCGGGCGGCGCGCGCTGGAACTATCTCGCGGCATGGGCGTATGCAGCGCATCAGCCGGGCGGCAATGAGCAGAAGGCCAAGGAGTTTGTCGGCAAGCTGTACAAGAATGCCGGCGTGCTCGATTCCGGAGCGCGCGGCGCGACCACCAGCTTCGTGCAACGCGGCATCGGCGACGTGCTGATTGCGTGGGAAAACGAGGCGTTTCTGTCGCTGAAGGAATTCGGTCCGGACAAGTTCGAAATCGTCGTGCCGTCCGTGAGCATTCTGGCCGAGCCGCCGGTGGCGGTGGTAGATAAGGTCGTCGACAAACATGGCACGCGCAAGCTGGCCGAAGCGTATCTGAACTTCCTGTACAGCGAGCAGGGCCAGGAAATCGCGGCGAAGAACTTCTACCGTCCGCGTTCGAACAAGGTTCCGGCCGAACTGACCTCGAAGTTTCCGAAGCTGAAGCTGTACACGGTCGACGATTCGTTCGGCGGCTGGGCCAACGCGCAGAAGACGCACTTTGCCGACGGCGGCGTGTTCGATTCGATCTACCAGCCTCAGTAACACCGCCCATGTCCGCGCCGCGGCAGGCGCGAACCGAGGCAACGTGACGCGCCACGGCGCGTCACTTTCCGGAGCGCGCCGCTGGCGCGCTTTTGGCCGATCAGGACCAGGCGGCCGGCAACACGAGCATCAACCGAAAGAGTATCGAGCATGACCACGTTGACCTTCCGCAAACCAAGCGCCTTGCCCGGTTTCGGCCTGACACTCGGCATCACGGTGGCTTATCTGAGCCTCGTGGTGCTGATTCCGCTCGCGGCGACTTTTCTGAAGACAGCCACCCTCGACTGGAGTCAGTTCGTGCGCGCCGTCAGCTCGCCGCGCGTGCTGGCCTCGTACCGGCTGACGTTCTTCTCCGCGCTCGGCGGCGCACTGATCAACGCGGTGTTCGGCTTTCTGGTCGCATGGGTGCTCGTGCGGTACAGGTTTCCGTTCAAGCGCATCGTCGACGCCGTGGTCGATCTGCCGTTCGCACTGCCCACGTCGGTGGCCGGCATTTCGCTCGCGGCCGTGTACGCGGGCAACGGCTGGATTGGACAGTTCCTGGAGCCGCTCGGTCTGAAGGTCGCATTTACGCCGGTGGGCGTGCTCGTCGCACTGACCTTTATCGGTTTGCCGTTCGTCGTGCGCACGGTGCAGCCGGTGCTCGAAGAGTTCGAGCGCGAGCAGGAAGAGGCTGCTGCTTGCCTCGGCGCATCGCGCTGGCTGACGTTTCGCCGCGTGGTGTTGCCGGCCGTGTTGCCGGCACTGCTGACGGGCTTTGCGCTCGCGTTCGCGCGCGCACTAGGCGAATACGGCTCGGTCATTTTCATTGCAGGCAATGTGCCGATGAAGTCGGAAATCACATCGCTGCTGATCATCACGAAGCTCGAGCAGTATGACTACGCCGGCGCGACGGCGCTTGCCGTCGTGATGCTCGTAGTCTCGTTCCTGATGCTGCTTTTCATCAATACGCTGCAGTGGTATCTGCAGCGCCGCACGAGCCGCGGCAACGCAGGTCCGGCGCCTGGCGCCGCGAGCGTTGCAAGCATTGGCGGAGGTGCGCAATGAGCCGCCATTCGGCAGGTCACGTCGATAACGCCGACGGCGTCACGCCGCACGCCGTGGCTCCGCGCGCGCCACTGAACATTGCGCGCCGGCCCGATCCGGTCACCGAACCGCCGCTTGTCCGCTGGATTCTGACCGGCATTGCGCTGCTGTTTCTCGGGCTCTTTCTCGTCGTGCCGCTCGTCGCCGTGTTTTATCAGGCGTTGAACAAGGGGCTTGGTTTTTATCTGGAGTCGCTCGCCGATCCGGATGCGCTGGCGGCCATCAAGCTGACGGCAATTACAGCGGGAATCGCCGTGCCTCTCAATCTGGTGTTCGGCCTCGCGGCTTCGTGGTGCATCGCGAAGTTCGAGTTTCGCGGCAAGGCGCTCCTCACCACGTTGATCGATCTGCCGTTCTCGGTTTCGCCCGTCATCTCGGGTCTCATCTACGTGTTGATGTTCGGCGCGCAAGGATGGTTCGGTCCGTGGCTGCAAGCGCATAACGTGCAGATCATCTTCGCCGTGCCCGGCATTGTGCTCGCGACAATCTTCGTGACGTTCCCGTTCGTCGCGCGCGAACTGATCCCGCTGATGCAGGCGCAAGGCAACGACGAAGAGGAAGCCGCGCATGTGCTCGGCGCGTCCGGCTGGCAGATCTTTCGCCGCGTCACGCTGCCCAATGTGAAATGGGGCCTGCTGTACGGCGTGATTCTGTGCAACGCCCGCGCGATGGGCGAGTTCGGCGCGGTGTCGGTCGTATCGGGCCATATTCGCGGCCAGACGGACACCATGCCGCTGCACGTCGAAATTCTCTACAACGAATACAACTTCTCGGCGGCGTTCGCCGTGGCGTCGGTGCTGGCCTTGCTCGCACTCGTGACGCTCGCACTGAAACTGCTCGCCGAGCGTCATATGTCGGCGGAACTGTCGGACGCTCGCGACGTGCCGGCGCACGCCGGACCCGTCACGCTGCCGTCCGCTTTGCCGTCGACCGCGCAGTCGCTGAACATGCAATCTTCGCAGCAACACCCGCTCAAGCAAGGAGAGCTGTAATGGGTATCACCGTACGTAACCTGCAGAAGCGCTTCGGCGATTTCGTCGCGCTCGATAACGTTTCGCTCGATTTTCCGCCGGGCGAACTGGTTGCGCTGCTCGGGCCCTCGGGGTGCGGCAAGACCACGTTGCTGCGCGTGATCGCGGGCCTTGAATACGCGGACGGCGGGCAGGTCGTCCTGCAGGGCCAGGACGTCGCGACCGTCGGCGCGCGTGAGCGCGAAGTGGGTTTCGTGTTCCAGCACTACGCGCTGTTCCGTCATATGACGGTGTTCGAGAACGTGGCGTTCGGGCTGCGAGTGAAGCCTCGGAAGGAGCGCCCGTCGGAAGCGGTGATTCGCGAGAAGGTGCATGAACTGCTCAAGCTCGTGCAACTCGACTGGCTCGCGCAGCGCTATCCGTCGGAATTGTCGGGCGGGCAGCGGCAGCGTATCGCGCTCGCTCGCGCGCTTGCCGTCGAGCCGAAAGTGCTGCTGCTCGACGAACCGTTCGGCGCGCTCGATGCGAAGGTCCGCAAGGAATTGCGCAGCTGGCTGCGGCGTCTGCACGACGATCTGCATATCTCGACGATTTTCGTCACGCACGATCAGGAAGAGGCGCTCGAAGTGGCGGACCGTATCGTGGTGCTCAATCGTGGACATGTGGAGCAGGTCGGCAGTCCGCAGGACGTGTACGACCATCCGCAAACGTCGTTTGTGTATGAGTTTCTCGGCGCGGCGAACCGCCTGCACGGCAACGTCGACGCGAGCGGGTTCGTGGTGGACGGCGCGGCGTTGCCGGTCGCCATCAGCACCGACTTCAGCGGTCCGGCTTTCGCTTATGTGCGTCCGCACGATTTGCAGTTGTATCCGCAGTCGGCGGGGCACCGCGAGGGGATCGTCGTCGATGTGCGGCGCGTCGTGACACTGGGCGGCTCCGTGCGGGTCGAGCTCGCGGGCCGCGAGGGCAATCTGCTCGAAGCCGAACTCGATCGGGAAGCATGGCGCGAGTTGCGTCTCTCGATCGGCGACGGCGTGACGGCGGTGCCGCGCGCGCTCCGGGTCTTCCCGGCGCAATGAGCGCATGACCCGATGCGACCCAACGCGAATGAACTGAATAACTCGAACAACTCAACTCTCGCTGAACCGGACTCTTCAAGATGAACTTCCAGCAATTGCGCTTCGTGCGCGAGGCCGTGCGTCAGAACATGAACCTGACCGAAGTGGCGAACGTGCTGTACACGTCGCAGTCAGGCGTATCGAAACAGATCAAGGATCTCGAGGACGAACTCGGCGTCGACATTTTCATTCGACGCGGAAAGCGGCTCACGGGTCTCACGGAGCCGGGCAAGGCGGTGCATCAACTGATCGAGCGGATGCTGCTGGACGCGGAGAATTTGCGCCGCGTCGCGCGTCAGTACGCGGATCAGGACAGTGGCCATCTGGTGGTCGCGACCACGCACACGCAGGCACGCTACGCGCTGCCGAAGGTAATTCGTCAATTCACCGAGGTTTTTCCGAAGGTGCATCTGGCGCTGCGCCAGGGCAGCCCGCAACAGATCGCGCAGATGATCATCAACGGCGAGGCGGACATCGGCATCTCGACGGAAGCGCTCGACCGGTTCCCCGACATCGTTACGTTTCCATGCTATTCGTGGCATCACGTCGTGGTCGTGCCGAAGGATCATCCGCTCGTCGGCCGCCCCAATCTGACGCTGGACGAAATCGCCGAATTCCCGATCGTCACGTATGACCAGGACTTCACGGGCCGCTCGCATATCGACCAGGCGTTCGCGAAAGCGGGGGCGCTGCCCGACGTGGTGCTGACCGCGATCGACGCCGACGTGATCAAGACGTATGTGGAGCTCGGCATGGGCATCGGCGTGGTCGCGGCAATGGCCTACGACCCGAAGCGCGACAGCGAACTGGTCGCGCTCGACACGCAGCACCTGTTCGAGGCGAGCACGACGCGGGTCGGCTTGCGCAAGGGCGCGTTTTTGCGCGCATATGCCTACCGGTTGATCGAGATGTTCGCACCGCAACTGACCGAGGCGGAAATCGCCGCGCAGTTGCGCGAGGCAGTGTGAGGCGCTAACGGGGAAAGCGGCCTTGGCCGCTTCAAAGGCGCGCGACGGCGGCGCGTCATCGCTTACAATCGCCGCCATGAACGCACAGACTTCTTCTTCCTCTCCCAGCGCCGCCGCGTTGCTGCCGCGCATCGCCGTGCTCGCCACCGGCGGCACGATTGCCGGCGCGGCCGCGGACGCTACCAATACGTCTGGCTATCAGGCCGGCGTGGTCGGCGTCGAGCAATTGCTGGCCGTGGTGCCGGCGTTGTCGACGGTAGCCCGCATCGCGCCGGAGCAGATTGCGAGCGTCGACAGCAAGGACATGGCGATGCCGCTGTGGACCGCGCTCGCGCAACGCATCAACGCGCTGCTTGCTGACGACGACATCGACGGCGTGGTGGTCACGCATGGCACCGATACGCTCGAAGAAACCGCGTATCTGCTGCATCTGACGGTCAAGTCCGACAAACCGGTGGTGCTGACAGCGGCAATGCGCCCCGCGTCCGCGCTCTCCGCCGATGGACCGCTCAATCTGCTGAACGCCGTGACCGTCGCGGCAAATGCCGGCGCGCGCGGACAGGGCGTTCTAGTCGCATTCAACAACAAGATTCACAGTGCGCGTGACGTGGTCAAGACGAGCACCTATGCCGTCGATGCATTCCAGTCGCCCGAAGTCGGTGCGCTTGGCTGGGTGCAGGACGGGCGCGTCGAATTTCAGCGCAGCGTCGTACGTCCGCATACGTTGTCCACTGAATTCGTGATCGGTGCGAACTGGCCGCATGTGGAAATCGTCGCGAGCTATGCCGGCGTGTCCCGCATTGCCGTCGATGCGCTCGTGACAGCCGGCGTGCGCGGCATCGTCGTTGCGGGCACGGGCAATGGTTCGATTCACGCGTCGCTGACGCAGGCTCTGGCCGATGCCGCTTCGCAGGGCGTCGCGGTAGTGCGTTCGTCGCGTGTGGGCTCAGGGCATGTAATGCGCAACGGCGCGGCCGCCGACGATGCACTCGGCTTTGTCAGCGCCGGCTCGCTCAATCCGTACAAGGCGCGTGTGTTGCTGATGGTGGCATTGGCCGCTGGCGGCGCCGGACCAGTCGCTTTGCAAAAAGCGTTCGATACGTATTGACGCCTCGCGGCGTTCAATAGAAGTTATCAAAGAAAAATGCGGCGCTCGAGTAATGACTTCGAGCGCCGCGTTGCGTTTTATCGCACTGTTTTTGCCCGCCCGAGGCGGGCATTTGCGATCGGCTATTAAGCAGCCGGAATCACCAGCACCTGGCCGGGATAGATCTTGTCCGGGCTTTTCAGCATCGGCGTATTGGCCTGGAAGATCACGTCGTTTTTAGCGCCGCTGCCGTAGTACTTCTCCGCGATCTTCCACAGGTTGTCGCCCGGCACCACCGTGTGGAATTGCGTGGGCGCCGCGGCGGGGGCGGTCACGCTCAACTGGTCGTCGACCTTGTCGACGTTCTGCACATTGCCGGCTGCCACGAGGATCTTGTCCTTGGTCGGCTGGTCGGCGGCTTCTCCCGATACGGTGACCGTATGGCTCGTGCCGTCGTACGTCACCTGCAGATTCGTTGCGTTCAGACCCTGGCTGCGGATGTAAGTGGCGATCGCGTCGCCTGCGGTCTTGTTCAGCGCGGCGAGGTCCGGTGCGGCGGGCGCGGATTCGGCCTTGGCCGTCGTGGACGCGGCGCTGAACAATTTTTCGCCGGCTTCCTTGATGAAACTGAGAATACCCATCGATCACACTCCTCATGTTGGTACGCAAGCATGCTTTGCGTACGAGTTAAGCACTCGTTGCGATGCTGAGCACGCCGCACAACGCGAACGCGTTGATCAGGCAGCAGGCGCGCCCGGATGCATGCAACGACTCACGAGTGTAGGAGATAGCGGGTGACGGAGTGTCAAGAAAGGTAAGGAAGTGGCCACGAAGTTGCAAGCAAATGCAAACGTGCGTGCATCCCGGCGCCGCATGAGGGCGCGCTACGCCATTGAGTGGCGGAGAAAACCTGAGAATGAATCCGACAGCCGGACACCCGACGACGACGTCTGACCGACCAAGGCTTCCCCGGCGCCGCCGGGTGCCGCTGCGGACCCCACTTTGCCGCTCTCAGCCCAGAGCGGCACGATTTGCCCGTTCCGCCGCGATGCCGCGCGACGAACCGGGCGCCCCACCTGCGATTGCCGTAGCGTTGACGAGGCAACATCCGCGGTAACCGGGTATTACCAGGCTATTTACGCTTCTCCATGCATGCGGCCATTGCTGCATCTGATTCGCAAGCCGCGAAGAAACGCTGCAAGTTCAAGCTGCTTTCGCTTCGCTATCCGGCGCTTGTGCGACTTCGTAATTCGCCATGATTTCGAGCGCGCGAACCATCGCCGAGTGATCCCATGCCTTGCCGCCGTTCGCCGCGCATACGCTGAACAGTTGCTGCGCGCTCGCGGTGTGCGGCAGCGCAATGCCGAGCTTGCGCGCGCCGTCGAGTGCGAGGTTTAGATCCTTCTGATGCAGTTCGATCCGGAAGCCCGGATTGAAAGTGCGCTTCGTCATGCGCTCGCCGTGCACTTCCAGAATGCGCGACGAAGCGAAGCCGCCCATCAAGGCCTTGCGCACACGTTCCGGATCGGCGCCGGAGCGCGATGCGAACAGCAGTGCTTCGGCCACTGCCTCGATGTTCAGCGCCACGATGATCTGGTTCGCGACCTTGCACGTCTGACCCGCGCCGTTGTCGCCGATCAGCGAGATATTCTTGCCCATCAGTTCGAAGAGCGGCTTTGCTTGCGCAAAGGCTTTCTCCGGGCCGCCGACCATGATCGTGAGCGTTGCCTCGCGTGCACCGACTTCGCCGCCGGACACCGGCGCATCGAGATAATCGACGCCGAGCGCATTGATCTTCTTCGCGAACGCCTGAGTATCGAGCGGCGAGATCGAGCTCATGTCGATCACGAGCTTGCCTGCTGTGAGGCCGGCGGCGACGCCGTCGTCGGCGAAAAGCACGTTGGCCACGTCAGGCGTGTCGGGCACCATGATGATCACGATGTCGGCGGCTTGCGCGACAGCGGTCGAGTCGGACACCACGTTCGTGCTCTTGCCCAGATCTTCGGGCACCGGGTACGCGCCGTTCACGAACAGCGTGTGACCGCCCTTGAGGAGGTTGCGCGCCATATGCGCGCCCATGATGCCGAGCCCGATGAAACCGATCTTTGCCATGTGTCTGAATCTCCAGTGTTTCCAGTGTTGTTAGCGGTCCCTTGGCGGGACTTCTTTCGAGGCGTCACGCGCCCGGTCTGCACGACGCGGTGTTCAGCGCATCGTTCAGGCGGCGACGTGCGCGGCGCCGCGCCTTTGCCCGGCCACGCTCTGCACCCAGCACAAGCCGGCAGTGGTGTTCGTGCGCGGCTTGTATTCGCATCCGACGTAGCCGTCGTAGCCAATCGAGTCGAGCAGGTCGAACAGGAACGGGTAGTTGATTTCGCCGGTGCCGGGTTCGTTGCGCCCCGGGTTGTCGGCAAGCTGGATATGCGCGATTTGCGGCAGATTCTTTTTGATCGTTGCCGCGAGTTCGCCTTCCATCCGTTGCATGTGATAGATGTCGTATTGCAGGAACAGATTGTCCGACCCTACGGCGCGAATCACGTCGAGGCCTTCGCTCGAGCGATTCAACGCGAAGCCCGGAATGTCGTAGGAGTTGCACGGCTCGACTAGCAGTCTGATACCGGCCTTCTTCAATTCACCCGCTGCAAAACGCAGGTTATCGACGATGGTCGCGCGCGCTTTGTCGGCATCGACGCCCGCCGTCGGAATACCCACGAGGCAATTCAGTTGCGGCACCTTCAGCGCGCTCGCGTATTCGATCGCACGGCCCACGCCTTCCTGGAACTCGGTTACGCGATCGGGCAGGCAGGCAATGCCACGCTCGCCGGCTTCCCAGTTGCCCGCGGGCAGGTTATGCAGCACGAGCTTCAGCCGGTTCTGCTGAAGACGCTCGCTCAGCTCGGCGATCCGGTACGGATACGGAAACAGGAATTCGACGGCGTTAAAGCCCGCGTCGGCTGCGGCCGCGAAGCGGTCGAGGAACGGAACTTCGTTGAAAAGCATCGTGAGATTCGCTGCGAATTTGGGCATGGTGCTCAGGTCTCTCTGGTCGGTCATTGAAAAACTTCATAGCGCGATTGCAGTGCAGTCGTGCAATCGCGCCCCCGCGATTTCGGCCGTCCGGTTCAGTCGAGAATGCTGATCGCAGTCGGCGCGTCTTCGCGCGTCACGGCGAGTTCCTCGAACTCGTTGATCGCGTCGATCTCGGTGCCCATCGAGATGTTGGTCACGCGCTCGAGAATCACTTCGACGATCACCGGCACGTTGAACTCGGAGAGCATCGACTGCGCTTTTTGCAACGCCGGTTTGAGTTCCTCCGGCTTGAACACGCGAATCGCCTTGCAGCCGAGGCCTTCGGCTACCGCGACGTGATCCACGCCATAGCCGTTGATTTCCGGCGAGTTGATGTTCTCGAAGCCGAGCTGCACGCAGAAGTCCATGTCGAATGCGCGCTGCGCCTGGCGGATCAGGCCGAGGTACGAGTTGTTCACGACCACATGCACGTACGGCAGCTTGAATTGCGCGCCGGCCGCGAGTTCTTCGATCATGAACTGGAAGTCGTAGTCGCCCGAGAGCGCGACGATCGGCCGTTGCGGATCTGCTGCGCGCACGCCGAGCGCAGCCGGAATCGTCCAGCCGAGCGGGCCGGCCTGGCCGCAGTTGATCCAGTTGCGTGCCTTGTAGACATGCAGAAACTGTGCGCCGGCGATCTGCGAAAGGCCGATCGTGCTCACGTAGCACGTGTCGCGGCCAAACACCTGGTTCATCTCTTCGTAGACGCGCTGCGGCTTCATCGGCACGTTGTCGAAGTGAGTTTTGCGATGCATGGTCTGCTTGCGCTGCTGGCAATCGGCGACCCATGCGCTGCGATCCTTCAGCTTGCCTGCGGCTTTCCATTCGCTCGCGACTTCGACGAACAGTTCGAGCGCGGCCTTCGCGTCCGACACGATGCCGAGGTCCGGACCGAACACGCGGCCGATTTGCGTCGGCTCGATGTCCACGTGCACGAACTTGCGGCCCTTCGTATAAACGTCGATGCTGCCCGTGTGACGGTTCGCCCAACGGTTGCCGATGCCGAGCACGAAGTCGGACGCGAGCATCGTCGCGTTGCCGTAACGGTGCGAGGTTTGCAGGCCGACCATGCCGGCCATCAGCGGATGGTCGTCGGGAATCGCGCCCCACGACATCAGCGTCGGGATCACCGGCACGCCGACGGTTTCGGCGAAGCGCACGAGCAGATCTTCAGCGGCTGCGTTCAGCACGCCGCCGCCTGACACGATCAGCGGCTTCTCGGAATCGTTGAGCAAGGTGAGGGCGGCTTCGATCTGCTTGCGCGTTGCCTTTGGCTTGTAGACCGGCAGCGGTTCGTACGTGTCAATGTCGAATTCGATTTCGGCGAGCTGCACGTCAATGGGCAGGTCGACCAGCACAGGTCCCGGACGGCCCGAGCGCATCAGATGGAAAGCCTGCTGGAACACGCGCGGCACGAGCGCCGGCTCGCGCACGGTCACGGCCCACTTGGTGACCGGCTTCGCAATCGATTCGATGTCGACGGCCTGGAAGTCTTCTTTGTACAGGCGCGCGCGCGGCGCTTGTCCGGTGATAGCCAGAATAGGGATCGAGTCGGCCTGAGCGGAGTACAAACCGGTGATCATGTCGGTGCCGGCAGGCCCTGAGGTACCGATGCACACGCCGATATTGCCGGGCTGCGCGCGGGTATAGCCTTCGGCCATGTGCGAAGCGCCCTCGACGTGGCGCGCGAGCACGTGGCTGATGTTGCCCGCGCGACGCATGGCCGAGTAAAACGGGTTGATCGCTGCGCCCGGCACGCCGAACGCGGTGTCGATACCTTCTTTTTCGAGCACCAGCACGGCGGCGTCGACGGCTCTCATCTTGGCCATGAATGTCTCCTCAATGTTTGGAAATTGGCGAATAAGGCTCTTGAACGCACTTTAGGCTTGACCTAAAGGTTTGATAAGATCAGTCCGCGTCGCTTATTTCGAAACAAAAAGTATGGAATGCGGGCACACGCAGCGTGCGTCCGCAAGGAGACCGCCATGGATCGATTCAAGCAGATAGAAACCTTCGTGCGCGTCGCCGACGCGGGTAGCCTTGCGGCCGCGGCTCTGGAGGAGGGCGTGTCGCCGGTGATCCTCGGGCGGCGCATCGACGCGCTCGAAAAGCGCCTCGGCGTGAAGCTGATGTATCGCTCGACGCGGCGGCTCGTCGTCAGCGAGGACGGCGCGGCCTTTCTCGAACGTTGCCGCGGACTGTTGACCGAATGGGACCAGGCCGAGAACGAACTGAGCGCCGGGCGGCGCGCGGTGAACGGTCATCTGATCGTGTCGGCGCCGGCCGCGTTTGGACGCAAGCACGTCGCGCCGCTCGCGCCGGCGTTTGTCGCCGACAAGCCGGAATTGCAGGTGTCGTTCAACCTGACCGATCGCGTCGTGGATCTGGTGCGGGAGGGTTATGACCTGTCGATACGGATCGGCGGCGCGGTGGATCCGAACTTCGTGGCGGTGAAACTCGCGTCGAACCGGCGCGTGGTTTGCGGCACGCCGGATTACTTTCGCCAGCACGGCAAGCCCAAAACGCTCGAAGACCTGCCGCGGCACAACTGTCTCGCGTTCAATCTGCAAGGCGGCCAGAACCGTGGCTGGTATTTTCGCCGTAACGGCAAGCTGGTCACGGTGCGGGTAGGCGGCACGCTCGATTGCAACGACGGCGAACTATTGCACCGCTGGGTGTCCGAAGGGCTCGGACTCGGCTGGCGGTCCACTTGGGAAATCCAGCAGCAGCTCGCGCGCGGTGAACTGGAAACGGTGCTCGACGAATTCGCGCTGCCCGATTACGACATTCTCGCGGTCTACCCGCAGCAGCGCTATGTGCCGGCCAAGGTCCGCTATTTCATCGATTATCTGAAAGAGATCTACGCAAGCGAGGATTATTGGAACCGGCCGGGGTATTAGCGCGCTTTAGCGCTGACGCACGACCACGCCACGCCACGCCACGCCACGCATGCGCGAGCGGTGCGCTCCGGGACGCTGCGGCGCGGTGTCGGGCACGGCTGAGGCTTGGAGCGGCCTCTGTAGGCGCCGGCCACGAAGCTGCGTGAGGGAGCAGCGCCGGCAGCTGCCCGCAGCGCATGAAGGCTAAATTTGAACGGCGTTGGTTCATGCGCCGCGTTCAGGTTGGTGCTAAATCGTTGAAAACACGCCTCAATCGCAGCTTGGGACGGTGCAATGTCTTGCAGTCCGTCCCCAATCGGGCTACAATCTTCGGCTTCTCACTTGCCACACCGGTTCGACGCCCGGGTGGCTTCTATCCAAAAGTCAGCACAAGGAGTGTGTATGCGTCATTATGAAATCGTCTTTATCGTGCATCCCGATCAGAGCGAGCAAGTGCCCGCCATGATCGAGCGTTACAAGAGCACGATCACGTCGCACGGTGGCCAGATCCACCGTATCGAAGACTGGGGCCGTCGCCAACTGGCCTACATGATCGAGAAACTCGCGAAGGCTCACTACGTCTGCATGAACATCGAATGCGACCAGACCACGCTCGACGAGCTGGAACACGCGTTCAAGTTCAACGACGCCGTTCTGCGTCACCTCATCGTCAAGATGAAGAAAGCCGAAACCGGCCCTTCGCCGATGATGAAGGAAGTGCAGCGCGAAGAAGCCAAGAAGTCGGCTGCTACGCAACCGTCCGAAGCGCAGGCTTAAGACACACTATTTAAGCTACCAGATCAAGCGTCGCCCTTGTCAAAGGCTTCATGAACCGGCTGCAGCTCACAGCCAGCGTCGTCGAACGCGAACCGGTGCGGTACACCCCCGCCGGCGTTCCGATTGCCAGCTGCACGTTGCACCACCGCACGGAAGTCGTCGAAGCCGGTATTGCCCGGCAAGTCGAACTGACCATGCAGGCGGTAGCCGCAGGCGAGGCGAGCGGTAAGCTGGAAAGCTGTCCGATGGGCGTGGAAACGCTCTTCACAGGCTTCCTGGCGAAAAAGCACCGCAACGCAAGAACTCTGGTATTTCACATCACAGCATTGCAGGACATTGGAAAGGACTGAACATGCCCCGCCCGACTGGTAAGAAATTCGACAAGCGTCGTCAGCAACAAAATCCGCTCTTCAAGCGTAAGAAGTTTTGCCGTTTCACGGCTGCTGGCGTCGAATACATCGACTACAAAGACATCGAAACGCTGAAAGACTTCATCGGCGAAAACGGCAAGATCACGCCGGCGCGTCTCACGGGTACGAAGTCGCACTATCAACGCCAGCTGGACACGGCAATCAAGCGCGCACGTTTCCTCGCGCTCGTGCCGTACACCGACCAGCACAAGGCCTAACCTGACGACGCGATAAGGAGCATCCGAATGCAAATCATTCTTCTGGAAAAAGTCGTCAATCTGGGCAACCTGGGCGATATCGTGAAGGTCAAGGACGGTTACGCACGTAACTTCCTGATCCCGAACAAGCAAGCTCGCCGTGCAACGAAGGAAGCGCTGGCCGAATTCGAAGTCCGCCGCGCTGAACTCGAAAAGACCGCCGCTGAAAAGCTGGCTGCTGCTCAAGCTCAAGGCGAAAAGCTGGCCGGTTCGACGGTTCAGATCGGCCAGAAGGCCGGTGTGGACGGCCGTCTGTTCGGCTCGGTGACGAACGCCGACATCGCCGAAGCACTGGGCAAGCAAGGCTTCGCGGTTGAAAAGGCGCAAGTTCGCCTGCCGGAAGGCCCGCTGAAGACGGTGGGCGACCACCCGATTCAGGTTTCGCTGCACACCGACGTGGTTGTCGACGTGACGGTGTCGGTACTCGGCGAGCACGTTTAAGAGCGCGTCTGAATCGACCGCATCAAGCATCAGATAGTGTTGGCCAGGTTGTTGCTGGCTGAGGGCAGGGGCCGGGCAACCGGCCCCTGCCTTTTTTGTGCCCGTTATTTTTTGCTCGTTCCGCTGGCCGCGGTCGCCTGATTTCCACGATAATTCCTCTCCATGAACGCACCGTCCAAAGATCCCCAACTCGAGTCGCTGAAAGTCCCGCCGCATTCGATCGAGGCCGAGCAATCGGTGCTGGGCGGTTTGCTGTTGGACAACGCCGCATGGGACCGGATTGCCGATTTCCTGTCGCAAAGCGACTTCTATCGCTACGATCACCGCATCATCTACGAGCACATCGGCAAGCTCATCGCGGCGACGCGTCCGGCCGACGTCATTACCGTTTACGAAGCGCTCGGAACATCGGGCAAGGCGGAAGAGGTCGGTGGCCTCGCGTACCTGAACGCACTCGCGCAGAACACGCCGAGCGCGGCGAATATCCGGCGGTATGCGGAAATCGTGCGCGACCGCGCGGTACTGCGTCGGCTGGTTTCCGTCGCCGATGAAATCTCGGCCGACGCTTTCAATCCGCAAGGCAAGGAAGTCCGGCAATTGCTGGACGAGGCGGAATCGAAGGTGTTTTCGATCGCGGAAGACGGCGCGCGTGGCACGCAGGGCTTTCTTGAAATCGGGCCGCTGCTGACTCAGGTCGTCGAGCGGATTGACACGCTGTATCACACGGCGAATCCGAGCGACGTGACGGGCACGCCGACCGGTTTTGTCGACCTTGACCGCATGACTTCGGGCATGCACGGCGGCGAGCTGATCATTGTTGCAGGACGTCCGTCGATGGGTAAAACGGCGTTTTCAATGAACATCGGCGAGTACGTCGCTGTCGAATACGGCTTGCCGGTCGCTGTGTTCTCGATGGAAATGCCGGGCTCTCAGCTCACCATGCGTATGCTCGGCTCAGTCGGTCGCCTCGATCAGCACCGCATGCGAACCGGCCGCCTGACCGACGAGGATTGGCCGAAGCTCACGCACGCCGTGCAAAAAATGAGCGAGGCGCAGATTTTCATCGACGAAACCGGCGGTCTGAATCCGATGGAATTGCGCTCGCGCGCGCGGCGTCTGTCGCGTCAGTGCGGAAAGCTCGGGCTCATTATCATCGACTACCTGCAGTTGATGAGCGGATCGTCGTCGGGTGAAAACCGCGCCACCGAAATCTCGGAAATCTCGCGATCGCTCAAGAGCCTCGCGAAAGAGCTGGACGTGCCAGTCATCGCTTTGTCGCAGCTCAATCGCGGTCTGGAGCAACGTCCGAACAAGCGGCCGATCATGTCGGATCTGCGGGAATCGGGCGCTATCGAGCAGGACGCCGACGTGATCCTGTTCATCTACCGTGACGAAGTGTATAACCCCGACAGCCAGGATAAAGGCACGGCCGAAATCATTATCGGCAAGCAGCGGAACGGCCCGATCGGACCGGTTCGGCTCACGTTCCACGGCCAATACACGAAGTTCGACAACTTTGCGGGCGCGCAGAATTTCTACGGCGATTAACCGTAAATAGCGGCGGCGCGACCGGAAAATCGCGCAAACGCAATAGCCGCTGTTGTAACCGCGCTTTGCAAAGTGCTACATCGGGCCCGCAACGGTACAATATGGCGGTTTTATGTCAGCCATTAAGTGACCAATTTTCGGGATCCCAATGTTCGGTCGATTCATGCCCACCGAGGGCAAGTTCTTTGATATTTTCAATGCGCACGCACAGTGCATCGTCTCGGCGAGCCGCGAACTCGAGCTCCTGATCGACAACCTGCAAGACGCCGAAACTCATAAGCAAAACGTGCAGAAAGCCGAGAAGGCTGCAGACAAACTCACGCACGAAACCATCGACCTGCTGCACAAGACCTTCATCACGCCGCTCGACCGCGATGAGATCCATAAGCTCATCACCACGATGGACGACATCCTCGATCTGATGGAGGACGTCGCCACCGCTATTTCCCTTTACGACGTCCAGTCGGTCACCTCCGAGGCAAGCCAGCTTGCGCACATCTGCACGGCGACTTCCGAGCGGGTGCAATTCGCCGTCAGCCTGTTGTCCGACATGAAGCAGGCAAGTCAGATTCTGAAAGCGTGCGAGGACATCGACCGGCTGGAGTCCGAGGCCGACCGGGTGTTGCGCTCGGCCATGTCCAAGCTGTTCCGCGAAGAAGACAACGTCAAAACCCTGATCAAGCTCAAAGCCATTTACGAATTGCTTGAAACGATCACGGACAAGTGTGAAGACGTAGCAAACATCATCGAAGGCATCGTGCTGGAAAACGCATAATGCAATCGATACAACTCGCTATCTGGGTCGTGGCCGGCCTGGTCGCCGTCGCGCTCATTTTCGACTTCATGAACGGCTTTCACGACGCGGCCAACTCGATTGCCACCGTCGTCTCGACAGGCGTTCTGAAGCCGCAGCAGGCAGTGGCTTTCGCCGCCGCGTTCAACGTCGTCGCATATTTCGTGTTTCACCTGAAAGTGGCCGCAACTGTCGGCAAAGGCACGATAGACCCGGGCATCGTCGATCATTACGTGATTTTCGGCGCCCTGGTGGGTGCGATCGGCTGGAACGTGATCACGTGGCATTACGGCATACCGTCGAGTTCCTCGCACGCACTGATCGGCGGACTCGTCGGCTCGGCGCTTGCCAAGTCTGGCTGGGGTTCGCTCAACTTCGACGGATTGCTCAAGACGGTGGCGTTCATTTTCATTTCGCCGCTGCTCGGGTTTGTGCTCGGTTCGTTTTTCATGCTGGCTGTGTCGTGGATCTATTTCCGTACGCCGCCGAGCAAGGTCGACCGGCGCTTCCGGCGTCTGCAGCTCGTGTCGGCGGGTCTGTACAGCCTTGGCCACGGCGGTAACGACGCGCAGAAAACAATCGGCATTATCTGGATGCTGTTGATCGCAACCGGCTACGCGTCGTCGATCGCTGAGGCGCCACCGCTGTGGGTGATCGGCGGCTGCTATCTGTCGATGGGGGTTGGCACGCTGTTCGGCGGCTGGCGGATCGTCCGTACCATGGGTCAGAAAATCACCAAGCTCAAGCCCGTAGGCGGTTTTTGTGCCGAATCGGGCGGGGCGATCACGTTGTTCACCGCGTCCTGGCTCGGTATTCCGGTATCCACCACGCACACGATCACCGGTGCGATCGTCGGCGTGGGCGCGACGCAGAAGCTGAGCGCGGTTCGCTGGGGCGTGGCCGGCAACATCGTGTGGGCATGGATTCTGACGATTCCGGCGTCAGCGGCGCTCGCCGCCGCCGCCTGGTGGTTCGGCCACCACTTCCTGTAACTGGCAGGCTCCGGGCCGGACGGCAGGACCGTTCGCCCGCAGCCGCAGCGCCGTGGTACAGGCTCGACGCACGGCGCGCGTTGCTCAGATTAGCGGCGCGCTGCCTCCATCCATCGGGACGATCGCGCCCGTCACATAGCTCGCGCGGCGGCTCGCCAGAAACAGCGCGACATCTGCAATCTCCTCCGGTTTTGCGTAGCGCCCGAGCGGCACTCTGGCCTGGCCACGCGCGAGCGCTTCGGCGCTCTGAATGCCTTGTTGCGTTGCTTCGAGCTTGACTGCTTCTTCGACGCGCTCAGTGAGCGTTGCTCCCGGATTGATCGCGTTGATGCGAATGCCGTAGCGCGCGTAGTAGTGGGCGAGGCCGACCGTGGCCAGCATCAGTGCAGCGTTGGCGGCGCCGCCGGCGATATGGATATCGCTCGCAATCTTCCCGCCCATGCCGATGATGTTGACGATCGTGCCCGGTTCTCCGCGATCGCCGCTTTTCGCGCGCTCGGCCATGCGGCGCAGCACTTCCTGCTGCGAGTAGATGTAAGGGAAATACTTCGCTTCCATCGTGGCGCGAAACGCGTCTGCATCGAGCGTTTCGGGGTCGTAGCGACGCGCCGCGCCGGCGCTGTTGACGAGCACGTCGATCGGGCCGACGGCCGTGCTCACTTCCTCGACGATGTCGGCGGCGCTATGCGGCTCATGCAGATCGGCGCGCGTGCGATGCACGTGCAAGCCTTCCTGCTTGAGCTGTTCGTAAGCGCGCGCCAGATTGGCCGGATCACGCGAAACGATTGCCACCTTCGCACCTTCCAGCGCGAAGGCCCGGGCGCACGCAAAGCCGATTCCCTTGCTGCCGCCCGTGATCAGCACCACTTTGTCTTTCAGCCCGAGATCCATTGTCGCCACCCGTTCGGAAGAATACCGATGACGATAGCAGATCGGCGGCCAACGTGTGCTGGCCGAGCCGCGACTCCGGACGGCGCTTGTGCGCGCGGAAATCGCACGAATCTGATTGCCGTGATGTTGGTGTGAAAACTTCAGACGGCTTTGGCTCGCCATCTCATGTATAGGAATGTCCGCGCGCCTGGCCCACGCGACTTGTTCGTGGATCGCGACTATTAATTCAGGATAACGAATTATGAGAAGCCGATTGGGGCATCATTTGACTAGCTGCGCTGTCCGGGTTGCTGGTCTTTATCACGAGCTACGACAAAGGCTATCTCGGCTTCCCCGGCCTACTGCGCGGCGACGTCTACCCGTGGTTGCCGCGAACCGGCCCCAGCCGACAACGCGGCCAGCGAAGCCAAAAGCGGTTGATACGCCATCTGCACACCGCGTTTTGAAACGTCGTCAACAACATCTCAAAGGAATCCTGAAGTGAGTCTAGACTGCTCATCGGCTTCCGTCATCGTCGCGGGTGACGTCATGCTGGATCGCTACTGGTTTGGAGACAGCACGCGTATTTCGCCAGAGGCACCCGTGCCGGTAGTTCACGTTCAGCGCACGCGAGACGTGGCGGGCGGCGCGGCGAACGTCGCCGTCAACGCGGTGAACCTCGGTGTTCAGACAACGCTGTTGTCGGTCGTGGGCGACGATCACGATGGGCGTGCCTTGCAGTCTTTGCTGGAATCTCGCAATGTTCATTGCGCGTTCGTCCGCGATCCGGCGTTGCAAACCACCGTGAAGCTTCGCGTCATTTCACGCAACCAGCAAATCGTGCGCGCTGACTTCGAACAGCGTCCGGACCACGAGTTGTTGTTTCCGCTAGTGGCCCAGTTCCGGGAGAAGCTGAAGACCTGCAAGACCGTCGTGTTCTCGGATTACGGCAAGGGCGGCCTTGCGCACCTACGCATGATGATGGGCGACGCGCGGGCGGCGAACGCGTGCATTCTGGTCGATCCAAAGGGACCGGACTACTCGATATACCGCGGCGCGAGCGTCGTTACGCCGAACCGAGATGAATTCGCGCAGGCCGCGGGAAAGTGGAATGGCGAGTCGGACTTCGAGCGGCGCGCCTTCAAACTGCGCGACGATCTGGAACTGGGCGCGTTGCTCGTTACGCGATCCGAGGAGGGCATGAGCCTCGTTGTCGGCAACCGGCATGTTCGTATTCCCGCACAGGCGCGCGAGGTCTACGACGTATCCGGCGCGGGCGACACAGTGATTGCCACCATGGCCGCCGCGCTGGCTGCCGGCCAAGACATGGAAAGTGCAGCGCGCCTCGCTAACGCGGCCGCCGGTGTCGTTGTCGGGAAGATCGGCACGGCGCCCATCACACTCGAAGAGCTCAATCGGCATGTCTGAGCGCATTGTCATGACCGGCGCCGCTGGGGGTGAAGAGAATGCGGCCACTTTGTGACCCCTCGCAACGCCGATGGTCCATAGCCATTTCAGCCGTGCGCATGCGTGACGGCGCACGGTCAGATAGGTCGGCTAGCTAGAAATTTCCGTTGGCAAACCGGGCGATCGGGTCGTCGTTCGTTTGCGATGGGGCCGCGACGCCTCGTGAGGCCGTCGAGGCTCGCATGATCTGTACGCTGCCGTTATCGCCCGGTGTGCGTTCTGCCGCGTCTGCCTGCCGCGCCTGGCGTGCCTGACGAGCTGCGACTGAAGAGGGCGGTGGCGGCTCGAACGCATCGGCGGCTGCGTCGATCGCATCGGCGCCTCGCGCGGCGGCCGTTTCGGAAACGGGCGGGGAACCTGCAGCGGCTTGCCGTTGAGCCTGTGCGCTCGCGCCGCCGTCATACCCACTGGCCTGAGCAGACATAGCAGGCGTCGGCGACTTTGCGCCCGCTGCGCGCGCCTGAACCTGCGCCGCGCTCATAGCAGGCGGTGGTGGTTCGAAGGGATCGGCTTGCGGCGAGCGCGTTGCCGCCGTTGCCGCAAGGGCCGGCTCGGCCGCCGCGGTCGATGGCGATGTCGATGGCGCGCGCGGCTCGGCGCCAGCGCGAGCCGTTACTGGGGAGGCCGACGAACCGGTCGCATAGACGGGAACTGCTCGAGTCGAAGCCAACGGTGCGTTCGCCGCCGGCGCTTCGCCGCTGCGATCTGCCGTGCTCGCCGCCTGTGTTACCGCACGCTCCGTCTGAGGCGCTGCCGCCTGGTAACTAGGCGCGTCGAACGGTACCGGCTTCGCGGCCGGTCCGGCCACCCGGCGAATGCCGTCGAAGCGCTTTGCCCAATAAGGATTGGTCAGGTAATCGAGCCGCACAGTGCCGCCCGTCGACGGCGCGTTGACAAAGCGCAGCTTGCCCACATAAATGCCCACGTGCGAGTGGGCGCGCCCGGTCGTGTTGAAGAAAATCAGATCGCCAGGCGCGATCTCGTCCGGTTCGACCGATTCGCCGCGTCCGCTCATATCGGCGGTCGTGCGGGGCAAATTCACCGAAGCCGCGCGCGACACCACATAGCGAACCAGGCCGCTGCAATCAAAGCCGCTATCCGGCGTGTTGCCGCCCCAACGGTAGGGCACGCCGACCAGGCTCATTGCCTGAATAGAAATTTCCTCGCGGCCAATGCTGTGGTCGACGAAGTTGGGGAAACCCGGTGGCGGCGCGCGGTACGCCCCGTTTGTGACGTTAACGGCGCCTGACGAACCGCGCGACGACGTCTTCTGCGGCGCGCCGGCACAGGCGGCGAGCAGCAACACGGTCAGCAGCGAGAACGCAAGTCGGCGCATGAAGAGTAAAGCGGTAAACGCTCGTTTAATGACGGACGATGTCCGGATGGTAGCCGGTGAAATGCGGAAGCGGCAAGAATTCTTGACAAATTACTTGAAGTTCGTGCGCTAAGTGTTGCTGGCCAAAGACGCCGCGGCAATGAAAAAGCCGCGCCCGGAAAGTTCCGGGCGCGGCTTCGAGGTACAGCCAGCTAATTGATTCTTAAAGGATTTCGGACGCGTAATCGGCGAGGCGCGAGCGTTCGCCGCGGGCGAGTGTCACATGACCGCTGTGCGCCCAACCCTTGAAACGGTCGACCACATACGTCAAGCCCGAACTACCTTCCGTCAGATAAGGTGTGTCGATCTGCGCGATATTGCCGAGGCAGATGATTTTCGTGCCGGGACCCGCGCGGGTGACCAGCGTTTTCATCTGCTTGGGCGTCAGGTTCTGCGCCTCGTCGATGATCAAGTACTTGTCGACGAAAGTCCGTCCGCGCATGAAGTTCATGCTCTTGATCTTCAGGCGCGAGCGGATCAGTTCCTGAGTCGCGGCGCGGCCCCATTCGCCGGCTGCGTCGTCGGTTTTCTGCAGCACTTCGAGGTTGTCGTCGAAGGCGCCCATCCACGGCTGCATTTTTTCCTCTTCCGTGCCGGGCAGAAAGCCGATGTCTTCGCCAACCGGCACCGTGGCGCGCGTCACGATGATCTCGTTATAGCGCTTGTCGTCCAGCACCTGTGCGAGACCTGCCGCGAGCGCAACGAGTGTCTTACCGGTGCCGGCCTGGCCGAGCAGCGTCACGAAGTCGATCTCGGGGTTCATCAACAGATTCAGCGCGAAGTTCTGCTCGCGGTTGCGCGCCGTAATGCCCCACACGTTGTTTTTGTGATGGCCATAGTCGCGCAGCGTTTGCAGTAGCGCTGTCTTGCCGTTCAACTCGCGCACCAACGCGTGGAACGCCGGCTCGCCGTTCTGCGGCTCGAGATAAACGAATTCGTTGACGAGCATCGACGGGCACAGCGGACCGGTCACACGGTAATACGTGGTGCCCGTCTTGGTGTCCTGCCAGCTTTCCATGCCCTTCGCGTGCTTGGTCCAGAAATCCTGCGGCAGCGCGCGGATGCCCGAATACAGCAGGTCGCTGTCTTCGAGCACCTGGTCGTTGAAGTAATCTTCGGCGGGCAGGCCCAGCGCATGCGCCTTGATGCGCATGTTGATGTCTTTCGACACCAGCACGACCTGGCGATCCATCCGGTCGCGCTGTAACGCACGCACGACACCGAGAATCTGGTTATCGGCTTTGCCTTCCGGCAGACCTTCAACCGGTTCGATCGCGGTCAGCTTGGTCTGGAAATACAGACGCCCGGACGCCTCGCGGCTGCCCAGACGCGCGAGCGAAATGCCCTCAGACATGTTGCCCGCGTTCGCGACCAGTGCGTCCAGCGTGCGGCTCACCTGACGAGCGTTGCGCGCGACTTCCGACATGCCTTTCTTATGGTTGTCGAGTTCTTCCAACGTCATCATCGGCAGATAGACGTCGTGTTCCTCGAAACGGAACAGGCAGCTCGGGTCGTGCATCAGCACGTTCGTGTCCAGCACGAAGAGCTTCTGGACTTCGACCGGCTCGGCGGCGGTGCCGCGTTTTTTATTCGTGCCGCGCGCGGTAGGCGCGGCGGCCGGCGTGCTCGCCGTGGGCTGCTTCGCGCTCGGCGTGCGTGCGACGGCCGGCTGCGGCTCGGCGGCGGGTTCGGCTTGCGGACGGGCAGCGGGAACCGGTTGCAGCAGCGCGGCGGTTTGCCTCGTCTTGCGCCCGGAGCCCGACGCGCCGCGTGCCTGAACGGCCTCGTCGGCTGCGGTCCCCGTTACGGCCGCCGACGATGCCGGCACCGGTCGCAACGTGGTCGCGGCATTGGCAGCGTGCGCCATGGGTGTGGCGACGTTCGCGCGGCCGTAATCGGCCGGCTCCGCGGATTCGCCTTCGGCCTGTTTCTTCGAAGCGGAGCGCGCCGGTGCGGCGGCTTTGGCTTTGTATTCGTCAGGCGGCAGGAGATTGCCGAGCTTGCTGGGGGGGGTAGGCAAAGGCATGGTTTCCCTCGAAATAATCGGGTCACATATCGTGCGCCGCCTGTCGCATTCTGCCCGTGCCGATGTTGCGCACGCAGTTTGCGCCCGGAGGCGCGCATTCGGTCTAGAGATGCCGGTTCGCCTGGTCTTCGATCGGCTCCTTAACGATGAACGCGCGGCCGAGTGAACGAACGGCTGCGCGCAATAAAAAAGCCGCCGCCCCGGCGTACGGGGCAAGCGGCTCGCCTACGGTGTTCGCATTGCGCCTGACGACTCCGACGGACCCGATGAATCCGGCAAAGCAGCCGTCGAATGTGGCGCAGCGACGAAAATTTTGGGGTGGACAGGCACTCATTGCAACCCAATATAACGCGCCTCAAAGCGCTTGTACAGCCTCCAGAATCTCGTCGACATGCCCGGGCACTTTCACGCCGCGCCACTCCGTGCGCAGCACGCCGTCACTATCGATGAGAAACGTGGAGCGCTCGATTCCCCGTACTTCTTTGCCATACATTTTCTTCATTTTGATGACGTTGAAGAGCGCGCACAGCTTTTCTTCCGGATCCGAGATCAGCGGGAACGGCAATTCGAGCTTTGCCTTGAAGTTGTCATGCGAGCGCAGGCTGTCGCGCGACACGCCGATGATTTCCGCGCCGGCCTTCTTGAACTTCGGATAGAGATCGCGGAACTGCAGACCTTCGGTCGTGCAGCCGGGTGTGTTGTCCTTCGGATAGAAATACAGCACCACCTTCTTGCCCCGCAGTTTGGACAGCGTGATCTCGCCTCCGGTGGCGGGAGCGGTGAAGTCGGGGATGGGTTGGTCGACTGCGATGGACACGAGGTTCTCCGGTTGTTATAGGCGGCGGCGCGGTGTGAATCCGACAAGGCGGCGTCGGCCTGGCATCGAGTTGGGGGAAAGGGCTACCGGTGCACGCATGTTCTCGCGTGGCGGTCGGGTCGTCAGGACGGGCTGCCGGACAACAACTCAACGGCTGCGTGAAGTCAGCATGCCGGGCGGCCAGTCACGGCTGGACGATCAGTTCGCCGGAGCGCCCTGGAATTTCGCCCCACGTAACAGGGTACGATGGCAGCGCGCCGCGGTCCAGCGTGGCGTAGTAATCGCCCATGGTCGCAAACGTGTGGCCTTGTGCACGCCAGCCTTCCAGTAACTGTTCGAAGATCGGCGCGAGCTTCTGGCCCTCGAGTTCCGCGTGCAGCGTGAACACCTGATCGTGCGGATTATTTTCTGTGTGCTTCAGCATGAAGGCCGCGACGTTGTGTTCGTCCACGCCGTCCACGCCGAGTACTTCGTCCAGCGTTGGCAGCGTGGTCGGCATCTGCACATGCGCGAGCGTTCTTCCGTCGACCACAGGGAAATACGGCGAATGACCCCGGCCGTCGGACGCGTAGTGCATGCCCCACGCGTCGATCTGCTCGAACGCATGGCCGTTCATCTGCCAGCCGGCCGCGCCGTGCGTGACGGGCGGCGCACCGAAGATTTCGGTGAAACGGTCGCGGCTTTTCTGCATTTGCGCCGACGTCCACGCGCGATCTTTCGAGCGCACGTTGTCCTGCCAGTACACGTGATCCCAGGTATGAATGCCGCACTCGAAACCGGCTTCGTGGATCGCCCGCATTTCCGCCGACGCCTTGGCTCCAATGTCCGGTCCCGGCAGCAGCACGCCGTACATCAACTGCTTGAGCCCGTAGTGCTCGACCACCGACGTGCGCGACACCTTCTGCAAAAAGCCCGGCCGCAGCACACGGCGCATCGCCCAACCCGTGTGATCGGGGCCGAGGCTGAAGAGGAAAGTAGCGCGCGCCTTGAAGCGGTCGAAAATACGCGCGAGATTCGGCACGCCTTCGCGTGTGCCGCGCAGCGTGTCGACGTCGATTTTCAGGACGATTCGGGCCAAGGATCAGCCCTTACTGCTGTTCGACGAGCGCGCGTGCTTCGCCGACGTGGCCGCGATACGCTTCGAAAATCTTGCGCAGCGCTTCGTCGAAGGTGGACTTCGGCGCCCAGCCGAGTTCCTGCATCGTATTGTCGATCTTCGGCACGCGATTCTGTACGTCCTGATAGCCGGCGCCGTAATACGCGCCCGACGACGTTTCGACCAGCTGGACTTTTTTCGCGGTGTCCGCGTATTCCGGAAATTCCGCGGCGAGCGTCAGCATCTTGTGCGCGAGTTCACGCACCGAGAAGTTATTGGTCGGGTTGCCGATGTTGTAGATCTTGCCCGTTGCGACGCCGTCCTTGTTCTCGATGATCTTCATCAGCGCGCCGATGCCGTCGTCGATATCCGTGAACGCGCGCTTTTGTGCGCCGCCGTCGACGAGGCTGATGTTCTCGCCGCGCACGATGTGGCCGAGGAACTGCGTGACCACGCGCGAGCTGCCTTCCTTCGGCGTGTAGATCGAGTCGAGGCCCGGGCCGATCCAGTTGAACGGACGGAACAGCGTGAAGTTCAAACCCTCCATGCCGTAGCCCCAGATCACGCGGTCCATCAACTGCTTCGAGCACGCGTAGATCCAGCGCGGCTTGTTGATCGGACCGTACGACAGTTGCGATTCTTCCGGATCGAATTGCTCGTCCGTGCACATGCCGTAGACCTCGGAGGTCGACGGAAATACCAGATGCTTGCCGTACTTGACCGCCGAACGCACGATCGGCAGGTTCGCTTCGAAGTCGAGTTCGAACACGCGCAGCGGCTGCTTCACGTAGGTAGCCGGTGTGGCGATCGCGACCAGCGGCAAAATCACATCGCACTTCTTGACGTGATATTCGACCCACTCCTTGTTGATCGTGATGTCGCCTTCGAAGAAGTGCATCCGCTCATGATTGATGAGATCGCCCAGACGTTCGGTCTGCATGTCCATTCCGAAGACTTCCCAATCGGTCGTTTCGAGAATGCGTTTGGACAGGTGATGGCCGATGAAGCCGTTCACACCCAGGATCAGGACTTTCTTCATAAATGTCGGGGAGTTTGAATGAGCTGGGCGAATGTGGCCGGAGTGACGACGGTTTCAGTGCCGTCGTGCTGATGCCGCAATTCGTGGATGGCGATTGCGCGACCGTCGCCGCATATCGCGAAAACGCCATTATCGCCTACGTGCAGGCCCGGCGGCAAATCTGGGCGAAGCGCGCCCGGCGCCGCAAGCCGCGCGCGCGCGACGACGAAACGCCGGCCGTCGATGTCGGTGAACGCGCCGGGATAGGGCGGCGCGACTGCGCGGATCAGGTTGTAGACCTGTTGAGCCGGCTGTGTCCAGTCGATGCGGCCGTCCTCCGGCTTGCGCCCGCCGTAGTAGCTGCCGTGCGAAAGATCGTTCGGCAGATGCGGCGCTTCGCCGGCGAGCAACGCCGGCAGGACGCGCCACAGCGTCTGTTCCGCGGCCACCGTGACTTTGTCGAACACTTGCGCCGCGGTGTCGTCGGGCAGAATCGGCACTGGCGTTTGCGCGATGATCGCGCCCGCGTCAGGCTTCGCGGCCATTTCGTGCAGCGTCGCGCCGGTTTCGGTTTCACCGTGCAGCACCGCCCAGTTGGTGGGCACGCGGCCGCGGTACTTCGGCAATAGCGAGCCATGCATGTTGTAGGCCCCGCGCGCGGCGAGCGCGAGCAGGTCGACCGGCAGCATGTGGCGGTAGTAGAACGAGAAGATGAAGTCGGGATGTGCCGCGCTGACGGCCGCTCGCAATTCGGGACTCTTCGGGTCTGCCGGTGTCACCACAGGAATGCCGTGCTCGGCCGCGACCGTCGCCACGCTGCCGAACCAGATGTTTTCCGTAGGGCTGTCTTCGTGTGTGACGACGAGCGCCACGTCCACGCCGCGCGCGAGCAGTACCTGCAGGCAGCGCACGCCGACGTTGTGATACGCGAATACGACGGCGCGCGGTTTCATCGGTTCGGGCCCTCGCCTTGATGGTCGGCGAGCGGCGCCGGTTGAATCGCCTGCACGACGGTTTGACGCGGCATTTCAACCACGGCCGCGCCGTCGCGCTGTTCGAGAATGGTCTGCACCAGATAGCGCGGACGCGCGCGCACCTGTTGATAGATCCGGCCGATATATTCGCCGAGCAGCCCGAGCGCGAAGATGATCACGCCGAGCAGGAAGAACGTAATGGCGAACAGCGTGAACACACCCTGAACTTCCGCCCCGATGATGAAGCGCCGTATCAGCAGCAGCACGAACAACGCCGCGGAGCCGAGCGACAGGATCACGCCGATGAACGACAGCCACTGCAGCGGCACGACCGAGAAGCCGGTCACAAGGTCGAAATTCAGGCGGATCAGCGAATAGAGCGAGTACTTCGATTCGCCGGCAAAGCGCTCCTCGTGCGCGACTTCGATCTCGACGGGATTCTGCGCGAAGGTGTACGCGAGCGCCGGAATGAACGTGTTGATTTCGCCGCAGCGATTGATCGTGTCGATGATGTGGCGGCTGTACGCGCGCAGCATGCAGCCCTGATCGGTCATCTTGATGCGCGTGATGCGCTCGCGCAGACGGTTCATCACGCGCGAAGCCTTGCGGCGCCACAAGCTGTCCTGACGTTGCAGGCGAATCGTGCCGACGTAGTCGAAGCCTTCGCGCATCTTGTTGACCAGCTTGCCGATTTCTTCCGGCGGGTTTTGCAGATCGGCGTCGAGCGTAATGACGATCTCGCCGCGCGACTGTTCGAAGCCCGCGAGAATCGCCATGTGCTGCCCGTAGTTGCCGTTCAGCAGGATGACGCGGGTCGTGTCGGGGCGCGCGCGGAACTGCTCGGCGAGCAGCGCGGCGGATTTGTCGCGGCTGCCGTCGTTGATGAAGATCACTTCATAAGACGTGCCGAGCGCGTCGAGCGCCGGATAGAGCCGCGCGAATAGCGCCGCAAGTCCGGCTTCCTCGTTGTACACCGGAATGATGATCGACACTTCCGGTGCGACGGCGCGTTGTTCCGTATAAATCATTTCCGCTTATTTTCCGTATTGTTCGCAAATTTCGTTGACCGTGCGGCACACGCGCTCTACGTCGCCTTCGTTCATCAGTGTGAAGAGCGGCAACGTGACGTTCGTCGCGCCGAAACGCTCGGCGTGCGGGAACATGCCTTCCGTGAAGCCGCGCGCGCGGTACAGCGAGAACAGATGAATGGCCGGATAGTGCACGCCCGAACCGATACCGCGTTCCTTCAGTTGGCCCATGAAACCGGCGCGGTCGATCGAAAGCTTCTCCAGCGGCAGTGTGATCTGGAACATGTGCCAGTTACTGTTCTCGAAGTCGGCGAAAGGCAGTCCAACGCCCAGCTTCAGTGCCGCGCCGCCCTCGAAGCCGGCGAAATATGCGCGCGCCAGTTTCCTGCGTTGCGCGAGAAAGCGTTCGAGGTGCGGCAACTGACCGAGGCCCACGCGCGCGGCGACGTCCGTCAGATTGTATTTGCCACCGAGCACGTCGCAGTCCATGCCGTCGAAACCCGTGCGGGTGATGCCCTGCAGCCGGTATTTTTGTGCGAGGACGGCTTCGTCCTCGTCGTTCAGCACGAGTGCGCCGCCTTCGATCGACGTGAGATTCTTGTTCGCGTGGAAGCTGAACGAGACCATGTCGCCGATCGCGCCGATGCGCTTGCCGTTCCAAGTCGAGCCGAACGCCTGCGCGGCGTCTTCCACCACACGCAGTTTGTGCTCGCGCGCAATCGCGTACAGGCGGTCCATGTCGACGGGCAGGCCTGACAGATAAACCGGAATCAGCGCCTTGGTGCGCGGCGTGATCGCCTTCTCGAGCTTGTCGAGGTCGATGTTGCGCGTGACCGGGTCGATGTCGGCGAACACCGGCGTCGCGCCGACTTCGTAAATGACGTTGCTGGTCGACACCCACGAGGCGGGCGTCGTGATCACTTCGTCGCCTTCGCCCACGCCGGCAATGCGCAGTCCGATCTCGAGCGTCGCCGTACCTGAGTTGAACGTGCGCACGGGACGGCCGCCGCAGAATTCAGAGAGCGCCGCTTCGAACTTCTGGTTCTGCGGGCCGGTGGTGATCCAGCCCGAGCGCAGGACGTCGGCTACCCCGCGGATCGTTTCTTCATCGATCTCCGGCTTGACGAACGGCAGGAACGGCAGAGGCGGAACGGTTGACTGGGTCATGAATACTTCGCTCGATCGAAAGGGCCGCGGCCTGAAGGGGCGCGGTGAACACACACTACGCGCAAATCCGGGCCAAGGCTAAAAAGGGTGCAAACCGCGGAGCATACCGCGATCAACCTTACGTTTTGCTTAGCCGGTGCGGATGCCGGCTTACGCTATCTTTGCGGCAACTTTGCTGCGCCTGGTTCGTGGCCGCGCTAGCTGCGCGCGACTATCACCACGCCCACCAGAATGACGCCGATGCCGACCAGTTTCTGCACCGACAGCACCTCGCCGAACAGATACCACGCGGCGAAAGCGTTGACGACATAGCCGAGCGACAGCATCGGATAGGCAATCGACACATCCACGCGCGACAGCCCGACGATCCAGACGGCGAGGCTGATCACATAGCAGGCCACACCGCCGACGATCGGCGGCTGCGTCGCAATGCGAAAGGCGATCGGCACGATGTTCGCACGGGTGAATTCGAAGTGTCCAACCGCATTCGTTCCGGCTTTGAGCAGCAACTGCGCACCGGCGTTCAACGCGACGCCGGCGAGAATGCAAAAGAGGGAAATGGGGTTCATCGGTCGTTCAGGTCCTGATATGGGGTCACTGCTGGGTTTTTTCCACGGGCGCGGCCACCGCGCCCGCAGCGAGCGGCTTCATTACGACGACGCGGCGCGAGTCCTGCGCAACGACCTGCATCGGCAGGCCTTCTTTCAGGAGCCGCTCGTAAGTGGAGGGCGGAATCAGTGCCAGTGCGTAGCGGTCGGCCTTCCACCGCTCGACCCACGCCTCGACCGACGGCAGCCATTTCTGCGGCTCCACCGACACGCCGAACGCGAGTTCGTCGGGATGCTCGACCATCGTCATCGTATGGCCGATGTAGAACGGCAGCGTGTGGTCGAGCACGCCGACCGAGTAGAACGGCGTGTCCGCCGGCAACTTCGCCATCTGCGCCTTGATCGCGGGCGCGAGCGGCGCGCCGGAACTGAGGCGGCCGAACACGTCGTGACCGATGCCGGCGATCGTGCCGAGCAACAGCCACGCCGCGCCAAAACTCGCGATCGTGCCGAGGCTGCCGGCGCGGCTGCGGCGATTGAACCACAGTGCGGCGAGCGTCAGCACGAACGCGACGGCAAGCGCGGCCAGTACCCACGTGCGGTACTGCGCGTACAGCTCGGCGGGATTGCGCTGGCTGCCGAAGCGCGGCAGAAAGAGCGCGACGAACGCGGCCACTACGAGAAATAGTGCATAGCCGGCGAGATGGCGGCGCCACTGGTCCCGCGTGACGAGCGGCAGATACATTCCGATCAGCAGCGCGATGGGCGGCGCGATCGGCAGCGTGTACGAGAGCAGCTTGGAATGCGACGCGCTGAAGAAGAGGAAGATGAAGCCGGTCCACACCAGCATCATCGTGACAGGCGCAAAGCCATTCGGCTGGCGCGGCAGGCGCCACGCGTGACGCACACTCTGCAGTACCACCGAGAGCCAGGGCAGGAAGCCGACGATCAGCACCGGCACGAAATAATAGAACGGCCCGGGACGGTTCTGTTCGGGCGTCAGGTACCGCTTGAACTGCTGAACGATGAAGAAGAAGTTGAGGAACTCGGGATTGCGCTGCTGCACCAGCACGAACCACGGCGTGACGATCGCGAAGAAGACGATGAGGCCGCCGATCAGATGCAGGCGCTTCCACACCACCCAGTCGCGCGCGACCAGCGTGTAGATCACCAGCACGGCGCCCGGCAGAATGACGCCGACAAGGCCTTTCGACAATACGGCGAGCGCCATCGAACCCCAGCACAGCCACATCCAGCCTCGCACACGGGCGGTCTCGAGATTCGGGCGCTGAGCGAGCAGCAATGCGCACAACGTGAGTTCCATCCAGAACGACAGGCCCATGTCGAGCGTGTTGAAGTGGCCCATCAGGTTCCAGTAGGGCGACGTCGCGAGCACCAGCGCTGCGAACACGCCGGTCGCCGTATTGAACACGCGCGCGCCCGTGAAACCGATCAGCAGCACGCCGGCAAATCCGGTGAGCGCCGTGTAGAGCCGCGCCTGCCATTCGCCGATGCCGAACCACGCGAACGTGAGCGCGTTCGCCCACGTTTGCAGCGGCGGCTTCTCGAAGTACTTGTAGCCGTTGTAGCGCGGCGTGATCCAGTCGCCGGTCACGAACATTTCCCGCGCCATTTCGGCGTAGCGGCCTTCATCGCTCGGCAGCAGATGGCGCCACCCGAGCGGCACGAACCAGATCACGGCAAGGGCCAGCACCAGCAGCAGAATCGCGGTGCGGTTGAGCGGTAGCCTCGACGGCGTATCGTTCATCGATTTAAACCTTTCTGGCGACGCCGCATGGGCGGCGCTGCGTTGTTATTCGGAATGGGCGGCAGGCCCGGACTTCGTGGCCTGCTGCTGTGCTGCTGCGCCTTGGCTCGCGCCAGATCTTATGGCCGCTCACGTGCCGGCGCATTTCGCGCGCCGCTGCGTGCGCCGTAGGGCACCGGTGCCCTACGAACAGGCGTTGGCCGCTGCCTCGGTGAGCTGAGCGGCTCGCGCAGCGGGGGCAGCGGGAGCCGAAATCGCTGATGTCCGGACCGCCGGCTTCGCATCGATGGCGCGCAGTGTACGTGATCGTCCGTGACCCGGCGAGGGCGGGGCTGCTGCAATTCGCGCGAGGCGCTCCTGATCGCTCTTGAAGCAGCGCTGTGGCCAGCAACCCGGCCCGCACTCCGGGCCACGACAGCAACGCTAGCTCAACGCATCCGCCCAAGTCGCGCCGCTGCGGTCGACCCAGGGCCGCCGACGCAACAGATACGGCGTCGGCGCACCGATTGCCAGACCCGCTAACCTTCGATCAGCAGCGCGGCCGCGACCTTGCGGCCCTCGGCCATCAAGATGTTGTACGTGCGGCAGGCGGCCTTGAAGTCCATCGTTTCGACGCCGATGCGTTTGGCGGTAAGCGCGGCAGTCAGGCGCGGGTGCGGAAACCGCAGCCGCTCGCCGCTGCCGAAGATCACCACTTCGGGCGCCGGTTCGACCAGCATCGAGAAAAGCTCAGGGCTCAGTTCCTCGAAGGACGAGACAGGCCAGGGAATGACAGGCGCTTCCGGAAGCACGAGGATGCTGCCGGAATGACGCACCAGATTGATTTCGACATAGCCGTCGCCGTAACCGGTCACGGTATTGAGGGCGCCGCTGGAATCCTGATGTAATTTCAAATTCGTTTTCCGAAGTCGTCGCGAGACATCATGCGTGTTGGCGGCCTGGTCGTGGCAAGCGCGAGCAGGGCGGTCAGACGCGGTGGGACACGAAAGGGCCGAAAAAGCTCCCGTTGCGGTTCCGTCACGGTTCGTTGTGGTCCCGTTACGGTTGGTGCATTGCGGAAGTCGGCCAAAATCCGCTAAATTATAACTTTTTGTGCGACGCGAGTCGCATCGACTGGACGGCGAAAGCCGTCCCATTGGTGGCACCTTGTGGCCACCCCTTGTGTAGCAAGCGAAACCGGGTGCTTGTCTGGCTTGGAATCGTAGCCTTAGACGCGTTGGAGTCTTCGGACTCTTGTGCGCAATTGCATTGACCTGATTACCGTCAGGTTCCGCCCAGTTAGCGGCTTCAACTCCGCTAACAAAGCGGATTGGAGTATGTGATTTCAGGGTAGGTCGAGCGCAAGCTCGGTTTGTCATTGTTCAACCACACAGGGTAACCCCCTGTGCGGTAGGGAACCTGCTGTGCGACCAGCAGTAGCCTAGGAGGACATGCGTCACTGGTAACGGTGGGGTGTGAAGCTTCTCTGACAATGTAGCCCCCGGCGGTTTCGGGCGGATGAATGCCGTGAGGTGGTCATCCGGAGACTCCTAGCAGCAATGGGGTCAAGGAGCTAGGCTGGCTGATAAGGTTAATGTAAGTGAACTGCTGATAAACCTCGTTAATAATGCAGTGCCAAAGCTGCTGGTAGGCACTAACCAAAAGGTACGCGGTCGGTCAATCCGCTAGAAGGTCGGATTGCGTCGTCGTTGGACCGTCGGGGAATAGGCAGAACCTACGTCAGTCGTGTGACATACCGGGAACGCGGTAAGCCCGTATCGTTGCCAGCGCGGTTTGGCTGGCAGGTGGACCGCAAGGAACGCTGTTGACGGTGCGGGTATGGGAGGACGGAAAAAGCGAATGCCGGGCTGTAATGGCCCGGATAGGGGTTGAGACATCATCCCACGCGAAAGCGGGCAGACTTCCGTCTGGTCTACCGTCGCAAGATGGCTGACAGACCTTGGTACTTTGGTAGACACGGACGCTCGCGTCCGTGCGTAGTACATGGATGACGTATGGGCGCATGCGCCCATACTTGTTCAACTGTTGTTCCCCAGCGGGGTGTATCTACCCCGCTGGGGAAGATGCGCCTTCTGCTGTGGGAATGATCAACCCAAGGTAGGAGAGCAGCATGAAAGTATCCGTCCGGAAGGATGGATCTGCGCTTTCCCACGTGCCTGACCACTGGTACGCCGTAGATTGGCGTCGGGTCGAACGGAACGTGAGAGGGATGCAGATACGAATTGCGAAGGCGACGCGGGAAAGTGACTGGCGCAGGGTGAAAGCCCTGCAACGGATGCTGACCCGCACGTTGTCCGCAAAGCTGTACGCGGTACGACGTGTTACGCAGAACCAGGGTGCGCGAACGGCCGGAGTCGATCGCGAGCTATGGGACTCGCCTGAGAGCCGATGGGCAGCTGTCGGCAGGTTGAAGCGGCGTGGGTACAAGCCTCTGCCATTACGGAGGGTCTTTATCCCCAAGGCCAATGGAAAGGAGCGCCCTCTGGGCATTCCGACCATGCGGGACAGGGCGATGCAGGCCCTGTATCTGCTGGCACTGGAGCCGGTGTCGGAATCGACGAGCGATCCGAACTCATATGGGTTCAGACTCAATCGTTCGACGGCCGATGCCATGTCGCAGATCTTCGTCGCCACGTCCCAGAAGGGCTCTGCCCGATGGGTGCTGGAAGCCGATATCAAAGGCTGCTTTGACTGGATCAATCACGACTGGCTGGCTGCCAATGTCCCAATGGACAGAGGCATTCTGCTGAAGTGGTTGAAGGCTGGCCTGATTTATAAAGGTCAGTTGCAGGCGACGGAGGCCGGTACGCCGCAGGGGGGCATCATTTCCCCGACGCTGGCCAACGTGACGCTGAATGGGTTGGAACGTGAACTGGTTGCGCATCTCGGTGCGAAATTCGGGATCGCGAAGGCCAAGAAGCTGAAAGTGAATGTGGTGCGGTACGCGGATGATTTTGTGATCACCGGCGACTCGAAAGAGATGCTGGAGAGCGAGGTCAAGCCTTGGGTGGAAGCATTCCTTGCTGTTCGGGGACTGCGACTGTCGGAGGAGAAAACGCGGATCACCCACATTGATGACGGCTTCGATTTCCTTGGGTGGAATTTCCGGAAGTACTCGGGAAAACTGCTCATCAAGCCGAGCAAGAAAAACGCGCAAGCGTTCTATCGCAAGGTGTCGGAAACGATCAGCGGCAACAAGACGGTGAGGCAGGAGGATCTGATCCGGCTGCTGAACCCGATGCTACGGGGCTGGGCGCAGTATCACAGTCCCGTCGTGGCCAAGCAGGCGTACAACCGCATGGAGTATCTGGTTTTCCGGAGACTCTGGTGGTGGTCGAAGAGGCGACACCCGCAGAAGAACGCCAGATGGGTGGGACAAAAGTACTTCCACTCCGTTGGTGAACGACAGTGGGTCTTTGCCGCTCCCGTGGTTTGGAAAGACGGTAGCAAGGGACTGTTTGAGCTGCACCAGATCAACGGTACGGTTATCAAACGGCACAAGAAGGTCAAAGGGGACTACCATCCCTTTGATCCGACGTGGGAGCAGTATGGCGAGCAGTTGCGTCAGGAACGCATGTGGGAATCGGTGCGTTACCGGAAGCAATGGGCGACGCTATATATGTCGCAGAGCGGGTTGTGTGCGCACTGTGGCTGTGCCCTGACGGAGGACACCGGCTGGCATGACCATCATCTTGAATATCGGATGCATGGCGGGTCGGACGCGCTGTCTAACCGGGTATTGCTTCACCCGCACTGCCACCAGCAAGTGCACGCTGGTAAACTTGTAGTAACGAAGCCGGTCCCGTCGTAGACGGAGCATTGTTTGTAGGCTCGAGCTGTATGCGGTGAAAGCCGCACGTACAGTTCCAAGGGGGCCCTTTTTCCGAGAGGAAAGGGGGCTACCCTACAGCCGCCCAGCGGCTCCTCTCGCCAAGCGCCGCCACAAGCCGCGCTGACGATCCGGGGCGGGTCTATCGGCCACGCGCCCTGGTTTTGCCCGCTTTTCGTCCGCTTTTGTTCCGCTTTAGCTTGCGCTTTGGCCTGCTCTAGCCCGCTTTAGCCGGTCTCGCTGGTGCATCGGCGCAATCCGCCGCAAAGAGCTCCGGGCAGACTCTGCACTAAACCTCGGGAAGTGGCCGCGCAGGGCGGCCCGACCCGCGCCGGCCGTACCCGTTCGCCCGAAGCTGCAGGCCCAAGGCTCCAAGCCAATTAACCAGGATGAAGTGCCCGCCGTGAAACCGATTCTCAAATCCAACAAGTTGTTGAATGTCTGCTACGACATTCGCGGGCCCGTCCTCGAACACGCGAAGCGGCTCGAAGAAGAAGGCCACCGCATCATCAAGCTGAACATCGGCAATCTGGCGCCGTTCGGTTTTGAGGCGCCCGACGAAATCATTCAGGACATGATCCTGAATCTGCCGGGCTCGTCCGGCTACTCGGACTCCAAGGGTGTGTTCGCCGCGCGCAAGGCGATCATGCATTACACGCAGCAAAAGGGCGTACACGGCGTCGAGCTGGATGACATCTACATTGGCAACGGCGCCTCCGAGCTCATCGTGATGGCGTTGCAGGGGCTCCTGAACGACGGCGACGAGGTGCTGCTGCCCGCGCCCGACTATCCGCTGTGGACGGCCGGCGTGAGCCTCGCGGGCGGCACGCCGGTGCACTACATCTGCGACGAAGGCAACCGCTGGATGCCCGACCTCGACGACATCCGCGCGAAAATCACGCCGAACACGCGCGCGCTCGTCGTCATCAACCCGAACAATCCGACCGGTGCGCTGTACTCCGACGAACTGCTGCTCGGGCTGATCGAGATAGCGCGGCAGCACGGCCTCGTGATCTTCGCCGACGAGGTGTACGACAAGATCGTCTACGACGGCAAGACGCATACGTCGATGGCGGCGCTCTCGGAAGACGTGCTGACGGTCACGTTCAACAGCCTGTCGAAGAGCTACCGCTCCTGCGGCTACCGCGCGGGCTGGATGTTCATTTCGGGCCTGACCGGCGAGAACCGCCGCAGCGCGAAAGACTATTTCGAAGGACTCGGCATTCTCGCGTCCATGCGCCTGTGCCCGAACGTGCCCGGCCAGTACGCGATCCAGACCGCACTCGGCGGCTATCAGAGCATCAACGACCTGATCGTGCCGAGCGGGCGCCTCTACAAACAGCGCGAGCTCGCGTACGACATGCTCACGTCGATCCCCGGCGTGAGCTGCGTGAAGCCGGAAGCGGCGCTGTACATGTTCCCGCGCCTCGACCCCAAGGTTTATCCGATCCAGAACGACCAGCAGTTCATCCTCGACCTGTTGCTGGAAGAGCGCGTGCTGCTGGTGCAGGGCACAGGTTTCAACTGGAAAACGCCGGATCATTTCCGCGTCGTGTTCCTGCCGAATGTCGACGACCTCGCGGATTCCATCAACCGGATCGCGCGTTTTCTGGACGGTTATCGCAAACGTCACACGGCCTAGCGCACAATAGGCGACTCGCGCTTCGGCGGCGCATTGCATCCGACACCCGTTTCCTCGTGAGAAAACGCCGGGCCGCCCGGGCTTTCTCACCCCCTCGGGGCCTGGCGCGAAGCGCTGGGGCTGGGGCCACTTTTTAAACATTTACTCGAAAACACGCTGCATGGAACCGATCAAAGTTGGACTGCTGGGCTTCGGCACGGTAGGCAGCGGCACCTTCACGGTACTGCGCCGCAATCAGGAAGAAATCAAACGCCGGGCCGGCCGCGGCATCGAGGTGTCGCGCATTGCAGTGCGCAATCCGGCGAAGGCGACCGCGGCGCTGGGCGCTGACGCGGCGAGCGTGGCGCTCACCGACGACTTCAACGCGGTGCTCGACGATCCTTCGATCGACATCGTCGCGGAAATGATCGGCGGCACCGGCGTGGCGCGCGACCTGGTTTTGCGCGCAATCAAGAATCGCAAGCACGTGGTCACGGCCAACAAGGCGCTGCTCGCGGTGCACGGCACGGAAATCTTCGAAGCGGCGCGCGCCAATGGCGTGATGGTCGCGTTCGAGGCGGCGGTGGCGGGCGGCATCCCGATCATCAAGGCGCTGCGCGAAGGGCTCACGGCCAATCGCATCCAGTACATCGCGGGCATCATCAACGGCACGACGAACTACATTCTTTCGGAAATGCGCGACCGCGGGCTCGACTTCGCGACCGCGCTGAAGGCCGCGCAGGAACTGGGTTACGCAGAAGCCGATCCGACCTTCGACATCGAAGGCGTGGACGCCGCACACAAGGCCACGATCATGAGCGCGATCGCGTTCGGCGTGCCGGTGCAGTTCGACCGTGCTTATGTGGAGGGCATCAGCAAGCTCGCCGCAATTGACATCAAATACGCCGAGGAACTCGGCTATCGCATCAAGCTGCTCGGCATCGCGCGGCGCACCGACAAGGGCATCGAATTGCGCGTGCACCCCACGCTGATTCCGGAAAAGCGCCTGCTCGCCAATGTGGAAGGCGCGATGAACGCGGTCGTCGTGCACGGCGACGCAGTCGGCACCACGCTTTACTACGGCAAGGGCGCAGGCGCGGAGCCGACGGCGTCTGCGGTGGTCGCCGATCTGGTCGACGTGACGCGCCTGCATACGGCCGACCCGGAGCATCGCGTGCCGCATCTGGCTTTCCAGCCGGATCGCCTGTCGAGCACACCGATTCTGCCGATCGACGAAGTGACGAGCGGCTACTACCTGCGTTTGCGGGTCGCGGACGTGACGGGCGTGCTGGCCGACATCACGCGCATTCTGGCCGACACGGGCATTTCGATCGACGCGCTGCTGCAAAAGGAATCGGAGCACGTCGATGCAAACGGCAAGGGCGAGACCGACATCATTTTGATCACGCACGAAACGGTTGAAAAAAATGTCAATGCGGCGATCAGCTCGATCGAAGCGTTGCAGACCGTTGTCTCGCAAGTTACGAAGCTGCGCATGGAAGCGCTGAACTAGGCCGAACTATGAACTACCTCTCCACGCGCGGCGCCGGAGCCGGCGAGCGCCACACTTTTTCCGACATTTTGCTCGGCGGTCTCGCAAAAGACGGCGGGCTGTACCTGCCGGCCGAATACCCGCGCGTCAGCGCCGACGAACTCGCGCGTTGGCGCACGCTGCCGTATGCGGACCTCGCCTTTGAAATATTGTCGAAGTTCAGCGACGACATTCCGGCTGAAGACCTGCGCGCGCTGACCCGGAAGACCTACACGGCGCAAACGTATTGCAACGTGCGCGACGACGAAGGCGCGGAACAGATCACGCCGCTCAAAACACTCGGCGTCGAGAACGGCGCGCCGCTGTCGCTGCTGGAACTGTCGAACGGTCCCACGCTTGCGTTCAAAGACATGGCGATGCAGTTGATCGGCAACCTGTTCGAATATGCGCTCGCAAAACACGGCGAAACGCTGAACATTCTCGGCGCGACTTCGGGTGACACCGGCAGCGCCGCCGAATACGCGATGCGCGGCAAGCAGGGCATTCGCGTGTTCATGCTGTCGCCGCACAAGAAGATGAGCGCGTTCCAGACCGCGCAGATGTACAGTCTGCAAGACCCGAACATTTTCAACCTCGCGGTCGAAGGTGTGTTTGACGATTGCCAGGACATCGTCAAAGCCGTTTCGAACGACCACGCGTTCAAGGCGAAGTACAAGATCGGCACGGTCAATTCGATCAACTGGGCGCGCGTCGTCGCGCAGGTCGTTTATTACTTCAAGGGCTATTTCGCTGCGACCAAGAGCAACGACGAGCGCGTGTCGTTCACGGTGCCGTCGGGCAATTTCGGCAACGTGTGCGCGGGTCACATCGCGCGCATGATGGGTCTGCCGATCGAAAAACTCGTGGTGGCTACGAACGAAAACGACGTGCTCGACGAATTTTTCCGCACCGGCATCTACCGCGTGCGCAAGGCCGCGGAGACGTATCACACGAGCAGCCCGAGCATGGACATTTCGAAGGCGTCGAACTTCGAGCGTTTCGTGTTCGATCTGCTCGGCCGCGATCCGGCGCGAGTGCTGCAATTGTTCCGCGACGTCGAGGAAAAGGGCGGTTTCGACCTCGCGGCGAGCGGCGACTTCGCTCGTGTGAAGGAGTTCGGCTTCGTATCGGGCCGCAGCAGCCACGACGACCGCGTTGAAGCGATTCGCGACGTCTTCCAGCGCTACGACACGATGATCGACACGCATACGGCAGACGGCCTGAAAGTGGCGCGCGAACATCTGCAACCCGGCGTGCCGATGATCGTGCTGGAGACGGCGCAGCCGATCAAGTTTGGCGAAACGATTCGCGAAGCGCTGTTGCGCGAGCCGGAGCGTCCGGCCGCGTTCACGGGGCTGGAGTCGCTGCCGCAGCGTTTTGAAGTGCTGCCCGCCGACGCACAGCGCGTGAAGGACTTCATCGTGGCGAACACCAGCGCGTAATTGCGACTGGCGCGCGGGCCAGCGGCCCGCGTGACATGCCGCGCCGATAGTGCGGAAGCCGAGCCGGCGGTCGCGTCGCGTTGGACGCGGCGCGCTTGCCGCACTCGCTGCGACAAGCGCCTCAGAACTCCGCCGCGCGCGGCGAAACGCTCCGATAAGAGCGGGCGTGACAAGGCTCAGCCTTCGGCCGCTACAATGTTCTTTTAACCTGCGGCTTCGAACCCCAGATGTCCACACCCACGCCCCGCGCTCCGATGCTCGCCACCGCCGACGCATTGGCGACCCTGCTCAGCGCTGCGAGTCCGGTCATCGGCAGCGAATTCATTCCGACGCTCGAAGCATCAGGCCGCGTGCTTGCGGCGGATGTCGTCTCGCCGCTCGACGTCCCGCCAATGAATACCAGTTCAATGGATGGCTACGCGATCCACGCCGCCGACGTGACGACGCACGGCAATCGCCGTCTGCCGGTGTCGCAACGCATCCCGGCCGGCCACGCGCCCGAGCCGCTGAAGCCCGGTACGGCAGCCCGCATTTTCACCGGCGCGACCGTGCCGCCGGGTGCCGACGCCGTCGTCATGCAGGAGCAAACGGAAGCCGACGGCGACGAGGTCACCATTTTGCACAGCCCCCGGCCCGGCGAATGGATCACCGCGCAAGGCGCCGACATTCAAAGCGGTTCGGTCATCCTGCCGGCCGGCACGCGGCTCACGCCGCAGGCGTTGGGGCTTGCCGCGTCGGTCGGTTGTGCTGAACTGGAAGTTCGTCGCCGGGTGCGGGTTGCCGTTTTCTTCACCGGAGACGAGTTGACCATGCCCGGCGAGCCGCTGAAGCCCGGCGCGATTTACAACTCAAATCGCTTTACGCTGCGTGGACTCCTAGAGAAGCTCGGCTGCGAGGTGAGCGACTTTGGCATCGTCGCCGACCGCCTCGATGCGACGCGCGACCTGCTGCGTAAAGCCGCGCACGCGCACGATCTCATCCTGACGTGCGGGGGCGTGTCCGTCGGCGAAGAAGATCACGTGAAGCCGGCCGTCGAGGCGGAAGGACGCCTCGCGATGTGGCAGATCGCGATGAAACCCGGCAAGCCGCTCGCGTTCGGCGCCGTGCGTCGCGGCGCGGGGAGCGGCGAGCCTAGTGGTGAAACCAGCGCTAATCACGCATCTGATGCGGAGCATGCCGCTGCGTCGGCCGAAACGTTTTTCATTGGTCTGCCCGGCAACCCTGTGTCGAGCTTCGTGACCTTTCTGTTGTTCGTGCGTCCGTTCATTTTGCGGCTTGCGGGCGTGCAGGCCGCCGCACCGCGCGCGCTGTCTTTGCGCGCGGACTTCACGCAGAACAAGGCCGATCGCCGCAACGAATTTCTGCGTGCGCGCATCAACAACGCTGGCGGGCTCGATCTGTTCCCGAACCAGAGCTCGGCCGTGCTGACGTCCACGGTATGGGGCGACGGTCTGATCGACAATCCGCCCAATCATGCGATCAGCGCCGGCGAAACCGTGCGTTTCATTCCTTTTTCCGAATTGCTGAATTGAGGCCGGCAACGCCGGCGGCATCCCATGAAGATTCAATTGCGATATTTTGCGAGCGTGCGTGAAGCGCTCGATCTGGCTGACGAAACCGTTGACGTGCCCGAAGGCGTCGCGACCGTCGGCGACGTGCGCGCCTGGCTGCGTGTGCGTGGCGGCATCTGGGCCGACACGCTCGCCGAAGGCCGCGCGCTGCGCATGGCCTGCAATCACGTCATGACGAACGCCGGCACGCGAATCACCGAGGGTTGCGAGGTCGCGTTTTTTCCACCCGTCACCGGCGGTTGAACCGCAAGGAGCCCGCCATGCCCGTACGTGTCCAGACCGAAGATTTCGACCTCAGCGCCGAAGTTGCCGCGCTGCGCGCTCGCAATCCGAAGATAGGCGCCGTGGCATGCTTCGTCGGCACCGTGCGCGATCTGAACGAGGGCAGCGCCGTCGAGGCAATGGAGCTCGAGCACTATCCGGGCATGACTGAGAAGTCGCTCGAAGCGATTGTGGAAAGCGCACGCCGGCGCTGGCCGGGCATCGAGGTGCTGATCGTGCATCGCGTGGGCAAACTTTATCCGCTCGACCAGATCGTGCTGGTGGCGACCACGGCCGCGCATCGCGGGGACGCGTTTGCGTCGTGTGAGTTCGTGATGGACTATCTGAAAACCCAGGCGCCGTTCTGGAAGAAGGAGAAGACAGAAGCGGGCGAGCGCTGGGTCGACGCCCGCGTGACCGACGATACAGCGCTCGCACGATGGGGCATCGAATCCGGGAACGGATCTTCAGAGTAGGCGTTTGCCGCGCTCGTCGCATCAGCGGCGGGTTGCGAGACAGCGTGATGAGGCGTGCCGCTCGGGCCGTCAATCACCGTCACTCGTCGCGCGTCCGCCCGATAATGCGCGTTGGAAACGGCTCCCCAGGGGGCCGCTCGGGGAGCTGCGGTTCATCGCCGCGGGGAGAGCGCTTTGGCGCCACGCGTTCGAGCAACGCCTGTTGTTCCGCCGGAATCTTGTAGTCCCAACCGAAACGGCTCAATTGCAAACTCTGCGCAATGCGCAGCGCCGGTTCCATGAAGCGGACGGCGGCGGCCGTCTCATAACGCGACTCGACAGTATCGAGGAACAGGTACAGCCAGCGGCTGAAATGCTGCGGCTCGATCCCTTCGAGTGGCTGATGCGCCTGCTGCACATTGCCGCGGTACTGCTTAGCGCCCAGCACCAGACTCGCCCAGAACGTACACATTTTCGGTAGATGATCGTCCCAGCGGCCGGCCAGCTTCGCATCGAAAACCGGCCCGAGCAGCGGATCTGCGCGTACGCGATCGTAGAAACCGTACACAAGCTTGCGGATATTGGCTTCGTCAGGCTCGGCGGCGCGCTCGACAACCGGCGCGGCGGGAAAAGAAGGCTTCATGCAAGTTCCGGAAGTGTGCGACGATTGGCTCGTCGCTTGCCCCAGCGCGCCGCGCACCGGCACGAACCGCCGGAAATAGGGCGCGTTCCGCCGAAGTGGACTGAAAAAAGCGCGCTTTTCCTGCGAATGGGCGCGGCGGGAAACGTTACCATGGGCGCGAACGCCCAACTTTTACTCAAGCAGCATTATAAATATCTGCCATGTGCATCTTATGGCGAAGCTGCGGCCTCCGGCAACCCTTGCATCGACGCGGTTATCCCACGGATCGCGGCTTGCGCTCATTGTGATACTGCACCTATGAGACTGACCGACTACACCGACTATTCGCTGCGCGTCCTGTTATACCTCGCGGTTCGAGGCGAGGGCTTATCGACCATTCAGGACATATCGCAGGCGTACGGCATCTCCAAAAATCACCTGATGAAAGTGGTGCAGCAGCTGAGCGAACTCGGCTGGGTGGAAACCGTGCGCGGCCGCAACGGCGGCTTGAGGCTTGCCGGACGAACCCGTTCGCTGACGGTCGGCGAGGTCGTGCGCGCAACAGAAAGCGACTTCGCGCTAGTGGCCTGCCTGCCGGATCAGAACGGGGAACGCCGACCGTGCGTCATTACGCCCCAGTGCCGGCTGCGCGGCGCGCTCGAAGCGGCGCGTCATGCTTTTCTCGCAGAACTCGATCGCCATACGATCGACGAAGTGGCGGGTCCGCAAGGTCCGCTTGCGGCGCTGCTCGGCATACGCACCGTCATTCCGGTCGTGCCGTTAACGCCTGTCACGACGGCGAGCGACAAGTCGGTGTCTATTTCCTGAGCGCGGCGGTGACACACAGCCGCGCATTTTCTTCGCGGGAGATGTTAAAAACTCCGTTGCGACGTTAAAAAAGCGCTTGAAACCTGAATAAAACGCCTCATTTTGGTGGTAATCGAAATTGGAGGTCTCGCATGAGAATCGACAAACTCACCACTAAATTCCAGGAAGCGCTGGCTGACGCGCAGAGTCTCGCGGTCGGCCATGACAATCAATACATCGAACCCGTTCATGTTCTCGCGGCGTTGGTCGCGCAGCAGGACGGCTCTGCGCGCTCGCTGCTTTCACGCGCCGGCGTGCATGTTCAGGCGCTGCAAACTGCGCTCGACGACGCCATCACGCGTTTGCCGCAGGTGCAAGGCACGGACGGCAACGTGCAGATCGGCCGCGAGCTCACGGGTCTGCTGAATCAGGCCGACAAGGAAGCGCAAAAGCTCAACGACACGTTCATCGCAAGTGAAATGTTCCTGCTTGCGATCGCGGACGACAAGGGCGAAGCCGGCCGCCTCGCGCGCCAGCATGGCTTGTCGCGCAAGTCGCTCGAAAGCGCGATTGCCGCCGTGCGTGGCGGCTCGCAAGTGCATAGCCAGGATGCCGAAAGCCAGCGCGAGGCGCTGAAGAAGTACACGGTCGACCTGACCGAGCGCGCGCGTGCCGGCAAGCTCGACCCGGTGATCGGCCGTGACGACGAAATCCGCCGGTCCATTCAGATTCTGCAACGCCGCACGAAGAACAATCCGGTGCTGATCGGCGAGCCGGGCGTGGGTAAGACGGCGATCGTCGAAGGGCTCGCGCAGCGGATCGTCAACGGCGAAGTGCCTGAAACGCTCAAGGGCAAGCGCGTGCTGTCGCTCGACATGGCTGCGTTGCTGGCGGGCGCGAAATATCGCGGCGAATTCGAAGAGCGCCTGAAGGCGGTGCTGAACGACATCGCAAAAGACGAAGGGCAAACCATCGTATTCATCGACGAAATTCACACGATGGTCGGCGCAGGCAAGGCCGAAGGCGCGATGGACGCGGGCAACATGCTGAAGCCGGCGCTCTCGCGCGGCGAACTGCATTGCGTCGGCGCGACCACGCTCGACGAATATCGCAAGTACATCGAAAAGGATGCTGCGCTCGAACGTCGCTTCCAGAAGGTGCTGGTCGACGAGCCGACGGTCGAAGCCACGATCGCGATCCTGCGCGGCTTGCAGGAGAAGTACGAGCTGCACCATGGCGTGGACATCACCGACCCGGCCATTGTCGCGGCGGCGGAACTGTCGCATCGCTACATCACCGATCGTTTCCTGCCGGACAAGGCAATCGACCTGATCGACGAAGCGGCGTCGAAGATCAAAATGGAAATCGACTCGAAGCCCGAAGAGATGGACCGGCTCGACCGTCGTTTGATCCAACTGAAGATCGAACGCGAAGCTGTCAAGAAAGAGAAGGACGAAGCGTCGCAAAAGCGTCTGCAACTGATCGAAGAAGAAATCGAGCGGCTCGACCGCGAATATTCGGACCTCGAAGAAATCTGGACTGCGGAAAAGGCAGCAGTGCAGGGCAGCGCACAACTGAAGGAAGAGATCGACAAGACGCGTGCGGAAATCACGCGCTTGCAGCGCGAAGGCAAGCTGGAAAAGGTCGCGGAATTGCAATACGGCAAGCTGCCGGGCCTCGAGGCGCAGTTGAAGGAAGTCACGCAGGCCGAAGCGAAGGAGCAGAACAATCCGACGCGTCCGCGTCTGTTGCGCACGCAGGTCGGCGCGGAGGAAATCGCGGAAGTCGTGTCGCGCTCTACCGGTATTCCGGTTTCGCGAATGATGCAGGGCGAGCGTGAAAAGCTGCTGCAGATCGAAGACAAGCTGCATGAGCGCGTAATCGGTCAGGACGAGGCGATCAGCGCGGTGGCCGATGCGATCCGCCGCTCGCGCGCGGGTCTGTCGGATCCTAACCGTCCGTACGGTTCGTTCCTGTTCCTCGGACCGACCGGCGTAGGTAAGACCGAGTTGTGCAAGGCGCTGGCGGCGTTCCTGTTCGATTCGGAAGATCACTTGATCCGCATCGACATGAGCGAATTCATGGAGAAGCACAGCGTCGCGCGTTTGATCGGCGCGCCGCCCGGATATGTGGGCTACGAAGAGGGCGGTTATCTGACGGAAGCCGTGCGCCGCAAGCCGTATAGCGTGATTCTGCTCGACGAAATCGAGAAGGCGCATCCGGACGTGTTCAACGTGCTGCTGCAGGTGCTCGACGACGGCCGCATGACCGATGGCCAGGGCCGTACCGTGGACTTCAAGAACACGGTGATCGTGATGACGTCGAACCTCGGTTCGCAGGTCATTCAGGCAATGGTCGGCGAACCGCAGGAAGCCGTGAAGGACGCGGTGTGGGAAGAGGTGAAGCTGCACTTCCGCCCCGAGTTCCTGAACCGTATCGACGACGTCGTGGTGTTCCATGCGCTCGATCGCTCGAACGTGCAGTCCATCGCGCGAATCCAGCTGCAGCGTCTGCACGAGCGGCTCGCCAAGCTCGACATGCAACTCGTGGTGTCGGACGAGGCGTTGGAGCATGTCGGCAAGGTCGGCTACGATCCGCTGTTCGGCGCGCGGCCGTTAAAGCGCGCAATCCAGCAGGAGATCGAGAACCCGGTCGCCAAGCTGATTCTGGCCGGCAAGTTCGGTCCGAAGGACGTGATTCCGGTCGAGTTGGAAGATGGCAACCTGGTGTTCGAGCGAGTCGTGCACTAATCGATGTCGTGTGCTGACGCGTCGTATCAATGCGGCGCGTTGGCCCACGCATTGATCACGCATTGATTTGATTTGACGCCCTACGCCGGGCGACGTGTCACGCACTAGCTTCGCAAATGACAAAGCGGCAACGAAGTCACCTTCGTTGCCGCTTTTTTTGCCTGCTCAATGGGCAGGCAAGGCAGTGCTTGCGTCGCTCAGCGCGCTTATGCAGTGCCTTTACGCAGTGCCCTTGCCGAACAGCGCGGACAGGCCGCCGAGCGCGCCAAGCACGGTGGTCGCGTTCAGCTTGCCTTCGGCCGGCACTTCGCCGTCTGGCGTTGCGGCGTTGACCACGTGGGGCAGGATCTGCGAGAGCAGGCCGGTGACCTGATCCGGTTGCACGCCGGCTTTGGCGGCAAGTCCGGTGACGGCTTCGGATCCGAGCACGCTGTGCAAAGCATCGGCTGCAATCGGCTGGTTCTCGCCGTTGCTGACCCACGACGATACGACGTCGCCGAGGCCCTTCTCCTGGAAGCGCTGGATCAGGCCGTTCAGGCCGCCCGGCTGGCTATTGACGAATTCGAGTGCGGCGGCGATCAGCGCTTGCTGGCCGCCGCCTTCGGGCGTTTTGCCAACCAGGGAACCGAGGGTGTCGAGTAGGCTCATGACGGTCTCTCTTGAATGCCGACGCGTCGATGACGGGTCGGCGGGTGACGCGCCGCGCGGCTGCGCGGCGTCGGGGGAAGGCAGGCGCATTGCCGGCAGCGTGGCATGCTCGTCACACGCGGATCGCGCGGATTGCACCGAAACTTCGCTGCTGGCGCTCTGCCTTGCTGGCTTAGTCAGTCTCTGATCCGATTTTTGCGCGCAGGTTCTTTATGCGCCGCCCGAAGCCGCCGCTGCCGACGCGGCTTTGCTCTTCTTCGCTTTCTTCTTCGACGCCTTTGCGCCAGATGCGTCGGCAGGCGCGCTGGCTGCAGCGGCGGGGGCTGCCGGTGCAGTGGCAGTGGGCGGCGGCGCGGATGCCGCGGCCGCGTCCGAGGCTGCGGCCTTAGCCTTTTTCTTCGACGACTTCGAAGCTTTTGCGCCTGAGGCGTCGGCCGGGGCGGCCGGGGTTGCGGTCGTCGTTGCCGTCGTTGCAGTAGTGGCCGCGGTGTTGGCCGCAGGCGCGGTCTTCGTCGGCGTGGACTTTGCCGCGGGTTTCGCGCCCGTTGGCGGCGTAGACGAGCCGTTGATCGTCAGGCCCGCCGCTTCCAGATTCACGACCGATTTGCTGCCAATGCCTTTGACGCGCGTGGCCAGATCGTCGGCGTCCTTGAACGGCCCGTTCTTCGTGCGTTCTTCGATGATCGCTTTCGCATGCACGGGCCCAATGCCCTTGACCGATTCGAGTGCGGCCTGATCGGCGGAATTCACTTCGACAGCGGACGCGAATCCCGCCGACAGCGACAACATCAAGGCAACGCACAGCATCACGAGCTTTTTCAGCATGGCAAGCACTCCATTGAGGGCAAAAGTTAGCCGGGAACGGACGACGCAATGTGTCAGCAGGCGCTGCGCTTAAGCATAGGACAAACGCGCGCGCTTATTGGCGACCGCCGACGATTTATACCGGCCGATCAACGGCAAGTAAATCGTCGTGAACAATCTTTAAACCTTTTGCCTGGCAAAAAGGCGGTTGTGAGCCGGATTGCTTGCATCGAACCGCGATTGAACCGCGATCGCACCGCATTGCAGGGCCGGCTGAGTTCCGAGGTCGCGTGAGAATGACAGCGCGACGCACTTGACTTAGAGTGCACTCTAAGTCCTAACCTGAGTCCTGTCATGTCGAACACGTCGAACGCACTCACCATCGGGCAGGTCGCCGACACCATCGGCGTCTCAACCCATACGCTGCGCTATTACGAGCAGGCCGGGCTGATTCGCGCGGTTGGCCGCACGCAGGCGGGGCATCGCCTGTATTCGCCGGCCGACCTCGACTGGCTGCGGTTTTTGATGCGCCTCAAAGCCACCGGCATGCCGATCGTCGGCATGCAGGCCTTCGCGGCGCTGCGTGCCGAGGGTCAGCAGACGTTCGGTGCGCGCCGCGACCTTTTGGTAGCGCATCGCGATGCGGTTCTGGCGCGGATTGCCGACTTGCAGGCCAACCTTGGCGCAATCGTCGACAAGATCGCGTATTACGAAGGCGAAGCGGCTGGCCAGACGTCCGCAGCGGAGAGTCAGTCACGACGGATCGACGACACCTCATCGTTCTCACACTCGGAAAAGGAAAAGGAGTCACCATGGACTACGCGCAAAACGAGCGTTACACGCAAGGCTGGAACAAACTGAGGGAAATCGACGGTTCTGCCGGCGAGCAGGTGATCGCCGCGCTTGCGCCGATTGCACCGGACTTCGGGCGACTGTTGATCGAATTCGGTTTCGGCGATATCTACAGCCGTCCGCAACTCGATCTGCGCGCGCGGGAGATTGCCACCATCGCGTCGCTTGCGACGCTCGGCTGTGCGCAACCGCAGCTGAAGGTGCATATCGAGGCGGCGCTGAACGTCGGCTGCACGCGCGAGGAAATCGTCGAGGTGTTCATGCAGATGGCCTTGTATGCCGGGTTCCCGGCGGCATTGAACGCGCTGTTCGCCGCGCGCGAGGTTTTCGAGCGCCACGATCAGGGATTGCATGAGGTGCGGCCGGAGCGGGCAGAGAACCTGACGCATGCGGGGTGAGCATGCGGAACGGGCAGAGAACCTGACGCATGCGGGGTGAGCATGCGGAACGGGCAGAGGAGCGACGCGTGCCGCTAAAGCGCGCGGTTTGCGCAGACAGGAATTGATCGGGTTGATTGCGGGTGGCTGTTGGGAGCAAGTGACGATGCCGCCAACGTCGCCCTCAATCAGCCGCTTCGGATCGCAGCACCGCGCCCGCGCGCACATGCCGTTTGCTGACCACGCGCCAGTAAAGCAGCAAGCCGATGCCCGCGATCGCAAGACTCGCCGTATTCGCGACCCAGAAGCCGCGCGCCCCTGTCAGCCAGGTCGGGATCGCGCCGGTCACATTGAAGCCCAGCAGATAACCGCCGCCGAGACCCACGCCCCACAGCGCGACAGCGTAGATTGCGGTCGGCACGACGGCGACCTTGTACGCGCGCAACACGAACGCGGTGGTGATCTGCAGCGCGTCGAACAGGTGATAGCAGACGACGATCAGCACGAGCGGCAGCGCCGCCGCCACGACTTGCGCGTTCGGCGTATAGCCTTTGATCACGTAGGGTCTCAGCACGAGCAGCACTGCGCCGTAACAGCAGGCGAGGGCGACCGCCATCATGATTCCGTGGCGCGACAACGTGCGCGCGGCTTCCGGGCGGTGCGCGCCGAGCGCCTGAGCCACCAGCGTCGACGAAGCAATGCCGATCGACAGCGGCGTCATATACAACACCGCGCCGATGTTGCCGGCGATCTGGTGCCCGGCGAGCGTCGTCGTGCCGAAGCGCGCAATGAAGAGCGCCATGAAGGTGTACGACGTGACTTCGATCAGATACGACAGTCCCATCGGAATGCCCAGTCGCAGCTGCGCGGCCTGGCGCCGCCAGACGGGCCAGCAGAAGCGCTTGAAGATCGCGAACGGCGTGAAGACGTCGACACGGGTGAGCAGCACCATGCCGACGAGCGCGAGCCCCCAGTTGATCAAGGTGCTGGCAAGCGCACAACCGGGGCCGCCGAGTGCCGGCACGCCGAGGCCGCCGAAAATGAACCACGTATTGAGCGGCACCTTTAGCAACAGCGCGCCGATCTGCAGGATCATTACGAGTCGCGGCTTGCCCACTGCATTGCTGATCGAACCGTAGACGCGAAACACGAGGCCGGCAGGCAGGCCAAATGCGAGTATCCGCAGATACGACACCGTGCGCTCGTGCAGCGCATCGGGCACACGCGCGAGATGCAGCAGATGGCCGGGAAAGAACAGGATCAGAAAGCCGATGACCGTGAGCGCCAGTGCGAGCCACAGCGATTGCCGGACTTCCTCGCCGATCTCCTGGTAGCGGCGTGCGCCGAACAGTTGCGCGGTGATCGGTTGCAGCGCGGTGAGAATACCGGTCAAGCCGATGTAGACGGAGATGTAAATCGACGAGCCGAGGCCTAGCGCCGCTAGATCGACAGCCGAGTAACGGCCGACCATGGCCGTGTCGATCACGCCGAAAGCGATGATAGCCAGTTGACCGATCAGCACCGGCCACGCGAGCCCGGCGATTTTCCGTACGTCGGCAAGCATGGTCAGCCAGGCTTCTTGTGCCAGTTGCGCCGTTTCACGACCGGCGGCTTCGGACGGTCGATACGCACATACAAGCGGAAGCGTTCGTCGCGGTCGGCCACGCGGCGGCCTTCCCACACCAGCTTCCACATGAAGTCGGACATCGCGCTAGGCTCGCCGAAGTCTTGCGTGTCCTGGCGCAGAATGACGTCGCAATCCTGATTGAACGCGAAGTGCATGTCGCCGAAATACGCGAACGTCGCAATTTGCGCATTGCCGAGGCGCACCGGCGATATGCAGGTGTAGTCCTCAGGCAAGTGACTCGCGATCTGTTCGGCGACGTCCTTGTAAGTCCGGCTGTAGTTGACGACCGGCAACCACAAGGTCATCAGCAGCACCCACATGAGCGTCGTGCCGGCGCTCGAGAGCACGACGCTGCGCCACAGCACCTTCGGATGGCGCGCGAGACGCCATTGCACGAGCACGAACCAGCAAATCGTCACCGCGACCGCGCAGACGAACGACAGTATTTTGAACTGCGGCGCAAAGCCCGGCGCGAGACGCGCGAGGTTGCGCGCGAGCGGATGCGGGAATCCGGTCAGCCCGGCCACGTACACGAGCCAGACGAAGCTGCCGAGGATCGTGAAACTGAGCAATGCGAACCAGTCGATTGCGTTGATGGCGCCGCGTTTGAGCGTGGGCAGCGCGAAGGTGGCCAGCACTGCGAGCGCGGGCAGCAGCAACATATAAAGCCGGTTCGACTGATGGCTCTGCAACACGACGAGCACGAGCAGCGGCCCGATCACGGAAAGCGGAATCGCGACGTGCGGCGCGCGGCGCAGACCCGACCAGCTGAACCATGCCCAGAGCGCGAGAGGCCATGCGGGCCACGTGAAGAGCGGCAGATTTTTCAGCGCGTAAGCCGCGACCGAGCCGGGCGGGCCGGCGAACGAACTCAGGCTGACGTGCACCCATTGGTTCAGATACCAGACGGCGTCGACGGGAAAAGCCCAGAGCGCGGCGATCGGCCACGCGACCGAGAGCGCCAGCGCGATCGGCAGACCTGCGAGCAGCAGCCAGCGCGAGCGCGTCTCGCGGACGATCAACGTCATGGCGAGCGTGCCCAGCAGAAGCGCGCCGACCAGCACGGGGCTGCTCGCGAGCGTGACGAAGCCCATCGCCAGGCCCCAGATCGCCGCGCCCTGAATCGGCTTGTCAATCATTCGCACGAGCCCGTAGACGAGCATTGCGATACACACGAACTGCACCAACTGCGGCGTGGTTTCGTGGCCGCGCTCGGCGAGGCCGAAGCAGGCGAGCAGGATCAGCAGGGCGCCGTCGGCGAGTGTGCGACCGTAGTCGCGAGGTTCCGGCTCGCCGCCAAACGCGTACTTGAACGGCTGGACTTCGGCGCGCCGGCCGAGCAGGTAGGCGGCGTACCAGACAAAAGCGCAGCCCGCGCAAAACAGCAAGCCGGTAACGACACGGGACGCATTGCTCGCGTCCACCCACGGCGCGAACACGCGGATCGCACTGGCGCCGAGCCAGTAGCCAAGGGGGCCGTCTTCGGTCAGGTACTTGCCGACCAGATTCGGCAGGAGCCAGTCATGCGCGCTGCCGTTCGCCATGGTCCACATCACGCCGAAGCCGGCTGCGTCCTCGTTCTTCCACGGATCGCGGCCGAACAGGCCGAACGACGCGTAGACGATACAGATGGTCAACAGCAGCCAGCGCGGGAGCGCACTGGTCGCGGAAGCAGTGAGGCGAACGACAGGTCTCATGCGGTTTGGGATATTTAATAAGCGAAAGCCGCCACTGGACGGCCGGTCCGGCTGGCATGGCCTTATTGGAGCATCCGGCATTGTAGTCGGGAGCCAGTGTGCGCGTCACGGCCGGTAATGGGCTGCAACGGCGGGGCTGCAACGGCGTCGAGCGTGCCGTTACACCGAGCCGGCTGTCCACGTGTAAGGCGGCTTGAACGTTGGCCACGTCGGCACCGGCTTTCCAGTTGCGCGCAGGCGACAAAAAAGGGCAGCTCGCGCTGCCCTTCTTTTGCTGCTTCGCTGCCGGACGAAAGTGGCCAAAAGGCCTGATTTTGCCCGGCCAGCCAAAGCGGCGGGTATTACTTCGCTGCTGCCTTGCCGGTAGCGCGCGAACCGAACTTCTTGTTGAACTTCTCGACGCGGCCTGCCGTGTCCATGATCTTTTGCTGACCGGTGTAGAACGGATGCGATTCCGACGACACTTCGATCTTGGCGAGCGGGTAGGTCTGGCCGTTGAATTCGGCGGTTTCACGCGTCTGGATGGTCGAGCGCGTCACAAACTTGAAGTCGTTCGACATGTCGATGAACAGGACTTCGCGGTAATTCGGGTGAATGCCTTCTTTCATGATCTTTCCTTTAATCTGGCGGTAGCCAACCCGCGTGCGGTCGCTTATGCGCGGACTGCATCTAGGCGCGAGCCACTTGCCTGTGGTCGAAAAACGGCGATTATGCCAGAAAATCAGTCGCTTGACGAATTCCGTCAGGTGTTTTGCCCATATTTCGCCTATTGCGGCGACGCGAACGTCAGGCCGACTCGCGCCGGGTCCTGTCGATAATATCGGGCGAGAAGCCGATACAGCTCCGGATACTCCGCTTCGAAAGCTTGGGGCTTGACGAACAGCGCCTCGCTGCACACCGCGAAAAATTCCGATGGATGATCCGCGGCGTAGGGATCGATCAGCGATTCCCGCTCGAAGCGCGTCCAGCGGCGTTGCGGCACGGCGTCGATGCGGGCGCAGAACTGATCGTAGGCGGCGTCGAACACATCCGCCCAGGCTTGCGAGTCGAGTGGCGCGTGCCAGCGGCGCACGAGCGGCGGATGGCCGTCCGCTTCGCCGTTGAGCATGTCGATCTTGTGCGCGAACTCGTGAATCACCACGTTATATGCGTCCGTGCCGTCCGTCATCTGCGCATCTTCCCACGACAGGACGACGGGGCCGCCTTCCCATGCTTCGCCGCTCGCGTCGTGCTCGACCTCGTGAACGACGCCGTCTTCGTCCTCGACCGTCTTGCGGATCACAAATTCGCCCGGATATACGATCACGCCGACCCATCCGCGATAAAGATCGAGGCTCAGGTTCAGCACAGGCAGGCACGCCTGGGCCGCAATGGCGACGGTCATTGCGTCGGTCAACTCGAGCTCATGCGCGGTCGAGAACTCCTTTTGTGCGATGAAAAGGCTGCTCATCTCGCGCAGGCGCGCGCGATCCGGGGCATCCAGCTGCGCGAGGAACGGCAAACCGTCGAGCGTGGCCTGCCACAGGGCATCGCCGATTGCGTAGTCGCGCAGCGCGCGCTCGCGCCGGCGGGCGCCGAGCCATTGAGTGAGTTTCGAAAGCATGGGCCGATGAAACCGTTAGTCGATCTGTTTTTGCCACGCGGCAAAAATACCGCCGCAAATCGCGATGCCGATCAGAAAGTAAAAGCCGTCGAGCGAGGTCAGAAAACTGGCCTGCCGCACCACCGACCGGCTGATCTCCACGAGCGCAAGCGAATGCGCGTCCGACGGCGAACGGCCCGCGGCGGACAACGTGCGCGTGAGCGCGGCAAGCGAGTCCTGAAACAATGGATTGTACGGATTCACGAACTCCGCGAGTCGCGCCTGATGTATCGCCTGCCGATGCTGCTCGACGATGATCACAGACGCGGTGGCGAAGGAGATCGTGAGTTGCCGCACGATGTTCTTCAACCGGTAACCGTGCGTGAATTCCTCTATCGCGAATATCCTGAAGGTCAGATTCGCGACCGGCAGCACGATGAACAGCAACAGCAGGCCGCGCAACAGGAGCGGCCCCACCAGCGCCGCTTCGCCGACGGACGGCGACATGCGGGTCATCCACGCGGCCGTGAGCGCGGCGATGGCGAAGCCCGGCACGATGATCCACTTCTTGCGCGTCAGAAGTTTTGCGAAGCGCAGGTAGATGAAAAGCGCGCTCGCTGAAATCAGCGACGTGACGCCGACGAGTTGCCCGGCGTTCTCGATCGGGTAGCCGAGACCGCTCTCGAGCAAACGGGAAATGAGATAGCTAAACGCCGTCGACAGATAGTAATAGAACATGTACAGCACGAGACCGACCTGGAACACCTTCTCGCGCAACGCGTGCAGGCGCATGAGCGGCGAGGGGTGATGCCATTGGTGATACGCGAACCAGCCGAGCGCGACGATGCCGGCGAGTGTGAGCAGGATCAGGCCGGGCGACGCGCTGAACAACTGGAAGCGCACCTGCTGCATGACGATTTGCAGTGCGCCTTGCGCAAAGGCAAACACGATGTACGGCCAGAAGTGTGCTGAACCGCGCTCCTCGGGCAGACGGTTGCCCGCGTCGGGCAGTGCTAGCACGGCGAGAACCATGAAGAGCATGCCGACGGGGGCGGTACAGGCGAAGAGTGCACGCCAGCCGAAGTACGAAACCAGCTGGCCGCCGATCAACGACGCGAGCGCGCTGCTCAGGACGATCAGGATCAGGAACGCCCGGGTTGCAGCGGGGCGTTGTTTGGGCGTGAAACTCATCTGGATCAGGATGCGGCAGGTGCCCATCATCGGGCCGATGAAGTAGCCCTGAAAGCCGCGTGCGAACGCAAGTTCAACCGACGATTCGCACAGCGCGGCCGCTACGGCGCCCATCGCGTAGAAGAGCATGCAACCGGCGACATATCGGCGGTATCCGAAGCGCTCGACCCACCATTCCTGCTGAAGAATGCCCAGCACTGCAGCCACCGCGTAAGCGCTCGAAGCCCACACGAGTTCGTCCGGCGACGCGTTCACGCCGCCGGCGATATAGCTCGCGAAAAACGAAAAAATCGAGTTGTCGAAATAGTCGAGACCCGTGACGACCGCCAGCACCCAGGGGAATACATCGCCACGCAGTTTCTCCGCACCGGGCCAGCGGGTGCGAGGCCACGCTGTGCTCATGACCGCTTGCCCGCTGTCGAGGCGCGCGGTTTGTTCCCGGGCTTCGCAGCGGGTCTTGCGCCGGCTTCCTTGTGTTTGACGATCTTAGGCGCTTGAGGGTCTTCACGACCTTTGGCAGTCTTCGAAGCTTTCGCGCCTTTCGCCAGCGCATTGCGGCGCTGTTCGAGCAGGGCGTCCGCGTTTTCGCCCGCTAGACGGCGCTTCAGATAATCGAGGTCCGGACTCAATTCGTCGCGCAGCTTCTGCGCTTCCTTGAGCTCACGGCGCATGGCTTGAATGCGTGCGTCGAGTGCGTCCACCTGTCCAGCGATCGCGTCGTGGATCTGCTGCAGCGATTCGGTTGAAAAACGATGTCCGCCCCCGACCGGTTCGAGCGGCCGTTTGAGCATCTCAGTAATGCCGTGCAGCGAGAAACCCAACGAACGCAAACGCAGAATGCGCCCGAACCGCTGTAAGTCGTTGTCGTCGTAAAGACGGTAGCGGCCTTCGCTGCGAGCGGGCGATACAAGCCCGCGCTCTTCGTAGTATTTCAACGTGCGAGGCGTGACGCCGAGGCGCTCGGCCGCGTCACGTACGGTAAGCAGAGTGGGTGAGTCGTTCGACATAAGCATGGCCTGACAGAAAAGCGTCGTCAGATTTTACTTCAACGTGTACGTTCACGTACAGGTTGGAATGTGGGACTGAATTGCTGGAGTCGAAGCCGCGCTATTGCAGATCTGCTGGGCGAAAAAAAACCGCTCGTCGGTGACGAGCGGTTTTCTCATACAGTGTACGTGCGCAGCTTTTCTTAGCTGCCGCCGCCACGGCGCATCATGTCGAAGAACTCGGAGTTGCTCTTCGTCTGGCGAATTTTGTCGAGCAGGAATTCCATGGACTCGACTTCGTCCATGTCGTGAATGAACTTGCGCAACACCCAGATTTTTTGCAGCACTTCAGGCTTGATCAGCAATTCTTCGCGACGCGTGCCGGACTTGTTCAGATTGATCGACGGGTACACGCGCTTTTCTGCAAGACGGCGCTCAAGGTGCACTTCCATGTTGCCGGTGCCCTTGAATTCTTCGTAAATCACATCGTCCATGCGGCTGCCGGTTTCGATCAGCGCCGTGCCGATGATTGTGAGCGAGCCGCCTTCCTCGATATTTCGCGCCGCGCCGAAGAAGCGCTTCGGGCGTTGCAATGCGTTGGCATCGACACCGCCCGTCAGCACCTTGCCCGAAGCCGGCACGACGGTGTTGTATGCACGCGCGAGACGCGTGATCGAGTCGAGCAGAATGACCACGTCGTTCTTCATTTCGACGAGGCGCTTGGCTTTTTCGATCACCATTTCGGCGACCTGCACGTGACGCGCGGCGGGTTCGTCGAACGTGGAGGCGATCACCTCGCCAGCCACCGAACGCTGCATTTCCGTCACTTCTTCGGGACGCTCGTCGATCAGCAGCACGAACAGTACGACGTCGGGATGGTTCTGCTTGATGGCGTGCGCGATGTGCTGAAGCATCACGGTCTTGCCGGACTTGGGCGACGCAACCAGCAAGCCGCGCTGGCCTTTGCCGATCGGCGCGATCATGTCGATGATGCGGCCGGTGACGTTCTCTTCACCGCGCATTTCACGTTCGAGCAGCAGCACCTTGTTCGGGTGCAGCGGCGTCAGGTTTTCGAACATGATCTTGTGCTTCGAGGCTTCCGGCGGCTGGCCGTTGACCTTGTCGACCTTCACCAGCGCGAAATAGCGCTCGCCGTCTTTCGGCGTACGCACTTCACCTTCGATCGTGTCGCCCGTATGCAGGTTGAAGCGGCGAATTTGCGACGGGCTGATGTAAATGTCATCCGTGCTGGCGAGATAGGACGTTTCCGGCGACCGCAGGAAGCCGAAGCCGTCCGGCAGCACTTCAAGCGTGCCGTCGCCGAAGATCGTGTCGCCCGTTTTGGCTCGTTTTTTTAGAATGGCGAACATCAATTCCTGCTTGCGCAGGCGGTTCGCACTTTCGATCTCGAGGCCATTGGCCATCTCGATCAATTCGGACACGTGCAGAGTCTTAAGCTCGGATAAATGCATACGGAGAACCCGCAGGAGAAGGTGCGACGAAATGGAATCTGGGAGGAGAAGTGAGCGGAACCGCTCAAGGACCTACACGTCTTTTCGACGTTTTGCGGATTCTAGCATAGCACACGCCAGTTTCCGCCAGTGGGGCGCTACGGCATCTTTCTTGTAGGAAACGTTGCCGCCCCACAACAGGGCAGACGAGGCGCGCGCGGGTCCGGTAGACCTCGCGGCGCGCCTGCGCGACCGTTTTACAGGTTGCCGTCGAGGAACGCGGTGAGTTGCGACTTCGACAATGCGCCGACTTTCTGTGCGGCGACAGCGCCGTTCTTGAACAGGATCAGCGTGGGGATGCCGCGCACGCCGAACTTGACCGGCGTCGACTGATGTTCGTCGACGTTGATCTTCGCGATTTGCAGGCGATCGGCGTAATCCTTGGCGACTTCGTCGAGGATCGGCGCGATCATCTTGCACGGACCGCACCATTCAGCCCAGAAGTCGAGCAGCACGGGTTTATCGGATTTCACGACGTCCTGTTCGAACGATGCGTCACTAATATGCTTGATTTGTTCGCTCATTGTATGAATACCTCTATCGGTTCGAGGCCCGCCTGAATTGCTCGCCACGATACGTCAAAACCTAGGGAAACTTCCGTTCGCTTAGCCGCACTCCGAACCTCACCACCTGCGCGCGAAAAGTCGGAGACCAGTCTGCGTGGGCGGAAGGCTCGCGCATGCGGGTCATCCGTACGGCAGTTTAGCTTAATTCGCTATGCGTTGCCGGGGGCGATAGTACTCATCAGGGGCAGTGGGGCCGAGAGCTGCCGATGAAGTGCCACCGTGTTTCATCAACTACGACGTAGCCTATGTGGAGGTCCGGCGATCAAACTCAAGTACGCGGCACAAACGCGGCACAAGCCGTGTGGCGAGACGGGAACGGCGGCGATTCGGTGCGCGCTTTGCGCTTCGATCGTCGCTTTGATCGTATTAACAGTCGCGCGAAGAGCCAGGCAGTGATAGAATGTTTCGTGACGGGCCTCCTCGCATGGAGGGATGGTCAACCTGGTCAGGTCGGGAACGAAGCAGCCACAGCCGTTTTCCACCAGTGCCGAGGGTCAGGCTCGTCACCTTCCTCTTTCTGTTCGTTCTGTTTTTCTCCCCTTGCGCTCGCTTTGATCGCGTCTGTTTCAGATGCCGGTTGCCTATGTGCTGTTGTTCGCACTGCACGGCTGCCCATTCGCTCCGCGCCTTCAGCCATAAGGCTGTGCATGTCGCCCGGACGATGTGCAACGGCGCTTCGCGATGCCGCCAATATATTTTTCTATCGCTCCATTAGTCGCTTTCAATCGCGCGGTTCAATCTTGCGGCCGCGCGCGTTGGCGCCGGGTCGCGAATCGGTTTTGCACGGCATTGTTACTGATACAATTTCCCGATGACCTATCAAGTTCTCGCACGCAAATGGCGGCCGAAAGATTTCGCGTCGCTCGTCGGACAGGAGCACGTGGTGCGCGCGCTCACGCACGCGCTCGACGGCGGCCGTCTGCATCACGCGTATCTTTTTACCGGCACGCGTGGCGTCGGCAAGACGACGCTGTCGCGCATCTTCGCCAAAGCGCTGAACTGCGAAACGGGCGTGACCTCCACGCCGTGCGGAGTCTGCCGGGCCTGCCGTGAAATCGACGAAGGGCGCTTTGTCGATTATGTCGAGATGGACGCGGCAAGTAATCGCGGCGTCGACGAAATGGCGGCTTTGCTGGAGCGCGCGGTGTACGCGCCGGTCGATGCACGTTTCAAGGTCTACATGATCGACGAAGTGCACATGCTCACGAACCACGCCTTCAACGCAATGTTGAAGACGCTGGAAGAGCCGCCGCCGCACGTCAAGTTCATTCTCGCCACGACCGATCCGCAGAAAATTCCGGTCACGGTGCTGTCGCGTTGTCTGCAATTCAATCTGAAGCAGATGCCCGCCGGCCACATCGTCTCGCACCTCGAACACATTCTGGGCGAAGAAAAAGTGCCGTACGAGGCCCAGGCGTTGCGCCTGCTCGCGCGTGCCGCCGACGGTTCGATGCGCGACGCGCTCTCGCTGACCGACCAGGCTATCGCGTATTCGGCTAACCAGGTGAATGAAGAGGCTGTGCGAGGCATGCTCGGCGCGCTCGATCAGAGCTACCTGATCCGGCTGCTCGATGCGCTCGCCGAAGGCGACGGCGCGGCTGTGCTGTCGGTTGCTGACGAAATGGCGCTGCGCAGTCTGTCGTTCTCGACCGCGTTGCAGGATCTCGCGAGCCTGTTGCATCGCATCGCGTGGGCGCAGTTCGCACCGTCGTCGGTACTGGACGAGTGGCCGGAGGCGGGCGACCTGCGCCGCTTTGCCGAGACCCTCAGCGCCGAACAGGTGCAGCTGTTCTATCAGATTGCGACGATCGGCCGGAGCGAACTCGGTCTCGCGCCCGACGAATACGCCGGTTTCACGATGACCCTGCTGCGCATGCTTGCGTTCGAACCTGCTCCAACGGGCGGCGGCGGAGCTGCTGGACCTGGCCGGCAGTCTGGTCAGACAGGCGCGAGCGGAGGAAAGCGGGCGGCGACGCCCGCGGTAGCGGCGGCGGGTTCGTCGGCGGGAGATGCTGCGCCGCCCGTACGGCTGGCGGCGGGCCCGCGCGGCGCGGTTTCTCCTGCTGAGCCGGCTCGTGAGCCGGGACGCGTTGCCGGTGCTGCCGGAGGTGCGCCTGCAAGCGCCGGTCAGAGGCAGGACTTCGCGCGGAGCACACAAGCTGTGTCAACTTCCAGCGACGTCGCTCAACACACGGCTCAAGAGTCAGCCCCGATCCCGAACGAAGCGAATGCTACCCCGACGCCTGCCCGCGTCGATGTGCCCACGCCGGTCGCGGGAACGTCCGCCGCTTCGGAAAGTACGACAGCGCGTGCGCTGGCTCCGTGGGACGATGAGCCCGCTTCGTCTGCCGCGAACCTGGCGACGGGCCCGGGTGCTGTCGACACAGCGTCCGGATCCGCTTCAGTGCCCCCCGAACCTGCACCGACGCCCGCAGCAGCGAGTACGCCTGCTGCGCTCGCATCGGAATCCACGTCGGCGGAAACAGCATCTTCGGAGAGCACGCCGCCCGCCACGCTCAGCGCACCGGCTGCCGCCGCCTTCGCGCGCGCGAGCGAAGCCGCGTCCTCGGCGGATTCGAATGAAGCGGCCCAAGCCGCACCTGCGACGTTGCCCGACGCACCGCCGCGCCGTGCGGGCGGCGCGAGCGCCGCACTCGACGTTCTGCGCAGCGCTGGCCTGAAGGTGTCGTCCGACCGTGGCCGCGCGAATGCCGCGTCGACCCCGAAGCCTGCGGCGTCGGCCAACGCGAGTGCGGCCGCGACGAAGCCAACCGCGCCGCTCGTGGTGGTTCCCGTGCCAACGCCCGGCGCGCCGCGTGGCGCGGCACAGCCGGAGTCCGCCTCGGGCGCGCGCGCGTTAGCAGCTGCGGCGCCGGCACAACCGGCGGCGCGCAAAGAGTCGCAGCCGAACGGCTCGGCGGTTCCTCCGTGGGACGACATGCCGCCTGACGACTATGTGCCGCTGTCGGCATCGGATGACGGCTACTATGGGCCACCCGACGACAACTACATGCCCGTGTTCGACAGCGGCCCTGACGACGTCCGCGTGAGCGCGCCGGCGTCCGCGCCGACGCCGGTCGTCGATAAGCGTCCGCTGCCTCCCGCTGTGCCGCTCGATCCGCTCGGGTTCAAAGGCGACTGGCCTGCGCTCGCCGTCGACCTCCCGCTCAAGGGCATCTCGTATCAGCTCGCATTCAACAGCGAACTGATGGCGCTCGAAGGCAATACCCTGAAACTGAACGTGCCCGTGCCGCAGTACGCGGAGGCTTCGCAGGTTGCGAAACTGAAAAGCGCGCTCGTCGAAAAGCTGGGCCAGCATGTCGACGTGCAGGTCGAGGTCGGCCCGGCGCGCCGCACGGCAGCCGCTCACGACGCCGCCATGCGGGCCCAACGTCAGCAGGAAGCGGAGCGCGAAATCGGCGCCGATCCGTTCGTGCAGTCGCTGATCCGCGAGTTCGGCGCGAGCATCGTGCCGGGCTCGATCCGCCCGATTAGTTCGAGTACTTCGATTAGTCCGGACGCCGGCCCGAACGGCGCGTCCTCGGTTCACTGATTCGCTGTGCGATCACGCCGGAAACACACTGGGGCGCGCGCGATTTTAGAATTTCACGCTATCAAGAAGGAGCATTTCCATGATGAAAGGTCAACTCGCCGGGCTGATGAAGCAAGCCCAGCAGATGCAGGAAAACATGAAGAAGATGCAGGAGCAGCTCGCTCAGATCGAAGTCGAGGGGCAGTCGGGCGCCGGTCTCGTGAAGATCACGATGACCTGCAAGAACGACGTGCGCCGCGTGTCGATCGATCCGAGCCTGCTCGCCGACGACAAGGACATGCTGGAAGACCTCGTCGCCGCTGCGTTTAACGACGCCGTGCGCAAGGCCGAAGCCACCGCTCAGGAAAAAATGGGCGGCATGACCTCGGGCCTGCCGCTGCCGCCGGGCTTCAAGCTGCCGTTCTAAAAGCGACGCTGCAAGTTGGAGCGGGCTCGAACGGTGAGCTAACGCCGCGTGTGAGCGACGGGCGTCGCGTTTGACGGCTGCGCGCTGCAATCACCGGCTTCGCATCCAAGAGCCGGTCGTTGCGCGCCGCGCAGGCGCGCCCTCTGGATGCCGCCTGGACTTGGCGCCGGACATGAGACTCAAACCCGCTCCTGCGATCCATCCGCAGGCGGGCAAAGCCTGACAGCATCTGAAGAACCGCAACACGCCGAACCGCATTACAAACCCATCTGCCCTGGCAACCCCACCTCGACGCCGATTCGCATGAAACAACCTTCCGCCTTGTCGGCGCTCGTCGAAGCGCTGCGCGCGCTGCCCGGAGTCGGGCCAAAGTCCGCGCAACGCATGGCGTATCACCTGATGCAGCACGATCGCGACGGCGCGGAAAAGCTGGGCCGCGCCTTGCTGTTCGCGACCGAGCATCTGCAGCACTGCGAGAAGTGCAACACCTTCACCGAAGCGCAGATCTGCGAAGTGTGCCTGGACCCGGAGCGCGATCCAACGCTGCTGTGCGTCGTCGAAACGCCTGCCGACCAGATCATGCTCGAACAGACCATGACGTACCGCGGTCTGTACTTCGTGCTGATGGGCCGTCTGAGCCCGCTCGACGGTATCGGCCCGAAGGAGATACATTTCGACCGACTGGTCAGGCGAGCGTCTGACGGCGTCGTGAAAGAAGTCGTGCTGGCAACCAATTTCACTAACGAAGGCGAGGCGACCGCGCATTACCTCGGGCAGACGCTCAAGGCGCGCGGGCTGTCCGTCACGCGCCTTGCGCGCGGCGTGCCGGTAGGCGGCGAACTCGAATACGTCGACGCCGGCACAATAGCCCGCGCGATGCTCGATCGCCGCACGATGTAGCGACACCGCGCTGCAATCGCGCGAGCGGCGTCGCCGCCACAAAAACAGAACAGAAAGAAGGAGACTATGAGCGCAACTCCCGAATCAGGCGCCAACGAGGCGAAAGAGGCGCCGCAAAGCCAACCCGGACCGCTTGCCGGCGTGAAGGTGCTGGAACTCGGCACGCTGATCGCGGGGCCGTTTGCCGCCCGCTTTCTCGGCGAGTTCGGCGCGGACGTGATCAAGATCGAAGACCCCAAGGGCGGCGATCCGCTGCGCAAATGGCGCAAGCTCTATCCGGAAGTCGGCGGTACGTCGTTATGGTGGGCCGTGCAGGCGCGCAACAAGAAATCCGTCACGATCAATCTGAAGGCCGAGGAGGGCAAGGAGATCGTGCGGCGTCTCGCACGCGAAGCGGATATCGTCGTCGAAAATTTTCGGCCTGGCCTGCTCGAGAAACTTGGGCTCGGTTATGACGTGCTGTCGGCGGAGAACCCCGGGCTCGTGATGGTGCGCCTGTCCGGCTACGGCCAGAGCGGACCGTATCGTGACCGGCCCGGCTTCGGCGCGATCGCGGAGTCGATGGGCGGCTTGCGGCACATCACCGGCTATCCGGATTTGCCGCCGCCGCGCATCGGCATCTCGATCGGCGATTCGATCGCGGCGCTGCACGGTGTGATCGGCGCGCTGATGGCGCTGCATCACAAGCAGGTGAACGGCGGCAAGGGGCAGGTCGTCGACGTCGCGCTGTACGAGGCCGTGTTCAACATGATGGAAAGCGTCGTGCCCGAATACGGCGTCTACGGCATGGTGCGCGAGCGCACCGGCGCGTCGCTGCCTGGCATCGTGCCGTCCAACACCTATCCTTGCCGCGACGGCAGCATCGTGATCGGCGGCAATAGTGATCCGATCTTCAGGCGCCTGATGATCGCGATCGAACGCGAAGACCTCGCGAACGATCCCGCTCTCGCGCATAACGACGGCCGCGTGCCGCGCACGCAGGAAATCGACGCTGCGATTGCTGCGTGGCTCGCCACACGCACCATCGACGAAGCGCTCGCGGTGCTCAACGCAGCAGACGTGCCGGTGGGCCGCATCTATAGCGTGGCTGACATGTTCACCGATCCGCAGTACATGGCGCGCCAGATGATCCAGCGCTTCAAGTGGCAGGACGGCCGCGAGATCACGCTGCCGGCGGTCACGCCGAAGCTCTCGGAGACGCCTGGCGAGACGCGCTGGCTCGGCCCCGAACTGGGTGAACATACCGATGAAGTCCTGCAATCGCTAGGTTATGATGCAGACCACATCGCAAGGTTGCACGCGCAACAAATCGTGTGAACCACGCGTGTGAACCACGCGTGTGAGCCACGCGTGTGAACCACGCGTGTGAGCCACGCGTGTGAGCCACGCCCGCTGCAGCCGAATAAATAAAATCGCAAGACCAGATTTTGCAAGAGCCTTGGAGACAACGAACATGCATCGCAGAAGCTTCCTCGCCGGTACCGCCGCGCTTGCTGGCGCCTCGCTGACGGCCACGCCGCTCGCTTTCGCACAGAGCAAACTGGAAACCACGAAAGTGGCCATTGCTGTCGGCGGAAAAAACCTCTTCTACTATTTGCCGCTCACGATCGCCGAGCGCCGCAATTACTTCAAGGACGAAGGACTCGACGTCGAGATTTCCGATTTCGCCGGCGGCTCGCAAGCGTTGAAGGCGGCGGTGGGCGGCAGCGCGGATGTCGTCTCCGGCGCGTTCGAACACACGTTGCTGCTGCAGGCGCAGAAGCAGTCGTTTCGCGAGTTCGTGTTGCAGGGGCGCGCGCCGCAGATCGTGCTCGCGGTGTCGAAGAAGACCATGCCGAACTACAAATCGATCGCCGATCTGAAGGGCAAGAAAATCGGCGTGACGGCGCCGGGATCGTCGACTTCGATCATGGCGAGCTTCGTGCTGGCCAAGGGCGGGTTGACCGCGAAAGACGTTGCGTTCATCGGCGTCGGCGCGGGCGCCGGCGCAATCGCGGCACTGCAGTCCGGGCAGATCGACGCGCTCGCCAATCTCGACCCCGTCATGACGAAACTCGAACGTACCGGCGAAATTCGCGTCGTCTCGGATACGCGCACGCTCGCCGACACGCGCAGCGTGTTCGGTGGCGACATGCCGGCAGGGTGCCTGTACGCATCGCAAAGTTTCATCACGAAGAATCCGAACACCACACAGGCGCTGACCAACGCGATGGTGCGCGCGCTCAAGTGGCTGCAGACCGCGACCGGCACGGAACTCATCAACACGGTGCCCGAAGGGTATCTGCTCGGAGATCGCGCGGTCTATCTGGACGCATGGCAGCACGTGAAGGAAGCGATGTCGCCCGATGGCCTGATGCCCGCAGATGGCCCTGCGACGGCGCTCAAAACCTTGCAGGCGTTCGATCCGGCGGTGCAGGGCAAGCCGATCGACGTATCGAAGACGTGGACGAACGACTTCGTCAAGAAAGCGCTGACCACGGTGAAGGCCTAAGGTCGTTCTCCTCGCACTAAGTCACGTCACGTCACGTCACGCCTCGCTCGGCGCGTGACGTCCCATTCCGAACCGATCCACGAACAGAGTCGAACGATGACCGTTGCAGCCCTGGCGCTCGAAAACATCACTTGCACGTTCGCTGCGCGCGACAACCGCGCGCAACGCTACACGGCGGTCAAGGACACCACGTTGAGAATCGCGCCGGGCGAGTTCGTCTCCGTGGTGGGCCCGACCGGCTGCGGTAAATCCACGTTGCTGAACGTCGGCGCTGGTTTGCTTGGGCCGTCGTCGGGCTCGGTCAGCGTATTCGGCGAGCCGTTGAAGGGCATCAACCGGCGCGCGGGTTACATGTTCCAGGCCGATGCATTGATGCCTTGGCGCTCGGCTATCGACAACGTGCTCGCGGGCCTCGCATTTCACGGCGTGCCGCAGGCCGAGGCGCGCGAGAAGGCGGACGAATGGCTCAAGCGCGTGGGCCTCGGCGGCTTCGGCGACCGTTATCCGCACCAGTTGTCGGGCGGCATGCGCAAGCGCGTCGCGATGGCGCAGACGCTGATTCTCGATCCGGACATCATCCTGATGGACGAACCGTTTTCGGCGCTCGACATCCAGACGCGTCAGCTGATGGAAAACGAGTTGCTCGAGCTGTGGGCGGCCAAACGCAAGGCAGTGCTCTTCATCACGCACGATCTCGACGAGGCGATCGCGATGTCCGACCGCGTGGTCGTTCTGTCGGCGGGGCCGGGTACGCATCCCATCGGCGAATTCACGATCGACTTGCCGCGTCCGCGCGACGTCGCGGAAATCCGCTCGCATCCGCGCTTCGTCGAATTGCATGCGCAAATCTGGAGCGTGCTGCGCGACGAGGTGCTCAAGGGCTATCAGCAACAACTGAGCGCCGTCTAATGACCGTTGGCGCGCGTCACGTTTTACGTCTATCAATCGTCTAAGGCAAACCGAGTCATGTGGAAGACGTTGCGCCCTAACCGGGCGAATCTGGTGATCTGGCAATGGCTGCTGCTCGTGCTGTGCTTCGTGCTCTGGTACGTGCTGACGAGCCCGACGCTCTTGCCGGCGTTTTATTTCGACGACCCGAACAAGGCAGCGTTCTTCTTCGGCGAACCGCAAAAAGTGCTGCTGCGAATCTGGGAGTGGTTCACGACCGGCGAGATTTATCTGCACCTGTGGATCACGCTGCTCGAGACCGTGCTCGCGTTTGCGTTCGGCACGGCGCTCGGTCTTGGTGTCGGTTTGTGGCTTGCGCTGTCGCCGCTCGCGAGCGCGCTATTCGATCCGTATATCAAGGCCGCGAACTCGATGCCGCGCGTGATTCTCGCGCCGATCTTCGGTGTGTGGTTCGGGCTCGGCATCTGGTCGAAGGTCGCGTTGGGCGTCACGTTGGTGTTCTTTATCGTGTTCTTCAACGTGTATCAAGGCGTGAAGGAAGTGAGCCCGGTCGTGCTCGCCAACGCGCGCATGCTAGGTGCGAACGGCAAGCAGCTGCTGCGTTTCGTCTATTTGCCGAGCGCGATGAGCTGGGTGTTTTCGAGCTTGCATACGTCGGTGGGCCTGGCCTTCGTCGGCTCGGTGGTGGGCGAGTATCTCGGCTCGGCGCGCGGCGTCGGCTACCTGATTCTGCAAGCCGAAGGCACCTTCGACATCAACACGGTGTTTGCCGGCATCCTGGTGTTGACCGCGTTCGCGCTGGTGCTCGACGCGATCGTCGGCGTCGGGGAAAGGCATCTGATGAAGTGGCAGCCGAAAACCGGCGATACCGAAAAGCTCTAGGGATCGCAACCGCCGCAGAAAAGAAAAACAGCGTGTGAGCTGAAGAGCCACACGCTGTTTTATTTTGCCGAACGCCCAGTGGTCTGCTGCAGGGCCGCAGCCCTACCGTAGCCACAGGGCGCCGACAGTCATGGCGTAATCACCACCTTGCCGATCACCCGGCGCTCGGCCATGTCGCGCAGCGCGCGCCCTGCTTCTTCGAGCGGGTAGCGCGCCGACACGTAAGGTTTGAGCTTGCCTTCGCCTATCCAGCCGACCATCTGTTCGAACGCGGCATGATTGCGCTCGGGCTCGCGCTTCGCGAAATCTCCCCAGAACACGCCGACCACGCTTGCGCCTTTGAGCAACGTCAGATTGAGCGGCAGCTTTGGAATTTCGCCGTTCGCAAAACCCACCACCAGATAGCGCCCGCGCCAACCGATGCTGCGAAACGCCGGCTCCGTATACACGCCGCCGACCGGGTCGTAGATCACGTCTGGACCGCGCCCGTCGGTGAGTGCCTTGATGCGCTCGCGCAAGTCTTCGGTGCTGTAGTTGATCGTCGCGTCTGCCCCATGCTTTTTGCATATGCCCAGCTTTTTGTCGCTTGAAGCGGCCGCGATCACGCGAGCGCCGAGCGCCTTGCCGATTTCGACAGCCGCGAGGCCGACACCGCCTGCCGCGCCTAGCACGAGCATCGTCTCGCCAGCTTGCAACGCGGCGCGATCCACAACCGCATGGTGCGACGTGCCATACGCCAGCGTGAACGCCGCAGCGAGTTCGAAGTCGACGCCGTCCGCAAGCGGAACGCATGCCGACGCGCTCGCTACGGCCTGCTCCGCGAAGCCGCCCGAACCGGTGAACGCGACCACGCGTGAGCCCGGCGTGAACTGCGTGACGCCCGCGCCGACCGCGCGCACGATTCCCGCGACCTCGGAGCCGGGTGTGAAGGGCAACGGCGGTTTGAACTGATACTTGTTCTCGATGATCAGCACATCGGGAAAGTTGACGGAGGCGGCCTTCACGTCGATCACGACCTGCCCGGCCTCGGGCAAAAGCTCCGGCAGGTTCTCTACGGTGAGGCTTTCGGGCGGCCCATATTGATTGCAGCGAATCGCGCGCATCGTGTCTCCATTCGGTCGGGGTTCACAGTCGCTTCGAGTGTAAAGCATCCGTACGACCGTACGTTTATCCCCGTTGGCGGAGCGCGCAGGTCGCGTTGCTGCAAGCCTCGTTCGCCTTGTGGCGAGCCCGGCGCCTGCGCTTTGCGTGGTGCGCGCAACACCCCGGTCGTGTCGTTCGCGCGCCTTCTTTCCTCGGTTACAATCGCCGCATGCGAATTCTACTCAGCAACGACGACGGTTATCTGGCGCCCGGCCTTGCCGCGCTTTACGAAGCGCTCAAGCCGCTCGCGGACGTGACCGTGATGGCACCCGAACAGAACTGCAGCGGCGCGTCCAATTCTCTGACGTTGTCGCGGCCGCTTTCGGTGCTGCGCTCGGCCAATGGTTTCTACTACGTGAACGGCACGCCTACCGACTCCGTGCACATCGCGCTGACGGGCATGTTCGACCACACGCCCGATCTCGTCGTGTCGGGTATCAACAACGGTCAGAACATGGGCGAAGACACGCTCTATTCGGGCACCGTCGCGGCCGCTACGGAAGGCATCATGTTCGGTGTGCCGGCCATCGCCTTCTCGCTGGTCGACAAGGACTGGGTGCATCTCGAAGACGCGGTGCGCGTCGCCGCAGAGATCGTCGCGCACTATCTTGCACATCCGCTGCCGGGGCATCCGCTTCTGAACGTCAATATTCCGAACCTGCCGTACGAGCAATTGCGCAGCTGGCATATCACGCGTCTTGGCAAGCGGCACCCGTCCCAGCCGGTGATCCGCCAGACTAATCCGCGCGGCGAGCCGATCTACTGGATCGGACCGTCGGGCAGCGCCCGCGATGCTAGCGAAGGGACCGATTTCCACGCAGTCGCCAACGGTCATGTGTCGATCACGCCGCTGCAACTGGATCTGACCCACACGCAGATGTTGCCGGCGGCGCGCGACTGGGCGCGCGCGGGTAGCGGCGCTTCATGACGAGCGAGCGCGCGAAGCGCTTCCCGCTCGGTCTCGAGGATCTGGTGCGCGAGCCGCGCCGGCCGGAAGGCCGTCCGGGCGAGGTGCGCGCCGCAGCACTTGCCGCGAGCGCGGCGCTCAATGCGCGGCAACAGCCCGCCAGGAATCTGCAGCCCGGTGTAGCGGGCAAACCGCAGTCGAAGCAAGGTCGAGTGCAGGCGCCGGTCCCGGCAAAGTCGCCGGCCGGTGCGCAGGCGAGGCCACAGGTCATGACGCCGCCAAAGCCGCTCGCCGCGCCCGCGCCTGCAGCGAAAACGCCGGCGAAGCCTGTCGTGCAAAGTGCGACCGTGCGGCCGTCGTCATCGGGCAGAACCGCTGCGCCGGCACCGGCGCCCACGCGAGCGCCAGCCAAACCGGCTGCGCAACTGGCGTCGTCGGCAAAATCCGCAAGCCGGCCGGCAGAGCGCAGCGCAGCGCCGAACGTCGCTTTGAACGGGGCCATGGCGTTGACCTCGGAACGGGTTCGCGAACGCATGGTCGAACGCCTGCGTGCAAACGGCGTTACCGATCAGCGCGTGTTGAATGCGATGTCGGTCGTGCCGCGCCACATGTTCGTCGACCCGGGTCTCGCGGTTCAGGCCTACGAAGATGCCGCGCTGCCGATCGGGCATCACCAGACTATCTCGAAGCCGTCGGTGGTCGCGCGAATGATCGAACTCGCGGCGGCGGGCCGCACGCTGACCAACGTGCTCGAAATCGGCACGGGTTGCGGTTATCAGGCGGCGGTGCTGAGCCAGGTCGCGCGCGAGGTGTATTCGATCGAACGGATCAAGCCGTTGTCCGAGCGCGCGAAGACAAACTTGCGTCCGCTGCGAATTCCGAACATCCGGCTGCACTATGGCGACGGGCGTTTGGGTCTGCCATCGGCGGCGCCGTTCGACGCCATTCTGATCGCCGCCGCGGGCCTCGACGTACCGCAAGCATTACTTGAACAACTCTCGATCGGCGGCCGTCTGATCGCGCCGGTCGGCTCGCAGGAAGGTCAGAGCCAGGTACTGACGCTCGTCGAGCGTCTCGGACCGGCGCAGTGGCGCGAGTCGCGGCTTGATCGCGTTTTCTTTGTACCCTTAAAATCCGGAGTGATTTGACACCGATGAGTATGTTGCGCGCGATGCAAAGAACCAGTCTGAATATCCCTATGTCCGTAACCCAGCGCAGCGTGTGCGTGCTCGCCTTGTCCCTGTTGATGACAGCCTGTGCATCCCGGCTCGATCAGGCGCCGGTCGTCGACCGCTCCGGCGGCAATGTGCTCAGCACGCAAGCTGCGCAGCAGCCGCCGGTGCCGCTCGGGCCGCCGCCGCCGGGCTACTACCGCGTGAAGCCCGGTGACACGCTGTATCGGATCGCACTCGAGAACGGCCAGAACTACCGTGACATTTCCGCGTGGAACAATCTCACGAACCCGAATCAGATCGAGGTGGATCAACTGCTGCGCGTCGTGCCGCCGGGCGCGAATACCGCCGCGTTGACGCCGGGCGTGACGACCGCGCCCATCGGCAGCACCGGCACAGTGCAGGGCGCGCCGCTTAACGGCACGTCGCCGCCCGCAGGTGGTGCGGCCGGCGTCGCCGCGCCGCCGATCTACGGTACGACTGCGAACAACGCTGCGCTCACGCCGCCGTCCAGTACAGGTGCGGCAGGTGCGGCGAGCGATTCGAGCGCCGGCGCATCCGGCAACGTGAACTTCGCGTGGCCGGTGCGTGGCCCGTTGCTCGGTACATTTAACGATTCGACAAACAAAGGTGTCAACATTGGCGGCGCGGCGGGCGATGCAGTAAAGGCCTCCGCCGACGGCCGCGTGGTTTATGCCGGAAATGGGCTGCGTGGTTACGGCAATCTCATTATCATCAAGCATGATGCAACTTATCTCACCGCATATGCACACAACCGCTCTTTGATGGTAAAAGAGGGGGACGCGGTAACGAAAGGGCAGAAAATCGCCGAGATGGGTAACAGCGATTCAGACCGCGTCATGTTGCATTTCGAAGTTCGCCGACAGGGTAAACCTGTCGACCCACTGAAGTATTTGCCGCCGCAATAAGCGATACGACCATGCCGAAATCGAAGCGCCGCCTGCCGCAAGCCGAATCTGAAACGATCAGCGATGCCACGTCCGCTTCGGTGGACGAAAGCGGCGCTTCCGAAGCGGAAGAAGAGACTGTTGAAGAACGCGAACTCGACGAGCGTCAAAGCGCGGAAGAAGGCGGCGACGCGCGCGAAGGCGCGGCCGAAGTCGTGCCCGACGCCGACGACTTCCGCGCGCTGCTGCAGGCCGAGCTGACGGCCGACACGATCCAGCATTATCTGAACCGCATCAGCGTAAAGCCGCTCCTCACTGTCGAAGAGGAGCAGAAGTACTCCCGTCTTGCGAAGGCGGGCGAGTTCGAAGCACGGCAGGTAATGATCGAGCGCAATCTGCGGCTTGTCGTCAGCATCGCTAAGGGTTATCTGAACCGCGGCGTGCCGCTGCTCGATCTGATCGAAGAGGGCAACCTCGGCCTGATGCATGCGATCGAAAAATTCGATCCCACGCGCGGCTTCCGGTTTTCTACTTACGCGACGTGGTGGATCCGACAGAGCATCGAGCGCGCGATCATGAACCAGGCGCGCACCGTGCGCTTGCCGGTGCACGTGATTCGCGAGCTCAATCAGGTGCTGCGTGCAAAGCGCCATCTGGAAAAAAACTCGATGAATTCGGGCGAAGCAGCCGAGCGCCGCGACGCCAGCATCGACGACATTGCGTATCTGACTGGTAAGACCACTGACGAAGTCACTGACATTCTCGCGCTGAACGAGCACACGGCGTCGCTCGACGCACCGCTCGATCTCGATCCCGCCAGCAGCCTGCTCGATCTGTTGTCCGATGACCAGAGCCAGTCGCCGGACGCGGAGGTCCAGCATCGCGAACTGGAAACGCTCACGCGCGCGTGGCTTGCACGCTTGTCGGACAAGCATCGTCATGTGATCGAACGCCGGTTCGGCCTGAACCACATCGAGCCCGCCACGCTCGAAGAACTCGCCGATGAAATGGGCCTCACGCGCGAGCGTGTGCGCCAGATCCAGCAAGAAGCGCTCGTGCGCTTGAAGCGCTTTTTCGCCTCTAACGGCGTTCGGAAAGACGCCGTTCTCTGACCAGATGACACCGATTCTTGTTTTCGACATCGAGACGATTCCCGATGTCGCCGGCATCCGCCGCCTCGAAGATTTGCCCGCCACAATGAGCGACGCCGAAGTCGCCGAGCATGCGTTCGCTGCCCGCCGCGAGAAGACGGGCAGCGATTTTCTACCGCATCATCTGCAACGGATCGCCGCAATTTCCTGTGTGTTCCGCGACAACAACGGTTTTCGCGTGCGCTCGCTCGGCACGCTGGAAGACGGCGAAGCGGCGCTCGTGCAGTCGTTTTATCGCGTGATCGAGAAGTACACGCCGCAGCTCGTGTCGTGGAACGGCGGGGGCTTCGACTTGCCGGTGCTGAACTATCGCGCGCTCGTCAACGGGATACCCGCCTACCGGTTCTGGGATCTCGGCGAGGACGACCGCGAGTTCAAGTGGAACAACTACATCAGCCGTTATCATGCGCGCCACACCGATCTGATGGACGTGCTCGCGATGTACCAGGCGCGCGCCAACGCGCCGCTCGACGCGCTGGCGAAGATGTGCGGCTTTCCCGGCAAGATGGGCATGGATGGCAGCCAGGTGTGGCATGCGTATCAGGAAGGGCGGATTGGGGAAATCCGCAATTACTGCGAGACCGACGTCGTCAATACGTATCTGCTCTATTGCCGCTTTCAGCTCATTCGCGGTGCGTTTTCCGCCGCGGAATACGCCGACGAGATCAATCTGGTCAAGAACGCACTGGCGGTCGAAACGGCGCCACAATGGGCGGAGTATCTTGCAGCGTTCGATCAGTAGCGCTGCAGGCGGTCCGGCGATGCGCGTGGGGTGAGGGCGTCGCCCGGCGCTTCGTCTACAATCTCGCCTTTCCCCAAAGTTTGCCAGGAAGTAGCAGGTGTCCCGAACTGCCCCCCACCGTCGCTCGCCGAAGCGCCCGTCGAAATCTCATAAGACGCCCGCTCCGGCGCCAGCGCTCGTCATTACCGGCAATGAACCGGTCATTGAAATCGTTTCACTCGATATGGAAGCCCGCGGCGTTGGCCGCATGGAGAGCGAGGACGGCACGCCCGGCAAGGTGGTCTTCGTCGAAGGCGCGCTGCCCGGTGAGCGCGTGAGCTACTCGACACATCGCAGCAAGCCGAAATTCGAGCAGGCCGAAGTCGTCCAGGTGTTCCGCGAAAGCGTGATGCGCACCAAGCCGAAGTGTGTGTACTTCGACATTTGCGGCGGCTGTTCGATGCAGCATCTGGATATTCGCGCGCAAGTCGCGGTCAAGCAGCGCGTGCTCGAGGACAACCTTCAGCATCTGGCGAAGCTGCGCCCCGAAACGGTGTTCCGGCCGATTCACGGACCGGCTTGGGGCTACCGCTACCGCGCGCGTCTCGCGGTACGTTTTCTGCCGGAAAAAGGCGGCATGCGCATCGGCTTTCACGAGAAGAAAAGCAGCTACATCGCGGATATGAAAACTTGCGAAGTTCTGCCGCCGCATGTGTCAGCCATGCTGATGCCGCTGCGCTTCATGGTGCGCAAGCTGTCCATTTACGATCGCATGCCGCAGCTCGAACTGGCGGTCGGGTCGTCGGTGACGGCGCTCGTCGTCCGCAACCTGGAGCCGTTGACTCCTGCCGACGAGCAGGTGCTGCGCGAATTCGCCGACGAGCACAAGGTCCAGTTCTGGATTCAGCCGGGCGGGCCCGACACCGTCACGCCTCTCTATCCGCTCGATGTGCAGCTCGACTACACGCTGCCGGAATACGACATGCGGATGCCGTTCAAGCCGACTGACTTCACGCAGGTGAATCACGCGATCAACCGCGTGCTCGTGAGCCGCGCGCTACGCCTGCTGGCCCCGGCGCGCAGCGACCGCGTGCTCGACCTGTTCTGCGGCATCGGCAACTTCACGCTGCCGCTCGCGCGTGTCGCGAAGGAAGTAGTGGGTATCGAAGGCAGCGAAGTGCTGACCTCGCGCGCGCTCGCCAACGCGGAACTGAACGGCGTGGCGGCGCATACGTCGTTCGCGTGCCGCAATCTTTTCGAAGTCACCGCCGACGACATTCGTGCGCTCGGCCACTTCGACAAGTTCCTGATCGACCCGCCGCGCGAAGGTGCGCTCGCGGTCGCGAAAGCTTTGGCGGAGATTGCTCAGAGCGGCGACGGGCCGCTGCCGCAGCGTATTGTCTACGTGTCCTGCAACCCGTCGACGCTTGCGCGCGACTCCGGTCTGCTCGTGCATGAGGCGGGCTATCGGCTAGTGGGTGCGGGTGTCGTCAACATGTTCCCGCACACGTCGCATGTGGAGTCGATTGCGTTGTTCGAGCGCGATTGACGAAGCGCGAACGCAGAACGCATCAGCGAACGCATAGACCGACGCTTGGATCCACCGCGCAAAGCAAAACGCCACGACTTACGTCGTGGCGTTTTTCACTTGCAGCCGATGTTTCAGCGTGCCGCGCGGCTTAGAACTGCCACCACGACTTTTCCTTACCCGGCCTTGCATGACCCGTGATGTACGGGCTGTCGGGGAAGGTGCCGGCCAGGACGCGCTTCGTGTCGTCGGCCAGTTGCGGCTGGTTCAGCTTCTCGTACGACAGCATCATGATGTGCAGTGCGTCTTCGATAGCCGGTGCGTTCTTGTATTCCTTCAACGCGAGTTGCGCGCGGTTGATCGCAGCCACATAGGCGCCGCGGCGGTAGTAGTAATCTGCCGCGTGGACTTCGTGAGACGCGAGCGCGTTCACGATGTAGCGCATGCGCTGTGCGGCGTCGGGCGCGTATTTGCTGTTCGGATAACGGTCGACGACGACCTTGAACGCGTCGTACGACTCACGCAGCGACTTCGGATCGCGCTCGCTCATGTCCTGACCGGAGAAGCGGCCGAAGAGACCGAGGTCGTCGTTGAAGTGGATCATGCCCTTCAGGTAGTACGCATACGCGATGTCCGGGTGATCCGGGTGCAGCTGGATGAAGCGGTCGATAGCCTGGTCGGCGGCCGCGGCTTCATTGTCTTTCCAGTTGCAATACGCGACGTTGATCTGCGCCTGCTGTGCGAAGTGGCCGAACGGGTCGCGGCCTTCGAGCATTTCGAAGTATTTCGCGCACTTGCCGAAATCGCCGCCGCTCAAGGCGTCGTTCGCCTCCGTATATAATTTGTTGTTGTTCCACGTTGCCGTTTCGTCGGTCTTCTCCGGCAGGCCGTGGCAAGCCGCAACAACCGCGACGGCTGCGGCACACGCAATGTATCCGGCCACTTTCCGGGCCGCGTTCTTCATGGCCTTCAAATTGATCGCCGCTTTAGTGATGGTGTTCAAGGCTCGCATTTTCCAGTCTAGCTTTACGTCCAGGTGACCCAGACTCAATGACCCGCTCAAATACTCCAGGCGCTGCAACCGGTGCCGGGAATAGCAACGAAGATTATAACGTAAGCGCCGACCCCTCCGACGCGTTGGGCGCCGATTCGCTCGACGACGATCTCGGCGTCGACGCGCTCGGCGAGGCCCGTGCGGCGAGCACGATACCCACCGTGGCGAACCGTGTCACCGACGAAACCCCGCGCCATGTCGTGGTGCCGGACGAACTGGCGGGCGAGCGCCTCGACAAGGTGCTCGCGCGCGTCTTCCCCGAGTTTTCGCGCAACCGCCTTCAAAGCTGGATCGAGGCGGAGCGCGTGCGCATCGACGGCAAGCCCGCGAAAATCCGCCAGCCGGTTCCGCTCGGCGCGACGATCGAACTCGTGCCGGATCTGCTGCCCGAACAGCTCGCGTTCACGCCCGAACCAGTGCCGCTGGAAATCGTCTACGAAGACGACACGCTCGTGGTCATCAACAAACCGGCCGGCATGGTCGTGCATCCCGCGGCCGGCAACTGGAGCGGCACGATGCTGAACGGTCTGCTGTACCGTTACGGAGACGCGGCGGCGGGCTTGCCGCGCGCGGGCATCGTGCATCGGCTGGACAAGGAAACGTCAGGGCTGATGGTGGTTGCGCGCACGCTCGAAGCGCAGACCGACCTCGTGCGCCAGTTGCAGGCGCGCACGGTGAAGCGCCGCTATCTCGCGCTCGTGTGGGGCAACATGCCCGAAGAAGGCACGATCGACGCGCCGATCGGCCGCGATCCGCGCGAGCGTACCCGCATGGCAGTGGTTACGGGCGCATCGGGCAAACCGGCGCGCACCCATTTCCGGCGCGTCGATACGGCAATCTGGCAGCGTCAGCCGGTCACCGCGATCCACTGTGATCTGGAAACAGGACGCACGCATCAGATTCGCGTGCACTGCGCGCACATTGGCCATCCGCTGCTTGGCGATCCTGTCTATGGGCGCGCCCGCGGCAAGCGCTCGGTGACGCCGCTGCCGGGCGAGTTCGCGCGTCAGGCGCTGCATGCATGGCGCCTTGGTCTGATTCATCCGAAAACCGGCCGCACGATGCAATGGCGCGCCGACGTGCCCGAGGACATCGCGGCGCTGTCGGCGGCGCTCGGTCTCGGCCGCGACGATGCGGGCGAGTTCGACGAGACGTACTATGAGGAAGACGGCTACGAAGCGTCGCTTGGCGAGGAGATGGACGACCTCGATGAGCACGATGAAGGCGACGCAGCCGCGGACCATTCAGAGCAAGACGAGGACGATCGCGCATGACGAGCCTGCCGCAACTGAGCTTTGCCGATGTCGTGCAACCCGCCTGGAACGTGGCGCCGCGCGTGCGTGCGCTCGTCACCACACGCGACGGCGGCGTGAGCGAGCCGCCGTTCGGGCGCTGGCGCGACGGCGCGGACCAGCCCGGCGGCCTGAATCTCGGGATGAAATCCGGTGACGATCCGGCGGCCGTCGCCGCCAATCGCGCGCGGCTCCTGGAACTAGCTGGCTTGACTGAGGCAGCGTGGCTCGATCAGGTTCACGGAGCGCGCATCGTGCGTGCAGAAGACGCGCTTAGCGAAGCGCGCGCGAGCGGTGCGCCGGCGCAGGCTGACGCGAGCGTTACCGATCGCGCGGGCATCGCGTGCGTCGTGATGATCGCCGACTGCATGCCGGTGCTGTTGTGCGACGAAGCGGGGCGCGCAGTCGGCGCGGCGCATGCGGGATGGCGCGGACTCGCGGCAGGCATCGTGGAGCAAACGGCGCAGCGTGTCGCGGAACTCGCCGGCGTGCAAGCGGGCGCGTTGCACGCGTACCTCGGACCGTGCATTGGACCAGAGTCGTTCGAAGTAGGTGCGGACGTGCGTGACGCCTTCATGAACGGCACGGACGAAAGCGGGCGCGAGGCCACGGCTGGTGCTTTCGTCAAACATCCGCGAAACGCCGGCAAATACCTTGCGGACCTTCCTGCGCTCGCGCGCTTGCGTTTGCAGCGGCTCGGCGTGACGCGCATTGCCGGCGGCGATCTGTGCACGGTCACGCAACGTGAACGGTTCTATTCGTATCGTCGCGATCGGGAGACTGGCCGGATGGCCGCCTTGATCTGGCTCGACGATCAGGCACAAACACTCGGTGACTGACGTTCAGCGACTGACCCGCGGTGTGATCCGAGGCCTAACGATATGACGACTAACGTGCGGCCCCGGCACACGGCGATCGTTCGCACGCGTCGCACGCCGCGCTATCTAGGAGCACGCGTCTGCCCGTTTCCCATAGCGGGAACTACGCTTTTTGCTGCGCTGCCGGAACCTGATCGAGTCGATAAACCAGCCGCGATTCAGCGCTGTGCTGCGCTTAATAAATGTGATTAAAGCGCCGTAGAACGCGAGCTTTTTTGCAGATCAGCCATGCGTTTGACATATGGCCGAAAATCACGTCAGGCGATACAGGGAAAACGATAATTAAAAAACTATCGCACTGCGGCAAAATCGGGAACAAGCATTGACATGCCTTGCGATGGGGAGCAAGAATGTTTCTCACAGCTCCTCGTACATGGGACAGGGCGTGACGAGGGCGCGAGCGATCGCCCACGTGCGCATGAACCTGCCTCTCAACCGTCCGCAAGGACTTACCGGTCAAAAGCAGGTATGGCAGCTTCTCATTCCTCAGCTTCCCCCAGCACCGACTCCTCGAAGGAGCAAACGCAGCAGGCCGACACGAGCGGAGCTACACCGGCCGCGGGCATGCAGCAATTTTTCGACGCCTGGTTAAATGCGTGGCGCGCGCTCGGCGCGGCGCCCGCTGGCAACGGCACGCCGTTCGCCATGCCGCAGGTTCCTCCAGCGCAAGGCGCAGCACCCTGGAGCTTGCCGCAAATGCCGTCGTTTTCAGGAACATTTCCTGGAACATTCCCAGCGACGTTTCCTGGACTCGGGTCTTTCCCCGGCTTCCCAGGCATGCCTGACTTCAGCAAGCTGGCAGCGGGTGCGATGCCAGCCATGCCGTCGCTGGCAGGCTTGAACATGCCAGCCGCGGCGATTCCGCCCGAGCGTCTGCAGAAACTGCAAGCCGACTACACGCGCGAAGCAATGGTTCTGCTTCAGCAGGCGAGCGGCAACGGCGCGGCACCAAAGGCGCCCGAACTCAAGGACCGCCGCTTCAGTTCGGACGCATGGAGTTCCACGCCGGCCTTCGCATTCACCGCCGCCTGGTATCTGCTGAACGCGCGCTATCTGCAGGAAATGGTCGACGCGCTGGAAGCCGAACCGAAAGTGCGCGAGCGCATCCGCTTCGCAGTTCAGCAATGGACGGCCGCCGCATCGCCGAGCAACTTCCTCGCGTTGAATCCCGAGGCGCAAAAAACCTTGCTGGAAAGCCATGGCGAGAGCTTGCGTCAAGGCGTGATGAATCTGCTTACGGACATGCAGCGCGGCAAGATTTCGCAAACAGACGAATCGCGCTTCGTGGTCGGCGAAAATCTCGCGACCACCGAAGGCTCGGTCGTTTTCGAAAACGAGCTGATGCAGCTGATCCAGTACAAGCCGCGCACGGCGACCGTACGCGAGCGTCCGTTGCTGATCGTGCCGCCTTGCATCAACAAGTACTACATTCTCGACCTGCAGCCGGAGAACTCGCTGGTCGCGCATGTGCTCGATTCGGGACATCAGGTGTTTCTGATTTCCTGGCGTAACGCGGATGCATCGATCGCCCATAAAACGTGGGACGACTACGTCGGTGATGGCGTTCTCACGGCATTGGAAACGGTGAGCCGGATCAGCGGGCGCGAGCAGATCAACACGCTCGGCTTCTGCGTAGGCGGCACGCTGCTCGCCACGGCGCTCGCGGTGGCCGCGGCGCGCGGCGAACATCCGGCTGCGTCCATGACGCTGCTCACCGCGATGCTCGACTTCTCCGATACGGGCGTACTCGATATCTTCGTCGACGAAGCGCATGTGCAGATGCGCGAGCAGACCATCGGCGGCAAGAACGGTACGCCGCCGGGACTGATGCGCGGGGTCGAATTCGCCAACGCGTTTTCGTTCCTGCGGCCGAACGACCTCGTGTGGAACTACGTGGTCGACAATTATCTGAAGGGACGCACGCCGGTGCCGTTCGACCTGCTGTACTGGAACAGCGACTCGACAAGCCTGCCGGGCCCCATGTATGTCTGGTATCTGCGCAATACGTACCTCGAAAACCGTCTGCGGGAGCCAGGCGCGCTGACTACTTGCGGCGAGCCGGTGGACCTGTCGAAGGTCGACGTGCCCACCTTCATCTACGGTTCGCGCGAAGACCATATCGTGCCGTGGCAAACGGCTTATGCGTCGGTGCCGCTCCTCACCGGTCCGTTGAAGTTCGTACTCGGCGCGTCGGGTCATATCGCCGGCGTGATCAATCCGCCCGCGAAAAAGAAACGCAGTTACTGGACGCTCGAGGGCGAAACCGCGGAATTGCCGGAAACGCCCGACGAATGGCTCGGCGCGGCGAAAGAAGTGCCCGGCAGCTGGTGGCCCGAGTGGACCACATGGCTCGATCAGTACGGCGGCAAGAAGGTGAAGCCGCGCGCGGTGGCCGGATCGCAGGAGTTCCCGGTAATCGAGCCGGCGCCGGGGCGCTACGTGCGGCAGCGCGAGTAAGGCGCTACGGCGTGCGGTTCGACCGGACGCAGGCAACGGGACGAGTGAGCGTTTTTGACGAGCAACAAGATTTTTAACGTGACGGGCTGCGGCGTAATCAGCCGATGTGCCCGGAGGATATCGAAATGACTGATGTTGTGATCGTATCGGCCGCCCGTACGGCAGTAGGCAAATTCGGTGGGTCGCTGGCGAAGATCGCGGCGCCCGAACTCGGCGCGACGGTGATCCGCGCGGTGCTGGAACGCGCGGGCATGAAGCCCGAGCAGGTGAGTGAAGTAATCCTGGGTCAGGTGCTCACGGCGGGCTCGGGGCAGAACCCGGCGCGCCAGTCGCTGATCAAGGCCGGCCTGCCTGCGGCAGTGCCCGGCATGACGATCAACAAGGTCTGCGGTTCAGGCCTGAAAGCGGTCATGCTGGCCGCCAACGCGATCATTGCGGGCGACGCGGACATCGTGATCGCCGGCGGTCAGGAAAACATGAGCGCCGCACCGCACGTGCTGCCTGGCTCGCGCGACGGTTTCCGTATGGGCGACGCAAAGCTGATCGACTCGATGATCGTCGACGGCCTCTGGGACGTGTACAACCAGTACCACATGGGCGTAACGGCTGAAAACGTCGCGAAGGAATTCGACATCACGCGCGAACAGCAGGACGCGTTTGCGGCGTTGTCGCAGAACAAGGCCGAAGCCGCGCAGAAGTCGGGCCGTTTCGACGACGAAATCGTGCCGGTCGAAATCCCGCAGCGCAAGGGCGACCCGGTGCGTTTCGCCACCGACGAGTTCGTGCGCCACGGTGTGACGGCTGAATCGCTTGCAGGGCTCAAGCCGGCTTTCTCGAAGGAAGGCACGGTCACGGCGGCCAACGCGTCAGGTCTGAACGACGGCGCGGCGGCGGTGCTCGTGATGTCCGCGAAGAAAGCGGAAGCGCTCGGCCTCACGCCGCTTGCGCGCATCAAGGCGTACGCGAACGCGGGTGTCGATCCGAAGGTCATGGGCATGGGCCCGGTACCGGCTTCGCGCCGCTGCCTCGAGCGGGCAGGCTGGAGCGTGAACGATCTCGACCTGATGGAAATCAACGAAGCGTTCGCCGCGCAGGCGCTCGCGGTACACAAGCAGATGGGCTGGGACACGTCGAAGATCAACGTGAACGGCGGGGCGATTGCGATCGGCCACCCGATCGGTGCGTCCGGCTGCCGGATTCTCGTCACGCTGCTGTATGAAATGCAGAAGCGCGATGCGAAGAAGGGTCTCGCTTCGCTGTGTATCGGCGGCGGCATGGGCGTCGCACTGGCGCTCGAGCGGGTTTGAACGAGCGCGCGCCCCGCCTGTGCGCGAGGCGCCAGGAGGTGCCGGACCAGGTGTTCAGGCGCGCCGCACGCGGCGCGCGAGCGCAGTAGCGGCCTCACAGCCGTTCGCGAGAGGGCGGCGCGATCAAGCATCAGGCGAGGGCAGAGGTAGCCGGTCGGAACAGCCGGTCGGCGCCTCGAAAACGATAATGGAGTCAAGGTCATGACACAGCGAATTGCGTATGTAACGGGCGGCATGGGCGGCATCGGCACGAGCATCTGCCAGCGGCTGCACAAGGAAGGCTACAAGGTCATCGCGGGCTGCGGTCCGAATTCGCCGCGCCGCGTGAAGTGGCTCGAAGAGCAGAAGGCGCTGGGCTTCGATTTCGTCGCGTCCGAAGGGAATGTCGGCGATTGGGAGTCGACCAAAGCCGCGTTCGACAAGGTCAAGGCCGAAGTCGGCGAGATCGACGTGCTGGTGAACAATGCGGGCATCACCCGCGACGTGGTGTTCCGCAAGATGACCCACGAAGACTGGACCGCGGTGATCGATACCAACCTAACGAGTCTCTTCAATGTCACCAAGCAGGTGATCGACGGTATGGTGGAGCGCGGCTGGGGCCGCATCATCAACATTTCGTCGGTGAATGGGCAGAAGGGGCAGTTCGGCCAGACCAACTACTCGACCGCGAAGGCCGGCATTCACGGCTTCACGATGTCGCTCGCGCAGGAAGTGGCCACCAAGGGCGTGACGGTCAACACCGTGTCGCCGGGCTACATCGGCACGGACATGGTCAAGTCGATCCGCCCCGACGTGCTGGAAAAGATCGTTGCGACGATTCCGGTGCGCCGCCTCGGACAGCCGGACGAAATCGGCTCGATCGTGGCGTGGCTCGCGTCGGAAGAATCGGGTTTTTCGACGGGCGCGGATTTTTCGCTGAACGGCGGTTTGCATATGGGCTGAGTTACAGGCGCGCCGCTCACAAGGCAGCGCGGTCTGGCTCGGATGGTTCCGGCGGCGTCCCGGTTGCGCAAATGCCCGATTGCGCAGCCGGCACGCCGTCCGCGCTCTACTTGCGCTCAAAGGCGTTACATGACTACTACTACAAAGAAAGCAGCCGAACGACTGATCAAGAAATATCCGAATCGTCGGCTGTACGATACCGAGACAAGCACGTACATCACGCTGACGGACGTCAAGCAACTCGTGCTGGACCAGGAGGATTTCAAGGTCATCGATGCCAAGAGCAACGAAGACCTGACGCGTGCGATCCTGCTGCAGATCATCCTCGAGGAGGAGAGCGGCGGCTTGCCGATGTTCTCGTCGTCGATGCTGTCGCAGATCATCCGTTTCTACGGCCACGCGATGCAGGGCATGATGGGCACGTATCTGGAGAAGAACATCCAGGCTTTCATCGACATTCAGGCAAAGCTCGCCGATCAGTCGAAGAACCTGTATGAAGGCAAGGCGATGAACCCCGAGGTGTGGTCGCAGTTCATGAACATGCAGGCGCCGATGATGCAGGGCATGATGACGAGCTACATCGAGCAGTCGAAGAACATGTTCGTGCAGATGCAGGAGCAGATGCAGAACCAGGCGAAGTCCATGTTCGCCACGTTCCCGTTCACGCCGGGCGGCGCGGTCAACGTGCCGGGCGGAGCCAATACCGCGGCGCCCGCTAGCCCGCAGGCCAATCCCGAACCGGAAAAGAAGTAGCCGTCCGAGCCCGCCAGGCGCGGCGTCTCGCCGTGCAGCGCATAGCGGCGCGGACTTGCGGCATGGCTGGTGCGGCGCGCGGCAGGCTGAGCGGCGCGAGCGCGGTACAATAGCGGGTTGCGTGCGCGGGACGCTCGTTCTCAGGATCTGGGCGTTGTGAACGACCCGTTCTCCCGTCCTCGCCGCGCTGTCCCGATCGTCCCCATTGTCGCCACGTCACCGCTATACGCCGGATTCACCTATGCCGCAGACCATTTCCTCCACCTCGCCGACGCCTTCCAGTCCGAAGGTCGGCTTCGTCAGCCTCGGCTGCCCGAAAGCTCTCGTCGACTCCGAGCAGATCATCACGCAGCTGCGCGCCGAAGGCTATGAGATTTCCGGCACGTATGACGGTGCGGACCTCGTGGTCGTCAATACCTGCGGCTTCATCGACGAAGCGGTGCAGGAAAGCCTCGACGCGATCGGCGAAGCACTCAATGAAAACGGCAAGGTGATCGTTACCGGCTGCCTTGGCGCGAAGAAAAGCGCGAGCGGCTCGGGGCTCATCGAAGAAGTGCATCCGAAGGTGCTGGCCGTCACCGGTCCGCACGCGTTGGGCGAAGTGATGCAGCATGTGCACACGCATCTGCCGAAGCCGCACGATCCGTTCGTCGATCTCGTGCCGGCCGCTGGCGTGAAGCTCACGCCGCGTCACTACGCGTATCTGAAAATTTCCGAAGGCTGCAATCACCGCTGCACGTTCTGCATCATCCCTTCCATGCGCGGCGATCTCGTATCGCGCCCGGTCGCGGACGTGATGCTCGAAGCGGAAAATCTGTTCAAGTCCGGCGTGAAGGAACTGCTCGTTATTTCGCAGGACACGAGCGCATACGGCGTCGACGTCAAATATCGCACGGGCTTCTGGAACGGCAAGCCGATCAAGACGCGCATGACCGACCTGGTTGGCGCGCTCGGCGAACTGGCCGCCCAATACGGTGCGTGGGTGCGCCTGCACTACGTGTATCCGTATCCGAGCGTGGACGAGGTCATCCCGATGATGGCGGCAGGCCCATACAAGGGTCACGTGTTGCCGTATCTCGACGTGCCGTTCCAGCACGCGCATCCTGAAGTGTTGAAGCGCATGAAGCGCCCGGCCAACGCCGAGAAAGTGATGGAGCGCGTGAAGGCGTGGCGCGAAATGTGCCCCGATCTGACGATCCGCAGCACGTTTATCGCGGGCTTTCCGGGCGAGACCGAAGAACAGTTTCAGACGCTGCTCGACTTCATCCGCGAGGCCGAACTGGATCGTGTCGGCTGCTTCGCCTACTCGCCGGTTGAAGGCGCTACGGCGAACGAACTCGACGGCGCGTTGCCCGATGAAGTGCGCGAGGAGCGCCGTGCGCGTTTCATGGAAGTGGCCGAAGAGGTGTCGGCGAAACGCATCGCCAAGAAGGTCGGCAAGACGCTGAAAGTGCTGGTCGACGAGATCAATGCCGACGGCGGTATCGGCCGCACCGCGGCAGATGCGCCGGAGATCGACGGCGTCGTGTATATCGCGCCCGCCGTGAAGGCGTCGAAGCGTTACAAGGTCGGCGATTTCGTGTCGGTGAAAATCACTGGCGCGGACGGCCACGACCTGTGGGGCGAGGTCTGAACGATGTCGGTGAACACGTCGGCTAAACCGGAAATCCTCGCGCTCGGCGAGGCGATGATCGAGTTCAACCAGTCCGCGAAAGACGAGCCGAACTATCTGCAGGGCTTCGGCGGCGACACGTCGAACTTCTGCGTCGCGGCGGCGCGGCAAGGCGCGCGTACCGGCTTCGTGTCCGCGGTCGGCGCCGATCATTTCGGACGCCTGCTGATCGATCTGTGGGAGCGCGAGCAAGTGGATACCGCGCTCGTACGCGTCGACCCGAATGCGTCCACTGGCGTTTATTTCGTCTCGCATGGTCCGGACGGTCACGCGTTCGACTATCTGCGCGCAGGTTCCGCGGCGAGCCGTTATGCGCCGCGCGACCTACCGCTCGACGCAATCGCCGCTGCCAAAGTCATTCACCTGTCGGGTATCAGTCTCGCGATCAGCCTGAGCGCGTGCGACGCGGCGCTCGAAGCCATTACGCATGCGCGCGCCAATGGCGTGCAGGTAAGTTTCGACACGAATTTGCGCCTGAAGCTGTGGCCGTTGAACCGGGCCCGCGCGGTGATGCTCGAAGCCATCCGCCAGACCGACATCTGCCTGCCAAGCTGGGACGATGTCACCGAACTCACCGGTTTGACCGGTCGCGACGAGATCGTCGATTTCCTTCTGTCGCACGGCCCGCGCGTGGTTGCGCTGAAGCTGGGCAAGGAAGGTTCATACATCGCGACGCCCGACGAGCGGCGCGTCGTGCCTGGTCACGTTGTCAACGCGGTCGATGCAACCGGCGCGGGCGACTGCTTCGGCGGCGCGTTCATCGCACGGCTAGTCGAAGGCGACGATCCCTTCGAAGCGGCGCGTTATGCGAACGTCGCCGCGGCGTTATCCACGCAAGGCTACGGCGCGGTCGCGCCGATTCCTTCGCGGGCGGCGGTCGAACGGATTCTCGCGGGCTGAGCGTCGCGCGTTACGTGTCACATTACGCGCCAAACTACGCGTCATTACGAGCCGCATCAAGCGTCGCAATATGCGCCGCAATACGGGTCGAGCCAGAGCGAACCATCTTGAGAGACTAAACGAGGAGCGAGCAATGCAACGGGACGTGGTGGTGGTGAGCGGTGTGCGTACGGCAATCGGCGGTTTCGGCGGCAGTCTGAAAGACTTTCCGCCCACCGACCTCGGCGCGCGCGTCGTGCGCGAGGCCCTCGCGCGTGCAAACGTGTCCGGCGACGAAGTCGGCCACGTGGTGTTCGGCAACGTCGTGCATACGGAACCGAAAGACATGTATCTGGCCCGCGTGGCCGCCATCAACGGCGGCGTCGCGCAGCACACGCCCGCGCTGACCGTGAACCGTCTGTGCGGCTCGGGCTTGCAGGCGATCGTGTCGGCCGCGCAAAGCGTGCTGCTCGGCGACGCGGACATCGCGATCGGCGGCGGCGCGGAGAACATGAGCCGCGCACCTTACTCGATGCCCGCCGCGCGCTTCGGTCAGCGCATGGGTGACGCCCGCCTCGTCGACATGATGGTCGGCGCGTTGAACGATCCGTTCCAGTCCATTCACATGGGCGTGACCGCCGAGAACGTTGCTCGCAAATACGACATTTCACGCGAAGCGCAGGACGCGCTCGCGCTCGAATCGCATCGCCGCGCAGCCAACGCGATCACGAGCGGTTACTTCAAGGAACAGATCCTGCCGATCACGATTCCGTCGAAGAAAGGCGACACCGTGTTCGATACCGACGAACACGCGCGCATGAACGCATCGGCGGAAGATTTTTCCAAGCTCAAGCCCGTGTTCGCGAAAGAAAACGGCACGGTCACGGCGGGCAACGCTTCGGGCATCAACGACGCTGCCGCTGCGGTCGTTCTGATGGAGCGCAGCGTTGCCGAGCAGCGCGGCATCAAGCCGTTGGCGCGGCTCGTTTCGTACGCGCATGCGGGCGTCGATCCCGCCTATATGGGCATCGGTCCCGTGCCCGCGAGCCGCAAGGCGCTCGAGCGTGCCGGGCTGACGGTTGCGGACCTCGACGTAATCGAGGCCAATGAAGCGTTCGCCGCGCAAGCCTGTGCGGTCAGCAAGGAACTGGGCTTCGATCCGGCCAAGGTCAACCCGAATGGTTCGGGCATTTCGCTCGGTCATCCGATTGGCGCCACCGGCGCGTTGATCACCGTGAAGGCGTTGTACGAACTGCAACGCATTGGCGGCCGCTACGCACTCGTCACGATGTGCATCGGCGGCGGGCAGGGCATCGCCGCGATCTTCGAACGGATCTGAGTCGCCTGAAGCGCAGCAGGCAGTAGCCAAGGTAATTGAGGAAAGAACGGATGCAGGAATCGAAACCGGTTAAAGGCGCGATGCGTCGGCGCGGCTGGACGGCTATGAGCGTTGCCGCATTGCTGTCCGTGAGCGTGGTGGTGTCGGCGCCGGAAACGGCGCGAGCGCAAAGCGATGCGGTAAAGGAACTCGCCGCGCCCCCGCCGATCCAGTTGCCGCTCAAGCCGAGCCCCGAGTTCGCCAGATTTCCGCGCTATAGCGGCATGCTCGGCTCCCGCCAGATCGTGCTGCGCCTTGGTCCGAAGACGGACGATCCGTCCGGCGTTCATGGCGAGTATCAGTTCACGGACACCGGTGAAGTGATTCTGATCGCCGGCGACCGCGATGGCGACACGCTCGAAGTCGAGGAGTCGAACGACGGCACGCACATTACCGGCAACTGGGTCGGCAAGTTCGCGGCGGACGGTTCCGTGGCGGGCGACCGGATGAACGTGGACGATTCGAACCCCCAGCCGTTCGATCTCAAGCCGCTGGCAGCCGGGCAAGCGGTGCCGGCAGCGGCCGCTGCTCCGAAAGACGGCAAAACCGCTGCGGGCGGCGCGGCTTCCGCGACTCGCTCCGATGCGGCGGCGCCCGCAGCCGCGGCTCCGCCGGCAGCGCCAACGGGTGCGGGCCGGCCGGTAGGCGGCGTCAGCAACCTGCAAACCGGCGAGTGATTCCGCGTCCGGTGATCTTCGCGGATTCGCGGCACCCACACCCGGCGCGGCGAAATTCCGCCGACTCGTCTACTCTTGCGTGAGCGGCGCGGCGTTCGCCGCTTTTCGCATCGTCTTTCTTCATTGAATTCATCATGACCCAATCCAAACTCAAACGGTCTTTGCAGACTCGCATCGTGCACGCAGAGGACAAGCTCACGCCGGGCTTCGAGTCTTTCTCCATGCCGGTCACGCGCGCGTCGACCGTCGTTTTCCCGGACCTCGCGACCATGCGCGCGCTCGACTGGAAAAACGACGCCCAATGGCGCTATGGCCTGCACGCAACGCCCACGTCGCTCGCTCTTGCGCAGCGCCTTGCCACGATCGAGGGCGGCAATCACGCGCTGTTGCAGCCTTCGGGACTGTCGTCTATTTCGAACGTGTACTTCGGGCTCGTCAAAGCGGGCGACGACGTGCTGATTCCCGACAACGTCTACTCGCCGAACCGCGATCACGGCGACTGGCTCGCACGCGACTTTGGCGTGACCGTTCGTTATTACGATCCGATGATCGGTGCGGGCATTGCCGAGCTGATCCAGCCGAACACGCGGCTCATCTGGCTGGAAGCACCCGGTTCCGTGACGATGGAAGTGGCCGACGTGCCTGCTATCACCGCGGCCGCCCGCGCGCGCAACGTGGTGACGGCGATCGACAACACCTGGTCCGCCGGGCTCGGTTTCCGTCCGTTCGATCACGGCGTCGACATCTCGGTGCAGGCACTCACGAAGTATCAGTCGGGTGGCGGCGACGTGCTGATGGGCGCCACCATTACCGTCGATCGCGAACTGCATCTGAAGCTCAAGGCGGCGCGCATGCGCATGGGCATCGGCGTGTCGTCGGATGACTGCTCGTTGATCCTGCGCAGCCTGCCAACGATGCAGGTGCGTTTCCAGCAGCACGACCGCTCGGCGCTCGCGCTCGCACAGTGGCTGAAGACGCGGCCGGAGATCGCCGCGGTGTTGCATCCGGCGATTGAAGACTGTCCGGGGCACGAGTTCTTCAAGCGCGACTTCACGGGAGCTGGCGGATTATTTTCCGTCGTGTTCGACGGACGGTATAGCGCCGCGCAGATCGACACCTTCTGCGAGTCGCTGGAGCTGTTTGCCATCGGCTGGAGTTGGGGCGGCGCGCATAGCCTCGTGATGCCGTACGACATTGCATCGATGCGCACCGAAGGCGAGTGGCCACATCGCGGCACGCTGGTGCGGTTCTATATCGGCCTCGAGGAAGAAGCCGATTTGCGCGCGGATATCGAGCAGTGTCTCGCGGCACTCGCGTGAACTGACGCTGCGTCGGCGCAGTGAGATAAGCCCACCGTGACGCATTCGCGGTGGGCTTTTTATTGTGCTGCGCTCAGCGAGTCGCGGCCATCAGGCGCAACGATGACGCAACCACGCCCGCGCGCAGCAGACTTCAAAACAACCGCAACAACCCATCCAGTCCTACATAGTTGAACGCCACGCTGGCGGCTTCACGTACGACCGGCTTCGCGCGGAACGCAACAGAAAGTCCCGCTTCGGCCATCATCTTGAGATCGTTGGAGCCGTCGCCCATTGCGATTGCGCGCGACGGCTCGATGCCGAGCTGCGCGCAGGTCTCGCGCAGCGTGCGCGCTTTCACATCGGCATTGACGATCTCGCCGATCACTTTGCCCGTCAGCTTGCCGTCCACGATGTCGAGCGTATTGGCGCGCGTGAAGTCGAGGCCGAGCCGTGCCTTCAGCTTCTCGGTGAAGAAATTGAATCCGCCGGAAACGAGTAGCGTTTTCAGTCCCGCTTCTTTCGCGCCTGCCAGCATCTGCTCGGCGCCGGGCGAAAGCTGCAGGCGTTCTTCATAGACGCGTTCGAGCGCGCTTGCGTCGAGTCCCTTGAGAAGCGCGACGCGGCGCGTCAGGCTTTCGTTGAAGTCCTTGATCTCGCCGCGCATCGAGGCCTCGGTGATCGCGGCGACTTCCGCTTTCAGACCGCAGAAGTCCGCGATTTCGTCGATACATTCGATCGTGATCAGCGTCGAATCCATGTCCATCGCGACGAGGCCGAAGTCGCGCAACTGACGGCCCGCTTCGACAAACGCGTAATCCAGCCGATGCGTGCCGCAATAAACGTCCAGGTCCGGACGCTGTGCAATATCGGCGTCGGAGATGCGGATAGCGTTTGCGTCGGCGACGGTGGCGTGCGAGCCGCGCGAGAGCGCAACGAGCGTTTTGTGATGATCGGCGGAAATCGGCGCGGGGCTTTGAATGACGAGGTTCATGAACGACGCATTGACGAGAAAAAGGCGAGCGCGGGGCTCGCAGGAAATCCGCTTATTGTAACGGCTCGACAGGGTGCGCCGTCGCGGGCGTCAAAACGCGGGTTAGCGGCAATGCAATCCCCGCGCGCCTCGTTCATACTGACGAGTCAAACGATGCGCCACGCTCGCTGCATCCAGGCCTTCGAGTCGGCGCGAGAGCGCCTTCAACGAGAAAGGCTTTGACGACCGCTCGCTCGCAAAGCACCGCCAGAACACACTAAATGCGCGGAGCACGGTCATTGCGATGCAGGAGCAACAACGCACACTATACGGAGACAACGCATGCCCACGGCGACCGCCGGCGACACAGCCATCCTCGCGCGCGACTTCGACCTGCGCCATCTGAGCCCCGAGTTCTACGCGAATCCATACCCGGTTTACAGCGCATTGCGCACGCATGAGCCAGTGAAGCGCATGCCGGATGGCTCGCTTTTCCTGACGCGGTTTCGCGACGTGCAGGCCGTATATCGCGACCCGAAGACCTTCAGTTCGGACAAGACCGTCGAATTCAAGCCCAAGTACGGCGACTCGCCGCTCTACACGCATCACACCACGAGCCTCGTGTTCAACGATCCGCCGCGCCATACGCGCGTGCGCAAGCTGATCGCCGGCGCGCTGACCGCGCGCGCGATAGCGGCGATGGAACCCGGTCTGGTGCGTCTCGTCGACGGTCTGCTCGATGCCGCGGCTGAACGTGGGCGCATCGATCTGATCGGCGAATTCGCGTCGGCGATTCCGGTGGAGATCATCGGCAACCTGCTCGACGTGCCGCATGCGGAACGCGAGCCGTTGCGCGACTGGTCGCTCGCTATTCTCGGCGCGCTCGAACCTTCGCTCACCAGCGAGCAGTTCGAACGGGGCAATCGCGCGGTGACCGAGTTCGTCGACTACCTGCGCGATCTGGTCGCGCGGCGCCGGCGCGAACCGGGCGATCCTCAACACGATGTCCTCACGCGCCTCATTCAAGGCGAGCGCGGCGAAAGCGGCGACGGCGAACAATTGTCGGAAGAAGAGTTGCTGCAGAACTGCATCTTCATTCTGAATGCCGGCCACGAAACGACCACGAACCTGATCGGCAACGGGCTTGTCGCGCTGACCGAATGGCCCGATCAGCGCGCCGCGCTGCTGGAAGATCCGTCGTTGATCGAATCGGCCGTCGAAGAATGTTTGCGCTTCGAGAGCTCCAACCAGCTCGGCAACCGCATGGCGACCAGCGACACGGAGATCGGCGGCCTGCCGGTAGCTCGCGGCACGCCGATCACGCTGTGCATCGGCGCCGCCAATCGCGATCCGGAGCAGTTTGCGGAGCCCGACCGCTTCGATATCCGCCGCGCGCCCAACCGCCACCTCGCATTCGGCTTCGGCATCCATCAGTGCGCGGGTCTGTCGCTCGCGCGGCTCGAGGCGCGCATTGCCATTGGTCGGTTCGTCCAGCGGTTTCCTGCTTATCGACTGGACGGAGAGCCGACGCGCGGCGGACGCGTGCGGTTTCGCGGTTTCGCTTCGGTACCGCTGCTTTGCCGATAGAGGTAAGGGCGGCAATGCACGGGACTCCGTAGTTTTTGCCGCCAACATGCAAGACTTACAGCGCGGCGTGCGCATAGCCCAACGGCCTTGCGCCGCGCGTCGTCAAAAAACCGTGGCACGCTTGGTGCTTCTCCATGGGTCTTAGGCCCAGGGAGCGCACGATGGCACATATGATCTGGAAAGGCGCGATCAGCTTCGGCCTTGTCCACGTACCGGTGCAGTTGTATCCGGCGACGAAGTCGGAGAAGGTCGGCTTCAACCTGCTCGACAAGCGCACGATCGATCCGGTCGGCTATAAGCAGATCAACAAGCGCACCGGCAAGGACGTGACGCGCGATAACATCGTGCGCGGCTTCGAATACGAGAAGGACAAGTACGTGGTGCTGACGGATGACGAGATTCGCGCCGCGAATCCCGAATCCACGCAGACGGTGGATATTCTCGCTTTCGTCGACGCGCCCGACATCTCGTTTCTCTACCTCGACACCCCGTACTTTCTGACGCCCGACCGCAAAGGCGAAAAGGTCTATGCGCTGTTGCGCGAGGCGATGAAATCGTCGGGCAAGGTCGGCGTGGCGAGTGTCGTCTTGCATAACAAGCAGCATCTTGCCGCACTGATTCCGGTCGGCCCGGTGCTCGCCCTGAACACGCTGCGCTGGGCAGAGGAAGTCCGCGACTTCGACGAATTCAAGCTGCCGGCCGAAGGCACCAAGGCGGCGGGCGTCAGCGCGCGTGAGCTCGACATGGCGCAGAAGCTGATCGACGACATGAGCGATACCTGGGACCCATCGAAGTATCACGACACGTTCCGCGACGACATCATGGCGCTGGTCGACCGGAAGGTCCGCGAGGGCAAGACCGAGGAAATCACCGATATCGAAGCGCCGCGCGAGTCGCGTCAATCGGCCGACATTCTGGACTTGTCCGACCTGCTCAAGCGCAGCCTTGGTCGCGGTAAGAGCAAGCCTGCTTCGGGCACGCGCAAGCGCGCTGCCGCCGACGAGACTGCCGACGAAGACAGCGATTCGCAAGAGGACAGCGGCTCGACGGCGTCGCGTAAAAAGCCACGCACGACGCGCTCCACGCGCGCGCCTCGCTCGAGTGGAAGCGGCACTAGCAGCGGCAGTGGAGGCGGCCGGGCCACAGCCAAGTCGACTACGACCGCGCGCAAGCGCCGCGCGGCGGCATGATGGAGCGGCGGGCGCAACAGGGCAGAGATAGCGGCGAGAACCGCGGCATGAACCCGCTCGTGCGCCGGTCCGACGGCTCCGTTCGCTCGGTTGGCTGCGTTGACTCGGTTCAGGCGCCGCAAGCCATCGCCACCTCGACCCCGATGGAGTTCGCGCGATGAACGACCGACTCGATCTCTACAACCGCAAGCGCCGCTTCGACGAAACGCCCGAGCCCGCCGGCAACAAGGCGACCAAAAAGCGCGTCGGGCGCAATGCGGCGCGGCCAGGACCGGACGAAGGCCTGTCGTACGTGATTCAGGAGCACCACGCGCGGCGCCTGCACTACGACTTCCGTCTCGAATTGAACGGTGCACTGCTTTCGTGGGCGGTGCCGAAAGGGCCGAGTCTGGATCCATCGGTCAAGCGTCTCGCCGTTCATGTCGAAGATCATCCGGTCGAGTACGGTTCGTTCGAAGGCGAAATTCCGGCGGGCAATTACGGCGCGGGCACGGTGATCGTCTGGGATCGCGGCACGTGGGAGCCGGTCGGCGGCGCGGCCGAGGCGGCGCGTGCTTATCGGGCCGGCAAGCTCAAGTTCCATCTGCACGGCGAAAAACTGCACGGCGGCTGGACGCTCGTGCGCAGCCACATGCGCGGCAACGCCGACAAGGAGCAATGGCTGCTCATCAAGGAACGCGACGACGAGGCGCGTCCCGAGAGCGAATATGATGTTCTCGCAGAACAGCCGGGCAGTGTGCTCGGCGCCGCGCCGGCCTCCAATGGCAAAGGCGGCAAGCAGGCCAGCAAGCAGACGAGCAAGCAGACGAGCAAGCCAAAAGACAAGCAGGTTGCAGCGAAGCGAACTGCGGCGGCTCCCGTCCGCGGCGATCCGAAGCGTCCGGACATCGTGGCGACGCGCAGCAGCGAGTCGCTGCGCGAACTCGCTGCTGCGCCGGCAATAGAAGGCGCGGTGGCAGCGAAACTGCCCGCGACGCTCAAGCCACAGTTGGCGACGCTCGTCGACGCTACGCCGCCCGGGGACGACTGGTCGTACGAAATCAAGTTCGACGGGTATCGCGTGCTCGCTCGCATCGACGCGAGCGGGAAGGGCCGCGACGTGCAGGTGTTCACGCGCGCGGGCAACGACTGGACCGCGAAGTTCGGCAAGCAGGTGAAGGCGTTCGAACGACTCGGAGTGGAAAGCGCGTGGCTCGACGGTGAAGCCGTGGTGCTCGACGAGAACGGCGTGCCCAACTTTCAGGCGTTGCAAAACGCGTTCGATTCGAACCGGCCGCAAGACATCGTCGTCTATCTGTTCGACGTGCCGTTTCTGAACGGCTACGACTTGCGCGGCGTGCCGCTGCAGCAAAGACGCGCGATTCTGCGCGCGCTGCTCGAACCCGTCGACGACAGCGTGCTGCGCTTTTCGAACGACTTCGAGTTCAGCGCCGACGATCTGCTGAAAAGCGCGTGCGATATGGCGCTCGAAGGGATCATCGGTAAGCGGCGCGACAGCGGCTATAGCTCCGGCCGCTCGGCCACCTGGATCAAGCTCAAATGCCGCCGACGCCAGGAGTTCGTGATCGGCGGCTATTCGGAACCCTCGGGCAGCCGCGCGGCCTTCGGCGCACTGCTTCTCGGCGTGTACGACAGCAAGGGCAAGTTGCAATATGCGGGGCGCGTCGGCACCGGTTTCGACGCCGCGTTGCTGCGCTCGGTGAAGAAAGAACTCGACGCACACGAGACGAAACGCATGCCGTTCGCGAGTCCGCCGCGCGAGCGCAGTCGCACGCCGGTGCATTGGGTCGAGCCCGTGCTCGTCGCCGAATGCAATTTCGCCGAATGGACGAGCGACGGTATCGTGCGCCAGGCGTCGTTCGTCAGTTTGCGCAGCGACAAGCCGGCGCGCCAGATCGTCAAGGAAGCACCACGCAAGGGGGACGACGTGCAACAGCAAACCGATATCGAGGCCCAATCCGACACGGCGCCGAAGAAACGTTCAGGACGGCGCGCGGCGGCTGAAGCGGATGACGACGTGCAGACTTCAGGCGCGAATAAGAAGCGCTCTGCCGGCAAAGCGGCGGCGGGAGAAGCAACGGACAACGACACGGAAAAGGGCGTAAAAGCCACCGCGAAGGCGTCGGCTAAAACGACCACTAAAACGACCGCTAAAACTGCTGGCGAAGCAACGACAACCACGCCGGCCGCAAAGACAGCGAGCAAAGCAGCTGCCAAAACCGCCACACTGAAAGACGAAGCCGCGGACACTAAACCCGCCGCATCGCGATCGAAAAAATCCGCGTCGCCCGCCGAAGTCGCCGGCGTTCGCGTATCGCATCCGGACCGCGTGATCGACAAGAGCACCGGCGCGCGCAAGATCGACCTCGTGCAGTACTACGAATCGGTCGCGCGGTGGATGTTGCCGCATCTGGCGGACCGGCCTGTGTCGCTCGTGCGCGCACCCGAAGACATTGGCGGTGAACTGTTTTTCCAGAAGCACAGCCAGAAGCTGTCGATCCCGAACATCACGCAGCACCCCGGGCTCGACCCCGGTCATCCTCCGCTCATCACCGTGGAGAGTGTGAAGGCGCTGGTCGGCGCCGCGCAAATGGGCACCATCGAATTTCACACTTGGAATGGCGTCGCATCGAACATCGAAAAACCGGATCGCGTCGTGTTCGACCTGGATCCGGATCCGTCGCTGGGATGGGACCGGATGATCGAGGCCGCTCAGCTGACGCGCTCGCTGCTGGACGAACTCGGCCTCACGTCTTTTTGCAAGACGAGCGGCGGCAAGGGCTTCCATGTCGTGGTGCCGCTGTCGAAACACGCGGGTTGGGACGAGGTGAAAGAGTTTTCGCAGGCGGTCGCTCAGCACATGGCGAGCACGCTGCCCAAATATTTCAGCGCGAAAATGGGCGCGCAAAATCGCAAGCAGAAGATTTTCGTCGATTATTTGCGCAATAACCGCGGCTCCAGCACGGTCGCCGCGTTTTCCGCGCGGGCGCGGCCGGGGCTCGGCGTTTCGGTGCCGCTCGCCTGGGACGAAGTGGCGTCAACCACTGGCGGCGATCAGTGGAATATCGCGAACCTGCATGAGCGTCTTGCAAATCTGAAGAGCGACCCGTGGGCCGACTACTCGAAGACTCGCCAGCGCATCACCGCGGCAATGAGAAAACGCCTGAACGGAGCGTAGCCGGCGCGTTCGCGTCGGCTGTAATAGTGAACGCACAAGGAGCGGGTTATGAAAAGCACACCGCAATCGTCGGACGGCGGCAAGCAGGCCGATCCGCATGCCGAGAAGCATCCGGAGTCATTGGAAGACGCAGCCGCGCCGTTGCCCCATGAGAACGACCAGAGCGCCGGCTCGCAGCACGACGAAGAGCCACGGCGTGTCGGCAAGCAGGCGCATAGCGACGTCGAGCGTGGGCTGCAGGACACGGATCGCCGCGGCGGCGGCGAGTATCAGGAAAAGACGCAGAACGACGCGCAGGCCGACGTGAACACCGATGGGAAATCGTCAGGTAACGCAGCCGGCAAGGCTGGCTCGTGAGGTATTGCAAGCTGACTTCCGGCTGCTGACGGAAGTCGGCTTGGCGCTAGCTGCAGATCTTCTATCTGTGAGTTATGCCGAACCGAGGCTAACGGACGCATGGTTCACGACGACCTCGCGAACCTGCTGTCCTTCTCACAGTCCGCGTCGGCGCTCAGATCAGCGATGCCGCATGTCACCAATCTCACTCCGGCTCCACGTCCCAGAAGGGTGGATCGCCGAAATGCGCGGCAAGAAAGTCGATGAACGCGAGCGTCTTCGGCGGTACGAAGGCGCGGCTCGGATACACAGCCCAGATCGCCACCTTCTCGGCGAGCGGGTAGTTTTCGAGCACGCTCACCAGTTCGCCTGTGCGCAAAAACGGCGCGACGTCCCATGTCGATTTGAGCGCGATGCCGAAACCCGCGAGGAGCGCGTCGCGGATCACTTCGCCGTTGTCGGTGACCATGCGCCCGCTCACGCGCACGTCGAGCGTTCCAGCCGGCGTTTCGAATGCCCAGTCGCGTTGATCCGACAGAATCATGCACTCGTGCTGTACGAGATCCGATGGATGATGTGGTGTGCCGCGCTGCGCCAGGTAGGACGGGGCCGCACACAACACACGCCGGTTGACCGCGAGGCGGCGCGCGACCAGCGAAGAATCTTTGAGCACGCCGATACGGATCGCCACGTCGATACCCGCATCGACGAGATCGACAAGCTGATCGGTCAGCCGCAAATCGACGCTCACGCCCGGATAACGCCGCAGAAACTCTGTGATGACGGGCGACACGTGTTGCCGCCCGAACGACGACGGCATCGACACGCGCAGGCGGCCTTGCGGTTCCGCTTGCCCTCGGCCCACCGAAGCGCGTGCTGCGGCGGCCGCGTCGAGCAGCGCTTCGGCGCGCGCCATGAAGACTTCGCCGTCCTGCGTGAGATTGATGCGGCGTGTGGTTCGATGCAGCAGCCGGGCGCCGAGCAGCTTTTCCAGTTGCGCGATCCGCGAGCTTGCCACCGCCGCAGACAGGCCGAACTCGCGTCCCGCCGCCGACACGTTTGCCAGCAGCGCGGCGCGCACGAATAGTGCGACGTCGAGCAAGTCCAGCCGATCGCGTTCGCTGCCAGCCAGCCGCGAATCGCGAAGAGTAGATGCCGGAACGTCCATTATTTGGAAAATCAAAAAGATGTTTCAGCGATTATGCCGCTTTTATCGAAGTAAGAGGCGGCTTACGATCATGTCCATGGATCGGCGGTCTCTGTGAAACGGCGCGGGCAGCAAGCATCAAAACCCGTGCGGACCTCACCGGTTCTTCAACCTCATCCGAACAAACACGGGAGCACTTATGAAAGCCGTTGGCCTTTACCGCTATTTGCCCATCGACCAGGACGAAGCCTTGATCGACGTGGATATCCCCAAACCCGAAGCGACGGGTCGCGATCTGCTCGTGAAAGTCGAGGCGATCTCGGTCAATCCGGTCGACACCAAGGTGCGCGCGCCGAAAGATACCGTCGAAAAGGCGCCGCGCGTGCTCGGCTGGGACGCCGCAGGCACGGTCGTCGCAGCAGGTCCGGACGTGACGCTGTTCAAGGTCGGCGATCCGGTGTTCTATGCGGGCAGCATCACGCGACCGGGCGCGAACAGCGAGTTT